>JAPPNJ010000059.1 GCA_028818705.1 Candidatus Poribacteria bacterium
AAAACTGGATTATCCATAAGCAAATTTGGGCGGTTGAGCATCCAGACAAATTCTACAAAGGAGCCGTTGATTACACTTGGCAGAAAGTGCAATTAGAGGCAGAGAAAAGTAAACAGTAGGAGTAACCTCACGGTTGCTCCTCTTTTGTAAAAACGGCGACTCTGTTGGATTGGAATGCTTTTGCTAATTTGTGTAAGATTTGCTATACTGTCTGTAGTCTTAAATCTCTATAAATTGAATAGACAAGTGTGCTTCTACTGGAGCCAACTTAATGTCTTTCAGACACATCAACCTCTTACGGATAGTAGTCAGAATCACAGTGTTTATCGATGTATGAAAAACCAAAATCTGTCTCGCTTCAGTGATTTAGTAGATAGGTAGAATGTTATAGGAGGTATTTCTGTCTTCTACGTGTCAGAATCATGAGAGAGAGTTGGCAAAATCTCATTGATCTCATTGCGAACCCGAAATCTACGTTCACGCGACTGAAATCTAAACCAAAGTGTGGAGTCGCATTCCTTGTCTTCTGCTTTCTTGTTGTGGTGTTGGCATGGATAATTTTTCCATTTACACAGAAGTTCATTAATCCACAGTATACAAGTAGTTTAGCCGGTATTGAGCTGTTTGGATCTACCAAAGCAGCATCTATGGCATTTGTTGCAGTGAGTGGAATAATTCTGGGGATTCTCTGTGCTGTTGTCTTCAGTGTTATACTCACCGTGGTATCGCGAGCTTTCAAAGTAAATGAAGCACTCAAATTTAGACACATCTACGCGACCTGGTGGCATACTATCTTAATTAATCCATTGGTGCTTTTTATCAACATCGCATTCCTGCCAGTTTTTAGGCGTGTTGAAGATATTGAGACAATCATTGATATAAGAATTATTCCCGGAGTCCACATGTTGGTGCCACCCATCGAAAATCTGTATCTTCTGATGTTTTTGAGTTTTGTAGATTTCTTGGGTCTATGGAATATCTTTGTTTTAACCATAGCGGTTGCTACACTCGCGGAAGTCAGTAAAACAAAGGCATGTCTCACGGCAGTAATCATCTGGCTATTGAGAATCGGCATTGATGTTGTATTTCAAGTTGGCTCTGTTTCTTAGGAACGTATAGATAAAAGAGAATCGATAGAATTTCATGGATCATAGGTAGTGTAGGTGGAGGGAAATGATGAATACAAAAGAAGGTTATGCAGAATTACAAGCGAGAATTTTAGACGCTCGGCGCGTGTGGAAACGCAGTCTCTTCTGGACGGGATTTGCTATTGTCTTGACAGGTATTATCGCTGTATTTGCTGGTGAAGCCATTGTTGATTGGCTGATGCCGCTCCCAAGCTTTGTACGCATTGCATTATTAACGATCGGTGCAGGCATTACCTGCTACCTACTGTATAAACATCTCATTCAACCGCTCCGAGCATCGCTCACCCTCCGTGATGTCGCCCTTAACGTTGAACGGAACCACCCTAACCTTGAAGATAGGTTGGTAAGTGCAATCGAATTTGGAAACCGAGAATCGACGGATCCAATTGAGGCACACATGCTTCAACGCCTGCTTGAAGATACCACACAGCAGACGGAAGGTATCGATTTTAAAGCAACCATCGATCACAGTCGTACCCGTAAGCATGTCGGCATCGCCGCTTTGGTTCTTGTCGGTTGCTGTGTACTCTCGCTCTTATTCCCAACAGAAATCCACACCAGCCTGCTCCGTGTGCTTGCTCCTTGGGAGAGAACCGATCCAATTTTGACAACCAAACTCACCGTTGAGCCAGGAAATGCGCGTATTCTCCGCGGCAAAAGTTTGCCTATTCACGCTACTATCACCGGCAAGTCTGCTGATAAGGTCGTTCTAACTTACGAAAATACTCGTGAACGAGATGCATCTACCTCCGAAATCATAACAACTGAACAGCAGATTAACATGTTGCAAAACCCAAATGACAAACGTGGATTCGCTTATGAGATTTTCAACATTGACGCCGATATGGAATACTACATCGTCGCAAATGAGGTTACCTCGGAACGTTATACCGTTGAAGTCTTTGATATGCCCAGGGTGACTGAAATATCCGTTGCTTACACGTATCCAGATTATACCGGGCTTAAACCTGTTGTACAGACAGGCACTGGTAATATTCAGGCTGTTGTTGGCACACAGGCGGAACTCAAATTCGTAACGAATAAGGCTATTCAGACCGCAGCGTTTTCCCTTAACAGAAATACTGAACAGATTTCTTTTACTGAGGATTCAACAGGAACCTTGGAGTCCGACACAACGCAAATGGTCATCTCTGATGGAAACACGTTGACAACAACTGTGGATGTTGTGGGGGATGGGAGATATACCGTTGATCTCCTCTGTATTGACGGGTTCAACAACGAAATACCAATTGAATACACCATCAAAGCCTTACCAGACGCTGCCCCGGAAGTTGTCGTTAAAGAACCCGGACGTGATGTTAAGACCACGAAGTTAGGTGAAGTAGAAATTATTGCTGAGGCAACGGACGACTATGGTGTTGCAGAATTAAAACTCAGGTATCGTATCGGTGACGACAACTTGCAGGAGTTTGTTCTTAATTCCATTCCCTCTTCTTCAGGGACTGACGAAGATGAATCAATAAGAGATACATCTACATACCGCTTTGTAGATGGCAGCTACACCTTCTATCTCGAAGAGTTTGACGTAGAACCGGGTGATGTCATTTCTTACTACGCCTATGCGACTGATAATAACACTCGCACCGGTCCTGGTGAAGCCAGCAGCGACATTTACTTTATCGAGATCCGACCCTTTAATGAGGATTTCCACGAAGGTGAAGCGCAGCAAGCACAAGCACAAGCCGAACCGAATCCGCTCTTGGGGATCATTGCTTCTCAGAAACAGGTTATTCGGGAGACTTGGAAACACACTAATGTACAGTCTACGTCCGAGGAAGAATATCAGTCCATCGTCAAGAGAACCGCTGACAAGCAAGCTGAATTAAAGGACAAAACGCAGAGATTCGTGGACGAACTTAGCGTAGCGATGCAGACGGCGCAAGTTTCACCTGAGATTCTCATGAACTTGGAAGACGCCGTAGACGAAATGCGTCAGGCGACTGATAGTCTGAATGCCATCCAGCCGGCGGAGGCAATACCATCCGAACAAAACGCCCTCGAATTGCTGATTAAAGTTAGCCTTGAGATTCCCAAGGTACTCATGCAGATGCGGAACAGCAATCCCCAACTTGCCGAAGACTTTGAACTCGAAATGGAGGAGTTACAGAGCGAACTTGAGAATCAGCAGAATGAACTGGATATGGAAATGCAAGAACAGACGCAAGAGATGTTGGATCAAGCACGCCAGATGTTGACGGAACAACAACAGTTGAGTCAACAGAGCCAACAGTTAGGGCGTGAAAACCAGCCTTCTCCGAGTGAGATGCAGCAGAATAGTCAACAGCAGGGGCAGTTATCACAACAAGCACAACAGATGGCACAGCAACTCGGCACCATGCAGCAGAATGGACAGGGGACGCAAGGGGAACGCTTAAATCAAGCGGGTCAAGCAATGCAACAGGCTGGCGAACAGATGGAGGAAGCCGCGCAAGGCATGGAACAACAACGTCCCCAACTCAGTGCCGCCAAAGGTCAAAAAGCCGAAGAAAGGCTTGGAGAAGCCATTGAACAATTGGAGAAAGTCGCCGCCGAATTTACGGACGCTGCACTTGACAGAGCCGCACAGCAACTTCAGGAGTTGACGGAAGCGCAGTCTGATGTTCAACAGGAGACACAGGAACTCAGAAACCGCTCAGAACAGTCAGAAATGCGTCCCGAGGATTTCCGAGGGGCGTCTGAACTCGCCAACCAACAGCGCAAGCTTCAGCGAGATTTGGAGACACTTGAGCGCACACTGAGAAATCTTCAGACACAACTCAACCAGGAGAATTCGGAGGCAGCCCAAAACGTGGCTGATGCCACAAGACACCTCGCCGAAGAGCAGACGCTGGAAGATATGTCAACTGCACAACGCGCCTTGCAATGGCGGAGTTTCCGAGCCGCAGACCAAAATCAGCAAGAGGCTCTGGAGGCACTAAATCAGGCACAAGCGGATCTCCAGCAGGCACAGGCGAATATGGCGAACACTGAAGAAGAACAACTCGAAGCTGCGCTCCAACAACTTCAGCAAGCCGAGCAGCAGATGGAAGATATACAGCGTGAACTTCAAGCAATGCAGGGACAAGAGCAGACGGCAGAACAACAACGCCGTCAACAGCAACTCGTGCAACAGCAGCAACAGATTCAAGAACGGCTCCAACAAGCGCAAGAAACGAGGCAGAGACAAAATAACCAGCAACCCGGACAAGATGAAGCCGAAAACCAAGAAGCACGCGCTGGTGGTAGAGAATCGGACAGGGAAATTAATGAACTCTGGCTCGGTATGCTTGATACTATGGACTACCGTCCTGGAAACCGCTCAAATCCGTTCCCTAACTATGAATTCGTTATTCGAGACTTAAACAAACTGGAAGCCGCCCTCGAAGAACGGCTCGACACCCTTCAGGAAAAAAAGCAGCTCACGCAAATTGCCAAGGAGGAGGTGCCACCTGAATATCGCAGACTCGTCGATAATTACTATGAGTCTTTATCGCAGTAACGGCTGATAACTACTAACTCTGACAACTGAAAGGGTTTTCATAGAAAAACCCGTACTGAGGACTGATAACTACTAAAAGTATGGAACTTAAACCTGAGAATATTATTGTCAATCCTGGTGAATTCGTCAGTTTGGACGATTACACACCCGAATATACGGGTACTTACCAAAAAAAGGGTCAAACCACAAAGCGACTCAAAAAACTGCATAAGCAGCTCTTGGAACTTCAGGGGTTACTTTACGCTGAGAGCCAGCATGCACTTCTCATCATTCTTCAAGGCATGGATACATGCGGCAAAGATGGGACCATTCGGCGGGTAATGGGGGGCATCAACGTCCAAGGGTGCGATGTCGTTAGTTTTAAAGTCCCAACTGCGGACGAACTCTCTCGTGACTTCTTATGGCGTGCCCATAAAGTCGTCCCATCGAAAGGAAAAATTGGCATCTTTAACCGCTCACATTATGAAGATGTCCTCGTTGTTCGGGTACATAACCTTGTGCCAGAACCGGTCTGGTCGCAGCGTTATCAGCAGATTAACGATTTTGAGAGGATGCTCGTTGAAAATGGGACAGTTGTTCTGAAATTTTTTCTTCACATCTCGAAGGATGAACAGAAAGCACGTCTTGAATCGCGGATTAACGATCCAACAAAACATTGGAAAGTCGAGGCATCCGATATTCGGGAACGCGCCTATTGGGAGGACTACATGCGGGCATACGAAGTCGTGCTTCAAAGGTGCAGCACCGACTGGGCACCTTGGTATGTAATCCCAGCGAATAAGAAATGGTATCGGAACCTCGTTATCACAGAATGTATCGTTGATAGGCTTAAAAAGCTCAACATGAAGTATCCTGAACCCGCTATTGATATTACTAAATTTTACCCAATCAGGTAAAATTTGTCTTTGCTTTACATTCTCAGAATTGATGATTGACGCATCTTTAGCAATCGTTAAAGGACCTGCTATAGGGGAAAAAAGGTTGCTAACTTTACCGAAAACCTGCATTCTGCACAAGCCTCTATAGGCTTGTGGGACAATGCGAAGCAAACGGACTACTCCCCGCATGCTATCATTACGGGGACCCCAGCCCAGGAGCAATAGTTAAAAATATGCTTTCAGAACAACAGTTAACACAGTTTGAAGAGACAGGCTATCTACTTCTTCCAGGATTGATTCCAAAAGAGACTGCCACAAAAGCGGAGGCGGCAATGTGGCGCATGATGGGTATGGATGCGGATAACCCGGATTCATGGGGACATTTCAAACGACCACACCTCGCCGGGTTTTATATGGAGAAGATGGCAAGTGGCAGACGCATTGAACTTTACGGCGTTACCAATCCGGATGTCTTGGCGTGTTGCACACCTGATTACCTCACCATCATCAAGCAACTCGCCGCCCGATATCCAGAGATCCCGCATTGTGAAAGTCAACATCCAGATGGCATCTGGGCACTCAATCAGTTTCCTGTTTCAGACGAGTGGAAAAGCCCGGCACCTCACTTAGATGGCGGCTTTCGGGATTTGCGGCTGGATCCTGGAACGTTCCGAGTCACCAGTTTAACCTACCTCACGGATGTGAATTCGCACGGTGGAACGACAATAATATGGCCTCAAGGTACACAACGCATTCGCGAATTCCGTCAGAAAAATCCAGAATTCTCCAACCATGTCCGTGATGTAGGTGCCCGGATTAAAGAGATGGATTTAGGCGAACCCATGGAGGTTGTTGCCAAACAGGGAGACGTCCTGTTTTTCCACCATCTGCTCCCACATTCTGGCACAATGAATGTCGGTTCTACGCCGCGTTTCGCAATCCGATATATGTGTTTATGCCTCGCATGTCAGAAATGGGAAAAAAAAGGGGAGTGGAATCTCTGGATGCCGTAAGACAGATTGTAGTAAATTATCTAAATATGTGGACATTTCACGGAGTGATAGATAAAGGATGCTTTGCCTTTGCTAGCGGAGGTTTTTAGAAGAACTTACACGCGGTTCTTCCTAACCTCGTTTTTTGCATAGATGGAGAAGTTAAAATGATTCAGGCTAAACGTACTGTCCTTGTTAAATACCTTCTGTTAGTTATTGCTATTACTTTGAGTTTTGTGATTGTGCAAATTACACTTGCACAGGCGGTCTACGTCCAGACTGGGTTTGAAGAATTCGCCGTCGGCGATCCGCCTAAAGACTGGGAGATAACTGGTGGAGGCTTTGAGGTCGCTAAGGACCCCGTCAAAACCGATAAAAAAGCACTCGCAATCTTGGGCGGTGCTAATGGAGACGGGCTCGGTGTACCCATAGAAACTGACAATCCCATCATCTCAGTCGAATTCTGGATTTATGTTGAAAGTGGGGGACGCTCCCTTAACATCAAAGTTGCTTCTGCTGATAATATCGGCGAAAACAGTGGTTGCACCTATATCAACTGGAATGCAGATATGGTTCGCTTCTTCGATGGAGCCGCATGGCAACCCATTGGCGACTTTGAAACCGATACATGGAAATACGTTCGTATCGTCGCAGATTTCGGCGAAAGCGAATTTGAGTTCGCCTCAGGAAACGACAGGAACGATGCCTTGAATGCCAAAGCAGAAGATGGACTCGCCTTTCGCCACCTCGCGCTCGCTCCCACCCCCAAATGGGTCGTTTTCTATGTCTGGTCGATGACATCGCCAGCTTACTTTGATGATTTACTCGTCTATGAAGGCGCAGATCCGCTCGACCTTGCCGTTGACCCAGACGGCAAACTCGCCACACGCTGGGGACAGATTAAACATTCTTGGTAGGAGGGAACTCCGATTCCCGACTCTCGGAGGTAGAGAATGAAAAACAATGAAACAGTTTGCCTAACACCAGCACAACGACTCCATTTCGACATCTACGGTTTTGTCCTGTTAGAGAATGTTCTGAATAGTGATGAAATCGAGCGTATGAAGAGTGCACTCTACAGAATGAAAGCCGACAAAGATCTGGATGCCAAACGCGTCTATGCCCGTGGGCGGAGTGAGCACCACGTGCTTTTCGGCAACCTTGTTGCGTATGATCCGGCGTTGTTGGAATACGCTGCGCATCCAAAACTTGTGCCGCTCGTTGAGGAAGTCGTAGGTGGGGCAGTCCGTCTTGAGGAAACCGAAGCAATCATCAATAGACGTAATCCAGAGACACCTCTCGACGAACTCCACAAACGCCGCTATAATCCGACCGGTTTCCACCGTGGGACGCAACACGGTTGGGGGACCTATATGGAACAGAACAAGTTCCACTGCATCTTCGTCAAAACACTCGCCTACCTCACCGATGTCGGACCCGATGACGGTGGCACGTGTGTTATACCCGGAAGCCACCGCTTAACATGGAATCAGAGGGAGATGATTGATGCAGCACTCACTGATGACAAACTCATCTACCAAGTCGAAGCATCAGTTGGTTCTGTGCTGCTATTTGCTGAGGCATTGATTCACAGTACCACTGCCATCCGTAGCGACAAGGAGCGAGTTATCCTCATCTCCGGTTACACACCACCGATGGTGCGCGAATGGCCCGGTAACGAAGTCAGTTCCGAATTTATCGAGACCTTACCGGAAGATATCCGTCCGCTCATTTCAGGAAGCGACAGTTGGCACTGGAAACGGCGATATTAAATCTCATGTACGGTAGGTGCGGTTTTGCGGTGTACTCGCCCCGGGGAATGCCATAAGGCATTCATACCGTTGGTTCATGCGATCTGCATTCCTAACCGCACTTTCCTTCCTTGTAGGAGCGGTTTGTAACCGCGATACCTATCTTCTATGCCCCCGCAGTCCTCGGCATCCACAGCGGTTCCTTCCCCATCTCCGCGAACAATAACTGCGTAACCAAATTCGCCTTCAACTCGGCATGCTCAGCCGAATTCCACAGATTATTGACTTCTCCAGGATCCTCTTGCAAATCGAATAACTCACCGTAGTCTCGGTTGTAATAGACAGTCAGCTTATAGCGATCGTTGACATAGGTTTTAACATGTACCGTCGTCGGCTCATGATGATTTTCGACGATGATGTGGTCGCGTGCTTGTTCATCTTGTCCCGACCAGACAGGCATCTGATCTACACCCGTCATTGGACGCGGGATGTCAATACCAGTGGCACTCAGAAATGATGGAGCTAAGTCTACCAGCGTTTGCAACGCCTCAGATTGTCTTCCCGCAGGCACAACTCCTGGGTACCGCACAATAAACGGAACGCGGATAACATCCTCGTAGTGGAACGCGCCTTTTGCGACGAGTCCGTGCTGTCCGTAAAAATGTCCGTGGTCGGACGTGAACACGACCAGCGTGTTCTCTGCAAGTCCGAGTTCGTCGAGTTTTGCCAAAATTTTTCCGATATACTTGTCCATCAGACTCACCATGCCGTAGTAAACGGCAATGTCTTTAGCGAGTTCATCCCGATTCCGTAAGTGTGAGTTGAATCCGTGGACCCCTTTTCCACTTTCACGCCAAGCAGAAAAATCGGGATTCTTTTGCTGCGTTAGTTGGAAATGTGGCGGGTTGTTGTCATGTTCCCCTGCCGTCACAGAGGGCACCGTCAATTCTGCTGGGTTGTACATCGTATCCCACGGTTCTGGAACAAGATATTTCGGATGCGGATCAAAAAAACTTGCCCAGAGGAAAAAGTTTTCATCATTTTGCTGGTAATTTTCCATAAGCGCATTGGTGCGTTCGGCAATCCATGTATCGTAATGATATGCCTCTGGTATCGGCCACTTTCGGTATTGACCGCGGGCGTTCCCTGTCGGTGGTGCAAAATAGTCACGCCAATTTGTGAGACCTTTTTCTTCCATCCAGATGGCGTAGTGTTGCCCGACATGTGCTTCATCAGCGTGATTGCGCGCCAGTTCAACATGTTCAAACCCATAAAACGGCTCATTGAAGCTTCGCCAAAAGTCCAAATCTTGGAGAATCGGGTAGGATTCGAGAGACGGGAATTCATCAGTCCCGTGGAGCGGTTGAAAATGTGCTTTTCCGACAAGGGCGGTACGATAACCCGCATCCGCGAAATCTTCGCCGACAGTGTGTTCGTCTTCAGAAAGTTTCGTCCCAAGCGACCAAGCACCGTGTTGACTCGGATACTTCCCAGTGATAATAGATGCGCGTGTCGGCGTGCAGGTAGGGTTTGGGCAATAGGCTCTATTGAAGAGTGTCCCTTGCTGTGCCAATGCGTCCAAATGCGGTGTCTGAATTTCAGGATTGAGGCATCCCAAAGTGTTCCAATGCTGCTGATCGCTGGTGATGAGTAGGATGTTAGGTTTACTTTCAGGCATACTGTTTCCTTAATTAGTTGTCGGTTATCGGTTTTCAGTTAAGAGATTTTCGTTTAAAAAGTGCTCTTACTAACTGCTAACTGTTGACTGCTGGCTGCTATTATGTTGTATGTATTGATAAAATCAACATAGCATTTTGGCAGGAATAATTCAAGAGGAATAGAAGTGATCGTGATTTTTATCTTTTTTCGGTGTGTGAAGTTTTTGGCATTGAACAACTCAATTCACAGCCCCAGCGGGGCGGAATGTCTATAGAAACATGGATAAACAGACTGTCTTTAGCCCCAGCGGGGCGATATGTGTATAGTGACTTTCAGTCCAACAAGTTTTTGACAAAATATTTCTTTATGTACGTGAGTATTATTCCTGTAGGAGCGAGTGTTTTTGCTGGGGTGTTTCTTCGTGCTCGCGACATTGTGTAAAAACATTAACATCTGTCAACGTAAACCGAGATCGGAATCGAAAACTAAATAGCCCTATCTCTATCCCAAATGCGATTGACACCCTTTGCGAAACGTGTTATCCTTTTAAACAGCATCGCGATTGTAAAGGAAAGTGAATGGACAGAGAAAACCAAAACGAGCCAAATAGGGTTGATGAAATACTCCGAAAAATAGAGGATAAGGCGGATCCAAGCGAGTACATCTACCGCGGAGAATCAAAACACTTCGAGACGGTTTCCTCAAACCTCTATCGCGTCTTTCTTGAACACAAAGATTTTGATGTTGAGGCGGAACAATTGGATATAGAGGTGGTCCAAAAAGGGATGCTGGAGGAGGCGAAGAAATACCTTCGCACAATAGGCAGCGATTGTGAACTCCTTGTCGAAATGCAACACTACGGAGGGAAGACCAACCTCATCGATTTCACGACAGATTGTTTCGTCGCGCTTTTCTTTGCATGTGAGCAATTCGCTAGTGAAAATGGCAGGATTATTTGCCAAAGAAAGGAATTGCTCAGTCCATCTATTAAGGAACCGTCTGAACCAATAAACCGTGTCGTCGCTCAGAAAAGCATATTTGTTCGGCCCTCCAAGGGCTTTATTGAGTTCAATGAGGACGATGTAATCAATATTCCAGCAAACCTCAAAGTGCCCATGCTAGAATACTTACGAACGGCTCATGATATATCTACTGAAACCATTTACAACGACATCCACGGTTTTATTAGGTATCAGAATGACCATCTGGAAGCCTATGTAGCGTTTTATAGGTCTTAACCGAATAATAAGGGGATAGGGAATGATTACCCAAACGGAACAGGCGCGTTATGAGCACGCTATTAAACATCTTAACAAAGCTATTGAACTGAAAGTGGATTTCGTCGATGCCTATATCCGCCGCGGCAATTTTCACCGTGACATGGGTAAGTTTGTACTTGCTATTGATGACTATAACACCGCAATCAGACTGACCGGATCTCCTGCTGAGGCATACTACAATCGCGGAGTTGCTTACGGCATGAAAGGTGAGGTTGACAAAGCAATTGATGACTTCACTCATGCGATCCGATACCAACTGGACTATACCCAAGCCTATGATAGCCGCGGGACTGCTTATGCAATTAGGGGGGAGCCTGATCTTGCCATTGTAGACTTCAGCAAGGCGATACGCCTTGAACCTGATTATGCCAGATTCTATTATAGTCGTGGGCACGCTTACAGTCTGAAACGTGAACTTGACATGGCAATTAGCGACTATACTAAGGCGATACAGCTTGATTCCAAGTCTGATGATTTTTATATTGATCGCGGTAACGCTTATAGCAGCAAGCGAAAGTTTGATTTGGCTATTGCTGATTATCGCAAAGCATTGGAACTGAAACCAAGTGATGCCTATGCCTATCGTAAACTCGGCAATGTTTACTTTCTCCAAGGTGATTTTGACTCTACTATTGTAAACTATAACACAGCAATAAAACTAAATCCGAATGATGCCCACACCTACCATTTTCGCGGTTTTGCTTATTTCTTCAAAGGTAATTTTGACCTAGCTCTTGCAGATTATGAAAAGGCATTAAAATTAAAACCCGATTATCTTCAAGTTTATTACACCCGCGCTCGGACCTGGTTATACCAAAAGGAGTGGAAGAAAGCTAAAAAGGACCTAACAACTGCCAAGGACAAAGGACTCAATATCTTTGCTTTGTTTCGTAAAAGTTACGATAGCGTGGCAGACTTTGAACGGCAAAATGATGTCAAGTTGCCAGAAGATATCGCCGCAATGTTGACACAGCAGGAACGAATCTCCACCCTACCTGTGGAGGAAAACCAACACCAGCCGCCTTGTGGAATTGAGATGCACTTATTCAAAGACATTACCGCGATATTTCCAGAACAGGAAACACGTTTTTCAGTTCGCCATAAGGCAGAAAACCCGTTCCATTGACAAAGCGGAATTGAATCTACCCAACTACCTCTTGAGTTGACAAACCTGTCGTGAGTAGAAAACTGGTAAGAGAAACTTCGGCGCGAAATAAACAATTGCCCAATTAGACTGTATTTGCAATTTATCTGCGACGATCTGTAATTAACGGAGCTTGAAACCGTATTCTACGGTGTTCTGCGAATAAAGAAAATTTGGATAAAGACTGTTCTGTCTCTACACCTTACGGCACGCTACCTGTTGTGTAACCGAATTTGTCTTTTGTGTTAATTGCTCCTCCACCTGTATCAGTAACGCCAATTTGGAGGACGTTTCGCCCTGCATTGTTGAAGATAGACATGACTCCCCCATTTTTATTCGTGGCTAATTGAGCTTGACCTCCATCTTTACTGGAAACGGTTACGATAGGCTCGCTTTCAGTTTTTCCTTGATATAGGAACATCATGCCCGCAAAACAACAACCCAATCTCCTCATCATCATGTCCGACGAACACGCACCGATGTACAGCGGTCCTTACGGACACCCCTTCGTCCAAACACCGTACATGGACAAACTCGCTGAAGACGGTGTAACCTTCACAAATGCTTACTGCAATTCGCCGCTCTGTATGCCGTCTCGGATGTCGTTTATGACAGGTCGATATATCCACAAAATCGGCGCGTGGGACAACGCTGCACCCTTGCGTCCAGATGCTGTTACGTGGGCACACCTCTTACGCTCGGTAGGCTACGATGTTGTACTCTCTGGAAAACAACATTTCGGTGGCATGGATCAACTCCATGGATTTCGTGCGCAACTCGCCCGTGATCTGCACGCAGAACGACAGCACGGACTTTCGGACTGGGACAACGGCACGCCGCCAGCACCCCATCCGTGGCAAGGGTTAGCGCAAGCCCGTCCAGGAACAACTGAGGAAATTGAAGTCGATGACCTCGCGGAAGCAGAGGCACTGGTGTATCTCCGAGACCCAATTCGGAAGGAACAGCCGTGGGCACTCAACGTTTCGTTTATCGCGCCTCATTTTCCACTTGTCGTACCACAGCGATTTTGGGACCTCTATCCGCTTGGGAAGATCGATCTTCCCAATATTCCAGAGGGACACCTCGAAAAACAACATCCTGTCTACCAGCGGATGCGGCGTATGTTCGGATGTGTTGACTTTCCTGAAGAACTTGTTCGTCGAGGGAGAGTTGGTTATTATGGGTTGATTACCTACCTTGATGAGAAAATTGGCAGGTTGCTCAAGACGCTTGAGGAGACTGGGCAGTTAGAAAATACAGTTGTCATCTATACCAGTGACCACGGTGAAATGAATGGTGAGCACGGCATGTGGCGCAAGTCAAACTTCTATGAAGCATCTGCTCGCGTCCCACTTCAAATCGTGTTTCCCGATAGATTATCTGCAGGCAAGCGTGTTGATGAAGTGGTTTCGCTTGTGGATCTAACGGCAACCTTCGTTGATGTTGCTGGTGCGGAACCCTTAAGTCAACTTGATGGAGATAGCCTGCTACCCTTGATACAGGGCACGGCGAGTGACTGGAAAGATTTCGCGTTCTCCGAATACCTCGCGCACGGTGTTGAACGTCCGATGGCGATGGTGCGGAAAGGACGTTACAAATTCAACTACAGTCTCGGCGACCCACCAGAACTTTACGACATCACCGAAGATCCGGATGAATTTCAGAATCTTGCGAGTGATGGAGCATATCAGGCGATTTGCCAGGAACTTGAGACACAACTGTTAGCAGAATGGGATCCTGTTGAAATTGAAAAGGAAGTGCGGGCGAGTCAAAAAGCCCGTATTCTATTAGATCAGGTCACTGAAGGACAGTGGAGAAAACCACCCGAATAGGTATCGGTTTTAATGGTTGTCAGTTACCAATCGTCAGTGGTCGGTTAAAAGACTTGATGTAACAGTTCACCACTTTGTGGAGCACTCCAAATTGGGATAGATTGTTACAAAAGCACCTCTTAACCGATAACTGATAAATCTCACTGCGATGCAAACCAATAACTATTCATTTCCTAATGACCATCTTCCGAGTCGTCGATGATCCAGGGATACGCAACTCATAGAAGTAAACACCTGAAGCAAGTTTTTCACCCAAATCATTACGTCCATCCCAATAAGCAGCATGCGATTTACCGATGTAGTAACCTGCCTGCTGAAATCCGAGATCCAGAAGCCGGACGAGTTGTCCGCTTGATGAATAGATGTGAATCGTAACCTCGGCATCGTTTGCCAATTGATAGGGCAACCAAGTTTCTGGATTGAACGGATTCGGATAATTAGCAAGCAGTACAGTCCGTTTCGGTATCAGGTCCGCTGGTGTGAGACGAAGTTCGGTGAATGCCCGGTGAATGTCTGCTGCACTGATTTCGTGCTGGAACGTCCGGATGAGACTACCGGTTGTATCACGCACTTCGATCCTTAGTATATCACCGACAGAAACAACTGCCTGACGGCTCGTGTCTGCCCAAGCCGCATGGAAATTATTGCTGTCAACCGCCTCAGCAACTCGCGTGCGTCCATTATAGACGGTTAGCGTTACACCACTGATGCCTTCAAGTTGTGCACGTAGGACAAACGCCCACGCTTTCAAGGGTGATACCTGTGTCGGTGCTGCTGATACTGTTGATGGTGTGTTTTGCCATGCACTACCCGTGAAGTTGACGACCTTCGGGGCGGTAACATTGACAATGTAGCCCTTCCCGCCTTCAATTGGGAATCCGTTGCCGTTGGAATTTGCCGTGAATCCCATGAAACTTCCTGCCGTAGAATTATATTTGATGATAGTGGTCGCGCCAGTTTTTTCCATGAAGGAGCGCGCTGTGTAAGGCTCGCTTGGCATTAGGGGTAAGCTAATCATATTCAAACCCTGACTGAGTTCTACATCAAATACGTTCTCCTGCGTTACCGGCATGATTAGGCTATCGGCGCGGAAAGCGAGATTCTGAATACGTTCGTCGCTCTCAGGTCCAACATCTGCAATTGCAAACGGAATTTCGGTGAAATTCGCTGCAAGGTATTCCGCAAGGGCGTCTTGCTCTGTGCCAGGTGCAGCAAAGGTCGCTTGGCCACCAGACTGCTCCTCCGTCATCACTTCAGTAAGGTCAACCCGATTCGTATTCGGGAAATTAGCATACGGATAGTCGTCTCCGCCATCGACAAGGAAAGTGATCGTGACCATTCGGAAAGTACGATCGGCGTCTCCGACCAGTTCACCATTTTGTGCGATTGTATCTATCAGGTTTCCATCTGCGTCGGTAATAATGAGCGATTGAACCCTATCACCTTCCGGGAGCGAGGTATCAAAACTGAACGCCATTCCTGCAATTTGCGGGAAACGCCCGGGGGTTGAACCCCCACCTGAGGCAGCAACTGTGTGTTCGATGACTTCAAGCAGTTCGGCTGCATTTAAGGTCAAAAGTGTCAATCCATTGTTGAATCGAAGTATATTTTCGATGTCAATCTGTGAAATCTGACCCGCGGCTTTACCAACCAGGGTGTTCGCTGGTGGAGGCAGCAATTCTCCGTAGGCGGCTACACCAATTGGAGCTCGAATCCCACCACCATTCTTCAAAGAGACAACGACACTTGGGTCAACTTGTTGCCCTGCAGCAAGGTTCGCCTCGGCGATGAGGTTCCCCACATTTGTCTCCTCCGTACGAATTGAACCGCGGTTCCCATTCAGATAGACGCTTGTCTGCCCGAAGATATTACCGTCTTTTGAGAGAACAACATTCTGAACCGCTTCCGTAATTTCGACCACACGTGCTGTGGGTGCCACATTGCCAGTATCTACAACGCCTTGTTCATCAGTAACAAAAGCACCGCTGATTGCAGCGTCAATTGATGCAGGGATTAAAACACCCGCTGCGTCAAAACCGACAACCAACCGTCCAACGTATCGGTAATTCCCATCTGTACCGACAATGGCAATCGGTTCATCCGTTGCCGATTGCGTCAAAATCGGATAGGGACGTTCTGCAGTATCGCCAGCGTGGAGCCTATCTGTCTCATCGGCGAGAAGGGTATTTGAACCACCAGCAATAATAATGTCAACATCTTTTACATGGGTCGCGATTGCCTCATCGAGGTTAATTTGTTGAAGGTGCCCTGTAAGAATAATTTTATTAATCCCCGTTGCTGTCAGTGCGTCAACGGATTCTTGAACGATGGCTGCCAGTGCCGCCATATCGTTTGGGTCTGCCGGTGCGATGCCAACGTCCCCGGGAATAGAAAGACTTCCGAGCAGCGGTGTCGTCATGCCAACAATGCCCACTTTTTCCCCTGAAGGGGTCGTAATAACCACGCTCTTGGTGATACTATTCGGAATCGTGCTCGCTTCCTGTCCTGAATCAACAACAAGAGAGGCGAGGTTACTGTCAGTGCTGAAGTCTAAGTTCGCGCTCAGAAACGGAAAAGTTGTACCGACATAGTCTCTGTCCGCTGCAATCAATCCAGCGAGTGTACCTGTGCCTGTATCGAATTCATGATTACCCAAGGCACCCGCCATGAAGCCCATGGCGTTGAGCATCAGGATGTCGGCTCGACCTGAACCTTCTCTCCCCAATACTTCACGAAGGCTCTGATTATTGCCAGCTGCGAAAAACGGACCGGGAATATAACTATCGCCAGCACCGATGATCACTGTGTTTTCAACTTCAGCTTTAAGCCCATTCAGCACCGATGAGAAGCGTGGCGCATTTTCGAGGGCTTCAATGCCGCCCTCCATATCTGCCGCGTGGAGAAGTTGAAGTGTAAAACCCTCTTCGTTTTGGGAAAAGGCAGGTGTGCTGACTAACATAAGAGGGCTTAACAGTAAAATCGAAAGAATTATCAATGTAGTATGGGCTTTCAGCCCTACGAAACTTGGGATAAGACGTTCCTTACTCTGCATCAAGAATTACTCCTTAAAATTAATTGAGATGAACTAAACACCCACTTTTAGCGGTTTAGCGAAATATAGGGTTTACGATAACCATAGGGTCCATTGTGATATTAGGGTGGGAAAACTTTAGCAAAAACTACTAAAAATTATACTTTCTCCTACAATGGTAATAATACGATACTCCAGATATACGTAAAAGTCAACTCTTTTTTATACGCAATACGAGATACATCCTTAAACCTAAACCCGAAGACTATAGGTTGTTAAGGGGTTCCCGTCGCTAAAGCAATATTCTATTAGGTCAGTTGTGACAAATCGTCTTGTATGAAGCATATCTGGCATCTCGATCGCTTCAGGGAATAAACCGCCTGAAAGACGTGGATGGCTTAACTTCTAAATCTTTTTTCAAACTCACGTTACCAGAATTGTCGCACCATTTGTTGGAATCAACCGTTGAAGCACTGCCGGTGATGCCGGTTCTTCATCAGTCCCATTAATATCATTGCCACACTCTATAAACATGCTCAGAATCAATACAATAGATAATAAAGAGGTAAGAATGTTCATCAAATCTTTGGACTGGAAACCGCATGTTTTAGCGTGCGGAGGAAAGTCCATCCTTCTTTTTTTTACAAAAAGCGTCAAAAATGTTATATTATTTTTACCAGTTGGCAGACATGAACAGCACCGTCGCAAGGCGGTGTGTCTGCCTACCCACTGTTCAGGGGTTAAAGACTGGTAACTGGTAAAACCGTGAGAACCTATAAATATCAGATACGTAATCACTCGAAGAATAAACGTTTGGGAAATATGCTTGATGACCTTGCCGATGTGTATAATCACTTTAGTGTTAATGCAGGTGGGCGCGTTGATTGTTCCTCACAGGTAAATCTTGAGTTTCATCGGTTTTTTCGGTTCGCATAGAACGCAGTATATCAAAAACTATTCATAAACTCTATAACTTATACAATGTAAACACTGCTTAGATTAGTAAGTATAATAAAGAAAGATGGATGACTCATAGAAACCGAACAGAAGGTAAGAGCATTTTTTCAAACTATGAGTCATCTATTCTTAGGTCCAGCCCTCATTTGGAACCTCTATCTCGGAAAGTTCTCCACAATTTCAGGTTATTTCCCATTTCTTTCACCTTATGCACGTTTTTTGTCCCAAAATTGTGTCTTTAACACTATAATAGATTTCGCTTATCACTAGAACCATATAAACCCTGCAAGAAAAATAAAATCAACTCTATATGAACACAGGACTTCCTATGAACCGTGTTTCATGATGTAATACATAATACCAGATTAAGCATTTTAGCAAGGATAAACACGGCAAATTGATCCGTTAGGAGAACTTTGTGAAATATAATCAAGAAGACGATGCCCTGTTAATCAATAGAATTTTGTCAGGTGATGACCACGCCTTCAACACTTTAGTCCAAAAGTATCAGAAGGGAATTCACGCCCTTGCATGGCGAAAAATCGGTGATTTTCACTACGCTGAAGAAATTACCCAAGATATCTTCCTCCAGGCATATAAAAACCTTTCAACACTAAAGAACCCCAACCAATTCGCCGGGTGGCTGTACGTCATTGCAGATCGACTCTGCATTAATTGGCGCCAACGGAACAAATCAGCAATGCAATTGCTGGAAGATACGCCAACGAGGGAAATAGATCGCTCCTCTTATAATCGCTATTTGTCAGAGCAACGAGAGACAGAAGCAATCGAGAATCGTTATGATCGCGTGAAAAAACTTTTGGCAAACTTGCCAGAGAGTGAACGCACCGTAATCTCTCTCTATTACCTCGGTGAAATGACGACTAAGGAGATTGGGAAATTCTTGGGAGTCTCAGTGAACACAATTACCAGCCGACTCCAGCGAGCGCGAAAACGTTTACAAGAAGATCATGAGACTTTAATTCAAGAAGTTCTCAACGGGGTGCATATATCCACAGGTTTAACCCAGAACATCATGCGGCAAGTCGCTGATATAAAACCAACACCCTCTCCGGGTTCAAAACCATTTCTCCCATGGATGGCTTTTGGCACGGCTGTTGTATTCATTGCCTTGCTACTCGGCACAAGCAATCGGTACCTTGTCCGCTTTCAAAAACCTTATAGTTTCGAGGCAAAATCTGAACCTATCATTGAAATCATCGATGCACCCATTACCCTTAATATTAATTCAAAACCAGCAGTGCGGAACCAGACCGGCAGGGCTGCTATCTCAAGTGAAAATGGCGGTGTCGGTCTACAGACCTCTGAAAGTGTCTTAGCACGAGACCTACAAGTAAGTTCCTTCAGACCTTCTATCTCGCAATGGACACAGACAAGTGGACCACAAAAGAGTCCCATTTCTGAAATCTTTGTTACATCTAAGGGGTACCTCTACGTTGCTGCATCATCGGGTATCTACAGTCTGATCCCAGGCGCGACTGCATGGACGCCCATTAACAGGACTGTGTCTGCCGAGAACTCCCCGACACTTATGGCAGAACATGGTGATACACTCTATATTATTGCCAATCATGAAGTATTTGCTTCAACCGATAACGGTGAAATGTGGAGTGGTCTTGGTTCTCATCCGAAGGGACATCCCGTTGGATTCATCATCAGGGATGAAACACAATGGACTTCAATGTATCTCGCTTTACGAGACAATGGCATTTTCCACTCTACAGATGGTGGCAAACAGTGGGTCCCTATGAACAATGGATTAACAGATAAACAAATCTATGCAGTCGCTGCGATCGGAAACACAGTATTTACAGGTACAAATAGAGGATTGTATCGTCTCAATTCAGATGTATGGGAGCAAGTGCCAGTGAACGCATTCAACCCTGTTTGCTCTTTAGCAGCCACGGAGAACAACCTCTATATTGCAACAGAAGTCAATCCTTTCGTATTAGGAGACCCGGAATCCACTCTGCAAATAGTAACCAAGGACGCTGCAAGTCCATGGAAGATTTTTCACTCAATTGACTTGGGAGTATCCTGGACTGATATCACACCTAAAAATAAATCATCTGTTATGACGATCCCAAATAGTATCAAAATCTTAGTTACCGGTAAGACACTCTTTGTTTTTGATAATGTAGTTAGTTTCCGTTCAAACGATGGTGGACAAACATGGACAGATCCTGTATTTAACACAGGTTCAGTGGGGCATAATTTCCCCCGAGCTGTAGCGCCTGACGATAATACCTTTTACAAAGCTGGGGCGTTAGGTGTTTATCGAACAATTGACGATGGTGCCTCATGGCATCCCTTTATGAAAGGGATAACAGGGACATGGATACAGAGTTTGAGAACTTTCAATGATAAGCTCTATGTACATACCGGTAATAGTATTGTTCAATCAACCGATGGAGGTGAATCATGGAAGAATACTCGCGTTAATGTTAGTCAAGATGCCCCTGAATCAACAGAACACCTTTATATTAACTTACCTTCCCATTCAAAATTAGTGGTCGCAGACAGAGAACTATTTGCGATTGTTTCTGATGGAGACAATCTAAATATCTTTCGTTTATCTACAAACGATAATATATTCATACCGGTTCAAGGAATTCCATCCTTTAATAAAGAAACACTGTCCATGCAACTGGTGACAACTATTGCTGAAGCAGAACAAACCTACTTGCCTGATGATATGAAAATGGACCCTAAGTTAGCAAAATTTGCAATCAGTTCAGGAGTCGGTGGATTTGCAGTTAGTGATGGAACATTCTACGCTGAATACTACCGAAGGCTCTTCAAATGGAAACCCGGCAATTCGGAATGGACAAATACCGGATTAATAGATCTCGGTAAACAACCAAAGGAAGATTTGCAAAATGGGTTCAAACTAGCAGTTTCGGGAGAATCCATCTACATCGGTAAGCGAACTGGACGACTATTTCAATCCCTCGACAGTGGAAACAGCTGGAGAGATATTACACCTAATCTTCCACTCTATTTTACACGTTTCAACGAGATAACTTTTATTGGACTAACAGTTTACGTTGCTACTGACAAAGGCGTCTTAGCTTCACAGAACGGAGAGTCTTGGTATCTACTAACCAATAGAAAAGGGATGCCTATCGTCGTAGACAGGTTTGCCGTAGATCACACCACTATTTATGGTGCCGGCGATACGGGTGTCTATCGTTTGGATACTCGTCGAAAATGGCAACTGATTTCCCCAAGCGTTCCCGATAAAATCCTTTCGCTCGTTATCAACAACAACAACCTCTATATTGCTACCCAACATCGCGGCATATTTCACATTTCGATTGGAACAGAACCATACAACAAATTATCCCAAAAATAGGACGTGGTGCGAGTACTTACACCTTTTCTATGATTAATACCGATTTCAACACGACTTCTCTTTTCTATTTTATGAATCCCTAGTCTCCTACGTTTGTAGTTACCTCTGTTGGTATACCATCGAACCTAAGGGTAATCCAAGCATTTGCGCTAATCTCCAAACTGTTAGGCAGTCTTACTGACACAAAACGCACAGACACATCTTCTTCAACGACTTGGGTATCATCAGTGCCACAACCGCTGATGTAAAGCAGAAAAGATAAAACAATGAATGTCCCTAAGATTTTGTACATGTGATCTCCTTTTACTCGCATGCTGTATCTTCATCGGCACATAGTGAAAGAACGTAATACCGTAAATCCAGTCCACCATCTGTCCATGTGATTCTCATTTCAAGGGGACCTGGATTGAAAGGACCAGCAACTGCGATCCTTCTACCATCACGGGCTTCAATAATGCCTGGCGTTACCGATAAATTCGTAGGAATACCATCAAAAGTTAGTATGATGTTATCAGATGGTGATATCGTGGAATAAATTGCTGGACTTGCATACATGAAATTGACAGGCATAAGTTCCTCGTCATCAGCACCACAGCCGCTGATGTAAACAGAAAGGAAAATAAGTATCAGTGTAATCGCTATATTTTTCAACATATTGGTTTTTTATCAACCGCACGGATCATTCTCATCCGCACATGGAGCTGTCAGTACGTAGAGCAACGTATGCGTTCCATCTGCCCATGTTATTATCAACTTGACTTCACCAAGTGAGTCCGTATAGAGCCGACTGACAATAACGCGGTTATGTATAACTTCAACGTTTCCTCTGTTTGCAGTTATATCAATCGGGACACCGTCAAAGGTTATAGTGACCGAACTATTCGGTCCAATTACATCACCGCTGGGTGGTCTTGCAGACACAAAACTTACCGGCACATCTTCTTCAACAACTTCGGTGTCATCGGCACCACAACCGCTAATGCAAAGCGAAACCAGAAGCACAATGAATGTCGCTAAAAATTTAAACATATTCGCTCTTTACCACTCGCATCCTGTGTCCTCGTTCGCACAGGGCATTGTAATATGGTACTGTAACTTCTGAATTCCATCTGCCCATGTAATTGTCAATTCAGCTATGTGTGAAGTGAAGTTGTAGTCGAAATCGCTGATCATGACCTGGTTCCCATTAAGCTCAAGGTTACCTGAATCTGTGGTTACATCTGATGGTATACCATTAAACGTCAGAGTGATAATCCTCACACCTGCGTCAATCACATAACCGTTGGGAGGCACTACTGATACAAATTTCACTGGTACATCTTCTTGAACAACTTCGGTGTCATCGGCACCACAACCGCTGATGCAAAGCAGAATACATAAAACAATGAATGTCTCTAAGATTTTTGGCATGTGTGATCTTCCTTTACTCGCATGCTGCTTCCGGATCCACACACGGAACAGCAATAGGATACAACAACTTTATAGTTCCATCTGCCCATGTGACGACTACTTCGAGTTTAGTTTGCGGTCCCGGCCAAGGTAACTTCGTAATGGTGACTGTCCTGTTGATAACGGTAACTTCACCTACATTTGAACTTACATTTCCTGGAGGGGCATCAAATATAAGTGTAAGGACGCCACTCAGAGCAGCGATTTCATAACCTTCTGGCGGAGAAGCTTCAAGAAAATTAGCCGGGACATGTTCTATAACTTCATCATCGTCCGCACCGCAACCGATGATATGAAGGAGAATCAGAAAGGCGATGAACGTCATTAAAAATCGGAACATATTTTCATATCCCTATAGGTTTTAGAAAGGCTTTATACATCCATCATAAGTGTGAAAGGACTTCCGATTGTTTCTGCCGAACAGCGGTTGACTATGGTTTCTATGGGTCGCTATGTTGACTGGGCACGGGTGTTTGACATCAATGACTGGATCCAATGGAATATCACACACGCTTCAAATAGTGGCATCTATAACCGATACGAAATGACATGGCCCCCAATTGTTGAAGAATTCATTGACAACGGTGTGATAAATGAAACAATTCTGCCACCAAACGCACGTATCCCTAACAGATTAAGGATGGACATGTGTGGGTGGTCATGATACCCTCTTCGCTGTTTCAAAAGAAGTAGCACCTTATGTGAGTTGCGGCATCTGGGTAACAGCATCTGTACCGGCTGTTATCAGTGTATGCCTGAGTATAACGATAATAATGACAATCTCCCTCCGCATAGTAATAGTACCCGGAAGCAAGCGTGTGGGTATGCTCCGCGATGCCATGGCTGTGTGTAAATCGCTCCATGAAAAAACTGCCCCGATTGTATCCGGATGAGGACAGCCATCTGCTTCGAGTATACCTAAGTTAGAAATAGTAGCAACGCTGAATATTAGGAATAATACAATGATTCTTTTTATGGTCATAGCTCCTTTGTAAGCCTTTCTTTCGAGTTGGACATAGATTGTGCCAATATTGCTTTAGTCACCAATATAACCCCCCTTTATTCTTGCCCAACTCGTTTGCAACTTCGGACGTGCTTTACTCGGTGCTTTCGGTGCTGAGGGTTCATGAAAGCCAGGCGTCCCAATATCCAACCGGAACCCGAAGAAATACTCAACTTTCGTCCTTTCACTGACATAAACGGTGTAACTTTTGCGACGCAAGCCCTCGCGGGCGGGTGCTATCGGGTTCGCTGTGCCGCCAAAGGCTTTACCGACTTGAGAGATAATCATGCCATTCGAATCCCTCAGCGACCAGCCTTTCTTCAAGGCGACATGGCTCCCCTTTTCGGATGGATCATAAAGCTTCAGATTATACACTTGCGACTCGCTGATGCCACCGTAGCGATACCGCTGGCGTGGGATATATGTCGCTAAGATCAGCGCTTGCCGGGGCGGTAGGAGAAAATGACCCAGGCGCATCCTACGAATCTCTCCACGCAACATATATGAAAACTCATAACCACTTATGCTGATCGCCGCAGCGTTTGGATTGTAGACCTCTATCCATTGCGGCAACTTCCCTTGACCATTACCCCAAGTCGAAACCATATACTCTGTGACCTGGACAGGTAGAGCAGGATTCGTT
The DNA here is from genome assembly GCA_028818705.1 of Candidatus Poribacteria bacterium. Taxonomy (GTDB): domain Bacteria; phylum Poribacteria; class WGA-4E; order WGA-4E; family WGA-3G; genus WGA-3G. The sequence goes on from JAPPNJ010000059.1 coordinate 24,643, forward strand.
GTAAACGTATAGTATTGACCATTGATAGAGGCGAAAGTCTCGCTTTGTCCTGCTACACCATTCTCACCCTCGCCATTGCCAGGGTTCAACGGATCCGTCGCCTCGGAGAACGGTGTGGGTTGGAGATAGTTCTGACCACCGACGACTTCAACAACCGTATAAATGATAAATGTCTCTTGCTGCTTAGCGGGTGCCGATTTGTCTACGGATATGTGCTTTGACGGCTCAACAGGCACTAAAAGCGACTGACCATTAATCTCTTCAAGTGTATAGCCTTCAGGTGTGGTTTTTACTGCGTCTACAACCTCTGGCACAGACCCCGGTGGGGGCGGCACATAATCGGGATGTGATTGTATGAACTCTGAGAGCTTTTCTGGATCGTCGTTAGCTGGATCTGATGCTAACCATTCTATTGCATCATTAATGACCGATATAGGCTGCGGAGTACGTGGACGTTCTGGCTCCGGCTCTGGTGGTTCGGGTTCTGGTTCTGGTTCGGGTTCTGGTGGATCACCTCCATGCCCGTCACCTTCATGGAGATCGTTGTATTCCGGAGTCGTGCCCCATCTAGTACATGTCCCGCTTTTCCCTTCGTAGCGAGCATTCGTGTGGGTATGCTCCCCGCTGCCGTGGTTGTGTGTGATATCGCTATAGGTCAAATCATAACTACTTAGATCCGGAGGACAGGCATAGGCTTGGGATATACCTAAGTTAGAAATGGTAGCAACGCTGAATATTAGAAATAATACAATGATTCTTTTCATGGTCATAGCACCTTCCTTCTGTGATTTGGTGTGTTCTTCTATTTATGAGACGGTTCATGATCCTGTTCTTTTTTCAGGAGGCTGTGGAAGACCCCGCGCCGACGGGTCGCAATGTAAAGTCTACTGTTACTGACGGCGAGCGCGAGGATTTCATCGGGGATATTTGGAAAGATTTGCTGCCAGTGTCCAAGTATATTCAAGTGATAGACCCCAGTATCGCCAACACCGTAAACTGTCGTTCTGTCCACAGCTAACCTGTCTATGATGACCTGCGTCCCTGTTCCGTCGGTGAGGACGCGCCAATATTCACCGGTTTGTGAAGATAAAACGCCAGCGTCGGTTGCCACATAAAACGTTGATCCGACAAAGCGTATCTCGTTGAAACGGGTAAAGCGGAGCGGAAGGGTTGCGGTAATGTCTTTCCAACCCCTCCCTGCATCAAGCGATTGAGACAGTTTTCCGTCCCGCTTACCGACGTAGACGATTTCTCCTGAAGCGGCTACCTTGAACTCATCTCGCAAATCCTCAGTTGACTGTTTACCGAGGTCTATTAATCCGGTATGCGTCCATTGCGTTTCGCCGGGCTTCCATTTGAAGAGCATCCGCTTGTGTTCTACATAAAAGGTTTCTCCGCTGACTGCAAATCCGCTGGCTTTTGCCAGGGCTACAATATGATGCAATAATTTTGCTAACCGAGCATTTCCTTTTATATCATCGTTCAAGTCGATGCGTTCGGCTTCTGCAATAGCTGCCATGAGTTCAGTAGACAACGGTTCTTCATTAAAACTGGGGATGCCTTGGGGACCACTTGCCTGGGTCCATGGCGAGGTGGAAGAGCTGAAGGGTCTTGCTTGTGTATCGCGTGCAAGAACATTCTCAGAAGTCTGTAGACCGACGCCTCTACTTTCATTCGGTAAAGCAGCCTCTCCATCTTGATTCCGAACAGCCTGTTTGGCATCAAGATCCAGGACGACAGGAGCATCAATGATTTTAATCAGCGGGTCGGATTGTACCTCGAAACTATACGGTTCCTGGAAGCGTCTGAGATATTGGTTGCTGGTGCCGAGGAGTAACGCAACGAACACCACGGCTGTCCCTAAAGCTGCCCATGGGAGCAAAGGCTTCACTGTAGGTGGGGGTGTAGGGCTCATGTCAGCAACTCGTCGCATGACGTTCTGGGTTAAACTCTCCGATATCTGTACGCCACTGAACACTTCTTGAAGGATGCGTTCCTCATTCTCTTGTAAGCGCTTTCGCGCCCGCTGAAGTCGACTTGTAATCGTGTGTACTGACACCCCCAACAACTTACCTATCTCCTGGGTCGTCATTTCACCCAGATAATAGAGCGTTATCACAGTGCGTTCGCTTTCTGGAAGTTGTTCAAGGATCTTTTTGACGAGATTCTGGCGATCTTCAGATGCTTCTGCCTCGCGTTGATCGGATACATAACGCTCATAAAAGGATTTTTCTATCTCTTTCACAGATGTGTCCTCCAAGAATTGCATTGTAGGTTTATGCCTTTGCAGCCAATTAATGCAAAGCCTGTTTGCGATGACATAGAGCCATCCCGCAAACTGGCTCGGTTCCTTTAGGGTCGAAAGTTTTTCATAAGCGTTGAGGAAGGTGTCTTGGGTAACTTCTTCAGCATGATGAAAATCGCCAATCTTTCGCCATGTGAGCGCGTGAATGTCCTTCTGATACCTTTGGAGTAGAATGTTAAATGCCTCGTCGTTGCCTGACAAAACTTCATGAATCAATTGCACATCGTTTTTTTTTCTTCCATGAAAGTCCCTCTAAGCCGAGTCTTGCAGAATCACGCAAAACAATACCTAATATCACTATATTCTTAAATTATATTGTTAAAGACACAATTTCAGATCAGAAAACGTGCATAACGCGAGGAAAAATAAAAAAATTGCTTGGAATTGTGGAAAAAAAGCGTTTTTTTAGGGATTAACGCTTAGGTAGTGAGTCGTATTGAGTGAGCGTTGGGTTCGTGCTTCAACAGAGAAAGCATTTCTCGTATCCACGCGAGCGTCACATTTTCTGAAACATGCAGTTATACGTGTGGGATTCCGCTTCTTTGATTCTTCAGCTGAGTCGACCGAAGTCAGGCACGCTGATATCAACTTCATAGATATTATCGGCTAATTTTCTATTTCGATTGCTAGCAAAAAGATAATCTATGGTAAATTCTAAAAATACATTGACACTTCGGGAATTCTTCTGTAGGAGGCGGTGAATGCCATCAGGCATTCATACCGTTGATTCACTCCGATTCCCGACTACTTCTCACTGTTGCGTAATGTATAGGTAATTCTAAGATCTACCATAAATATATCGGAAAGGCTTTCTGTTTTCTGGCTTTTGTGTGCTATTGATGATTCCATGCAGCCTCGTTTTTGCCTTGAAAGAGCTACTGAAGCATGTTGTGCTGCAGGCGTGAAAACGTACTTCCGCTCGGTAGGCGGGGTTTCCAACCTTGCTATATGATATGAAGTTTTCTATCTGCGTCCGCCCATTCGTGTATTGTTGTATTGTAAAGTCTGTTGTAATTAAGCTGGAGTATCTTAATGTCTCGTTTAATTGAAAAACGTCCCAACCTTATTTATGTTTTCGCAGATCAGCTCCGCTACCAATCGTGTGGCTACGCTGGAGATGTCCGTGCACGGACCCCTAATATTGACCAACTTGCCGTGGAAGGTGCGGATTTCTGCAACGCCGTCTCCGGAAGTCCGATGTGTGCTCCCTATCGCGCATCTCTCTTCACCGGAAAGTACGCCAGTAGCACCGGTATGGTGATCAATGAACTTCGGATGAACCCAAATCACGACTGTTTCGGGCATGTTCTACATCGTAACGGTTACCAGACAAGTTACATCGGAAAATGGCATCTGTGGGCAAATCAATTGGGGAGACATGACGATCCGAGGAATTCTTACATCCCACCGGGACGGTATCGACTCGGTTTCGACGGAGAGTGGTCGGCGTACAATTTTCATCACTTGTATATTGACGCGTATTATCACAAGGACTCGCCTGAGAGAATTGTGATGCCTGGATATGAACCGGATGGACAAACTGATTTAGCGATTGATTACTTGCAGCGGGCATCAGTGGCAGACGACCCCTTTGCACTTTTCCTCTCAATCGGAACACCACACGATCCGTGGACACAAGACAATGTGCCAACCGAGGATTATGAGATGTTTCGGGAGGTAGATTTCCCTTTACCGCCAAACTACCGAGACGAAAACGACCCTTATGGCGATACATGGGCGATTATGTCCGCTGCAGAGCGCTCCAAACTCCCTGAGTGGATGCGCGTCTATTACGCAATGACCACCAATCTGGATCGGAATATCGGACGATTACTGTGTGCTGTTGACGACTTGGGGTTGCGCGATGACACAATCTTCGTTTTTACTTCTGATCACGGGGAGATGTTCGGCGCACAAGGAAGGCGTGCAAAGAATATCTTTTATGAGGAAGCGGTGCGCGTTCCATTTCTTGTACGGTGGGATGGACACATTCCAGAAAAACATGTTTCAGATGCCTGTCTGAATACACCTGACATTATGCCGACGCTACTCTCAATGATGGATCTCCCAATCCCGGAAGATGTTGAAGGGACAGATTTAAGTGGAGCTGCCTGTAATCAACCCACTAATGAGCCGGATGCAGCGTTTATGCAGGGCATGGGGTGTACGGCGAAGTGGGAAGATGGTTATGAGTGGCGAGCCCTCCGCACAAAGCAGCATACCTACGCTGTTCACCGTCCAGACGGAAGTGAGAGGCTCTTTGATAATCTCGCTGATCCCTTCCAAACCCGTAATCTGATTGATGATTCAGCATTAGTTGAAATCCGAGAACAGTTCCGATCAATGCTAAAGCAACGCATGGATGCACTCAACGACACCTTTGAAGCGTGTACGTGGTATCGAGACAATTGGACCGAGGACCGAATCATCCTACGCACTGCTACACTATAGACACGTCGCCGAAGATTCCATGTGTAGGTTGTAGGCAGATTAATCAAATTCGCTTGAATTCTCTCAAATAGATTCGTCATGGTTAGCAGAGATTTTGCAGGGAAGGATGAATCTGTATTAAGCGTTTATCTCCGCATCTATTTTTAACGCCCGGAAGGGAGCAGGGCGATAATGTTCGCGTATGAATTGTTTACTTTTGAAGTCAAGTGTGGGCATAGAGGATACCTTGCGAGGATTATGAAGTTCAAGTATTGCCAATTTATTAAAAATACTTCTACAGAAGTAGGTTATCCGATTATTTTTTTACGTTCAAGAACTTCGCGAACCTCCTCAAATACTTCCGAGATTTTTCCTTTCGGGAATTGAATCCGATCATGGCTATGAATACTACTGAATGCTTGACAACCTTCTTCAAGCAAGATGATCGCCCTTCCAGAACCGAACCTACTTTGAAATGGATTAGCGTCAGGAATTACATGCTCACGGGCCTGTAGTGTGCCATAGGCTTGTTGATCCTCAGAAGTCATCACGAAAAGGACCATCCCCGCCTGATCCAATATCTCAGTGGGATGCTCAATAGTGGTTGCACCAGCCAATATAACATGGTTGAATTCTCCGCAAGGTAGTCCCAATCCATCATCCATAAAATTCCTGAGTTCTAACCAGTCCTGCGAACTGCCATGTCCAATAAAAATGGATGTTCCAGCGTTGTTGGGAGAACGAAGAGGCGCGGGTGCTTTATCAAACAACTTAACCGGCTCAGGGCTATCCTTTGACAGAACATCGCTCATATCAATAGGCAGCCCCGCCTTTTGCATTCCCTGACGCAGTTTTGATTTCCAATCGTCAGCGCTATCCATAGGCACATAGACCACGTCGGGAATATCTGATGGTAACTCAACGCCTTCTTTATAGAGAGCACACACTCGTTCGCCGCCTAACCCACCGAGGAGATAACCGAGCTCAAAGATAACGTCCTGCCGGGCTCTAAGCTTGCGTTTCCCTGTAGCTTTTGAGGAACCAACATCGTCAGGGGTCAACAAGACGATCGCAAAACCTGCTTCGTCTGCATGTTCTTCAAACTTGTCAATAATTGTTTGGCCCTTAATGGGTTGTTCATGAAGAACGGTTGGGTTTAAACCCAATTCCTCTACAAACCCAGCAACTGCCGCTTTGGCCTCGTCATCATATCTATAGGTGATGAATACTTTCGGCAGAATTTTCGCCTCCATAGTTTTTCTCCATTTTTACGCTGATACAACGCGAGTTATAGGCGGTCCCCAGTTCGTAAGATGAGGTCACAACAGTAGGTTGATTAAGGTTGGTTCATTATTCACAGTGTTGATTTATAAACCACTTCCACATTAATTATAGCATTAATCCATCAGTAAAGTCAAAGTCAATTTTGGACAGAAGCTTACAGAGATCCTGGAGGTAACTTTGACTTCTCTACGTTTCAACAAATTTGTTTGCGTCAAAATGTAATCCGGCGCTCTTCATTTCTCTCATTAGTTTTAGCTGCCAGCCATCAAACTTATCCATGGGCACATAAACAACACCGTAAATATCCGAAGGTAACTCAACGCCTTCTTTGTAGAGAACGCAAACTCCTTTACGCCCTAACGCAGAGGAGAAATAGCCAAGTTCATATATAACGTTCTGACGGGCTCTGAGTTTAAGGTTATCTCTTTCTTGTATTGGTGCGCCAACATCATCTGGGGTTAGTAAGACAATGGCAAAGTCCGACTCGTTAGCATATTTTTCAAACTTCTTAATGATTGTCAAGCTTTCACTGGGTTGTTCGTCAAGTATGATTGCCTTTAAACCAAGGTTTTCTATGAACCTGGCGGCGGCATATTTAGCTGCCTCATCATGGCCATGGACGATGAACACTTTTTGTGGTGCGATTTCTTGCATAGTTTCTCCTTCACCTTCAAGGTGGCGAGGTACGGGCCTAAAGTGAAGAATGCCAAAGGTTCCATTTCAGATTCAACTCATCAGAAGCGTAGTTTTCCCTTAGCAAATCCTACCGATACGCCTTAAACCCAGCCTCTACACGCGTTCTGTGATAGAGGTTGAGCGTATCACCCTCAACCTTCGCGGTTACCCGTTTGCCATCGCTGAAGGTTACTTGGAATTGCGTATCGGAATCCTGCGAAACCTCCTCCGCCTTCGGCAACGGAATGTCCCTCTGTTTTGTCCACTCTGAAATCAATTTCAGGAGTGAATCTGTGTCCCTCGTCGCATGTGTTGTCTCTTTCAAGGCAATGCTGAAAGCAGGCATGCTCTTCTTAACATAGTTAAACCAACGCGCCGTTCTCAGGAATGGCACGAGTGCCTGCAAAGCTTCGGCAGTACCAATCCGACTCAACGCCTCCGAGGAGAATCCGCGCACGTATGCGGACTCACTCATCAGTGCCTCACGCAGTGCCGGAACAGCTTCCGTTGCGTCCGGTCCAATTCGGGTTAATGCTTGCGCCGCAAAAAACGCTAAATCTGTATCTTCGCGATCTTCCAGAACTCGTATCAGGGCGGGGACAGTTTTCGATACGGGTACCTTAATCATACCCAATGCCGAGGTCGCATGGCGACGCACTTCTTCCGATTCATCGGTTAACAACGTAATAAGTCCATCAACCGATTCCGCTGCGACTGGACCCATCTCACCTAACGCATACGCTGCTGAAGCGCGGATGTTCTCGCGTTCGTCTTTCAATGCACTTATAAGCGCAGGCACAGTCGATGCTCCAGTTGCCGCCAGCCCATGCGCCGCGTCACAAATATGGAGAATCGGCTCCATATCAAACGCCTCTTTTTCCGAATTGAGCGCACTAATGAGAGATTCAACGGCAGGTTTTCCAATTGCTCCGAGTGCATAGATGGCGTTTCGACGTACCGGTTCATAGTCGTCCTGAAGTGCATCGATGAGTGCTGGAACCGCCTCGGCAGCATCTGTTCGCATGAAGCCCAATTCGTTAGCAGCTTTCATCCTTTCATTTGGAATGTCTGTTTTTAGTGCCTCAACTTCAGATGTCACATCCGTTGTGGTATTCTGACGGTCAGTTTCGTACAAATCCGTCTTTCCGTACATCCAATTCCACATGTAGGTCCAAAGAATCTCTGCATCGTAAGGGACGTGGTTGACTTCAGGCGGCTGCCACATAGAAGTTTCATTGTTCCATGAAGGGCCTGTCGGTTGCTTCGTACGCATAAAGACGAATTTCATACCGTAGCGATTCAGTGGGATGTAGTTCTGAAGGAACGAATGCACCATGTCGAAGTGCATAATCCACACTGTGCCGAGTTCACCAGACATTGGAACCAGATTTCGGTTCAGGAAATGCTCAGAGAGTAGTCGCGTCCCATTTCTACCTTCGACATGCCTTTCGTGCCGCCGACGTTCACCGTCCAGCATAAATTCCCGGATGTATTGCGTTCCCGGAATGATACACGTCGGTCCCTGATCTTCGAGACAGGGCTGCGGATAATAGAAGAGAATCGCCCAGCGGGGCGTTCGGTGCCGAGGTCGTTTTCCACCAGCGTGTCCATCTTTGTGAAGCGGCATCATCAACCGCTCCTCGCCATTTTCTTTTCCAGTCGGTGTGCTTTCCGCAAAATTGGGATGGCAATGCCGATGCGGGTGCATGACGTATCCGTTTCCCAGAATACTGGTGAGTGCCCCGCGCACCTCCGGAGACTCCAACACTATCTGAAGTTCCGGCACCAACGGTAAAATATTATTGAGCGGGTTATGTTGCCTATCACCCCGGAAATCCGCCGCACCAGCGAAAAGCTCATCCGTTTTGTCATAGATAGTCTCATGGATGTGCGTCGGCACGTTTGCAGTGACGTTGGCATACCCGTTCACAATAAAATGGCGAATCTGTTCATCATTTAGAAGATGCTGTTTAACTGTTGTCATGCTTTCTCTTCTCTAACCTCCTTTTCAGTAGTGCGGCTTCCATAAGTGCAATACTGTTTTTTTAATACCACGCTGCTTTGTTTACCACATTGCGTAAGGGAGTGCCTGAAGCAAAGCGGCGGGCGTTTTCTAAGATAATCTCAAATCGCCGCTCCGGGATGTTCTCCGCGTCCTTGACAGCGATGTGCGGAGTGAGCATAACGTTGGAGAGTGCCCAAAGCGGGCTCTCGGCAGGCAACGGTTCAACTTCAAACACATCTAATCCGCATCCCGCAATATCCCCATTTTCCAGTGCGGCAATAAGATCGGCAAGTTTCATGGTCTTGCCACGCCCGATGTTGATGAAGTAAGCAGTCTGTTTCATCAAATCAAAACGCTTTTTATTCCACATCCCTTCGGTTTCCGGTGTATGCGGGGTGGTGGCTATCACAAAATCGGCGCGCGGCAGCACTATATCCAGTTCAGTGGGGGCATGCATCTCAACAAAAGACAATTCATATTCTGGGCGAGGGTCTACACCAATCACCTTCATGCCAAACTCAGCACAAAGCCGCGCCGTTTCGTGTCCGATACCGCCAACACCTACGATTAGGGCAGTCGCCTGCGCGAGATCAATATATCCACTTTTCCGAGCGTCTTTGTCCCATCTCCGTTGGTGTTGCGCATCCATATAGTAGGGCAATCCACGAGAGAGCCCTAACACAAACATCATAATATGCTGACTAATATGGTCAAAGTAAATACCTCGCGGATTGCATATCGTAACGGGATGTTCTATCAATGCTTGGTAATAGTAACCAGGGAAGGGACCAGCATCCGGGTTTTGGATCCATTGCAGTTTCTTTGCCCGCTGGAGGGCCTCTGGAGAGACCCAACCGTATACAGCATCTGCATCAACGATAGCCGATAGAACTTCCTCATCCGTCTCCGGTAAAATTACTTGATATTCTGATAGTTCTGTTTCAAGACGTTTTGCCCATTCTCGCTTATAGGCATCTTGGGGCGGCATCATTATAAATTTGGTCATAGGTTTTGTTCCTCTCTGTAATTTTTATGTCTAAAATATGCCTATTTTAGCACAGAGACATTAGAAAATCAATATTTGTTGAAAAACCTTAGGACTATTTATATCCAACTTGCTACCTATAGGAAATAGACCTGTTTTCTCAGGTATCTAAGCTCCAGCGGGGCGAAAGGTCTATAGAAAACCGGGAAAATCCACGAATCCAAGCCCCCGGGGAATGCCATAAGGCATTCATACCGTTGATTTCGGGGCGAAAGGTGTCGCGTTTCATTTTTAGGTGGCAACTTAGGTTATTTATAGTAGATTATAAAAAACATAAATACCTGTGGAAGAGGTTTTTAACCTCGATTTCCTATATTTTTATCGGATACCCTGTAACTTTTCATGCCACATCTCGTAAAAAGTATACATACACATAAAACCCATCTATGAAATAAATGCCCCTAACAACTTGATTTTCCGCTGGATTTTGGTATAATAGAGCCATTAGCAGGTCTCGAAAAGGTTTCACTTCAAAACGTTGAGAAAATACTATGTCCTCGCCACTAAAAATCAACTTCGACAAAGGCACCCTCATCCTGCAGGACGTCCCAGATGACCTTCAAGCCCAGTTGCCAGATCTGCGTTGGGATGCACGCACGCTCGCCTTCCGAGCACCTGCCTATTGCTATCGGGACATCGTCTCACATCTACGCGCACATGGCATCTCTTATCAGGATACAGCTCGGCAATTCACAACTGAAACCTTCACACTCCAGAAAGAATTGTTACCTTATTGCTATCAGACCGAGGCAATTGACGCATGGAACGCCAATGGTAAACGCGGTGTTGTGTGCCTCCCTACAGGGGCAGGCAAAACCTTCGTCGCAATTCTTCTCATCGCAGATACGCAACGCCCTACACTCGTGCATGTTCCGACAATCGACTTAATGCACCAATGGTATGACGTGTTGAAGGACCACTTCGGGCGAGAGGTAGGGCTTTACGGCGGTGGCTATCACGAATTGCGAGATCTCACTGTGACAACCTATCAGTCCGCTGTCTTGCATGCCCCCCACTATGGTAATCAGTTCGGCTTTGCTATTTTTGATGAATGTCATCACCTGCCGGGAGAACAGTATCAATATGCTGCAATCAGCAGCATCGCTCCCTTCCGATTGGGGTTAACAGCAACGCCTGAGCGCGTTGATGGAAAAGAGAACCGACTCTATGAACTCGTGGGTGAACGTTGTTATGAGGCGAAGGTGCAAGATCTCTCCGGAAAAATGCTTTCTAAGTATCGTGTTGTAACGATAGCAGTTGAAATGGAAGACACCGAGCGGGTCCGATACGAGGAAGCCCGCCACACCTACTTGGACTTTCTCAAGACGGCAAAAATCAATATGGGGACCCCCCGCGGGTGGCATCTATTCCTCTGGAAAACCTCTCAAACCGATGAAGGACGCGAAGCTTTCCAGGCATATCTCACCCAAAAGCAACTCAGTTTTGCCTCGACTACAAAGCAGGATTGGGTGTGGAAACTGATTCAAAGACACCGCGGCGACCGAATCCTCATCTTTACACAGGATAACGACACAGCTTACCGACTCGGCGAGCAGTTCTTTCTACCGGTACTAACGCACCAGACCAAGGTCAAGGAACGGAATGCCTTTTTGAACGGATTTCGGGACGGCACCTATTCTATCTTGGTCACCTCGAAAGTGCTAAACGAGGGAGTGGATGTCCCAGAAGCGAATGTCGCTATTATCGTCTCAGGAAGTGGGAGCGTACGAGAGCATGTGCAGCGGTTAGGACGCATCCTCCGCAAACGCAAGGGCAAGCAGGCGGTGCTTTACGAACTGATCTCCAAACAGACCGGCGAGCATTTTGTCAACAAGCGACGCAGGCAACACGACGCTTATCGAGAATCGAAGTATTAGGTATACTCCGGATACCGTAAACCGCAATACCATGCTTACCAGAGATCTGCTTCGGTACAAAATTCGGAGTAGACAAATCTATCCACAGTTTATAGAACCCACTGACCGCAAGCTATTGGCAATTGCTGAGCAATTGATTGCTATTTTTGAAAAATCGCCGAACACACCACGCGCCACGCTCTTGGAAGCCAGTAAGCAAATCATTGATAGCACGCCGGGAATACCTGTAGTCAAACGTGGACTCGAAAAACTTTTGTTGGATCGTACCGAATTTGATACGGCTCCTAATGAGACGCTGATTGCGTTCCGACAAAGGCTTTTCATAGAGACAAGTCGTCTGCTTTCAGAGGAGCAGTTTCAAGATTATACGGACTATCGGCACAGGGTATCACAGATAACACCAGACGAATCACAACCAGAGATTGCCGCAGCAGCAGAAGGGGAATTAGCATCTAAACTCTACGCCGATCTGCCAAGCTGCCAACCCGTTCTGACCTTCAGAACCCTTTCCGGCGAACACTTACTTCACCGCTACAATGCCGCACAAGTGCAAGGGCTGCTACTCCATTGTAACACCCTCGCGTTAAGACTCGCCGACGCCATGACAGCCGAGCTTCGTCAACTCTTCAAATACCTCAGATTCAACCAGCTTCTATCCACAATTCGGAAAGAAGAGCAACTATATCGAATTACAGTAGACGGACCCCTCAATCTCTTTTACAAAACGAAACGGTATGGCATGAATTTAGCTAATTTCTTTACTGCCGTCTTGCATCAACCCAAGTGGGAATTGACGGCGGAGGTCCGGTTTCGGAACAGGCAACCGTCTCAATTGTCGCTTGATGAATCGTGTGGTATCCAGCCGATTTCCCAACAATTTCTCGCCTACATTCCTGAAGACATTCAACTTTTTCAGACAATGCTCCGCAACAAAACCGAAGACTGGCAGATCCGTCCTGGGAGCCAATTCCTCCCTTTAGCAGGCGATTTCTATTGTTTTCCAGACTACCAGCTCATTCACAAAAGTGGGATTGAGACCGCTATTGAACTATTTCATCCCTGGCATCAGGGACATCTCATTGCCAGACTCAACACGCTTGCTGAACAGACAGATGCTGCCCTTATCCTCGGGGTCTCAAGGGAATTGGAAAAAAAGCCCCTGATAGCAGATGCCCTCGCCGCCTCCGCATATTTCTCAGAGTTCGGTTTCACATTTCGAGAGGTCCCGACTATGCGCGCCTTGCTCCCAATCCTGAATTCGCTTGTGTAGTCTAACAATTTACATCGCTCAAAAAGTGTTAGGGTCATTCAGTTTTACATATCCACTATATCTATGTGTATAGTTTCTTCTGTAGGAGCGAGTGTTTTTGCTTGGGTGTTTCTTCATGCTCGCGACATTACGAAAAAACGTTAACATCTGTAAACGAAAATCAAAATCAAAACCGAAAACTAAATAGCCCTGAAAAAGTGTGACATTCTATCGCTTTTGTGGTATCCTTAGGGTAAAGTCCGCACACTTGTGGAACGTAAAAAAATGTTAAATTCTAATCTAACCGCAGCACCTCACAAGATAGGACTATCAGAAAAGCAGCTTGGACGCATCTCCGCTACCGTCGAGAAATTTATTGGCGAAGAACGACTCGCTGGTGCGGTCACGCTTGTGGCACGACGTGGTAAAGTAGCACACTTTGAGGCATTCGGCATGATGGACGTTGAGGCGAACAAGCGGATGCAAAAAGATACCATCTTCCGTATCTACTCAATGACCAAGCCAATCGCCGCCGCTGCAGTAATGATACTTTGTGAGAAAGGAAAACTACAACTTAATGCCCCAGCTTCGATCTATCTACCTGAATTAGGCGGGTTGAAAGTTGCCAAGGACCCAGATGCCGAAACACTTGTGGTGGTTGAATCAGATCGAGAGATGACCGTTCAAGACCTAATGCAGCATACAGCCGGACTGCCGGGTGCTGCCCGATACATGGCAGGGCAAACCACCGTTGATAAATATTACCGCAAGGTAGGGCTACACCGTCTACATGCGTGTAACCTTCAAGAAATGGTTAAGATACTTGGCGAAATTCCCCTATTGTACCAACCCGGATCGAAGTGGCACTACAGCATCGCTGCAGATGTTTTAGGCAGACTAATTGAAGTGGCGTCTGGTCAGTCCTTTGATGTATTTTTAGCCGAGCAAATCTTCCAACCATTAGGCATGCATGACACCGGGTTTTATGTACCGGAAAAGAAAATAGACCGATTCGCGGGCATGTACGGTCCAAAACCGAGTGGAGGTTTACAGGCTATCCAGGCACCGGAGGGAGGAACAGGTAATGTATCCAAAACCAGTTTTAAACAGAAGCCGAAATTTCTATCTGCCGGTGGAGGTTTGGTTTCTACTGCTGCCGATTTTGCCCGATTTTGTCTGATGCTTTCCGGCAAAGGCGCACTCGCAGGGAAACGATTGATGAAAGCCGATTCTGTCGAATTAATGACGCGCAACCATTTGCCAGAGCACTTAATACCATTGGACAAAAAGCCAGAAACACGTTATGCCGGACTCGGTTTTGGACTGGGGGTCTCAGTTCGGGTCCAGCAAACAGACTGGATACCCGACTCCCAAGTCGGTGAATATGGCTGGATCGGCGGAACAAGCACCGAATTCTGGATTTCACCCAGAGATGAATTAGTGGCGATCACACTCGCGCAGCATATCCCTTTTTCGGAACTCAGCGAAAAAATCAAACCGCTCGTCTACGCCGCAATCTTGAAAGAATAGTTCTCGCATAATTAGGGATTAATTCCTTGAAGTCCTTATGTATTTTCGGATTTTACTATAATGGTGTGAGTTCGATAGAGCGTTTGTACCGCAAACTGTTAGTTTGCGAGACTTCTGAGGTTTACTTGATAGACATCCAAAACCTCTTTAACTGACAACTTATAACCACTCAAATGATTATCAAAAACACTCCAGAACATATAAGCACTGATCAGGTCGTCCTGTTCCCTTTTGATGATTACAGTATTCCATTCCAACACGGCGTTCGTTTACAACTTGTACCTTATAGAGCCGGTGTTGATCGTACCCGAATTGTGATACATCCCGGTCCGCCCGGGACACCAGACTGTTCTCGCGTCATCTATTACGGATCTGTCCATCGCGTCGGCGATGAGCTCTGGATATGGTATCTCGGACAGGGAGAGGATGACCATTGGCACCAACGGGTCTGTTTCGCAAAAAGCCGAGACGGATACAACTGGGAGAAACCGGAGGTCGGATTGGTAGAATATAACGGTTCCACCCGAAACAATCTCGTTGATATTCAAGGTGGACAATATCATATTCAGGCATGTGTTGTTCATTACGAACCCAATGATCCCGATCCTGCACGCCAATTTAAAGCCGTCATTGAGACCTCCAAATATTCTCCAAAATTCGCAGTCCTGTTCAGTGAAGATGGGCTCCGATGGCACGAAGCCGAGCGGCATCCCGACCCGCCATCCTGCGAGATGTCAGGTGTTACGAAATTCAACGGTTGCTACTATCTAAGTGGGCACGGTGGCAGTCATACAGGTCCGACACGGCAGATGGTAATGTATGCCTCTTACGATTTTGAGCATTGGATCGAAGCCTCGTGCTTGGGCTTCAGGCGTGGTAACATCCCGCCAAGACCTGTGGTATACGGTGCTCATCAAGGAGAACAAGTCCATCTCGGTGCCGCACTCTGGAATCGCGGGAATGTAATTCTCGGCTTCTACGGACAGTGGCACGGACCGGAAAACAATGACCGACGTCACGTGACAATGGATCTCGGTTTAGTCGTTAGCAACGACGCACTCCACTATCGAGAACCGGTTCCCGATTTCCAAATAGTAGAAGCAGCGGAAGACGACTTTGAACATCTACCGACACTGATGAATTTCAAACACGCGGGACTTATGCAAGGGCAAGGCTTTGAAAACATCGGTGATGAAACACTTTTTTGGTATGCACCTTGGCCAGAGCAGCTCAGCAACGGCGTTCGGATCGCAACCTGGCAGCGTGATCGATTCGGCTACCTTCAAGCAGCGGATGTGCCTCGGAAATCGGCGCAACCTCGACATGTTATTTCAGCACCCATTGACCTTGAAGGACAGTCTTGCACAATGTCGCTGAATGTTGATGGACTATCTGAGTACAGCCAAATTACCGTTGACATCCTAAACAAGCATTTTGAACCGCTCGAAGGGTATTCGAGGGAGGATTGCCTTCCGCTTAGGTCAGGATTTCACCAGACGGTAAAATGGAAACAGGGAGAGCATGTCAAACATCAAGTCGGTCCAATCCGCATCCGGCTCAATTACACTGGAATTCGTCCTGAAGATCCGAAGCTCTACGCCATTTACGTCGAAAAAGCAGGGATCCCTTGATTCCAAGCGCAATTTCTGCTAAAATATAACGGAGAGATGGAGGAAAAATTATGACTTTTCTATATGGACTGAACACGCTCCGCTCCGGTATGCTACTGTCGATCGTAGGGTTGATGTTCTGCCTGACCGCGTGTGGTCCGAAGCCCATCCCCTATTCACAAAGTGCGGAAGCTCCTGAACCCAGCGAAGTCGCTGTGGCGCACTACAACTGGGGTATGGCATACGCCGATCAAGGCAACTTCGGACAAGCTATCACGGAACTCACTTTGGCGATTGAGAACGAACCTGGATGGGTAATGCCGTTTTTCACATTGGGTGTTATCTATGGAAACCAAGGTGATCTCGACATGGCTATTCAAGCGTGGGAACGCGCCACCCAATTAGATGCTGACTTCGCAAAGGCACATTACAATCTCGCTGTCGCCTATTCACATAAGGCGGAGAAAACACTCTCAATTGCCTCGTTACGTGAAGCAATTCGGGTGGACGACGCAGCGCTTGCCGCTGCAAAAACAGAACCTGCATTTGACCTCATCCGTAACACAGCAGAATTCCAGGAATTAGAGCAATCGGCTGAAGAGAAGCCCCCGCAAGAGTGATACAGCATCTGAGAAAATATGGCACGCTACACAACTCTTTCATCTTCAGAACTCGCACACATTGTGGCGCAGTACCCCATCGGGATGCCACTGAAACTTGAAGAGATTCTCGGCGGATTTGGCAATAGCAACTTCAAATTGATAACTACAAATGGTGAGTTCCTACTGAAAATTTGCGATGAGAAAGACCTCACAGAACTCGAAATGCAAATTTCACTGTTGCAGCATCTCTATAAATACCGGTATCCAACAGTATATCCAGTTCTAACGAAAGATCGGAAACCTCTCACACACGAGCCGGTCGGCAGCGTAATGCTTTATCCCTTTCTGCAAGGGGAGCAACCACAGTCTTCACCAAGTACCTTAGCACAGCTCGGTGAAGCGTTGGCAAAACTGCACTGCATTCCACCAATCACTGAACTTCCCCGCTTTGCCATGGGTATCTCACAGATGCTCCCCTTTTTCAAAGAGGTTCAAAACACACGATTTGCAGGACATCCGTTTATTGAATCGCTGAAATTGCACTTGGAATCAATGGAATCACAACTCAACGCATCCCTTCCAGTCGGACTTCTACATGGGGACCTTTTTTTGGACAACACACTTTTCGATGGAGATCAGTTGGTGGCGATTCTTGATTTTGAGGAAGGGTGTTATGATACGCTACTAATTGATGTCGGTATGACACTTATTGGGTGTTGTTACACACTGCAGCACAAGCTAAATTCTAAGGCTGCGCGTCGATTTTTAGACGCTTACAATGCAGTGCGCCCCTTGACAGAAAATGAGTGGGAACATCTGGATTGCTTTGTTCATTATGCTGCTCTCTCTATAGCGTTCTGGCGGTTCAGGCAGTTTAACATCCGCCGACCGGATGCACGACGCTCCGATACGTATCAGGAGATGATAACTCGTAGCGAGCAATGGACAATCGCTAACAGAGACAAATCTATCAAAGCGGAAATATGTCTTTAGTACGGTTAGAACACGTTACCAAATTGTATGATCCAGACCTAATTCTCGACGATATATCGGTCTCAATTGAGCATGGGGACAGAATCGGATTAATTGGTCGTAACGGAACTGGAAAAACGACGTTAATTAAAATTATTAACGGTATGCTTGCCAATTTTAAGGGTAAAGTTGTTTCAGCAAGGGGATTGCGTATCGGATATCTTAGTCAAGAACCTGATCTTGCGCGTGACTGTACCTTAAGGCAGGAAATGCTCAAAGTTTTTGAAGAACGGCGTGCGCTTGAAGATGAAATGCTCCTGCTGGCAGAGGAGATGAAGACACACGAATCACCAGATTTCCTCGCACGCTACGCCCGAATTCAGGAACAGCATGAACGACTCGGCGGTTACGATTATGAGCATGAGATTAACCGTATCCTTGGGGGTTTGGGTTTCAACGAATTAGATTTTAATCTTCCAATTGATGTCCTAAGCGGAGGTCAGAAAAGCCGAGCCACCCTCGCCAAGCTACTCCTCGAAAAGCCTGATCTCCTTCTCTTCGATGAACCAACAAATCACCTCGACATCAACGGTATTGAATGGCTCGAGAGTTATCTCAATAAAGAATATAACGGCGGAGTCCTTGTCGTTTCCCATGATCGGTATTTTTTGGACAAGGTTGTCCGAAAAGTTTGGGAACTCGAAGAGCATGAGATAAAAATTTATCGCGGGAACTACTCCAAGTACATTGAAACCAAAAGGATTGAAAAATTAGTCGGGGAACGCGCATTCAAAAAGCAACAGGCATTTATCGCACACGAAGAAGATTTTATTCGTCGAAACATCGCAGGACAGCGCACACGAGAGGCACAAGGCAGACGAAAAAAACTGGAACGATTGGAGAAGGTCGAAAAACCTAAGCGCGATGCGCCTACCTTCAAACTCGCTTTCACACCTGAAACTCGCGGGGGAAATGACATTCTCCGATGCCAGAATGTTGGCAAGTCTTTCGGCGACAAAGTCGTTTTCACCGACCTGAATTTTGAGGTGTACCGTCGCGATATTATCGGAATTATCGGTGCGAACGGTACCGGCAAGACGACGCTATTTCGTATGATTTTAGACGAGGAACTCCCTACACACGGCGAAATATGGGTGGGACCGACACTCAAATTTGGATACTACGCGCAAGAATTAGAAGGACTCAACCCAGATAATGAAGTCATCGATGAAATATGGGAACTTTGTCCACAGCAGACACAAGGTGAAATACGTAGCTTCCTCGGCAAGTTCTTATTCTCTGGTGATGATGTGTTCAAACGGATTGGTAGTCTAAGCGGGGGTGAGCAGAGCCGTGTGCTACTCGCGAAGTTACTGTTAACAAACGCGAACGTTTTGCTACTTGATGAACCGACAAACCATCTTGATATTCCGGCGCGTGAAGCGCTGGAGGCGGCATTAGCAGAATATCCCGCAACCCTTTTCATTATTTCTCACGATCGGTACCTCTTGAGCAATCTCGCAACTAAATTACTGGTTTTTGATGGTAAACCTGGAGGTACCGCAGATCTTTTTGAAGGCAATTATGCTGAGTACGTTGCACGGCAACAACAAGCACTTCAGGAGAATCAGTCGCCATCTGAAAGCGTTCAAGAATCAAAACCTGTGCAATCTTCTCAATCCAAAGGTAAGTCAAAATCCAAGCGCAAGCGGAAGATAAAGGCACAACGTCTGGTTGGAAGCAACTAAAACCGAAAAATATCGGTAATTTTATCCAAATTTTGCCCACACGCTGCAAAATTTATCTTTGCTTTACATTTTTTACTCACAAAGTGCGTCAAAATCAACATTTTTCGTGCTTTAATTTGACATTCCAGTAAAATTAGTGTATAATTATTCTATCCTATACGACGGAAATAATATCGCATATAGGATATATTATTTCCATGATCGGATTAACTTACATGTTAAAAACATAGGGAGTATGAAAACTATGCCCTATAACACAGACTACTAACAGCAAGTTTCGGCTTGCGAGTGCCGCCATAAATGTCTAAAGATCAGGTATTCCATAACGAGATTGACATTGTAATGCGCGTGATGCGCCATGCACAAGCAGCTGTCAAATCCAAGTTTCTTCAGGAGATCGTTCCTAATCGTCTGACGATTGTCCAATTTAACGCCTTACAACACCTTCATTGGTATGGGCATGAGAATGGGATGTCAGTCAGTGAGTTGGGTGAGCATTTGGGGCTTGCCCATAACACGACATCTGGCTTGGTGAGTCGTCTTGAGCGACACGGTTGGGTTATTCGTCGTAAATGCGACGAAGATCGAAGACGCGCTCGGATTAAACTCACGCCCCAGTCCGAAGAACTTTTCCGTGAAGGCGTAAAACATGCTACGAACTTTTGGCGGAGCACTTTTGGGCAGCTATCCACGCAAGAGCAGAAAAGCCTGATTAAAAGTCTAAAACGGTTGAAACAGGTGATGGCGAAACCGGTGTGGCCCAGTTATGCACAACTGCACCCACGTGACGCAGATCACCTTCAAAAACGGTTTGAAGCCGATTTGGACGAACTCGCACAGGCAAAGCTCAAGCTCGTCGGGATGCGGTTGATTCTCGCACAAATCGCCGAGAAGCGCGATGAACATGAACTCGCGGCATACCTGAACCAAGCTGCCTCCGAAGAAATACGTCATGCCAATCAATTGTTAGCTCTGCTCGGCCATGGTGAGAATTTCAAGGTACTCCTCTCAACCCTCGCACATGAAGACAACGTCGTCTATGAGGAACTGTTAGCCTTACTTGAAACCGCACCCTACGCCGAAGAAGATGAAGAATTAACGCTCCTACAACAGATGGTTCAAGATAACCAAAGATATAGACGTTGGTTTCGCAGTGTTCACAAACAAACGAATCAATGACTTCTATTTTGTCAGCAGCCACCCAGAGTTTCTGGTTTTTTCCCTAATATTGGGCTACAAAAAAATCGGAATCTTTTTCCCGGTTGATGACCCTTAAGAGGAAAACATGCAGTCCCAAAGCCTTGAAAGCGTTCCACTAGACTGTTACGATGACGCTGAACTGATTGAGCAATTTCAAAATGGTGATACCGCTGCCTTTGATACGCTCTTTACACGTTACCAAAAACGCACCTATCGACTCGTGCAACGTTTCGTTTCCAACCCCGAAGATGCCTCGGATCTGACCCAAGATGCCTTCATTCGTGCCTACCAAGGTTTAGGAGATTTCAAAAGCCAGTGCCAGTTTTATAGTTGGCTTTACCGCATTACGGTGAATCTCTGTATCGATTTCCTTAGAAAAAAATCAAGATCAGAAGTGCTTCTGTATGACTCCGATAAATCTGGCGAATTGCCACTGGCAAATGTTGCCGACCCTCGCTCTGAATCTCCAGCACAAGCGGTGGAAAATAAAGAACTGAGGGCACACATCCGGAGAGCAGTCCGACGGCTCCCCCCAAAACAGCGACAAATCTTCATTTTGCGACACTGGAACGGGCTATCGCTTAAAGATATAGCCGCTGTTGTTGGAAGATCCGATGGAACGGTCAAAGCACATCTACTTCACGCCCACCGCAATCTCCGCAAACATCTTCGCTCTTATGTACGAGAAGCGGAGTACTAAGATCGTGCCTATACACTGAACGTAAAGACCGGATATGTTTCGTAATCAATCTTTTAAAGACATATTCGCTAATTCAGTGAAGCGTATCGTAAGGACCCATGAGAACCGCGGGAAAAGGACTATACCTCCTCAGTTTCGGTGGCAAAGAGTACCTCCACGAAATCCGATCCCGCGAAATCTCGTAAATCATCAATCTTCTCACCGATCCCGATGAGTTTAACTGGGGCGCCTATTTCCGCGTTCACCCCAATGACTATCCCGCCTTTGGCGGTTCCATCCAGTTTTGTAACAGCAACACCTGTGATCGGGACTGCATCGTTGAAAATCTTCGCCTGCATCAGCGCATTTTGACCCACTGTGCCATCAATGACAAGTAGCACTTCGTGCGGGGCGCCAGTGTGTGCTTTCATCATAACGCGACCGATTTTCGACAACTCATCCATAAGCGGTTTTTTGGTGTGCAGTCTTCCAGCCGTATCTACTATTAACACGTCGGCGTTACGATGTTGCGCAGCGTGAATTGCATCAAACACGACTGCAGCAGGTTCGGCACGTTCTCCGCCCCGGACGAGCTCTGCCCCCGCACGTTCACACCAAATCGCGAGTTGGTCCTCCGCCGCAGCGCGGAATGTATCTCCCGCAGCGACAACCACTCGATGCCCATCCGTGATAAAACGACTCGCGAGTTTTCCAATGGTTGTCGTCTTGCCAGCACCATTTACACCCAACACCAAAATCGTATATGGTTTCTCATCTTTTATCTCCAACGGCACATCTTCACCGAGGAGATTCATAATTTCTGATTTCAGTACCGATGCTAACTCCGAAGAATCGCTTAACCCTTCTGCCCTCACCCGCTCTCTGACGTTATCCATTAATGTCAGGGTCGTATCAACACCCACATCCGACTGGATTAAAATCTCCTCGATTTCTTCCATTAAATCTTCGTCAATTTTTCTCCCAACCCGCAGGAGTCCTGACATCTGAGACAGGAACTGGTCCCGAGTTTTCGTCAGCCCAGATTTGAGCCGATTAAACCAATTTCCCTGTTGACCTTCAGTATCGGATTCAACATCGCTTTTATTGTCGTGACCTTTAAATAAATTTCTTAACATTGGCTTCCTTTTTTCGGTATCCTTTCGTATCTGTAATTTCCAGCAAGAATCGAGTCTGCTTTTTTCATTATGATACAGTAACAACAGGCGAAAAGGCAAATAAAAATTGCACTTTTCTTCGCGGTAATATCCAGGTTGACAGATAAACTATTTATTTCGTAGTGCGTTGATATACGATAAAAATTTCCTTGCGGTACTCGCTATTTTCCCGTATACTAAAGAATATTACAAAGGTCATTGGTTTTACACACGAATTGAGGAGTCAATCATGAAAACCCAAACACAGTATCTCCTACGAAATCTGGTGGTAATAATGGTGTCGTGTCTGTTCTCTATTGCCTGCACCAGCGAAAAGCAATTGGAAGAACTCGTTCAAACACCAGGAGAAGAGACAACAATAGAGGAACCTGTCCAATCTGAAGAAACGGCAGCCCTCCTTCCAGGCCTCCCTAAAGATGTAGCGGGATACACACAGTGGTTGAAATTGAATGCTGAACCTATACCTCCTGTCCCTGGTGGTGACCCCCACAACGGCACAAAAAACGTCTATGTCAACAAAACGCGAGAGGTCATCGCACCTAATGGTAAGCAGGAGTTTCCATATCCCGACGGCAGTATTGTTGTAAAAGACGCAACTCGTCCTGGTAAGGACTTTATTGGACTCGTCGCAATTATGCGAAAAAAAGCAGGCGTGGACCCTGATCACAACGATTGGGAGTTCATTGAATACGTCCGAAATGCATCCGATGCCGACTTCAAAGAAATAGCCAGAGATGGGGTCTGTTGGGGATGTCACACCCAAGCCGAAGATATCGATTATGTTTTTACGGAACTTGAATAACGATAAGGAGGTAACTTTGAAGCCACATTACGATGACGTTGTGAGGTATTTTGACGACACTCTTATGAAAACAGGCACGATCAGAAGCACATTTCTACTACTTGCACTCGTAACCGGTGTTACAATGTGTCTCTTTTTGCCAGAAACGGTGGAGGCGCGTCCTGAATTTGCCACTGAGCTTGACAAGGAGTGCAGTTTCTGCCACATTGACCCAGCTGGAGGCGGTCCCCGAAATCGCATCGGTGAAATCTTTGAAGAGAACTATTTTGAGTTTCCTGAAGATTTCGACATGGAGGCTGTAACCGAAGAAGCAAAAGAGGTCGTCAAACAGCTCACAACTTCGCTTGATTTTCAGACTGCATTTATCAAAACAACACATGTGGACGCGGAAGAGAACGTCATAGCTGGATGTAATTCATGCCACTCTTCGATTGACAGATTTCTTCTCATGCAAGCGGAGGTAACCTTCAACGCGCAAGCCTCTGAACATGTTCGGCTGACGCTTTCCAACAACGTTGGGACAACGATGAATGCATTTGCAACAGTAGATGCTATTCCAAAACATCTTTATGTCAAAATCGGGCAATTCCAACTACCATTCGGTATCAAACAGAAAGACCACAATATTTTAGTCCGACAAGGCTATGGGCTCGGTTCTAACAAGCGAGATGTTGGCGTTGAACTCGGTGGTAGTGCAGGAAAACTTTTTTACAATGCAGCTTTCTTTAACGCCGACAACGCAGCAGCGAAAGGTGGACTCGGCACAATCGGTGCCCAACTCGGACCGATTAGAGCAGGTGTCTCCAGTATATTTGAAAAGCCAGGCGAAGACTGGGAACGACTCGTCGGAGCATTTCTCACTGCCTCCTACGCCGGACTGAGTCTCGAAGGGGAATTCAATTTTGGAAATTCTGGAGAGGTTGCCTCTTTCGCACCCGATGCTGTTGATTCGAAAGGTTACTATATCGGTGCAAAATACCGATTCCTCCCCCAACTCACGATCGCCGGTCGATATGGTTTGTTTGATCCAGATAGAACCGTTAAGGGTGATACAAGCCAGCGGGTGGTACTCAGTGCCAAATACAATTTTATGGAAAATGGGGCGATTTCCCTATTTTACTGGGGAAACCTTGCAAACGCAGACCGCGCCGCCGATGATGCCATTGGTGACAAAGGCACACTAAGGCAACTACAAGGCACCGATCAGATTATTTTCATGTCACACTTCTGGTTTTGAAGATCGTGTGAATCCACAATTGGTAAAGGGTAGGGTCATTCTGTTTTCCGGTCTACTGTTCTTACTTCTTGAATAGCGGCTCTACCCTATATTAGTCCAGTTTTGTTAAGGACGGATCGCTGCATCCGTCCTTATGTGTTTATATTTACACATAATGTCACGCAAAGACACCTTGTTCATTCTCAACTGGCTCTGGCAAGATTTGGAACCCCATTTGGGCTTGATTATTCTGCCTTAAATATCTAATGGGAAAACACAACACAATTGGCATAAAAATTGCTTACCTTAAAAAATTGTGCATTATCTGGTATCTTCTGCCTCTCTATAGTCGTTAAGTTTTGTAGTGATTAGGGACCTATAGAAACAGATCCTTTGGAGCGAAGGGTACTTTGTTATGGTAACTAAACTTTCCAAAAACTTTTTGATCGGTGTGATCGGGCTAATGGCACTAATCCTTGTTGCCTGTATTTTCTATATTATACAGGATAACATAGGGGCGCGAACACGGTACAGCGTCAAGACCTTCACGCCGCAGGGAGAAGTACCACAATGGGTCGATTTTTCAATTACGTTTTCGGAGGCAGTCATCGATAAGTCGCGCGTCGGGACCGAAGTTCCAGCTGAAGCATTTCGGTTTACGCCAGCTGTTCAAGGAACTGCACGCTGGATCGCACGCGACAGAATCGGATTTTTCTTAGATGCTCCTTTAGCACCCGCTGCACAGTATACTGTTCAACTCACACCCGACCTCAACCCATCTGAAACATTTTTACTCACCGGACAAAAAGAATTCAAATTCGCTACCGAACCTTTCACAATCGAGCAAACGCGCATGGAGTTTACGACCAATGATGCACGTGAAGATGCGACGGGTTTCGGAACGATTGCTTTCAACTATCCTGTAACTACCGCTGATTTAAAGGCGCATCTCTCTATTGAATTGGATGATGGGACAGAAATCCCCTATCAGATTGAAACAGGTGCCGCCACAGCACGAACGGTGAGGTTTGAAACTAACCGAATAAAGCGTGGGAACGCAAATCGACAAATGAAGGTTAAAGTTGAAAAGGGATTCAAGTGCATAGGTGGACAAATCGGTCTCGAGAGAGCAAATATTACACCTGTCATACTCCGTGGCAGAGGGACACTCGGGGTAACGTACGCAGATGTTTGGGAAAGCGATGGCACACCCTATATTTCAGTCAGTTTTAGCGCGCCTGTACTCGGCGATGCCATTGAACCCTACTTGGAACTCACACCAGCAGTAGAATATCAAGTTATAGCTGACTATCGGAGCATAGAGATCCACGGTAATTTCAAACGGCGCACTACCTATACACTAAAAATTCGACGCGGGTTGACAGCACGAAATGATGCCGTCTTGAAACAAGACTATATGACAAGGCTCACGATTCCAGATATCCGACCCCAACTCCGATTCCTCGGAGACGGTTTCTTTCTCGCCAGAAAAGGACAGTTGAACCTCGGGCTCGCAACGATTAACATTGAACGCGTGAAACTTGATATCGAGAAGATTTTTGCTAACAACCTTATCTATGTCTCAAAATTGGAAAGGTGGAGCCGCTGGAGCCAGAACTTAGGTAAGCCTATCCATACAGATACGCTTGATGTGCCGGCACAATTGAACCAAGAGGTGACAGTGCCGATCTTCTTGGCGGATTACCTCTCAGACGAACATGTCGGTATCTTCAAGGTTGTGGCGCGAAACGCACAGCGGGAATGGGATAGTGCACACCAATGGGTCCTCATCACGGATTTGGGGATCAGTGCCAAACGCGCTGGGGATAGACTCTATGTTTGGGTGAAATCTCTCGCTACCGGTGCAGCAGTGCCAACGGCGCGCGTTAAACTCATCAGCGACAATAACCAAACTCTCCTCAATGGCACAACTAACTGGGCGGGATTTATCGAGTTTAAGGATGTCACCGAGAAAACCGAAGGCTTCACGCCATTTATGATTACCGTCGCGAAACATGACGACCTTGCTTTCATTCAATTGGATCGGCACGAAATCGCAACCGCCGACTTCAACATCGCAGGATCTGCCTATTTGCAAAAAGGCTATGAAGCTTTTCTCTACACAGGTAGGGGGGTCTACCGACCGGGTGAGACTGTTCAACTTGCTGGTATCGTCCGCGCACCGAAACAAGTAACGCCCCAGCCACTGCCTACCCGTGTTGAGGTACTCGCGCCGGATGGCAGAATTCTACGGGAACTAAGGCAGCAAACGACAAAAACTGGGGTCTGCGAGGTGAGCATTTCGATCCCTGATTACGCCCAAACAGGCAACTATATCGCCAAAATGCTGATTGCCGATAAAGTCGTTGGAAGAACCCAATTTCAAATTGAGGAGTTCATGCCGGACCGGATGAAGGTCGCCATCACTACGGATAAATCCATCTATGGGCTCGGAGACGAGCTCGATATTCAAGTGAATGCTGTTAATCTGTTCGGACCGCCGGCTGTGGGGCGGAAGGTTCTGGTTTCATGCGAATTGAAAGCAGTCTCCCTCGTAGACTCCGACAGTGCTAATGCTTCACCAGCGGATACCGAGGCGACAGCGTGGCATTCCTTCGTCTTCGGAAACACTGGATCAAACTTTGCTAAGCAGTTTGAAAGCCAACGGATTGAATTGGGAGAAGCCAAAACCGATTCAGCGGGTAAGGCACACTATCAATTCACGCTGCCAGCAACCCTGAAAGCCCCATCACTGTTAAACGGTATTCTCACAGCTACCGTCAGTGAAATTGGAGGCAGAGCCGTTACGGCTTCACATCGAGTCGTTATCCATCCCTATTCACATTACGTCGGACTTCGGCGCACGAATACAGCGGAGGCGAAAATTAACCAACCCATTCGCATCGACTATGTAGCTGTTGATGATGCTATGGTTGTTGCTCCCGGACGAGCTTTACGACTAAGCCTTCACAAAGTCCATTGGAATACAATCCTGCGGCAGAATACAACCGGGCGTTACGAATACCTTTCCGAACCCCAGATGACTGAGGTTGAAACGCAAACGTTAACTTCAGCAGAGATGGTGCAAACCTTGACGCTAACCCCTTCAGACTACGGTGAGTATCGCGTCCGACTTGAGGATCTCGAATCAACGGCAACAGCAGAAATTGGATTCTATGTTAACGGTTGGGGAAGCACCCCGGTGTCTATGGAGCATCCTACCCGCTTAGATTTGACGCTCAATAAGTCTGTCTATCGTCCGGGCGAAACGGCAAAACTGTCTATTAAGGCACCGTTCCCTGGTACGCTTCTGCTCGCTGTTGAGCGAGAAAAATTGCTGAGATACCGCACGATCGTGATGAAAGAGAATACCGCAACTTTGTCGATTCCAATACGGTCCAGCTATAGACCGAACGTCTATCTCTCTGCGACCCTGATTCGCTCTATTCCTACGGATACTATATCAGTGGATGATCGTCAACCACTGCCAGCGCGGGCGTTTGGTGTAATTCCGTTGAAACTTGATGCAACTCGGAGAAAACTTTCCGTAAATATGTTTCTTTCACAAACGGATGAAGCCGGTGTATCTTCAAAGATTCCGCTTTCCGGTGAAGAAAGGGATGCTGAAGGCGAAGAAAACGCTGAAATTACAGTCCGTCCAAACAGCGATGTGAACATTGCCTTTCAAGTAAAAGGCGCACGCTCGTGGCAAAAATATGAGGTCTGTATTACAGCTGTGGACGAAGGAATTCTCGCCCTAACCGACTTTCAAACCCCTAATCCACACGATTATTTCTATCGGCAACGCGGATTAAAAACACGGACTTTTGATCTGTATAGTGGGATTCTGCCTGAAATCGCTAATGTTACTGATAACTCCAGGACGGGTGGCGATGGCGTACTGCAAGCAGCACGAGGGAAACGGATTAATACCGCCAGCATCACACGGGTGAAACCTGTCTCGCTTTGGTCTGGGTTCGTGAAAACCGATGGAAGAGGGCGTGGCGCTATTCAATTCAGGATGCCGCAATTCAATGGGAAACTGCGGTTGATGGCTGTTGCCTTCGCCGGAGCAGATTACGGTGCTGCCGAAGCATACTTAACTGTCCGTGAACCTATTGTTTTAACACCGACATTCCCCCGATTTCTGGCAGGCGGAGATAAACTCCGTGTACCTGTCACGCTTTTTAACGGTACAGGCGAGGATGGAGAATTTACCGTCAAATTGCAAGCGGCAGGCGATCTGCAGCTGCTTTCCGCAAGTCCCACTAATGTGTCTGAAATGCCATCTCCCCCTGTAGACGGGATTTCCCAATCCCGACTGCTTTCTGTTGGAGCAGGGACAGAAGCACAAGTCTTTTTTGACATCCGCGTTCAAGATGCGATAGGAAAGGTCAGTTTCAATCTGTCTGCACACGGTAATGCCGAGACAACACAGATGGACGTCCAACTTCCGCTGCGCTCTACTGCTCCACCTATCACAAAAACAGGACATGGCGTGGTGCGCGCTGGCAAACCAGTTGATTTTATTTTTCCCGCGGATTTGATACCTGATTCGTCCGAATTCAGTCTCACGCTATCGCCGTTTCCAAATATTGCCTTCGCTGATAGCCTCCGTTATCTTATCCGTTATCCTCACGGATGTTTGGAGCAAACGATAAGCAAAGTCTTTCCGCTGCTTTATTTCAGTGATCTGGCGCAAAGTGTTGAACCTATGCTTGCGGATGATGGTTTGGTGGATCACTATATTATGTCAGGTATCACTAAATTGGAAAGCATGCTGACATCAAGAAATCAGTTTGCCTACTGGCCCGGCGGAACTTATACCAATCCGTGGAGCAGTATCTATGCAGCCCATTTCCTCGTTGAAGCGCGAAAAGCAGACTATGAGGTTGCAGACCGGGTTTACGATGCGATGTTGGACGGTTTGAGAGAACAGGCGAAATTCTCGCCAGGTAGGGAAAGCCAAGATAGCGCTAAAGAGATAAAGACAAATATCGCACTTGCGACCTATGCATCTTATGTCTTAGCTGCTGCTGGACAACCTGATCGCGGAACGATGAACTATCTCAAGAATAGAGGTTTAAGTGGACTCAGCGATTATAGCCACTTCCAACTCGCTGGTGCGTTTGCCCTTAGTGGTGAATTAGAGACCGCACTCTCGATGCTACCTGTGTCAATTTCACTGAGTGTTAATGGTAATGGTAAAGATAATGTGCACTGGGAGACAGGTGGCACCCTTAATTCTCCAATTCGAGCACAAGCCATCATGCTGGATATGCTTGCCGAAGTCAACGAAAATCATCCATCAATTCCTATGCTCGTTAAGAATCTGAGAGAGGCAGCGTCCGATGGAAACCGGTGGAGGACAACCCAGGATAACGCTTTTGCTTTCCTCGCTCTCGGCAAGATTATGAAAAAGCAGATGGATAAAAACTATACTGGCATCCTCAAACGCAATGGTGAGCACTTCGCTGACTTCGATGCGACGCAAGTACGATACACCGATGACGCGTGGGACGGTGAGCGTATGCAGCTCTCTGTCAAAGGGGAAGGAAGCTGCTACTATTACTGGAGTGCATTCGGCATTCAACGCGGCTCCTTTGTTGAGGAATACGAGCGCGAGCTACAAGTACGCCGTCGATATTTCAACAAAGATGGTGAAGAACTCACTCGGCAGTTTGTACATGGAGACTTAATCGTCGCAGAGATAACCGTCAAAGCACTTACTGCTAATCTGGAAAACGTTGTTGTTATCGATATGTTGCCAACCGGTTTTGAGATTGAGAACCCGCGACTGGAGTCTCGCGCAGGCATTCCGTGGTTGAAAGCACAAGACTTCAAGCCTGACTATCTTGACATTCGAGATGATCGGCTCATTTTCTTCGGCACGTTCCCGCGGCAGCGCGAACGTAAATTCTATTACGCACTACGGGCAGTCACGCAAGGCGAATTTATCTTACCACCCATCGCCGCCGAAGCAATGTACGATGCAACAAAATCTACTGTAACAGGTAGCACGCGCATTGAAGTGGTCGCAGAGCAATGAAAAATGGTTTTGGGTTATCAGTTATTAGTTATCGGTTAAGAGCAGTTTGTGGCAGGAGAGCAAAACATAACTGCCACAACGCGTTACCGAAAACTGACAACCGAAAACTGACAACTATAAAATGGCTGCTACTACCGGTTTCTGTTGTTGTGCTCTTTGTTGCTGCGAACTGGTGTTTTCCACTCCCCAAATCACATCTCCATCCGCCAGCATCCCCTATCGTTTTAGATAGGAACGGTGAATGGCTCCGCGCATTTTTAGCTGCTGACGGCATGTGGCGTATGCCCGAAGTTGTGACAGACAGTTCTCAAAGTTCTCCCTATGTAAATGTGAAACGCGAGAGTATCAAAGAGGGTGTCTCGTCGTTGTTACATCAGGCGATGCTAACCTCTGAAGACAGGTGGTTTTACTACCACTGGGGCATTAACCCAGTATCTATTGCAACTGCCCTTTATGACAACCTCACAGCGGGCAAGGTCGTGCGCGGCGGCTCAACAATTACCATGCAGCTTGCACGGCTGATGGAACCCAAAGATCGGAACGTCCCAAACAAACTTTGTGAGATGTTTCGCGCCCTCCAACTTGAACTTACTTATTCCAAGTCCGAGATTTTAACCTTTTACTTCAATATGCTCCCCTACGGCGGCAACATCGTCGGTACAGCAGCAGCATCACAGTTTTACTTCAATAAACCCCAGCATCTGATTAGCCTCGGTGAAGCAGCACTCCTCGCCGCGATTCCAAACTCCCCAGAACGCCTACGTCCAGATAGGTTCCCAGAAAATGCAAGAAAGGCGCGAGAAAAGGTACTGAACCAACTCCTCATACGTCAGCAGATTTCCGAACAACAGTGGCGGGAAGCATTGCAAGAACCAATTCCGACAAAACGCTACCCTCTCCCCTTCAAGGCACCGCACCTCGCACGCATGCTGGTCAGAGGAAAAAGACAGTCTTCTGAACCAACAACGGATAGCAGAATATACACGACGATAGACGCAAAAGTCCAAGAGACAGCACTGCGTATCCTTCGAGAATATCTCGATACTTCACTTGCAGACGTTGTCCGCCACCGTCTGCCAAGTACAGGGGCTGTTGTCGTTATGGACACCCAAAGCCGCCATGTTTTAGCAATGGTGGGTTCCCACAACTTTTTTGACCGTGAAGCATCAGGACAGATAAACGGCACACTCGCGCCGCGCTCTCCCGGCTCCGCACTAAAGCCTTTCGTCTACGCGCTCGCGATGGAGCAAGGCTTGGTTACACCAGAGACACTCTTATTTGATGTCCCTGTTACCTATGCTGGGTATCAACCAGTGAACTACGATGGCAAGTATAGTGGTTACGTTGCCACGCGTCAGGCACTCGCACGCTCTCTCAATGTACCAGCCGTCAATCTTAATGCGCGTCTGGAAAACTATACGCTGCACGCTTTTCTCAAACAGGCGGGAATTTCGACGCTGGCACCTGCGAAAAAGTATGGGCTTTCTATGGTGCTGGGTGGATGCGAAGTGAACTTGCTTGAACTAACAACACTTTACGCTGGGTTGGCGAATATGGGAGAATTCGCGTCTTATCAATTGACGCTTCCCCAACCTATCAATAAACAAAATCTTCAGGGTGCTGTGCCTTCAGATTTTGCAGAGAGGAAGCGAGTTCCGAAACGTTTATTCCGTCCGGGTACGAGCTTCATCATAACTGAGATGCTCACAACTTCGCAACTCCCTGCGAACACCGTTAAAAATCCTGAAGCCTTTGAAAGCACGATGAATCTGCCGAAAATTGCGTGGAAAACCGGGACCTCCTATGGACACAGAGATGCTTGGTGTATCGGATACTCACCGAAGTTAACAATTGGTGTGTGGTTGGGAAACTTTGATGGGAAAGGTTTGGCGATGATGAGCGGTACAGATGCAGCAACCCCTATTTTATTTGCGCTCTTTACCGCACTAACAGGGCAAGATACGCATCGTTGGTTCACGAAACCAAATCAACTGAAAACACGACAGGTATGTACGCTCAGTGGTGCGCCTGTGTCACCGCACTGCCCTACTCGTAAGAGCGACGTATATATCCCGGGTATCTCGCCCGTCGCGATCTGTGCAATGCACAAACGTGTTTATATTCATGAAGCAACGGGTTACAGTCTCTGTTCCCACTGTCGGAACCTTCACAAGACAGCGTCGCAAAAGGGAGATAAAACTATTATCTTTGAGGAGTGGCCCGCCGAAGCAGCAACGTGGTTGGCGAAAAATGGATTCGCTGTGCCTGTCCTACCAGAGCATAATCCTTTGTGCAACGGCGCGATCGCAGGAACCGCACCAATCATCTTGTCTCCTACAAAAGACACCGTCTATTATATTCGGGCTGGTGTGCCACTGGAAAACCAAAAAATTCGGCTCTCTGCCTCTGCTTCTAACCGGACACAGGAACTGTTCTGGTTTCTGGATGGCGAGTTAATTTTCAAAGGCAATGCAGGACAACAATACTGGCTTACGCCCATCAAAGGAAAACATCTGCTGACCTGTGTGGATGCGGAGGGACGCTCGGTAAGCCTTCCGCTCCGCATTTCGATGATACCTTAGGCGTGCTCTGCAAGCTCGCCGAGCAGAACGCTTAAGGCCTAACGGACTTGGACTTAAGTTTACCCCATGTCGTCGTCAGTTTACCACCCGCCTTCACGGCGAGGGCTTTCTCCATGCTGGCTGTAACATCGTCCGCAGTGAAGGCTACGCTCCAAATCTTAAATTCATCAATGATACCGTTGAAGAAATTCCCCTTGCCTTGATTCGCTGCGATGGACATGCCTTGGGTACCGAAATCCATACGGGCGTCACCACCGGCTTCTGCTTCGGAATCAAGTTCTCCGTTAATATACATCCAGGCAGTCTTTTTGCTCTGTGACCCGACAAAATAGTACCATTCCGGTTCAAACTTATCATAATTCGTGAGTGCCTCTAATTCTACGCCTTGCGTCGCAAAGTAGAACCCGAATAACACGCCGCCACGGTTGAAAGTAATATGCGGTCGCCCGCCACCAATGAGCCGATACAGCAGATCGATACGACTGCCGCCCTCAATCTCATCGTCGGGTTTGAACCAAAATTCGATTGTCATCTCCTTCGGCTGATCAATTTTCAGTGGATCAAAGTTAACAGTCCCGTTGTTGAAATGGAGTGCTTGCCCGACAACGCCCTCTACCCATTTGGCGTCTTTTATATCGCCACTGAATCCATTGGGAGAGGTATCTTCCGCCTTATTACCTTGTCCTTCATCAAAGGGTAGATACATAAGTAAATCTTTTGCCGGATCGGCTGCGTGTCCGAGCACGCAACTCAGTAAAAACAGTGTAGCTGCCAAAAAATATGCGAATTGTTTCATCTTTCTTTTTTTGAGGGTATCATGTGTGCATGACCCTCTGTTTCCTCCAATTTTTACTGGTAGAGTCGTAGCGAAATTATAATCTGAAATTAGATTAAAATTCCTTTACACTTTAGGTATGCAAGGCGCTCTGTTTGAGCCCTGTACGCCTTAGTACGGAGATTTCAATTTTCCCCAAGTTGTTGTTAATTTATCGGTCGGCTCAACCGATAAAACCTCTGGTAGATAGTAGTTAACGATGAATTCACCCATAATCGCGCCCCACGAAACACCCGGGTGCGGGACATCACCAACATAGGTCTGCACGAAAATACCCAGACGACCACCAGTCTCTTCGTTCAATATCACAGCTGGGTCAACCCGTAAATCGTCATCCTTATTTTCAGCCAGGGCGATTTCTAACTCCCAGGGCGATTTCTCAAAATCCTCTACGTGGAACGGATAAGACGTGTTATACTCTTTCAGACTCGGTATAAGGTCTTTGCCTTCCTGTGTCGGTGTCATTTCCACTGGAGCGGCTTGCCAAGCGTCCGGACCCCTACCCATCCACACGTGCGCCTCTGGAACGTCAACGACATGACCTAAGGCCACCTGTCCGTTCGTTTCTGCGGGGCCTTCCGATGTGTAGAAGGTGTATTCGCCTGTGTTGAAAATCGTGTTACCGGCATCAAGGAACTCTTCGAGAAGCGAGCCGTCAGGCTTTGCGTTGCCAGTTGGATAAATCGTTGATGGCGTGATACCTGTCAGAATCAGCGTATTTCCGCCACCCTCTGTATGGGATGCAACCCAATCTGCTAACCCCTTAATATCCTTGGGATCAAAAGCTTCCAGGTTTACCTTGTTTTCAATCTTCTTAATTAGGGTATCAATTTCCTCTTGAGCACCTTTTGCGTCCTCACGTGCCCAGGGATGTGAGTCTGTGTGGACCGCAAAATTGTAATTCGCTTCTGCTTGGCTGACAACCAGAACTATAAAAAAAAGAATACTCAGTTTCCTTAACACTGTTTTCCTCCTACATGTTGTGGCGGGCACTGAAACCCGTCCCGTGTCTATCTACTTTTCAACGTACCCCATGTAATAGCCAATTTATCAACGGGTTCAACTGCTGTTGGGGGGATACCGGGTCCATTGATTTCAACGTATTCATAGGCAACGGTTGAGTCCCTTCCACCTAAACCAGGACGTCCCTTATCGTAGGTCTTATCCTGATTTTCAACCATCTGTTTCCCATCAATGTAGGTCCTGAGGGTTTCCCCTTCCGCTTCAAAGGCTATGGTATACGCATCGCCACCTTTCGTGTCCTTTGAATCCGGACGTTTCGGGCGATTACCACCGGTGATCTCATTCGCACCGCCACCTTGAAACATGAAAAGCGAAGTCGTATGCGAGTTGTAACTGATCTCCATAAAATAGAAATCCACTGCTGGTTCTTGCGTCCGAACAAAGAGATGGAAATAAGGTCCCACAATCTTTCGCGCCCTAACTTCCATGTGGTAATCCGTCCAGTTCTCTTCACCGAAGTAGATACCAGAATTCTGTCCACCGGCAACTGTAAGTTCAAGCATGCCATCTTTCACTTTCGCTGTTGCTTGCGGTCCCAATTCCCAATCTGCAATTTCCTTATCACTATCGAATTCGTAACGAATCGCCGATGCTGGGTGTATCATTAGTAAGAAAACAAAACAGGCACACGCCCAAACCTGCCACATGTTTAACGCTTTCATGGGATTTTCTCCTTATGCGAAATTAATTCGGAATTGTAGGGTGAACTGAGGCACCTTCTGCCACGGCTTTCCTACGCTATTTCGTTAGACTTCTCATAGCACATTTGAGAAACCTTCAAGTCGGACTATAAAGTGAAATTAGTTTATGCTAAAACGTATAATCTGTCAACCTTCTGCGTATCAGGTTCCTCGGATAGCGGCAATAGTTAGACAACCCCACCCAACGATAAATGCCAATCCACCAATTGGTGTAATCGCACCGAGCCATCGAATGCCTGTGAGACTAAGTATGTAAAGACTCCCAGAGAAAATCAGAATACCAGCAAAAAAGCACCATCCAGACGCGGCTGTGAACTGGTTCTGCCACTGTGATGCTGCCCACGCCGCAGCAATCATCCCCAGGCTGTGGTACATCTGATACCGAACCCCTATTTCAAACGTCTCAAGCATCTCCGGAGTGAGCTTCGACCGGAGGGCATGTGCACCAAATGCCCCAAAAACAACACCCAGTAAACTCAAACCTGAACCGAGTGCAAAGAAAAGTTTTGACATATAGGTCTCCTTTCAGAAATTTGTCACTGCAATTAATTATAACTTAAATCATACTGATTATGTCAGGTGTTTTTGGCATCCCCGTGATATTCACAGAAATATTTTCTTGACATTTTTGACACGCTATGCTAAGATGTAATGTTAAACGGCATAGCTCGCTCTATTCCGTGTGGTTAATAGTAAAAGGAGAAACTTTAGGACGTATGAAACAATACAGGACAGACCAGATCCGGAACATTGCAATTATTGCGCATTCAGGAGCAGGCAAAACCTCACTCG
Organism: Candidatus Poribacteria bacterium; assembly: GCA_028818705.1. Taxonomy (GTDB): domain Bacteria; phylum Poribacteria; class WGA-4E; order WGA-4E; family WGA-3G; genus WGA-3G. The sequence goes on from JAPPNJ010000059.1 coordinate 61,029, forward strand.
TTGAAGCGATGCTTTACAACGGCGGTGCCATTGAGCGCATGGGGGCTGTCGATAGCGGAAATTCTGTAGCTGACTATGCCGCTGACGAGATAGAACGCAGAACTACCCTTAACTGTTCAGTCTGTATCGCAGAATGGGAAGGACATAAATTAAATCTGATTGATACGCCGGGCGCAGAAGATTTTTATGGGGACCTCCATAGTGTACTCCGCGTTGTTGACGCTGTTATCGTCGTTGTTGATGCAACAACCGGCGTCGAGGGTGGAACCGAAAAGGTATGGGAAGTCGCAGACAAATATGAACTGCCACGCCTCCTCTTTATCAATAAAATGGATAAAGAGAACGCCAGTTTTGAAAACGCACTCGCAAGTGTTGAAGAGGTCTTAGAGACCCGAGCGGTTCCAATTCAACTCCCCATTGGTAAAGAAGACCAGTTCGCCGGGGTCGTTGATGTCATACAGATGGCTGCCTATCTGGAACCCGATGGCAACAGACGTGCCGCAAAAGCCGAAATTCCAGCGGAATTGGAGATGCAAGCCGAAGAGACACATGAAGCACTTGTTGAAGTCGCTGCAGAGAGTGATGATGAACTTATTGAGAAGTTTTTTGAGGGCGAATTATCCGATGAAGAAATTCAAAGCGGCGTACAACTCGGCATTCTCCAGAATCAGTTTACGCCTGTACTCTCCGGTGCTGCATTGAATAACGTCGGCGTGCAACAATTGATGGATATGTTGGTGACTGGGTGTCCATCACCCGTTGACGCTGGTCCCGTAAAAGACGTTGAGAATGAAGAAGAAACGCGTGAGCCCTCAACAGATGCACCGATGTCTGCTGTCGTTTTCAAATCTATTGCTGATCCCTTTGCCGGACAACTCAGTTTTTTCCGGGTTTATTCCGGCGTCTTGCAAGGTGATACCCAGGTCAGCAATTCGACACGCGGAGAGACTGAACGGCTCGGAAAAACGGCATTCATGAACGGTAAGGACTCGATGAGTACGCCACAAGTAGAAGCAGGCGATATTGGTGCCATTACCAAACTTGCTGCAACCCAAACCGGGGACACACTCTGCGATAGAGACGCACAGGTTCAACTCCCAGGCATCGAATTCCCTAATTCTGTTATTTCTTATGCTATCCGTCCGACACGCGAAGGCGATGATGAAAAACTAATGACATCACTTACGCGTATGTCCGAAGAAGATCCAGTATTCAGAATTGAGCGTAACGATGTCACCAAGCAGCTTCTCGTCTCTGGACTCGGGGACTTGCACATTAACATCAATCGCGAGCGGATGGCGGATAAATTCGGTGTAGAGACAGAAGTCTCACCGCCGAAAGTGCCGTATCGGGAAACCATTCGTCGGAACGTTCAGAGCATCAATGGGCGACACAAGCGCCAATCTGGTGGCAGAGGACAGTTTGGCGATGTTTGGATCAATATCGGTCCCCTGCAGCGCGGTGAAGGCTTTGAATTTATCAACAACATCGTTGGTGGCTCAATTCCACGCAACTATATACCTGCCGTAGAAAAGGGTATCCGTGAGAGAATGGATAGAGGCTTACTTGCTGGCTTCCCAGTCGTTGATATCCAAATCGACTTGTATGACGGTAAATACCATCCTGTTGACTCTTCGGATATGGCATTCCAGATTGCTGGTTCCATTGCTTTTGCTGCCGCTGCTGAACAAGCCAACCCGGGATTGCTTGAACCCATTATGAACGTCTCAATCACCGTGCCTGAACAGTTTATGGGAAGTATTATTGGTGATTTGAATGGACGGCGCGGACAAGTGATGGGTGTCGAACAGATTGGAAGGAAGCAGGTAATTCAGGCAAACGTTCCACTCTCGGAGATGCTACGGTATTCGATTGATCTCAAGTCGATGACGAGTGCTCGCGGCAACTTCACGATGGAATTCTCGCACTACGAGGTCGCGCCCGACGATGTCGCACAGAAAGTGATTGCTGAGACAAAAGCGGAAGTCGAAGAGTAGATTAGCGTAAAGTTCATTGTTGGCGAGGTTTCTTAACCTCGCCTGACTTATAACCCACAACCCTCTTAACTGACCCTTACCCGCCAACTACCATTCTTCTTGTAGGAGCAACCTCCCGGTCGCAAGGAAAAAGGGCGGGTTTCTATACCCGCCCTTACATAAACAAGTGAGACAATACCGTATTAACTGTCCAAATGGAAGATCGCCATCTTCAATTCGGTCATCTCTTCTATAGCGTACTTCGGTCCTTCCTTGCCCATACCGCTCTCTTTGACACCACCATACGGCATCAGATCCGCACGCCACTGTGTACCCCAGTTCACCATCAAATTGCCAGATTCAACTTCACGGACGAACCGCATCGCCCAATCGACATTCTGCGTGAAAATCGCGGCACTCAAACCATAATTCGTATCATTGGCGAGGGCGATAGCCTCGTCGATATCGTTGACCCGCGTCACACCGACAGCTGGTCCGAATACCTCATCACAGGAGATTTTCATCTCCGGTTTAACATTGGCAAGGATTGCAGGCGTAACAAACTGATCTTGCTTCTCTCCGCCAGTGAGGAGTTCCGCACCGTCCGAAACAGCTTCTTGAATCCACTCGGTGACACGCGTAGCATCCCCTTCTCGAATCATTGGACCCATGCGCGTTCCTTCTGTTAGCGGATCACCAGTGCTGATTTGGGCGACCTCTGACTGGAACGCATCTAAGAAGTCGCCGTAAATTTTCTCATGTGCGATAACGCGTTGTGTTGAGATACAGACCTGCCCTGCATTAGAGTAACCGGATGCTGCAGCAGCACGCGCAACCTTTTCAGGATCCGCATCAGGCATAACGATAAGTGGTGAATTCGAGCCGAGTTCCATTGTGACACGCTTCAACCCCGCGACCTTACAGATATGCTCGCCGACATCACGACTACCAGTAAAGGTAATCTTCCGGACGCGCCGGTCTGCACAAAGCGTATCACCGATTTCTCCACCGGGTCCTGTCACACACTGGATCGCCTCAGGCGGTGTACCCGCTTCTAAAAAGAGTTCGACAAGTTTCAATGCCGAGAGTGGTGTATCTGTCGCCGGTTTGATAATAATAGCGTTTCCACCAGCAATCGCGGGACCGGCTTTGTGACAGACAAGGTGCAACGGGAAGTTGAAGGGGCTAATGCCCGCGACAATACCGCACGGGACACGTACTGTAAACCCGAGTTTATCTTTAACACCGGGTGCGCCTTCAAGGGGGATTGTTTCACCAGTTAATCGTTTCGCTTCCTCGGCAGAAAGCGCGATAATTTCAGACGCGCGGGTCGCTTCAATCGTCGCTTCCGCTAAGATTTTCCCTTCTTCGCGGGTGATAACCTCGGCGAGTTCACCCGCCTTCTCCACCATCAGGTCCGCAACTTTGCGCAGGATTTCGTAGCGTTCATAGCCGGTCAAGCCTGCCATGATTTTTGCGCCACGTTCTGCCGTCTGAATAGCGGTTTCAACGTCGTTGGCATCTCCTCTGGGAACGGTGTCAACGACTGAACCGTCGAAGGGACTAATTACGTCAATTTTATTGGATTTATCAATCCATTCTCCACCTACGTGCATTTGCATAATGCGTTTCTCCGTTTCTGCTGCGACACACATCGTGTGCCTGCTTTTTTAGTTTTTCATTTTCAGCAAAGCCCAAGTTGTTGTCGCTTTGCCAGCCGGATCGCCAACGGCATAGCCTGCCAATCCGTCATCTGTAAAATCGTTAAGTTCGTTTTCAGAGAGTACTTCCGTGAAGAAGCCTACTGCATCTGCTAAATATACTCGTCCTGTTTCTCCTTAGACGCGGCAATTGTCAAGCGCGTCCTCATCTAATTCGACCCCTAATCCAGGTTTATCTGGAATAGTTGCGTATCCATCAACAAGTGGAATCGTTGAAGGCGTGACGAGATCAAAAGCGCGTAAAGCGTTTAGTGTAATCGCTGGCATCGTTGCGTTCGGCATTACTGCGGCAAGATGCATGACATAACAGGTCGTGATACCAAGTCCGACGATCTGTATCCAAATGGGGAGGTGTGCAGCGTCCGAAATAATCGCCTCACGTTTGGCGTTAGCGGCGCGAGAGTCAGGATAAGCAATAATAAATGAGTCGTTCATTTTGGCACGAATGGCTTCAATTGGATCCGGATTACCAAAGTGAATTGTTATCGGTATGTCAGTATTGCGTTTGATTTCTTGGTATCCGGCAATATCTGCCTGCGGAATCGGGGTCTCAAACGACTCTATATTGTAATCTTGGAGTTGGCGTGCAACCTCAAGGGTATGTTCTGGCGTCTCAAACGAGTCGTTTGCGTCAACGCGGAGTCGATAATCATCTGGGACCACTGCACTGATCGCTGACACCTGCTCAAGCACTTCAAACCAAGGACGCGCTTTGATTTTATGGAGACGGTAACCGAGGGAATAAGCATGTTGTGCTTCTGCTGCCCATTCCTCTGGGGTCATGTCAATCGACCAGTAACCGAATGATGTTTTGTCATGAACTTTCTCGCCTAAAAGTTGATGCACCGGTACGCCGAGTGCCTTACCCATGATATCGTAAAACGCTTGCTGAAGCGGCGTCGGTGCCCAACCGTCCATGAACTCAAACGGATTCCTACCGATATATCGCTGAACAACATCTTCCGATTGAAACGCGCCATCGCCAATCCCGATGAGCCCAGCATCGGTGTGCACTTTGTAGATATAATCAATCTGATAAAGATTGCGACGCGTCATCAGTTCGTTAATGCCTTCATGATACGGCACTTTCACCTTGATAACATCAATATCGGTGATTTTCATAAGTGATTTCCCGTCTTTTCGTATGGTTTCTTCAGTCCCTTTGAGCGCGAGTATTACTTTAGGAATTATTCATCACGCCGGATCCAACTGACGACATCTTCCGCTTCACCCGTTCCACCTTCAACACCATCGCTGCCGAAAGAGATGAGATCGTATCCATATCGGTCGTGGTTCCCAGGACGAATATAGATATAAGGGTTTCCCCACGGATCCTCGGTAATCGGGATTTGGATGTAAGGTTCCTCCCACATTATGGGGATCGGTGGTGCTTCGGGTTTCTCCCAAAGTGCTTTCAAACCTTGTTCGGTTGATGGATAATCGCCATTATCTTTGGCGTATCTATCAAGCGCGATACCAAGTGTTTCAATTTCCTCAGCAGCTTGTGCCTGTAAAGCACGTCCCGCTTGTCCGAGTAGCCGAGGTGCCAGAAGCACTGCGGCAACAATTCCGAGGATAACGACGACGACCAGAATTTGTACAGACGTTAATCCTGCCTGTTTAGAATCAATTGATTTCACACATCTCCTCCACAATCTGTGCATGCACGCCTAACTAACATAGCAAAGAGAAAATAATTATCAGTGGTCAGTTAAAAAGGTTCGTGATAAAGTCAAAGGCTTTATAGTTGTCAATAGCTGAAAACTAACGCGACAACCGTTTTTTAAGTGTATCACATCTCTTGAATTGTGTCAATTTTAAAAAATCCTTGACAGCTCTTACCACACACCCTATAATAATCTACTGAATTTATACAAAATCTAACAAAGTGGACAAGTCTAAATACATCATCCTGTCCTAACTAAGGTAGGTGCAGTTTTCAACCGCGCTGGGTGAAAAAGAAGAACAAACGCTAACCACTACATGTTTATGAAATAACTTGTAGTGTAAGTCCTAAATCTATAAAATAGTGGAGGAATTCGGGGATGGCGAAAACAGTTTGCATCGTTGGAACAATGGATACGAAAGGCGTGGAATTCTCGTTCATCAAATCGCAGATAGAATCGACCGGAGTTTCAACGTGTGTTATCAATACAGGTATATTGGAAGAACCACAACTAACACCGGATGTTTCGGCAGATGAAGTCGCACAGGCTGGAGGTTCATCTTTACAGGCATTGCGAGACGAAGGTGATCGTGGTAACAGCGTTGCCGTGATGGCGCAAGGTGCCGCCACACTCGTTGCTGAAAAACAAGCTGCAGGTGAAATTGATGGAATAATCTCACTCGGTGGCTCCGCGGGAACGACCATCGGCACGACAGCGATGCAGGCAGTTCCAGTGGGCGTTCCGAAAATTATGGTATCAACCCTTGCATCGGGTGATACAAGCCCTTATGTGCAGTCGAAAGATATCTGTATGATGTACTCCGTCGTGGACATTGCTGGCATCAATCGCTTGTCACGCCAGATTCTCGCCAACGCTGCTGGAGCGATCGTTGGGATGGTGAATGCAGAAGTACCGACAGCGGCAGCGGACAAACCACTAATCGCAGCGACGATGTTCGGTGTGACAACCCCATGTGTTACGAAAGCCCGCGAAGTCCTTGAAGCCGCTGGCTACGAAGTCCTTGTTTTTCACGCAACCGGCACTGGCGGGCAAGCGATGGAAGATCTCGTGAGAGGTGGATTCCTCGCTGGTGTGTTAGACGTGACCACGACAGAACTCGCCGACGAATTGGTAGGTGGTGTTCTCAGTGCTGGTCCTGATCGATTGGAAGCCGCAGGAGAAGCCGGCTTGCCGCAAGTTGTCGCACCTGGGGCATTGGATATGGTGAATTTCGGTCCACCTGACACCGTTCCAGAACAATTCAGCGATCGGTTATTCTATCAACACAATCCAACAGTAACGCTAATGCGGACAACGCCTGAAGAGACCGCTGAGCTTGGACGTATCATGGCGCGTAAACTCAGCGAGGCACAAGGCCCCACAACAGTCATCATTCCGACGCAAGGGGTTTCAGCGATTGATACAACTGGACAGCCCTTTGACTCCCCCGAAGCGCGAACTGCTTGGATCGAGAACCTGAAGGCACACATCGGGGACAATGTCACAGTTATTGAGATGGACGCTCACATCAATGACGACGAGTTCGCAACAAAACTCGTGGAAACGTTATTGGCGAGTATACAATAGAGAGGAAATGATGGGAAAAACTTACAAAACACTCACAGAATCAGATGTTAACCACTTCATTGAGAAGGGGCATGTTGTCCTCAAAGGCTGCTTCTCACGCGAGTTGGCAGAAGAGTGGCGAGCGTTCGGTTTTAAGCGGCTCGGTTATGATCCAGACGATCCGACGACTTGGGAGCAACCCCGTGTTCACCTACCTTCCATGAACCGGGTACTGATTGAGGATATCGCACCGAGAGCATGGGAGGCCATCTGTGATCTGCTCGGCGGTGAGGACCGGATTGTCAATCTTTGGGGCGAGGGGAAGCCGGGATGGAGCGACGGCTTTATTATTAACTTTGGGTTAGGGGCAGATACACCTTGGCAACCGCCTTCCTCGGATGTCGGTGGATGGCATAAAGACGGTGATTTCTTTCGGCACTTTCTGGATAGCCCAGAACAGGGATTGCTCACTATCGTCGTCTGGTCGGATATTTATCCAAAGAGCGGCGGGACATTTGTAGCATGTGATTCAGTTCGGCATGTTGCCCAACGACTGTATGAACATCCAGAAGGATTGTTACCGGGCGGTTTCGGGCAACTCATTGATAAATGCGAAGATTTTGTAGAAATTACCGGAGAAGCAGGCGATGTTGTGCTCCTGCACCCGTTCATCTTACACGCCGCTTCGCAGAATCCATCAGGTCGCGCGCGTTTCATCACAAACCCGCCAGTTGGTCTCAGAGAACCGATGAATTTCAATCGTGAGAATCCAGACGATTTCTCACCCGTGGAATTAGGTGTCCTGCACGGGTTAGGGAAAGACCGCGTGGACTTCGAGCCGACAGCACCGCGGGAACGTTTAGTGCCTGAGCGTGTCAAACGTCAACAGAAGATGCTTGAAGAGCAGAAAAAGCGACTCGGCATGGAATAAAAGTTAGGCGAGGTTTCCCAACCTCGCCAGCAAAATAAGATATTAACCCAACCCACTGCACCGGTGCGATTAGAAACCTGTATCCCACTTGTTCCTGAAAGAGGAAAATGCTGTCGCAGTTCCCCGAAGGATTCTACAACATCAACCCTCCGACGATAAGGCAAAACATCAACGATGTTATCGTCGACTTCCACTGGGACTTCTGGCTCCGGATCCCGAAGAAAAATATTACTTCCCTGTCGTCGGCGAAAAGGATGCCTACAACCGATTTATCTTTCACAGTCGTTGTTTCTACTTCTTCGGCAGTGCATACACACCCCTCCGGACTTTCATAATCTCACCAATATCCACGAGACGCTTGAGTTCATTTCCTACAGACTGGGGACTACTACCAATAGCTGCAGTGATTTCTGATTTTCTTTTTTCGCCATCAGATAGAAGCGTGAGGATCTGCTCTTGGAAACTGACGCGTGGAATGTTGCCCCTAAGCCTTTGTAGTACATAGTTTGCCATCCTCGCCGAGCATCCCAAAACCCGCTCTACTTCCTTTCTGCTGGATTCAGGAGTTAGATTGTCACGTTCTCTTTCAAAACGTTCACGCGTCGCTATTACTTCAGAAAGCTTGTCCAATCCGCCAGCGATCTCAAAGTCTTCCCAGTCAAAAAGGAGGGTATCAGGTCTATTGGTAATGCCGGGTAAGGGCATCCCCGTGAGCAATGCAACTGTCTTGTTTGACGATCGGTTTAACCCTGTTCGACCTAAAATCTGTGTAAGGATGCCAACAACATTCTGTTCATATAGCCCTTGGATTCGTTTGTCTGTATAAAAGTAAGGATTAAATTCTACATCATAACACAGGGGTTCTTCATCGTCTCCAAACAAAATTCGTGCTTGCTTCCACATGAGATGCGGGGGCCAGTGGGGGGCGCCGACGATCCAAATTACATCTGCCAGTTCAAACGCACTCCGCCATCCTTCTACATGGATTGCTCTTTTGATATGGCTCAGGATCCGAACGTTTTCCTTTAATGTAAGGTCTGCCACTTGTGCAGCAGCCTCCTGACTGCAAACGAGCAGGTGCTGAACGTTTGGCTCTCTCTCAACTTCTGCGACGATACCCGAAAAAAAGTGCTCTGCGGTTTCTGAGAGCCCAAGATCATTCCAGCTGTTCTCATAGTTTAAAATCTCATGCGGAGAATAAATGCCCGTGCGAATCTGAAAAACTCGGTTTCCTGATAACCCGGATTCCAATTCACCGATTTTCACCTTATCTGGCAATGTCTTTTCGCCATTCGGGACTGCTGGCACCCAGAACCGCAGCACGCCTTGGTCCCATACCATCGGCGCATCGGCATCCCGCTGGTAATGATAAAAAAAATGCTTCAGTTGGTGCCACAATGTCCGATTTGGATCATCCTCGCTCATTTGCTGGACAAGCGTTTCTGCCTGTGCCTCAAATGCCGGCATTGTCATGCGGACGCGTCTAACAGGGTTCTCATAACGTTCACTTTTGCTCTCTAAAGCATTCAGTAAAGCTTTCGCAAAGCTCCGTAAAGCACTCCCTTGCTGGTTGGTACTCCATGCATCTAATACGTCTTTCGATATACGGATTTCGGTAAAGATTAGAGGGACATCTGTTTCGTCGACGGCACAAAGCCATCCCGTTTTTTGGTCTTGTTCAAGAACGTGCAAGGTAGAATCGCCTCGCACCGCACCAGCATGTTCCAACTTGGACAGCACCGGACTTGGACGTTTTATCGCCAACGGACTGAGTTTGCCTTCTCTTATTGAAACCACCTTCTCATCTACAGGTGCTGCCACTGGTTGCAGAGTAGTGGTTTCTTGAACAGCGGGTTCCGAATTATCTTCCGCTGGTGGTGCGGGTTTGTGAAGTGCATCCCGAAGCGCGTTAATCGGGGTAAAGAGGATTTCTTTCGTCATGATAGGTGGGTCTAACAGATTGCCAAGGAGAATCTCATAACGCGTGTCCCAGCGGCTATGTCCTCTTTCTCCAAGGATTTCGAGATATACATCACGGTGATACGGATTATCCGCGGTCGGTATGTGTTTGTGGATATACTCCTTTGCTTGCTGGGTATTCGGATGAAGGTAATCTAAGACTCTGCAAGAAAAGCGGAGTCCGCCAGAATTTGTCAACGTCAATAGTGGATTCGTGACAGCGTTAACGAGCATCTCAATACAGGCAAGAACAGCATCTGGGGCGGCAGAAATTGCATCATACTTGAAATTGATGTCGTGCCATTGCGCGTCATCGCGTCCCGAAGGCGTGCCGGTATAAATCTGGATGCCCCACGATACGAACCATCGTCTGGGTCTCCAGTCTCGCGTGCCTTGTCGTTTTAGGAAGCGTTCACCGCCAAAATCTTTGGGTGGATGATCTGCCTCGGGTGCGTGTCCTATTGGCATAAAGGAGATATTTACCTGCTCGAGGTCGTAGAGTCTCACGGGACACCCGCGCGCACAACGAACGATGAAGTGATAAGGATAGTCCTTGTGAAGTACGGGTGTTACGACTGTTCTTCGCTGTCGAAGTACCGCATTGTGCTGTTTGTGACAACGTTGAATGATATCTCGTAAAGCCTTCATAGTTGATAAAGATTGGTCGGAACCGAGGTTTTCGCACGGGTTATGTGATTCCCAGGTTGCTTTCCTCTTAGGTCGCAACTCAGATAGCGGTAGTATAGCATGATTGACATAAGAAGTCAATAAATCGAGAATGTATCCTGATTTGGTGGCCTTGTAGACGATAGGAGCGAGGTCCGTCAACATTCCAGATCGACCGTGCTTTTTTTCTTGACTTATGTTTTAAAAACTGCCATAATAATACATATTAAGAAGTTATAAAATAATTTATATTATTTTTTTTATAAATTCTTAATATGTTTAATATATCATATCTGATCCAAATATATGTTCCTCCTGTTTTTTTTAATAAAGGAAAACTCAGCAATATAATGGACGATGCTTGTGTTTTGCAGGTATCCGCTAATGCTTTAAGAAAGGGTTTCGTTATGTACACTCATGTTAAAACCAGTTTTCTATTTTTCACGTTGTTCGTATGCCTCAATTCTTTTTTTCTACTTAACACTGCTGCACAAGTCGGCGATGGACCTGCTATCGGATCCACCAGTGAGAACTATACTTTTGAGAGTATTGATGTTCCGGGTGTAGATTTCTTAGCGTTGACGGCGAGTTCTGATTTTCAGGACTACGCTGGCTATACACGAAATGCTAATGATAAAGAGGTCGGCTTCACGCTCATTGATGGTGTCTTTACGACCTATGACTTCCCTGGGTCGAAGAAGACGCATTTTTATGCCCTGGGCAATGATGGGACAGCTGCGGGACACTACGAGGCTGCCGACGGGCTGTATCACGGTGTCATCTTAAAAGATGGCGAACTGCGACAATATGATTTCTTGGATTCCGTCGAAACAGAGATATACGGTATCAGCGATGCGACTGAGAAACTAACGGGTAATTTTACAGATGCTTCTGGCGTTCGCCGTGGATTCTCAGGAGATGAAATCATTGAGGCACCCGGGGCAACAGAAACATACGCCGATTTCGTGAATGCAAATGATGGTATGGTGGGCAGCTACGTAGATACTGATGGTCTATATCGTGTATACATGCGTACCCCAGATGGTGAGTTTGTCTCTCTCGACCGTTCCCTTCCACAAGCCGCAAAGATTGAATACGTTTTTGTGCACGGTATCAGCGATGCAGGGGTTATCGTTGCACGAAGCAAACTGGTGGGTAGTGTCCCGCGCACCTATGTCGGCACATTCCGGCACGGGCTACATGAGCTTAAGGTTCCGGGCAGCGTTAGCACGGAGGGCTGGAATATTAATCAGGACGGTTCTATCGTCGGGCACTACGACTCAGCGGATGGACGCAGACATGGGTTTATTGCCAGGCTCGTAGCGGATACCGCTGCACAAGTTGACCCTGAACCTGTTCTCACACTCGCCGATCTTAACTATACTTTTGAGAGTATTGACGTTCCGGGTGTAGATTTCTTAGCCTTGACGGCGAGTTCCGACTTTGAAGATTATGCTGGCTACACGCGGAGTCCTGATGGTGAAAAAGAAGTTGCCTTTACACTCATTGATGGCGTTTTTACAACTTATGATTTCCCAGGTTCACAGAACACTTATTTCTTTGCGCTCGGTAATAATGGACAAGCTGCGGGACACTACGAGGATAGCGATGGTCGTTACCACGGTGTCATCTTAGAAAATGGCAAACTGCGACAATACGATTTCCCAGGTTCTGTCGAAACAGAGATATATGGTATCAGCGATGCAACAGGGGCACTAACGGGTAATTTTACAGATGCTTCTGACGTTCGTCGTGGATTCTCAGGGGACGTAATAGTTGAGTTCCCCGGGGCATTGGAAACATACGCTGATTTCGTGAATTCAAATGGTCGTATGGTGGGCAGCTATGTAGATGCTGACGGTCTATATCATTCATACGCGCGTCACCCAAATGGCAGTTTTATTTTTCTTGACCTTCCCCTTCCACAAACCTCAAAGATTGAATACGTTTTTGTGCACGGTATCAGCGATGCAGGGGTTATCGTTGCACGAGGCAGACTGGTGGGTGGCGTCCCGCGCACCTATATCGGCACATTCCAGCACGGGCTACAGGAACTTAAGGTTCCGGGCAGCGTTAGCACGGAGGGCTGGAATATCAATCAGGATGGCTCTGTCGTCGGACACTATGATTCACCCGATGGACGCAGACACGGATTTATCGCCAGACTCACCACCAAGGCAGAGAGCTATCATTTTGGCAACTTCTACACCGGCACGCTGTCTAAGGGTTTGAACATGCTTTCCGTGCCGTTGGCACCATCAACACCAATGACTGCCAAAGCACTTGTCGCTATAGCAGGAGCGACAACCATCATCACACTCGATGCCACACGCCAGCATTTCGTCGCATGGACACCAGGTGCACCCGACGACGGGTTTACAATCGAAGGGGGCAAAGGTTATATCGTCAATGTGCCAGAAGCTCGCAACTTTGCCTTCGTCGGAGCACCTTGGACAGATCCAACAGAGGAAGCTGCTGCATCACCTGCCGTATCCAGGGAGATGCCTCAAGAAGCCTGGGCATTCGTCGTCAGTGGACACTTGAAAGGTAAACCAGCGTTTGACGGCTATAAAGTAATCGTCCGTAACCTGAGAACGAACAGGGTGATAACCACCGAGGTGCGAGGAGATTACTTCGCTGCGGCAACTGCTGATTTGGATCGGAGAAGCGTCGTCAAAGTTGGGGACGTTGTTGAAGTACGCGTCATCGGTCCCGATGGAAACTCTGAATCACAAATCCTGAGTTTCAAAGTGACACCTGAGCACATTGCAAATGCCGTTTTGTCTGTCAGGCTTGATGGCATCGGTAGACCGACAGAGAATCTGTTGTTGCAGAACTACCCGAACCCGTTTAACCCGGAGACCTGGATTCCCTATCAACTCTCCGAAGATAGCCCTGTATCGATATCCATTTATGATACAACCGGCAGGCTGGTTCGCACACTTTCGCTCGGTTTTCAATCCGCAGGCTTCTATAATAGTCGAGAGCGTGCTGCGTATTGGGATGGGCGTAATGCCCTTGGGGAACGCGTTGCAAGTGGTATCTATTTTTACCAATTGATAACACCCTCCTTCCATCAAACACGGCGACTCGTTATTGTAAAGTAGGGTCAATAGGGTGTGCTCTTATTCTCGCCCGATTACCTTGATTCAGCCACCCCGCACGCTCGGAATGGAAAGCGGTCTGTCGGGGATTGTTACTACAAAAACTCGCTTTGTAGGTTGTGCGGGCTCCAAAAACAACCTGCATTTACAACTGACTACAGGAGTAGGATGGATCTCTGAATCGCAGCTGCTGATTGTCAATCCTCTTATGGGAACAAATCTGATACCCTGTCTGTTCCCACCTTATGGCGGATTTTGCCCTTTGCCTGGTACTCCCCTGTCCATCTACTGGAGCCAATCTAATAAATTGTGCTACAAGAATGGCGACTTGAGTTCTTATAGCAGCATCTATTGGTAGTCAGGCAATTTATACGAGTTGTTTTGGCGTTCCGTTTTTCGTTCCTACGTTAGGAAAACCATTTCCAAGGCGAATTACTTCGCTATGGGCTAGGGCGTTCCCCTTGAAAATATATAACCTTAGCAGGTTTGAAACTCTGAAATAACACTCTGCCAAAGTGTTTTCAAGGTGATCATATCGTAAACTACTATTCCTTTTTCATCTTTCCCCACGTTGTTGTTAGCAACTCAGGCTGCGGTGAAATTGGATTATTTGATCATCGGTAAGGGAGTTGAATGTGAAAATAGTTTCCATCCTAATGAGCTGTATTGGCATCTGCACATCATAGAGCTATCCGTAACCTGATTATCGCCTTGAAAATGTTGATAATATGCTGATGTTGGCAGTTTTTCACTGTTCAGCATGGAAGTTATATATCTGCGCGTAAGAAGACAAGAAACGCTCCTGAAAGCGACACGCTAAGTAGTAAAATGAGTAGTATCATATCCATCATTGCGGAATTGAGTGTGTCTTGAAAAGTTAATTTATCCTCAAATATGGGTATAGCCTCTGGTGAGATAGGCTTTTTCGACATGCCATCCGAAACGCCAATGATATGAAGACTCTCTGGATCGCCGCGATCCATTTCAACGATAAAGTCTCGGAACCGTCGGACATAAAGATTGACGTGTTCCAAGAATTGCAAGTGGCGATTAAAACCTCTGCCTGCCATGGATTCAAGCGCGTATTGGACAACCGCTGCAGGAGAACACCGGGTTATTTGTCTTGCCCGTATTACTTGGGCACTTTGTGCGGCGAGGTGCTGACGATTAAGGCGTTCCTGAATCTCCACATCTTTTTTCACGAAATCCTGCCAAATCTCTAATTCTGAAATGTCTATCTTTTCGGCGTTTTCAGGCGAGGTGTCTGCTGATTTTAGCTGTCGTGCTTTTAGCGTTTCTTGTTGATTCCGAATGTTGCTCTTCAGTTGGTCAATGACAGCATCTTTTGATGTCTTAAACTGATAGTGGCTTTGAACGGGTGGCATCCATTTTGATGAGAGAGTGCCGAGTGTTGAAGGTATAAACACTACAAGGGTCACCCAGATTAACAGGAGCATAACAAGGCTTAACCGGCTTTCTCGTGTCATTGCGGAAACGATAAGTCCGACTGCAGTGAAGATGCCGATGTAGCAAGAAGCAATTAGGACAATGAGCCCTAAACGTCCCCAGTCTGCCGCGCCAAGCTGCGTCCAACTCTCGGTAGAAATGAGTGTAAGATTAAATAACACGGCGAAATAGAAGGTGATGAGAACTGTAATGAAGGAACCAAGGAATTTACCTATTAGCAGTGCGCTGCGCGAAATTGAATTCGCAAAACACAACCGCAGGGTCCCTCGTTCCCGTTCTCCTGAGATTGCGTCAAAGGTAAAGAGAAGAGGAATGAAAGAGAGCAGATGAGTAATGATAAAAACCCAATCTATTGCCGCAGCATTTGGACGGAGTGTGCTGATGGCGTCCATATTCAGACGTGGATAACCTAATGACCAAATGCTGGTGGTTCCATATAAGGTCCAGGCGTGTCCACTCACACTTTCGCTGGGTAGAAGTGCGTCTCCTCCATCAGCAATGAAGGCGAGGGATGCGGGACGTTTGTAAAGTTTACCGGGTCCATTTCGCAGCAGCGTGTATAACTGGGTTCGAGACTTCAACTCATTCTGGGATGCGATAACTTTCTCGGAATACTTCCGAACCTGTTCTGGGTGTGTCTGAAGATGCACAACGGCGTTGGTTACCATGAGTGCCACAAGGATGATCGTCGTTAAGGCGAAGCGTAGACTCGTGAGGTGATCATAAAGTTCGCGTGTGACAATATGCCAAGTCATATCTATTTCTCTATATTTCAACTTTGATAAATATCATAAATGTTGCCATGAATAGGACAATGTTGGTACCTAACAGTAAAAACATATCAGTTAGGGCGCGCTGCGCACTGAGACTGACATCTGCACGCTGAAAATGAAAATGAGGTAAGATTGACCAGTCTATTGTGCCTTGATTCGTTGCAAACCACTGCAGGCTCGCGAAGGCATTTCTCTCATGAAAAGCGTTAATCAAGGCAGTCCGGTATGTTTGAGCGGCACGAATATAATCGATCATACTGTCCAAATCGGTCCCCGCCCAAGCGGATGTAGCGAACATATAGAGGCCGGTAGGACTAAGTTTCATGAGCCATTCATCCCAACGTGCTTGCCGGAAGGATGTCTGTGCCACCAAGTGCTGACCGACAATGCCTATTTTTTCCGTGGTCTGGATTTGTAGTGTTGCGGCGAAATCATAATAACGGCGTAAATCGAGTACCAAAGGATCTACTGTATTTTTCAATTCGACCTGTACCCGAGGAAAATTTCCTTGACGGAATCCCCCTGATTGATAGAATTTGTCTAATGTGAGTGTCTTCGTGAATAGTGGTGGCTCTCCCTTAAGTGGGGTACTGGCTAAGAAGCTATCTCGTTGTCGATTTGCTTCTTCCCGAATTTGCGCTATCTGCGTATTAGCTGATATTTTTTCAGCGCGCATCTCGCCCACCGGGTTCAGAGTGAATCGGCTCCAGTTCGGATAGACAAGCACCAAAATCACCCATAGGAACATGCAGAGCATCAGGGATGTAGCGGTGAGGCGTGTGATTGTAGAAACCAGCAAACCGATGAGGTAAAAAACCGATAGGTAGGCGATTGTCGTCAAAACAATACCGCCAATTCGCAGATAATCACTTGTGCTGAATTGCAGTGAGGGAGCAAAAGAACACTGAATCAGTGTAAGCAGTAGGCTCATCAACGCTGGGAGCAGCAAGCAGATCATCGCTGCGAAATATTTGGCAAGTAGGATGTTCCCACGTCCGACGGGGTGCGAGAGCACCAAACGCAGAGTGCCGATTTCTCTATCCCCCGCAATTGCATCATAAGCGAACAGCAGCGCGAGTAGGCTTAACACAACCTGAAAGATAAAAATGAGATCTATCTGTGAAAAAAGGCGCAGATATGGATTCTTTAAACCCAGGGGTGCCCTGGGGCTTGAGAGGGTATAGACTTTGGCAAACAACCAATGGTATTCTTCATCGGGTTTAACTTCAGCCAAGGGGTTTGAAAGCGATGGTATGCTGTCAAACAATATATCAATCTCACTTCCAAAATGAGTCTCTAATCCCGCACTAAAGAGACTCAAAGGGTTAGGTGAGCGTTGAACCTTTAACTTTAAGTATGAGTAGGTGGGCGTTCGATTAATATTCTCGCGATTTTCGACTTCTCTCTGACTATAATCGGAGAGTCGCTCTTCATGAGCACCAATTAAGACATACGTATTGGCAACGATAAGTACAAGTGTAATGACGACCGCAGCAAAAAAACGCGCGCTCATTAGATGAATCAAGAGTTCTTGGCGTATCAGCGTCCAGAACATACTGTCTCCTAAAAATCAGAGCAATAGGTCTCCAAGCCGATGAGCGAAAACGCCTTCTTGGTCGGCTTCCAAGAGTACTTGACTATCCTTTGGCTGTGGGAAAATGCGTTCAATAGAACATGAAGGTGAAGCTTCCCAAATACGCTGCCACTGATCGCTATCAAACCTTGGTCTTTGCTGTTCAGCCAGATACCCCTCGTAACGGAACAGCAAATATCGAAGTTCGGTTTCCAAACCTTCCTGCTAATTTGAGACTTCTGGTCAATCGGGTAGCTCGTCAGTGCGATACGACACTTTACAGGGTATCCCTTCCTCATAAATACGCAAGATTCATGCCAACGTATATCGCTAAAAATCAGATAAATATCTTGTTTCTCTCTGCCAAATTGACGCAACTTTGTAAAGTCCCAAGTCAATTTGACAGATTGAATGATTAATATTTTGGTTCAAAGAAAACTTATGAGATTGGTTATCCTATGGTAACGTGAGTTTGAAAAAAGGTATTAGAAGTAGGACTTACGCATTACGATGCTGTTGGGACGGGGCCCCGTGCCCGTCCGAAACTGAACGCACGCAGGGCACCAAAGCCGAAGCCATCCTGCGGAACAAAGTACGGACAAACGCAAATTGCGTAAGTCCTAAGAAGTTAAAAGGCATAGGTAAATCTTTGAGTTGCTGAAGTTCTCGTAGGAGTGTTTTTGCTTGGGTGCTTCCCCTAGGGCCCCAACCCGAAACACGCTGCCGTTGCCGTAGGCGAGGTTTCTAACCTCGCCCGTCTACAATGTCTAAATAATTCTAAAATCTACCATAGTTTTAAGAATTTATGGGGTTCGGAATCTGCTTTCTCAGTTCCAGCACGGTTAGGAAATCTTGAAGAAACACCCCAGCAAAAACCCTACCGGGTTGTAGCGGGAAAAAGTGTGAAAAATGTTCACAGATATAAAGTAAATATATAAACTAAATGACCCTGGTTTGTCGAGAGAAAGGTTTGACTTTATTGTTAAGGTGTTGTATATTATATACAACTTGCTGGACAGGGGTTCCACCTCGGCACATACCAAGTGCCGAGTCCTGTCCGTGCCTGTGGAACGGTAGCGTGCAAGTTGCAGGTAATCCCATATTTATAGCAAATGAAGATTGCTCCATCTTTGGGAGGGAATATATATGACGCGTATCATAAGCAATCAGGTTACTGCTGATGGCATGCCAGACCAACACGTTGGACAGGCAGAAATTCAGTCTGTCGAAATAGTGGATCCTGTCTATGAGGAGCCCTATGCTGCTTGTATCATAAAAAAGTCTGGTGAGTGGCGAGGTTGGATACCAGATATTCCAGAAGTGAAGTGTGAGGCGAAGACAAGATCGCAATTGTTAGAGACCCTCGCGACCGAGCTTCGTGAAGCTTTAGCGTCTCGTGAAGAGGCTTGGGATAAGCAGCTTGAGGCAGATATAAAATCTGGTAAGCTTGAGAGTCTACGCGAAGAAGCCCTCGAAGATATAAAGGCTGGGCGGGTGATTGATTTATAAGACAACCCATAAGTTCTGGGATTACTATCGGAGGCTTCCACAAATAGAGAGCCCGTTGGTGAATCCAACAATGGCTTCCGCATTTCAGTATTCTTGCTTGGATCGCCAGTCAGCATGGAACAATCTCAAATCAACTTAAAGGAGAGTTGCACTTTTTTCTAAAAACAGGAAACAGATATGTCAGAACCAACACAAGGCTATTTCACCTTAGGAGGCGAAAGCGAACCAATCAATCCTGGCTTCCAAAGCACACTCAATTATATCCGTGAAGCCGCACAATCTGAACGACAGAAAGGAGATCTTTTTGAGCGGTTGATGCTCGCATATTTCAGTCAGGACCCCGACTACAAACAACAATTCTCCGAAGTCTATCTCTATAAAGACTGGGCAGCACTCCAAATAGGCTACGACGCAAACGATATAGGCATCGACCTCGTTGCAAAAGAACGCGATGGTGGATACTGCGCTATCCAGTGCAAATGCTACGCAGAAAATACACGCATCTCAAAACCGCATCTTGATTCTTTCATCGCCGCATCTGCCAGTGAACTCTTCACCTCACGACTTATCGTTGATACCGGCGGCGAATGGGGACCCAACGCACTCAGAACCGTCGATCCCATCCGGGACAAACTCCGTATCATCCGATACAGCGATCTCGAAAGCAGCCCGTTTGCCTGGCCCGACTTGAGCCTACAAGACCCCGAACAACTCACCTATCAACAAAAACGCTTCCACCTCAAGGATCATCAAAGAGAGGCGTTTGATGACGTTACCAACGGCTTCAAAGCATCAGACCGCGGCAAACTCATCATGGCGTGCGGCACCGGCAAAACCTTCACCGCACTCAGAATCGCCGAGGAAATCGCTGGTATCGCTGGCAGAGTGCTCTATCTCGTCCCGTCTATCAGCCTCCTCTCACAGGCGATGCGGGAATGGTCGGAGCAACGCGGCATAGACCACAGTTATATCGGCATCTGTTCAGACACTCGCGCAGGACAAACAAGCGAGGATTCCTCTATCCTGGAACTCAAGATTCCTGTTACCACAGACCCGTCGTCTATCTCCCACACGCTACAGAACCCAGATGGCGACAAGATGACCGTCGTCTTCTGCACATATCAGTCGTTACCGCTCGTCGAACAGGCACAAGATGACGGCGCACCCCCATTCGACATTATTTTCTGCGACGAAGCACACAGAACCACCGGCGTTGAGGCTCCGGGTGACAGAACATCCCCATTCGTCCTTGTCCACGATGCCGATCGCATCCGTGCCAACAAACGCCTCTATATGACAGCCACCCCACGTCTCTACACCGAAGGCGCGAAAACAAAAGCCGCACGCCACGACACTGAAGTCTTCTCTATGGACGAACCCGAAATCTACGGACCCGAATTCCACCGACTCCCCTTCTCTAAAGCCGTCGAGATAGACGAACTCTCCGACTACAAAGTCGTCGTGCTTGCCGTATCCGAGCGGGAAGTAAACGCCGCACTCCGCGGTGAGAGCGATATTAACATCAACGACGCAACGAAAATTGTCGGTTGCTGGCGGGCACTCCAAAATCCTGAGTCCAAAGAAAACGGAAACCATGAACCCGTCAAACCCTTAAAACGTGTCATAGCATTCACAAACAGAATTTCCGAATCAAAAGCAATGGTCAAACATTGGGATGATATTATCGAAACCGCTACCGAACGACTCCCCGAAGATCAACAACCCACAGACTTTAAATGCGAAACAAAGCACGTTGATGGCACCGACCACGCCCTGAACCGAAAAGCACGGCTCGACTGGCTAAAAGGCGATACGGATGGCACCTGCCGCATCCTCTCCAATGCGCGATGCCTCTCTGAAGGCATTGATGTCCCTGCACTCGACGCTGTGCTCTTCATGACCTCCCGCAAATCTTACGTTGACATCATTCAGGCAGTCGGACGCGTCATGCGAAAAGCACCTGGTAAACAGTACGGCTATATCGTCCTACCCGTCGCCATTCCAGACGGCGTAGATCCCGCCAACGCCTTGGACGATAACGAACGCTTCTCAACCGTCTGGGGCGTCCTGCGCGCACTCCGTTCCCACGACGACAGACTCAACGCCGAAATCAACGGAATTGACCTCAACAAAACGCTACCCGATCGGATTATCTTCGGCGGTGACGGTGAAGGGGACGCAGCACCCACCGGTCAACAGATGTTCCTGCCGATTGATATTCCACCCGAAGCAATACTCCCCAAGATTGTCGAGAAATGTGGCGACAGGAAATACTGGGAAAGCTGGGCAAAGGATGTCGCAGATATTTTCGGTCGGCTCGTCGGACGCGTCGAAAACCTACTGGCGAACCCTGAAAACGAGGCACTCCGCGAATGGTTCGACGCATTCCATACAGAGTTGAAAAGCTCCATAAACGACGCAATCACCCGGAGCAACGCCATTGATATGATGGCGCAACACATCCTTACCAAACCCGTTTTCGACGCACTCTTCGAGAACTACGACTTTTCCGCTCGCAATCCGATGGCATTAGCACTGGACAACCTACAGAAAGATTTCGCTGAATTCGGACTCGAAAACGAAACGAAAGATTTAGAAGGCTTCTACGAAAGCGTTCGGATGCGCGCACAGGGCATCGACAACAGCGAAGGGCGGCAAAAGGTCCTATCAGAACTCTACGAAAACTTCTTTATCACCGCCTTGCGAAAAGAGGCTGACCGCCTCGGCATCGTCTATACACCCGTTGAAGTCGTGGATTTCATTTTACACAGTGCCAATGAAATACTGCAGGACGAGTTCGGAAGAAGCCTCAGCGATGAAGGTATCCATGTGCTGGATCCATTCACTGGCACTGGCACTTTCCTTGCCCGCTTGCTACAATCTGACCTTATCCAACCCGACGACCTTGAACGCAAATACCGCGAGGAACTCCACGCCAATGAACTCGTCCTCCTCGCCTACTACATTGCCACCGTCAACATCGAGGAGGTCTTCCGCGGGAGACGCGGGGAAAACAGCGGATATGAACCCTTCAACGGCATTGTCTTGACCGATACTTTCAATCTCAACAAAGCAGAAGACCTGACCCTATTCCCCAGAGAATGGCTCCCAGAAAACAACGAGCGTGCCGAGCGTCAACAGAAGCTCCCAATCCAAGTCCTTGTTGGTAACCCTCCTTGGTCGGCAGGACAGAAGAAGTCAACAGATGACAATCCCAATGTGGAGTATCCAGAGCTTGAGCAGCGTATCAGTGAAACATACGCTGCGCGTGTAACTACAACTTTGAAAAGACACCTCTATGACACATACAAAATGGCGATTCGATGGGCATCCGACAGAATTAATAAACAAGGTGTTATTGCTTTCGTTACCAACGGCTCATGGATTGATGGGAATGTCGATGCAGGAATCCGAGCATGTTTAGCAGAGGAGTTCAGTTCAATTTACGTCCTGCACTTGCGAGGGAATCAGCGGACACAAGGGGAGATGTCTCGTCGTGAAGGAGGCAAGGTCTTTGGTTCAGGGTCACGGGCACCTGTCGCTATCACGATCTTCGTCAAGAACCCAGATGCCACACACGAAGGTTGTAGAATTGAATACCGCGACATTGGTGATTACCTCACACGCGAGCAGAAACTGGAAGCACTGCGCAAAGCAGTGTCGGTAAAAGGTATCAGCGATTGGCAACTGATTATACCTGATAAACATTACGATTGGATTGGACAGCGTAGTGAAGCCTATCAACATTTCTATCCTCTCGGCACGAAAGCCGCGAAAGCCGGCAAATCAAGCGATGCAATATTTGGGTTGTATTCATTAGGTATAGTGACAAGCAGAGATCCATATCTCTATAACTTTTCACGTAATGCTTGCGCCGAGAACGCGGAGCGAATGACACAAGATTATCTCGCCGCGTTTTCCGACATGAAAGCAAATCCCGAACTCACAGAAAGTGTAGCGGCGCGTAGATACGCATCAAATTTAAAATGGGATAGAGAACTTGAGAACCAACTGAGGCGCGGGAGAATAACTAAATTTGATGTGGATTACATCCGAAAATCAGCGTACCGACCATTCGTAAAAACAAATTGCTATGCTGATTACACGTTTGTAAATTGTAAGTATCAGCAGGATCGAATTTTCCCAGATAGTTCCAGTGAGAACCGTGTTATATGCGCAACCAGCGTCGGATCTAAAAAGCCATTTTCTGCCCTTATCACCGATACATTGCCAGATCTTGAACTAATTTCAAAGGGGCAATGCTTCCCGCGATGGCAATACCCGCAACCTGTGGACACATCAAGCGCAACAAGCAAATTTCAAGGTTTTGACGAAGCACCGGAGCGGATTGACAACATTTCAGACACAGCACTCCGCATCTTCCAAGAGCATTACAGCGACGACACCATCACCAAGGACGACATCTTCGACTACATTTACGGCATTCTACACGCACCGAGTTATCGAGAAGAGTTCGCAAACGATTTATCCAAGATGATACCACGCATCCCGTATGCTCCCGACTTCCGCGCCTTCGCAGAAGCGGGAAAAGCACTCGCAGACCTCCACCTCAACTACGAGACCTGTGAACAATACCCGAACCTCAGCGTCGAACCCCTCAAGCCTTCCCTACTTTGGGAAGAAAAACCGGAACATTTTCTGCTTGGCAAGCGAGCAATGCGGTTCGCCGATAAGCAAGAGCGAACAACCCTCATCATTAATGAACATGTCTGTGTATCCGGTATTCCAGAAGAAGCACATCGGTACGTCGTCAACGGCAGAACCCCGCTCGAATGGTTCATTGACCGATACAAAATCACGCAGGACAAAAACAGCGGCATCATCAACGATCCCAACGGCTGGTTCGATAACCCTCGCGACCTCATCACAGCCATAGAACGAATCGTCCACGTTAGCGTCGAATCCACCAAAATCGTCGAGAGCCTTCCGTCTCAATTAACTGATGAGTAAAATGCTGAGGATACTCATGCCAAACCACAAAATCAACTGGGTCAACGACCATACCGAAATCTGTGATCATCTCGGCGAACGCGTCCACTTTAGGCAAGACTCCCTCTATAGGAAGCCTGATGACTTCGACGGCATCACCGTTTAGATGAATCTACCTCTATGAATTCAAAAAGGTGTTTTTATGATGAGAATTAAAGGTTATTACATATGTGCTGTGCTGCTGATGCTCTGTGTATCTATGCCAGTGCTCGCACAAGATGCACAAGCTGACAAACTGATCGGCTGGTGGTTGTTTGATAGCCCAAAAGACGAAACAGGCAACTGGGGAGACATCGCACTTCACGGTGCTGAAATCAAAGACGGTCAACTCATCGTTGAGACCGGAAAATGGGCGCACGCTCTCGAGTACAGTGGACCTGATATCGAAGAGAAAACATTGATGACATGGGTCGCTTTGGACAGTCTCGCCTCAACGAGGGGATCAGCACTCACGCTCGATAAAGCTTCCGAAGACCAATTCCATGGAATCGTCTATGCTGAACGCCAACCGAACCAATGGATGCCTGGAAGCAGTTGGTACTGGCGGACTGAAGACTTCCCTAAAGCACATAATGAAAATAAAGAAGGCGAAATGGTTTACTTAGCCTTCACTTATGAGATTAAGGGTGGAACTTACAAAATAACGGGCTACCGCAATGGCAAGAGTCTCGGTAGTTATGAAAAAGGCGATATCCAAACCTGGCCCACGGACGACGCAGAGGCAATCTGGGGAAAACGCCATACAAACGGTCTCGGGGGTCCTGGGGACCTCAACGCACATATTGAGGAATCTCGTATTTACGCCGTCGCATTGACCGAGGCTGAAATAAACGAAATGCAAATCGGAACAATTTCTGTTCATCCAGATGTCTCGCGTTTATCTCCGCGTCCTGAAGATATCAATGAGGATGGTGTTGTGAACATCCAAGATCTCGTGTTAGCAGCCTCTCATTTCGGGGAGACAGGTGAGAACAGCGCAGATGTGAACAAAGACGGCACTGTGAATATCATAGACCTCAGTTTAATTGCCGCAGCGTTTGGTAAAGAGGAAACTGCGCCTTCTATATCGCCGAATACTTCCGTACCAAACTGAAACATACATCGGGGCTAAAATCTCCAGAGAACCAATTGAATTGTGTCGATGCCCGAAGTGATCTTGGCAATCAAGCCCGCCAAGTGATTCGGCAATGCGATGTGGAGTGCGCTCCGTGTGAACTGAGTCAGCGCGTCGGCTTTGTACACGCATTCAATCACGGCACTGGCGTTCAGGAATTTGAACCGAGTGCGAAATCATCACGCGAGACAACGGCATTGTATGCGTATCTGAGCAAAGAAATGGAGGGATAAGGTAATGGAGAAAAAAGACCTCACCGATATTTTTAGCGAAAAAAAGGAGCAGGAAAAGGTGGCACTCGAAACCGAATCGAATTTGGTCATTGCGAGTGCCGATGAGAAGTTACCGCCATCGCGACAAGGCAAGCGATGTCTAACAGGTTAGTTTTATCCTGAAACACATCAGCAAGTACGGATGATCGCGGCGAAGGAAGACAAAACGTATGAGCAGGTATTGGGTGCCGGGCTGAATTTGTTATTTGAGAAACACGGCATGCCACCCATCGCATAACAGGGGATATAGGAGACAGGGGATGTCTTTGGAAAGCGTTCTAAGGGCATTCTCGCATTTTTTCAAATTATTTTAGAATCTTATTTGAAGATTTCAGAGGAATCCAACCGTCGAGGGACACCCGGAACGATGTGAAAACACCAAAGCAAGTCGTTCGTTGTTTCCCTCGTTAAATAGGCGCGGAAAACAGTCGAAAGAGAAAGGAAATTGTTATGTTAACAACAACAGATGATCTCGTTGATGACTACAAAAAATTTTTGGCAAATAAGCATCCCGGACGTATTAAATCATTCTGCGACCTTTTGGCATCTCATCCAGCGAGTGCCAGGGCAGAAGCTATTACATTTTACTTTTTGAGAGACCGCGTTGATAAGGTTCAGATAGAGGAGGATCCAACAAAAGGTGGTGTAGATTTTCGTTGTGAAACCAGAAAATCTGAATTTGTAGTCGAGGTTACTCACCTTGAGAATGAATCCGTATCTCAAGCGTCTGGGAAACGAAATGAGATCCCAGAAAAGAATACTGTTGGGTCATACAGTAGAATTACTCACCTGTTACGAAGTAACGCGTCGGATAAAGCACGCCAAATGTCTGGATATTGTTGTCCAAGTTTATTGGTAATGACGAGTGAACATGTCTATGCCAATGATCTCTTAAGCAGCAAAATCGCTGCCGAATTCCTGCTAACGAGTGATACAAGCATCCCAGTTCCACATCCACCCGCTAACCCAGCAACAGACCTCATTCTGGAAACTGATCTGAAAGATTCAGTTTTTTTTCGATTTAACAACCAGAACAATAATTTTGAATCATGCAGACAGAGCATTTCAGCGATCCTGCTGTGTAGTATTTATGCGAATGCAATGGGAGTTATTGGCATTTTACATCCGAATCCTGTTCGTAAATTCCCTATTAAGTTTCTTCCAACAATTCCTTTTGTTAAATTGAAAAAGTGGCCACCAGAAAACAACGAAATCGGAACCGAATGGGTAACTCACAAACGAACGAACACTATGATCACTGGGGCTTTTAGATGGGATTATAGTAGTGCCTGAAGTGCCAACGTTAATTTAGACCAAAAATCAGTAAAGTTAAGACAAGTTTTGTTGTTGAAATTCGACAGGCGTCAAATACCCTAACGCCGAATGCGGGCGTTTGTGGTGATACACCTGTGTGATAAAATGACCAATGACTTCAGGTGTGAAAAAAGTAATGGATAAATCCGTAATAAATCAAATTTCAGATTTACTGTCGCAAATTAACAAAGACACAGTATATTTTTATTATCGTTCAGCAGCATTTGGTAGTTGTCGGCTTAAACATTGGCAAGCTAAGACATTTGTAAAGAATAAATTGTCAACAAAGAATCACAATGCGCTGTTTCTGGAACATTTAGACAAATTATGGGTGGCGATTGAACGTAATTTAGAAACATCTCTGGTAGATGCCTTGTTAGATTGTTTTGGTGACTATGTTGTACCTTCCATAATGTCAAAGAAGCGATATAACATTATAACCCCATTATATTCTCCAATGACTGTTTCAATGGAGGACATAGTCAGATGTCTAATTCTATGGTGGATAGCGACTGATGTAGATTGCACAATTGATAAGTTAGAATCGTTTTCAAATAATGATCCGTTGAAATATAAAGAATATATGATGGTAGAAGGACTTAATATTTCAAAAAATTACAATTTCGCAGATTTTGAAATTATACCATCCAACGAAAATCTGGGTGTTATACCAGAATCATTAATTAAACAACTCGGTTATCCATTTTGGCGCGATAGAACACTTTTGGTATCAGAAAACGAGTTTAACAAAGCTATAGAAAAACCTAAAATTGTCTCTGAGGACGAATATTCAATAATGGTAAGAAATAATCCTCAATTACCATTACCATACAATCGTGACGAAAAAACTGGTAAAGTTTTCACTTATGAACGATCATTTAATAGGAAAAAAAAGAGAAGTCTTAGGATAGATATTTTATGTTTCACATTTTCACTGCATCTAAAAATACCGATCTCGTACTCTTGGCATTTTCTATCGCTAGATGAAAATCATTTGCTTTATGTTCTGCCAAAGGCAGAATTTCACTCAACAGGAAGCAGTATAGACTATGTTTTAGGACGTACTAAGGAGATTTCAATAACAGACAATGATATGGCTGAAATAAAGCGTATTTATGAACAGACCGTAGCAATAGATAATATTGGAAGTGAAGAAAGTAAAGATTTTATGGACTGTGTTAAATTATTTATGGATCTACAAACGCTTCCGATGAGGTTAGATTACAATAAAGTACCCATGTTATCAATTTTATTTGATACTTCAATTGAAAGACCTAAGAGTACAGATTCAAAAAAAGCTATTCTTACTGATTTTGTATCATCTGTGGATGCGAGCGATAGCCCACTTACTAAGTTTTATAAACTAAGAAATGGGGTTGTTCACGCGATTAATGAGAGAAAAAACAGATTAAGGGATGTTCATAACAATGAACAAGTCGATGAATTAGTTGAAGAAACCGTTGATTTTTTGAGAAAAATGTTAATGAAGTGCATAGATGAACAAATTTTACCAAGTGTTGATGATGGACAGAGAAGTATGTAGTGCCACCATTTATTAGGGCCAAAATTCCCTAAAGTTAAGACAAGTTTTTTTGCTGAAATTCCATAGGAGTCAAATACCCTAACGCCGCATGTGGGCGTTTGAGGTGATACACGTGTGTGATAAAATGCCCGATCTGGGAAACCCTTGCTTGGGTAATCGTGTCATAGTCATTGAGATGAACTTCTTCTTCCTTGAGAGTTCGGATGAGTCTTTCGGCATACCCGTTCTCCCAAGGACGCCCTCTGTGTGCTAATGAAATCTCAATGCCATGGCGTCTGAGTGTTGAAAGATAAGCGTTTGAAAGATACTGCACGCCTTGATCGGAATGATGTATCTCCGGGACGCTTTGGTGTAATGCTTCTTGTAGTGGTTTCAAAGTCAGGGATTGCGTCAAGTGTTGACTGAGATTCCACCCTCGGATCATGCGCGTAAAAACATCCATGAGGATACAAGCATAGATGAAGCGACTCTTGGGTTTCCGGACGTAGGTAATATCACCCACCCAGACCTGATCGCATCGGAAACCGATGTCAAGGTTCTCAATCCGATTGCCCCAAGGTTGTGGTGCCTCAAGGGATCTTGTGGTTCGGCAGACCCGTTTGATGGAAACCGAGAGGTTAGCTTCTTTCATCAACCGGGCGACGCGTCTATGACTGTGTATCCTTGACGCAGGAGTAACTCTCTAATACGTCTATATCCATATTTGGGATACTGTAGACATAACGTCTCTATTTCCGAGCGCAGTTCCCCTTCAGATGGGTCGCGTTTGGGTTGATAATAGAGCAGATTCCGGTTGTAGCCGAGGGTTTTACAAGTCTGCCGAATCGAATATGAAGAAGCGTTGTGCACTTTTTCCACCATTTCTCGTTTCTTTGATGCCGTTAGTTCAACCACTTCGCGGAACCTGTTTTTCAATGTCTAAGGCGACAGTTAGACGCCCAACGAGCTGCTCGAGGTGAGCGATCCGCGACGCATCCGCCGCTGACGCTTTATCCTTGGAGCCAAACAGAGACGTAAAATTTTCAATGACTTGCTGCTTCCACTTCGATAACTGTTGTTCGCTGAGGTTATATCGTCTACACAGTTCTGCTTGCGAACTTTCACCGCTGAGGGCCTTCAGCACGACTTCTGCTTTAAACTCGGGAGTGTATCTCGTTCGTTTCGCCATCGGATTTCTCTTCTCAGTAGATTGTTATTCTATCACAATCTTGTCTTAGAGGGTGGCCCTAATTTCCGGTGGCAGTACAATAACAGAAGATGAGTTGGTTAAACTGATTAAAGAAAACCCACTTGAAGTATTTGGTGAAGAAATTACTTGGGATCCGGGAAATGTGGTACTTAAGGAGGAACAAGGCGGTCAGTTACGCCCGGATATTGTTGGCAGAGATAGCCAAGATAGGACTGTGATTGTCGAGGTCAAGAAGAAGACGTTATCAAAAAAAGGCGAACCTAATGATCCTCGGAACAAACAGGTTGCAGCAGAAGCGGTCGGGCAGATATTACATTATGCTTCTGCTTATATCCGACAGGACCCCAAAGCCAAACTTCGTCTATTTATTGTGATTCAAGAGCCTTCTCTACGTGTTTGCCAACGTGCTGCCAAACCTTGTGAGTTTTTACGATCACACGACATTAATATCCACTGTATACCACTTTCAAATAGTGCTATCTCATCATTTTTTTAGTAACGGAACAAGCAACGGTCATCGCTGAAAAACTCGGTGTCACGGAACCGAACGCGGCGCAATCACATGATTCTAAGACGGTCAGCCGCGATAGCCTGAAAAACAATACACTTTCGCACTTGACCAAATGCAGCCGTTTAGCATCAGTCGCCACGATTCAGTTCAGGGATCACAGACGGCGATGTTCCTTGCAACGGATACGGCGCATCCGTATGTTCCTGCGGATGGCGCGCTTCGTGCTCACACAGCGGGCAATACCGCGTAACAACCTCGCCAAGATCGCGGGCATCAAAAGATAAGACCTCTCCATGTTTCGGACACTTAATTCTTACTGCATCGCGCATTTCACTTTTCAACTCCTGTAATGAAGTTCATTCAAACTGCTTTCGGCTTTGATGGCACGCCTTACCTTTACCCCGAATAATATCAGATCGCTGCCATGTATCAACAGTACGACAGATAGCATCACTCTCGCCGAGACGTTGTTTCAACTCAGATTTCGTGAACCACTCATAACCACCATTGACGAGTGCATCAGTGTCCAGATTTTCATCGGAAAAACCGTAGACACGGCAGATACCTTCTTCCTCTTCGACGTCTTCAATATAGGACATCCAAGGAACTTCTAAGCCGAGTTGTGTTTGGGTGATCTCTTGCAGTGAGCCGATGCGTGCGCCGACATCCCAACCGACCCCTTTCTCCTCTTCCCAACCCTCGCCACCCGGCAGTTTCCAGTGATGCGTTTCCGAATCGCGGTGGAGCAAGAATTTCGATTCCGCGCTTGATACATCCTCTATAAGCAGGCGCGTCGTCATGATCGGTTTATCAAAACAGATGGGGATTAGGCGTTTACCATCATCGCTTAATGCGTCCAAGGCGCCTGGATTGTAAGGATAATATCCCGCTGCAGGCGGTGCGTCTACTGCACAATATTTATTGAAAATCCCGCACCGATCTTCAGTTGTAGTACCGGGAGGGGCTTCGTGCCAAACGTGCTCGTTAACAACGAGTAAGTCACCCGCCTTGAGTTCCGGATCGATGAAAGGTGGAAGTTCCTCAGGATTAGGACGCGTGAGGTCTAAAATGTGTGCGTCGGGATCGATGACCTCCGTCAACTTGTGTGATTTGGGCGACACGAGAAAGGGACCGTACGAGGTGTCGAAATCCGTCAGCGGAATGATGGCAAATACCCAATTCATAGATGAGCCGACGGGTCGCCAGCGTTTATAGTCGCAGTGTGCCCTGCCACCTTTGTCGCCAGGGGTCCGTAAATACGCAACGTATGCAGTGAGATGCGCCGGTTGACCGAGTGCCGACTCTACCGCACCGATAACCGTTGGATGTTCAGCAATCGCAGTAAGTCCGGGATCAGCAATCCGATTACCGCTGACTGTGTACTTCGCTGGCTCAGGATATTTAAGCGAGGCTGGATACGCATCGCGTTTCACCTCGTGTTGCACGGTGCGACGAAGTTCATCCGCCTCCTTGGCGGATAAGACATTGCGCACGATTAGATAGCCGTCCTCATGGAAATCGGCTATCTGCTGTTTACTAAGAGATGCAGTTACCGTCATACTCATGATACCAATTCCTCCAGGGTAGGGTGTTCCAAAATGGATGCGATTTCCGCCCAAGCCTCTCGGCTATTTTCACGCGAATGGTCCGGAATAAACCCGAAATCGAGATAGAGTTTGACTGCTGGAATTCGTCCTGTTGATGTATCGAGAAAACAGCGTTCGTGGGACTGTTTTAGGCGTGTCATTGCCACAGACATCATCGGCTTGGAAAGTCCACGTCCCTGATAATCACGGTGGATGGCAACCCAGTGAATCTGTCCCCACCCATCGTCTTGCCACCACGCTGTGATTGTTCCAATTTCTTCGCCTGTATCTGTAGTTAGGTAAAAACTTCGATCCTCCATCGCTAAGAGATCTCGTCTGAATTCACGCATAAAAAGTCCATCATCAATGTCAATGTACGGTTCCGCTGCTTTCTGAATCCGTGTCCAGATATGCCCTTCGTTCCGGCAATAATTCCGGATTGCAAACCCCTCTGGAATAGGGAAGTGTGGGATATTTGCCATGTTCTCACGAATCATTCTGACACTATAATTTTTCATCATTGCTTCTTTGTAGCATAAATTTTTAGTTTGTGCAAGGGTATGCTTTTTTGTAGCATAAACTGTTAGTTTGTGCAAGGGGGCAACAGAAGTTCAGATAGCACAATCACCTATGCTGGAATTATATCACTGTTGATTGTTTTTAATCTATATTTATCCGTTTCTCTTCCTCCAGCGAATTTGACTCTATTTTTACGGTTTGCTATACTGAAAGACAGGCACGTATTTAACTGGTAGGCGATGAGGAGAATAGATGTTAAAAATTATTGATACACACCAACACCTCTGGGACACCGCGAACTTGGAATATCCTTGGCTGGAAGGGTTTGATCTGTTAGGAAAGCGGTACACGGCGCAAAACTATCGCGAAGCGATTGGGGACCTTAATGTCGTTAAATCCGTTCACGTTGAAGGCGATCCAGCTGAAGCAGATGTTGTTAAAGAAGTCGAGTGGTTGACACAGATCTCAGAAACAGACGGCATGATCGGGTCAATAGCAGCGGCGGCACCTCTTGAGAAGCCAAACGCCGAGGCGATACTTGAGCAGCTCGCTGAATTCCCGCTTGTTGTCGGTGTCCGTCGGATGGCATGGCATCATCCCGACCCACAGTTCTATGCCACGCCTGAACTGATTAACGGTGTGAAATTGCTGGCAAAGTTCAACCTCTCTTTTGAGCTCTGCGCGAATCATGCGCAACTTCCCGCTGCGATCACACTGGTAAAAGCGACGCCGAATCTCCGACATGCCGTCAATCACTGTGGTGGACCCGATATAAAAGGCGGACAATTTGAGCCGTGGGCAACCCACATGCGGGAACTTGCCTCATTTGAAAACGTTCACTGCAAGGTATCGGGGATTGTGACAACGGCGAGTGAAAACTGGACGCGTGAGGAACTGAAGCCATATATCCTGCATCTTGTTGAGGCGTTTGGTTATGAGCGGCTGATGTTTGGGAGTGACTGGCCCGTCTGCACCTTGGCGGCTACCTATCAGGACTGGATAGAGGCACTTTTATGGGCTGTTGGCGATGCTTCGGATACCGAAAAAAGCAGGCTTTTCTATGAAAATGCTTCGGAATTCTATTCGCTTTAAGCCGTCCGTGTTCACTTTCCGTTGCTATGCAGAATTTGACTTTTCAACGTATATATGCTATAATTAAGCGTGCTGAGCAACGATATATTCGCCATAGCGGTGAGCACCCGCTGATTGTAACGAGCAGATGAGAATCGCCAAAAACCTAACAGACCTCATCGGAAATACGCCAATGGTTCGTCTGAACGGCTTGCCCGGTGAGGACGATGCGACTATCTTCGCGAAATTAGAGGCTTATAACCCCGGCGGTAGCATAAAAGACCGGATCAGTTATGCGATGATAATTGATGCTGAAGAGCGAGGTATCCTCAGAAAAGGGGATACGATCGTTGAACCTACAGCGGGTAACACCGGTTTAGGGCTTTCGATTGTCGGAATCGCGCGAGGCTATTCTGTAGTTTTGACGATGCCGGAAAATGTGAGCCGTGAAAAATATGAACTTCTATCTGCGTTCGGTGCGAGAATTGTACTAACACCCGAACACGGCGGCATGGCAAGTGCGATCTGGGAGGCGGAAGAGATTGTCAGACAGCATCCGAGGCACTATATGCCGAACCAATTCACGAATCCTGCAAATCCAGAGATTCATCGCCGAACCACTGCTGTTGAAATTCTTAAGGCAGTCGGCAGTGACATCGATTTTTTTGTTACAGGTGTAGGAACAGGCGGCACGTTGACAGGCGTTGGGGAAGTTCTGAAGACGGCGTGTCCCAATGTAAAAGTAGTTGCGGTAGAACCGAAAGTTTCAGCAGTGCTTTCCGGCGGTCCGCCCGGACCGACACGGATTGATGGACTCGGTGCCGGGATGGTTCCTGAAGTCCTCAACGTAGAAGTCCTTGATGAGGTTATCGCCGTTCCTGAAGAGGTCGCTTACCAAACAATGAAGTCAATTTCAACAACAGAAGGGTTGTTGGTCGGAATGTCGTCGGGTGCGAATGTTTATGCAGCATTACAAATTGCCAAGGCGCAAGGACCGGATAAAACCGTTGTGACGATTCTCCCGGACACCGGCGAACGTTATTTCAGTTTGAGTCGTTATTTTGAAGTCGAATCGGACATTGTGGAGATGCTCCCATAACCTTACCAACTGTGAGAAGGTTATGCGCCATACTTCGGCATGTAATACAAGGACAAATACTAACACGGTTTTCTATGTTTTAAGAGGCATTAGCAATGACCGCGAAGCCAATTAGCCAAAAATTGAACCCGTCAGTAGATAACACACTCTGCCAAGAGATTGTATTGACAGAGACGCCTCAAGAAATTCTTTTTTCTCTCTTTAAGCGATTCAAAGAACGTGCTGCAATCGTTACAAGTGGACAACTTTCAGGTATGATCTTGATTCACTTGGCTGCTGAGAACCAGTTGCCGTTCCGCGTCTGCACACTTGACACACTGCGACTTTTCCCGGAGACCTATGCCTTCTTTGAGAAGGTGGAATCGCGCTACGGCATTCAGATTGAACAGATTCAACCCGATCCGCAGGAAGTCCAGCAGATGGTTACGGAGCACGGCGAATATCTATTTTTTGACAGTAAAGCGAAGCAGGAATTTTGCTGTAACGTCCGGAAAGTCCGTCCGATGCAACAACTTCTGGAGACGTTGGATGTCTGGATAACAGGTTTACGTCGCGATCAGTCCGACGCGAGACAGCAACTCCGTAAAGCAGAAATCATATCATCAACAACACATCCCGTCCTGAAGGTCAATCCACTCTTTCAGTGGACAACTGATGAGGTATGGCAGTTTGTCCGAGATAATGATATTCCAGTGAACCCGTTGCTTGCAGCCGATGCCGATGGACACCATTATGAATCGCTCGGTTGTATTATTTGCACAACGCCTATAAAGCCCGGAGAACCGAAACGCGCCGGACGGTGGCGTTGGCAGAACGCAGCACCTACAACAGAAAACGACAAAGAGTGTGGATTACACTACTCAATTTAATGGAAACTTGGTTAGGGTACTGTCGGTGCGATTTTCAATCTCGTGTATGCCCTAATCCGTGAAGTAAGGCGAATCTTAATATTCGCATTAATACGGTCAATACAAAAAAGGAGAAAATTTATTCCATGTCTGTAACAGTTCGTATTCCAACGCCGCTGAGACGCTTGACACAAAACTTGGCAGAAGTCGAGACAGAAGGTGCCAATATTGAAGGCATCATTGACAATCTTGAGGCGAGTTATCCGGGAATGAAAGAACGTCTCTGTGATGAAGGTGGAAATATCCGTCGGTTTGTAAACATCTATCTCAATGATGAAGACATCCGTTTCCTTGATGGGAAAGCCACTGCTGTCACAGATGGTGCTGAGATCTCCATTATTCCCGCGATCGCTGGTGGAAAAAACTTGTCTTAATGGCTATTGGTCGTCGGCTGTTAGAAGGATTATTGACGTTTCTTTCTGACAGCTGATGGCGTACTCCTTTCCGATGTTAACTTTGCAACCAGAAACCCTCAGCGAGATTTATAACCATGCAAAATCGGAATTTCCCGATGAATGCTGTGGTGCCATTCTGAGTGATGAAACACAAGAATTCGTCCGGAAGTGCCGAAATATACAGAACCAACTCCATCAGGAAGACCCTGATACATATCCGCGCGATGCACGCACGGCGTATATCATCCATCCTGATGATTTAATCGCTATTCACAAAGAGACAGAAACGCAGCATCGGCAGCTTAAGGTTTTTTACCACTCACACCCGAATCACGAGGCTTACTTCTCCGAAAAAGATAAATCAGACGCGATGATGTGGGACGAGCCTCTCCATCCGAGTACCACGTATCTGGTTATCTCCGTTTATGACACTGAAATACGCGCCGTGAGGGCTTTCGCATGGGATGAAACAACCAGAGATTTTGTCGACGTGCCCCTTGCAGCAACTTAATATCAAAAGCCTTCTCTAAAAAGAGGCGAGAACCATGCAACGCTTGCCAGCTTATCTTCAGCAATTTATGCCGGACATGCGTGTTCTCAAAGCCTCTACCCTCCGATCCTATATTGGACTCATCACTTTCTCTGCTGCCTCTCTCGCAATTGCTTTGGGCATAACCCTTAGCAAGACCCTTGTTTTTGAATACCATTCAAACGCCGGCGTAGTCGGATGGCTCAGTGTTAACGCGTATCCGAAACGGCAAGAATACTTTTACTATCTGTTGGCACTGCTTGGCGTTCCGACAGTAATTTGGCTGTATTGGCTCGGATGGTGTATCTATTCACACTGGTGCGCTAAGGTAACTGCACAACCGATACAGCGTGTACTGAAATCGAATGCGTTGGCATCCATTCCATTGTGGCTCTGTTGGATACAAGTTTACCACACCGGGCAGCAGATACTGATAGGTTTACTTCTACCGATTGGTTTATCCGTTTTACTCAAATTCGCGCTGCTATCCAAGCATTACTTCCCTACGTTGTGGAATTCAGAGGTTCGTGCTGATGGTAGCGCAGATGAGGTTGGAAGCGTCACAAGCGAAGAAGATAGAGAAATCCATGCTGGCAGTTATAGGCTCGCAAGGATTTGGTGGATTGGATTTGTGTACGTTGTTTTTCCGATTTCTATCTATCTCCTTACTTATTCAGCTGATATTCACAAAGAGATCGATCTATTCCACGAGGGAGAAAGGCTCGCGCCTCTCGATGAGATGTTACGCGGTGGGGTGCCGTTTCGGGACATCTATATTCAGCACGGCGTCTTCCAAAACGCCTACTTGGCATGGATTAGCGGTCAGCTTTTTGAGCCAACTTTGCTGGGGCTGCGTTCCATGGAGAGCATATTGAACCCGCTCGGTTATGTCGCGCTCTATCTACTCGGTTTGCAAGTATTCTGTGGTGGATTTTTTACTGCCTTTATCTGTGTGCTTATAGCCTCTGGAACGGAATTCTGGGTATCCCCTCGACATAGCCTCGGTTTAATCAGTTTTACCTTCGTTGCGAATTTTCTTACGCGCTCCCAAAACGCACCAACAAGCAGAACATTTTCATGGCGGCTCCTCTTCGCTGGGCTTTTCGCGAGTCTGGCATTCTGGTACAGCACTGAAATCGGGCTTTATACATTAGCCGCTGTGGGACTGTTTCTGTTTATGTATGCCTTCCTTCAAAGCGAAATATCAGTGCGTAAACGCTTTTTGTCCTTAGTCAGTTATAGTTGTGGAATGCTGTTAGGTTTTCTACCAGTCAGCGTCTATTTTCTCGCCCACGGTGCCTTAGACGATGTCCTCTGGAATACCTATATCCAATGTCGCTATCAACTCGAAACGTGGGGACTCGCTTTTCCATCTTTATCGGAAACAATTGCCCTATTGCCAACGCAGGGATGGCATGCTTTCGTGTTCAGTGAAGGATTTCGATGGTACTTGCCAATCGCTGTTTTTCTGATTGTCGCTGCGTACCTAACATATCGACGCTTATGTGATACGCATTCAGAGTCCGACGCTATGAAACTCTTGCTGCTATTACTGGGCGGTATCGCCTTTTTCCGAACCGCGCTGGGGCGTTCGGATAGTGGGCATCTGATTTATGGTGCGACTTTCTTATGGTTACTCTGCCTGTTTCTATTAGAGAAGGGCATCTTCGGGATGTTCCGTGCTTTCCTATCGTCTCTAACGGGTGGGGGGAATTGGGACCGCGCGTTGAAGACGGTGTGGGTGCTGATTCCGACTGCGATGTTCTGTTGGTATGTTGGGGAAGCCCACCAGCCCTTGGCAGGTTTTGGTGAGAAGTGGCAGCAGCTACGTCAGAATCCCTTCAGGCAACGTCCCGTCCCAGAAGAATTAACACGCGCTGGACGCCTTGACATCCCGAACGATCAGGTCGAACAGGTTCAAAAGGTAGTCGCTTATATCAAAGAAAACACGGCAGAGAACGAAAAGATTTTCGATTTTACGAGTCAAGGTGCTTACTATTTCTTTGCGAACCGGCCGAGCGTCACCAGATTTCATCAGGTTTCGTACGCTTCAACGCCTGCGATGCAGCGAGAAATTATTTCAGCCCTTGAACAGGACGAAACACGTTTGGTACTCTTCAAAACGGGAGGGTGGTTTGATGCCGTTGATGATATTCCTGTTGAGGAGCGACATCCGCTAATTGCAGTATATTTGCAGGCAAACTACGAACTCGCGATAGACATTAACGGCACCGAGATTTTACTGCGAAAGTAGTTGTGAGTCCTCTGGTAACTGACAACTACTTTTGCTGTCCAACAAAGATTCGGTAGATGTCTTCAAAAAGCCTCACATCCGTGAGTGTATCTTCGGCTGAAGAGCGGAAAGGTTCATTGTTACGAACATTCGCGACAAAGTATTCCGCTTCCCTGTGGTATGCCCATGTCCAACTCGGTCTCGGAATCGCGCGGGTGATTTCCTGTTCTTCCCCGGCACGGTAGATTTCGACCTCTGCGGGGGTATTCTTCAAAAGCAATGGCGGTGCCCAAGTGTGAACCCACCCATTTTCAAAATAGATTTGGCTGTGCTCATCCCAACGATAGTGTGAGACATGCCCAGTTTCTAACGTTACACGGATCCCGTCCATATCAAAGATAACAATGCCTGAATATCCGTTCTCGTCTAAATCGACGGCTTTGACGGTGACCTTATCCCCAGCATCAAGAAAGAAACGCATCAGATTGATGTTGTGAGTGTATTGTTGGAGGTATCCGAGGTACGAGCGTTTCCAGCGCTCAGGTATCCATTCTGGGGTTTTAACGGGGGCAGCGGGCTTAGTTTCGGGAGTGCTGTCCATGTGGGTATCAAGGTTGCAGACCCAATCTCCACCGAAACCGTGGTTTCTGGCGTAGGTCAAGCGACCGAGTTCCCCTGTTTCTCGGAATTGTGCAACTTTTGATTGGACGATCTCGTTGCCGGCATCGTATCGTTTCATGTAGCCTACCATCAATTTTTTACCAGACTTTTTTGATGCCGCCACAATAGCCTCGGCTTGTTCAACGGAGACAGCCATTGGCTTCTCCATGAAGACGTGCTTACCTGCTGAGAGCAGATCTTTCGCGATTTCACCTTGTAAAGCGAAGTCAGCAGATACCGCCACTGCCTCGATATCGGCGTTTTGTGCAAGTTCATGGTGGTCACGATAAAGTTGGGGGATACCGAAACGACTTTGGACTTTTTGCCCGAGTTCAGAGCGCACTTCCGCGAGTCCGATGAGTTCACAGTCGGGTATACTCGCAAAATTTGGGATGTGGACCTTCTGTGCCATGAATCCACATCCGATATAACCGAGTCGAATTTTTTCCATCGTTTATAATGTGTCCCTGTTGGACAAATCCTCCAATGTGTTGTTAAAGAGTGACGGGTGTGTATCTAAGGCAAGTGCCGTGATTCGATCTGTTCAACTGCTGTTTTAGCACCCTCTCGCACGAGTGCGGAGGCATCGTCTCGGGCGAGTTGTTTCAGTTTACCAAGACTGAG
>JAPPNJ010000105.1 GCA_028818705.1 Candidatus Poribacteria bacterium
AAGAGCAACTGATTCGTAATCAGTAGGTCGGAGGTTCAAATCCTCTCATCGGCTCTTCTACTTTCCCGATATGAACAAGTTAACAACACTGGATTCGTTTCTTACGCTTACCCCATTCGTTTGAAAACGTGAGATTATACCTATGGTTAATAACCACACCATAAAGGATATATTAAAGACCATAGAGAAT
Source organism: Candidatus Poribacteria bacterium (assembly GCA_028818705.1). Classification (GTDB taxonomy): domain Bacteria; phylum Poribacteria; class WGA-4E; order WGA-4E; family WGA-3G; genus WGA-3G. The sequence continues at coordinate 191 of JAPPNJ010000105.1, forward strand.
GCATTAAAAACTATATTCCCTGATTTACCAAAGGGGGTTCAAAAATTGATGCATCCACTCCTAGACGCATTAAAGGTTATACTCCCTCATTTACCGAAGAAGGTTCAAAGATTGATGCCTGGATTCTTAGCATTTCTGCCGCTGGCAATTGAAATTGCTAAACTCCTGTACAAGCATCGCCGAGAAATCAGAGATATTATTGAGAATCTAAACGAGCGTGCCTCAGCACCAGCTAAACAGGTGAGTGATAGCATCGCAATGACTGTTTCGCGTTTGCCGAAGAAGATAGGTCGAAAGTTAAGCCGTCTGTTGAAATATCTGCCGTTTGCACTTGAGATTGCCAAAGCCTCTTACAGAAAGAATCACAAAAAAGTTCAGCACTTAACAAATTCCCTTCCGAAGAAGACTCAGCGGAAAATCGATAGGTTATTAAAACGTAAAACGACCATCGCAATACCTCCGCCAAAAATTGACGATTCTTCATCGTAGAATAGGTTGTTAGTTTCCTGTTCGCTCTTTTGTAGCAATACTTTCGTCAATTATCTGCATTTGAATTGGATAGATGTGTCGTGAATACACCCCATTGCCCCGTGATGTTGCAGGATATGGTAAATAAAAATACGTTCACGGCTTTGCGGAAGTATTTTTAAATAGGCATCCTGGCAGAGTTGCGTAGGGGGTTTTGGCTTGGGTATTTCTTCAGGGTTTCCCCGCCCGATGTTCAGGGATCTGCATCCTTGTAAGGATGTGAGTGTTGATGCATCGGAAACCGTGTTGTTAGCTGGGCGAGGAGACCTCGCCCCTACGATTTTTGGCGAAGGTATTGTCGTTACTCTTCCAATTCCGATTCAGCAGCAATATCCTCTTCAAGCGATTTGATATTCGCTAAGACAGTCGGGTGCGATTCAATCTCGTATACCTTCCGGTACATCTCAAGTGCCTTTGCTTTATCGCCAAGAAAACTACCATAAATTTCGGCCATCCGCTCCCACGCGCGAACCTCTTGCGGATCGAGTGCTACAATGCGTTCGTAAACCTGAAGCGCATCTGCGTACTGACGTGTTTCAATATCTTCGCGCCCAAGCGCAGCTGCACGCGCAAAGTACAAACGCACAAGGTCCACAATGATTTCGTCCATCTCAGGACGCTTTGCCACTGCTTGCTCCAGTAGGAGAATCGACTCCGACTCAAGTCGGCTCACCTCAGCCAAATCTTCATCGGTGAATTCTCTGTCCAAGAATTGATAGCTTTGAAGCATTTTGCTGTATGTCCTCGATAGCTGAAGGCGGGCAAGAATGCCGATAGGTGCTTTCTCGGACGCAACATCCCGAAACTCTGGATCGCTCTCAATCGCTTTTCTGTAGTGGTCAACGGCTTGTTTAAACTGTCTGTTCCCTTGATAGAGGATACCGAGGAGATAGTGTGCTTCAGCGTTGCTCGGATCATTTTCAAGCACGGCGAGGAATTCGTTCGTGGCTTGTGCCAACAATTCATCATCTATACCTTCATCGCGAATCAGCTTACCACGTAAAAGACGCACATCAGGATGATCCGGTTGAATACGGGCTGCATGCTCCAAGCGCGCCTTCGCATCTTTTGCCCAACCGCTCTGTGAATAGATTTCCACAATGCGGAGATTCGCATGCAAACCGACTTCTGCGCTTGTCTGAGACACCCCGTTTACCGAGAAACTCTGTTCCTGATCAGCAGTTTCTAACGCTTGTAACGCCCGCCAATAGAGGAGCGCAGCGTCGATGAGATCCTCCTGCGCGAAAAACGTGTCTGCTTTCTCAATGAAGGCACCCACCTGTGATACAGGTGGCGCTTCGGGTTCGGCACTCCCTCGCCGAATATAGAGTGCTGCAAGCACAACAAAGCCGACTACCGCCAGCACCTCTGCATAAATGAGCCAACTGCGTAAGGAAAATAGGGATTTTGCGTTGGATGACATACGAACTCCTTTGCCTTGAGCTGAAATACGAAACTATTGTACAGCCGTTTCAATTCAACGACTGAAACGACACATTACTGTGCATTGTTCTCAATTTCGTCAAGAATGCTGAGCATATCCTCAGCATTAACAAACCCAGTAAATCGCTTAAGAACGGTGCGCTCAGCATTCAAGAAAATGACGACCGGTAATCCGGGGATTTGATACTTCTCGGTGAGTGCCTTCGTTATTTCGGAGGTGCGGGTGAAATCAAGTTTGACGTTAACATAGTCCTCAAGTCTCGCCGCGACAGCAGGATCCGAGTATGTCTGGTGATCGAGTTCATTACACGCGGCACACCAAGAGGCATAAAAATCGAGCATCACCAGTCTATTTTCGCGCTTAGCGATTTCAAATCCTTCTGCTTCGTCGTAAACCCAATTCAGTTGCGGTCCGGCAGGTTGTTGAATACCGCCCACAAACATATAGGCACCAATTACTGCCAACAAGAGGCCGCACGCTTTCTGGAATTTCACACGTGCGGGGATACCCCTAAAACGTTGCGTTAACTTACCGAGGCATAAACCGATAAGCACTAAACCGCCAGCGATAGCAAAAAACGGCAGCGAATTCTGGAGGAAATTCTGCAACACCGGAAACACGTCTTTAAGAAAATAGAGTGCCATCGTAATAATAGCGATGCCGAAGATGTTTTCCAAGATATACATCCAACCGCCTGAACGTGGCAGTGCCGAGAGTAAGCCAGAGAACGTGCCAATACCGATAAAAAGCAGCCCCATTCCGAGCGCATAAGTGAACATAAGCCAGAATCCGAGGAACAGGCTCCCCGTTGTTGCTATATACGTTAGCACTACCGCTAACGCTGGTCCTGTGCAAGGTGCTGCGATCACGCCGGCGACCGTTCCCATGGCAAATGCGCCGGCAAATCCGGCACCGCCAACGGTGTTCAGCCGGTTCTGCACTGCGGACGGTAACCGAATTTCAAAAACACCAAACATTGAGAGTCCAAGGGTAACGAGAATTAAACTGATGAAACCGACAACCCACGGGTTCGCCATTATCTGACCGAAGACCGCTCCCGTTGAAGCAACGGCCACGCCCAAAATTGAATACATAACAACAATACCGATGACATACACAACAGAGAGTAGAAAAGATTTGAATAGACCGGCAGACTCGTTGGCACCGAAAATGGAAACGGTAATCGGTATAAGGGGGTAAACACATGGGGTCAGGCTAGTCAATATCCCACCAGCAAACACGAGTAAAAACGCCAGCCAGACCTGTCCACCGGAGAGGGCGCGCTGGAGACTCCCTTCGTCGCCGGTAGTCCCCAGCGGTGCCCCGAATTCAATATCAGCGAAGATTGCTTCATTCATACGTTGAACCGTCCCCTCTATACCGACAATTTCAATAGGTACTGAAAAATTGAGGGTTTCAGGTAACAGACACTGCGCATCATCACACGCCTGATACTGGAGTTGAAAATCCAACGCACTGGATCCAATTGGAGCCGTCTGGCTTAAGTCGGCTTGGATACCGATGGTGATGGTATCGTGATAGACGGGGGCTTCTCCGATGGATCCGAGTTTCAGCACATCACCCGCGGGATATACGACCTCCCCAAAAACGAGGTCCGCCACTTCAGGTAGGGTTACCTCAGTTGCTATCAATCCTTCCTTCGCTGGATTGGCGTTGACGTGCCATCCTTTGGCAATCTCTACAACGACAGCAATCTCGAATTGACTCCCGGGTTGTACCTTGTCAAGTGAGAGGTATCCTTTCGCGGCGAGTTTCTCGACAGGTGCTTTTTCACTAAGCCCGAAATCTGCGAACTGTGCTTGCGTGCGAACCGGGAAAATTAGCGCAATAAGCGTTAGCAGGCCCCAGAATAGATATAGATGACGTTTGCCGGTCTTCAACATACGTAAATCCTCCTCAACTATCTCGGTTCAAGCACAACGCATGGCAGAATCATCTCTTCAAGTGAAACGCCACCGTGTTGGAAGCTGCCCTGGAATATTTCCTTATAAACGCTGAACTGCCGATCATAAACAAAATAGTAGTCTTCTTTAGCGAGCACATAGTTCATCCGTGTCGATTCGCCGGGTAAGCGATACGCCTTTGGGTCTTTTATAATCCACCCCGTCTCAGGTGTACACGAGATGTTTCTGCCCTCTTTAAACCGAAGCCCGGTAGTGAGTTCGGCTTGGCTTGAAATCTTCGCAGCATTTTGACAAAGTAACGAACCGTGGTCAGAGGTTAAGATGACAGTTATATCGCGTTCAGCAGCAATCCTGAATATTTCATAGAGCCGCGAATGCTGAAACCAAGCGTGAACGAGCGTCCGGAATGCCGCTTCATCTGGAATCAGCTGCCGCAGCAGGTCCACCTCATACCGTGTATGGGTCAGCATATCCAAGAAATCGACAACAAGTGCTGACAAACTAATCCTATCTGCGATGCTCAGCCAATGCAGGTATTGCATCTCCCCACGTACATCAAAAATTTTGAAGTAATGCGGAGGCGGTTTGAGAGATATGCCGTGCCGCTCAAATTGCAAGCGCAGGAGTTGTTTCTCATAGCGATTGATGCTCGTGTGTGTGTTATCTGGTTCCGCGTACAGGTCTGGATATCTTTCGGCGAGTTCAAGTGGAAACAACCCGCTAAAAATCGCGTTCCGGGCATAGCGTGTCGCCGTCGGCACAATGGCATAATAATAATCCGTCTTTATGTCAAAGAGTGGATAAAGCAACGGCTCAATTTTTAGCCAATGGTCCAGCCGCATACAATCCATAACGATAAATAGCACCTGTTTCCCTGCCTGAATTTCAGGGATGACATATCTGTAAAAGACATCTACGGACAAGGTCGGCGACGCTTTACCGACCAGCCAGTGCTTATAGTTCTCCTGAATATAGTTCCCAAATGCGGCGTTTGCCTCACGTTTCTCCATTTCATGGATCGTTTTAAGTTCGTCAACATTATGGAGCGTATCAAGCCGTAAATCCCATTCAACGAGGCGCACGTAAGTATCTATCCATGTTTGCCAATCACCATCGGCATCGCGCCCTCGTATTTTCCCACCAGCAACGGTTGTCCGGTTAAAGTTTTGGACGTATGCTTGCGGCGTATATGCTTCCCGAACGCCCTGTTTTTCAAGCAAAAATGCAAGTGAGCAGGCTAACTGTTTTGAAGCAGCTTCGACCTGAGCGTTCTCTGGTATCATGAAGATATTGCCAACATTATAAAGGCTTGCTTGCTGCATGACTTCCTGTCGATTCTCATGCGTTAGGAGCATGATCGGAATATGTGCATCCACATCTCGGATACGTGCAAGCAAATTATCCTCTATCATCGCTGCATCATAATTCAATAGCACCGCGTGATATGTCTCGCCCGCAAGTAAAGCAATGCCTTCAGCACTGGTGTCCGCTAAGGATACATCGTATCCTTCATACTCCAAAAAACGAACGTACGGTTTTGGTGTTATACCTTTCTGTTTTTCAGGATATGAATCGTTAGGTCGTCCACCAGATTGCTCTTCACCATTTATTTGATTATCAATCCACAGAATCCTCCATCTTTTTTCTTTCATGTTATCCCCCTTTTGGCGCAGCTGGCAAGCCAAAATTCGCTTAACAAAAGCACAACATAGGCTTGCAATGTGTGCCTACGTCTCGATCAAATGGGCAATCCGTCGCTTGCCCGATATTTTTGGGGTGAGCAATCGTGAATCTTCAACAAAAAACAGAACAAAACTAAATACCAGAGACAAACCTCCCTGGGTTCAACAAACTCCCCGCATCAAACCTATTTTTAACCTGTTTCATTAAACCGAGTGTGTCTCCGACGGCCCCCCAAACGTCAATATGCTGTTTAATTTCAGGTGGTGCGGCTTCTACGATAAGGTTTCCACGCGCTTCTGTTGCAGATTGACGCAGCTGCGTTAGCGTATTCGCAAGCCCCTCGAAATCAGTATCCGACGTAACAGGCATAGAAAGATACAATATGCCACTTCCAAGGAGCGCCATTACCTGGACATCACGCGCCCAACTTACGTCCATAACTTGTGCAGCAAATTCGGCGATCCCCGTGCGTTTCAGGTTTAACTTGGCAATTACTATGCTCTTGGTATCCGTATCCGTTGCGGGAAATTCCCGAATAGCTTTTTGAAGGCGCGCTCGCGATTCGCCTTCAGTACTTGTGACACCCAATGCCCGGTTTTGTTCCATAATTCCTCGACACTCCGTCAATTGCCATGCCACGGTTTCGGGATCCCCACCGAACCCGACGACCAGTGTCGGTCTTTTCGCATCCGTAGCATTATCCGTTGCTGTACCCACAAAATCAGAATTTATGGATAGATTTACAAACATCGGGAGTATCTGGGAACCGATAATGCTTAAGCCGGTGTCAATCCCCCCTTGAACGTTCTGAAAATCTGCTACAAGTATCGCCTCATGCGCTGGTATTGGTGACAACTTGAGTGTTACTTCGGTGATGATGCCGAGCGTTCCAAAAGCACCAATATAGAGTTTGTTAAGATCGTAACCTGCAACATTTTTCACCACTTTACCACCGCTCTTGACGACAGTCCCGTTCGCGTGAACGACTTGCAAGCCCAAGACTTGGTTTCGGGCAGCTCCGTGTCGAAGCCGGAGCGAACCACTCGCATTTGTCGCGACAATTCCACCGAGGGTGCATCGATCCGTATAGGGCGGATCCAACGCAAGATACTGTCGATGTTGTGCCAACACGGCTTGCAAGGCAGCTAAACGGATACCCGCTTCCACAGTGACGGTGAGATCCGCGGGTTCATATTCTACCACACTATTTAGACGAGTTGTCGCCAGCACAATATCTACCTTCTGTGGCAGGTTCCCGATGCCGAGTTTCGTGCCTGCCCCCGCGGGCATAACCGATAAGTCCTGTTTTGACGCAAACTGGAGTACCTCTTGTATCTCTTGAACAGATGCCGGCAAAACGACTGCCTGTGGAACATGTCCGTCAAACATGTAAGCGGCAATTTGTGCCTCTGGCAGGATCCCAGATTCTCCAACTATATGCTTAAGTTCATCCTGCAGTGCACTTGAATTTTCCATGTATTTCTCTTTCTTTAGCACAATTGCAAACGTTTACGTTTCAGATTTCTTGATACCAATTTGTATCTCAAATCCTTCGATATTTTCAATCTGTCCAGGTTGAATAGGTGCTTGATAGATAGGTGAATCTTCCAAGCGTTTTACACTCCGCTCAAGCAAGGACAACCGTGAATTAACTTTTCCGAACTCTCGAACAATCCATATTATGCCTCCTACTACAGCGAGTAATATAGGTACTCCTGCTGCAAGTAAGGCAATTATTATCTCTGTCTTCATCACTACCCTACCCTTCCACATTAATCTGGTCAAGACTGACGTTAATTTGTCTTGTCCAGTACTCTCCTGATTTGCTATCAAGGTATTCCACTTTGTCTCCAGTGCTTGAGATACTACCTGTAGAATTAAACTTATGTCCTAAAGCAGAGGCAAAAGTGTCAATAAATCGCTCGTAACTATGGGTCGGAATAACAGGTAGGATGTCTGTCTTACCAATAATGATGCGAATAGAAAACTCGCTGTCCGCCACATGTTCAATAGATTCCACTTCGGTCACGTTCTGTAGCAAGTCTCGAATAGCATTGATAACATCATCTTTAGAATAGGTTTTCACTTAGCAGCTCCTCACTGGTTCAGGTTGTAAACCTAACTTTGCATAGGATTCAGCAGTCGGAAAAATCTTGCCAGGATTGCAGAGACCTGTGGGATTAAAAATTTCTTTGACCGTCGCCATCACCTGTAAATCGGCAGGACTGAAAATCAGCGGCATATAGTCCATTTTTTCAACGCCGATGCCGTGCTCCCCTGTGATTGTGCCACCGACTTCAGCACAGACGGAAAGGATCTCCATGTTAACATGCTCCACTCGCTCGCACTGGTCGGCATCGCGTTCATTAAAGAGGACAATGGGATGGATATTGCCATCGCCTGCGTGAAAGACATTTGCAATCGGAATCTGATACTTCTCGGAGATTTCAGAGATCCGCCGTAGCACTTTCGGCAGCGTCGTCCGTGGCACGACCCCATCTTGGGTGATATAGTTTGGCGCGAGTCGTCCGAATGAACCGAACGCACTTTTTCGCGCTTTCCAAAGCTGCTGTCGTTCTGCCTCATCCTTGGCGTAATCCACTTTCCGTGCATTGTGCTGCTTAAAGATTTCTAAAATTTGATCGGTTTGGTTCTGCATACCCGCTTTAATACCATCAAGTTCCACAATTAAAATAGCTTCAGCGTCAAGTGGGAAACCGAATTGGAAAGCTTCCTCCAAAGCACGGATAACGAGGCTATCCATCATTTCGAGTGCAGCCGGGATAATCCCTTCCCCGATAATCGTTGAAACAGCATTTGAAGCATCATCCATCGTTTCAAAGACAGCAAGTGCAGTCTGGTACGCTTGTGGATTGCGGGTGAGACGAACGACGGCTTTCGTCACGATGCCGAATGTGCCTTCAGAACCGATCATCACGCCACGTAGGTCGTAGCCGGGTGTTTCTTCAACGGTTCCACCCAATTCAATAATCTCACCATCAGGTAAAACAACTTCTAATCCGAGCACGTGGTCAGACGTGACACCGTATTTCAAGGTATGCGGTCCGCCGGAATTTTCGGCGATATTCCCGCCTATCGTGCACGCCTTCTGACTTGAGGGATCGGGGGCGTAGTGATACCCCTGGTTTTGTACAGCTTGTGTCAACAATAGATTCACGACTCCCGGTTCAACGACTGCGCGTTCATTTTCAAGGTCTATCTCTAAAATACGATCCATCCGATTCAGAGCGATGATAATCCCACCTTGAACAGAGAGCATACCGCCGCTTAAACCTGTCCCACCACCGCGCGCAATAAACGGAGCGTCGTACTTGTTCGCCAACTTTACAATATCCGACACCTGTTGCGCTGTATCCGCGAAGACGACTGTATCCGGCATTGCCTTAAAAGAAGGTGCAGCATCACATTCATATACAGCCAGCGCAGTCGCATCCGTTAAGACATTTTTAGGACCGAGGAGTGCAGAGAGGTCAGCAATAAGTTGTTCTTTCTGGTGCATAGTGTATTCCTTTAGAGACATAATTCTTAATTCACGACTTTATATTAGACTACCACAATTTCAATCGAATGTCCAATTCAAATCTAACAAACATGGTTATTATTTCTATTTGCGAACCCAGCTGATAACATGCTATAATTGTAATAGTCTACACAACCTGTCAGAATCTAATCACCGTAACCTATCAGGTTAAAAGTAGATAAAGGAGATAAGATGCGAAAAGGGTATACGTCACTTTGTAATTCCAATATTTTTGTTAAGTCCTCTCCGTTTTTTGTTAACTATAACATTACGCAACATGCTATGATGTCTTAAACCAATAGGAGGATTATCATGCACACGACGATTCTCGTATGCGGAATCCTGATGTTTTGTCTCGCAGGGGTAGTGTCCGCCGATGTATGGACTGACCCGTTTGATGGCAATGAACTCGCTGAAGGCTGGGAATTCCGTGACCATAATGCTAAGAAAACGACGTTTGAAGTCAAAGACGGCTTCTTACAAATGACAAACCCAGGTAATTGGGGACACACAACTCCTGATAAACCGATGCTCGAACGAGAAGTCCCAAAAAGTGCTGCTAAAAATATAACGGTGAGTGGGATTTTCACCACTGAACCTGATAAACCCGCAGATGCATGGATCGGCATCTTCCTTTATAGCGATGACGATCTGAACTACGCCTGTTTCTTATTTGGTGGTGAAGCCAACCAACCCCAAAAAACGCTCATTGGGAGTATGGTCGAAGCCACTTGGCAAGACAAGGGACACTTCCAAACCGGTTTCGATGTTCCGCTCCATCTTAAGATTGTCAAAGAAGACGATGTTTTCTCGGGTTACTACCGAGAGAATGAGAAAGATGAGTGGACGCTCTCTGGCGGGAAAACGTGGAACCATAAGTTTGATGTAGAACGGGTCGGTATCGGTTTTATGAACAATTGGGGCGGTCAAACGGTTACATTTCTTGTGGATACACTCTCTATTGACGGCGACGGGATTAAACCTTTCGCAGTCGATTCAGAAGGTAAATTAGCGACAATATGGGGTAATCTCAAAACGAACCAATAGTTACCTGTTGCAGGAATTTGCGTAACACACCAGCAACTCCCAAACGGGGTGGTGCGAGTACTGCCCCTACAACGCGTTTTCATATTTCATAACAGACAACCGATTGACAATCACTTAAAGAAACGTAAAGTACAAGGAGAGACGCTACTGCCATGTCCATTCCGAAAATGTCTGTAAACAACCCCGTCTTAGCGAACCTGCTAATGATTATTATTATTGCTTTCGGGGTGTACGCATGGATAAACCTACCACGGGAACTCACACCAGAAATCGCATTACAGACGGCAACTGTCACAACACTATATCCGGGTGCCTCTCCAGAAGAGGTTGAAAAACTTGTCACTGCTCCTATTGAAGACGCTATTGAAGAGAACGTTAATAAGATCAATTTACTGCTTTCCAACTCTTCGGAAGGTAGATCTATCATCACTGTCGATTTTGAAGAGATGGGTGATCGCGAGTTCGATAAAGAGCTTGAAAACCTCCGAACTGCCGTAGAACAGGTGAATGAGCTTCCAGAAGAAATTTTAGAGGATCCACAAGTTTTAGAACTCGATGTCTCCTCAGGTTTTCCGATGTTGACCGTTGTTGTGGGCGGAGATATTTCGGAGTCCCAGATGCGGGATATCGCCGAAAACTTAAAGGATGAAATCTTAGACATCAAAAATATTGCGGCTGTCCGAATAGCGGGGCTTCGCGAAAGAGAAATTTGGGTTGAAGTGAACCCTGATCGGTTGAAAGCGTATCAACTTCCGATTGCAGGAGTCATTACGGCACTCGGTGCGAGCAATTTGAATTTACCGGCTGGTACCATGGAACTCGGCAATACAGAGTTCATGGTGCGCACGATGGGCGAATTCGTCAGTCCAGACACTATCGGCGAAACGATTATCGCCGTTCAACCGACAGGTACTCCCCTCCGCCTTAGCGACGTTGCAACAGTCTCAGATACCTACGAAGAAGCCCGAACGCTATCACGAACCAACGGCAAACCTTCCATTAGCCTGAGTGTACAAAAAAAGTCTGAAGGCAACACGATTGCGTTAGTTGCCCAGCTTCGGGAATTAGTTGAAAAACGGAAAAGCGACCTCCCTGAAGATGCTGAATTAACAGCGGTTAACGACTATTCCGTCATTTTAAAAGAACGGTTAGGTATTTTGGAAACGAACGCGATATTTGGGTTGGCGCTTGTCGTGCTGATGCTGCTCTTGTTTATCGGGTGGCGGAATGCTGTGTTCGCGGCCCTTGGCATACCGGTTGCTTTCATGGCGACCTTCTGGTTTATGTCAATTGCGGGCTATTCGCTGAGTGGTGTCTCCCTGTTTGGACTTATTTTAGTCGTCGGCATTGTTGTTGACGACGCGATTGTGGTCATAGAAAACATTTACCGTCACACCGAGGCGGGCGAATCTCCGAAAGTTGCCGCGATTCGGGGTGCACAAGAGGTAGGTTGGCCCGTTTTAGCTGCGAGTTTAACAACAATCTGCGCATTTGGGCCCCTGATGTTTATGTCTGGAACTGCGGGTCAGTTCATGCGGGTCGTCCCAATCATGGCGATTCTGGTGTTGATTGCTTCTCTTTTTGAGGTCTTTGTAATTTTACCTGCACACGTCTCTGAGTGGGGAAGAACCAAAATCAAGACAGGACGCAGCAGACTGGAGGGTGTCCGGACTCGATCTCGCGATGCGTTTACTATAGGTGTCCGCATCACCGGCTTCTTTGCGTGGTTTGCGACATTTTTTGATTTCATTCGGAACCGATATGTCAGAATTCTGAAAACAACCATCCGACATCGGTACGCTTTTGTAGGGAGTGTTCTCTGGATTGGCATTTTTGCGTGCGTCGGTGCATTTTTTATTCTTGACAAGGAACTCTTCCCCGGTGAAGATTTCCCCCAATTTTTCGTTCAAGCCGAAATGCCGCCCTCCTACGGGATCCAGGAGACATCAGAGATCGTCACCCAGATTGAAGCCGCTGCGAAAACGTTGCCATCAACCGAAGTTGCTGCAATTGTTAGTAACATCGGTATTCATACATACAATGCAGGAATCGTACAAGGTGTTACCTATGGCTCCAATTTCGGTGAGGTTATTGTTGAGCTGACACCGAAGCAGGAACGCACTCGAGGTGTGGACGAAATCATCGCTGCCCTGCGGAAGGAAACCGCAACAATTAGTGGTATTGAGGAATTAAATTTTGTCACGCAAGAAGGGGGGCCGCCGCAAGGACGAGACGTGGAAGTGAAAGTAAAGGGCCCCCGGTTCAATCAACTCACAGCTCTTGCTGACGTGCTGAAAGAAGAACTCCATCAGATGGACGGTGTTTACGATATTCAAGACGACTTTCGTATCGGCAAATCTGAACTCCGTATATATCTGAAACCAGAGAAAGCGCATCAATATGGGTTAACAACATTTCAAATTGCCCAAACCGTCAGGACCGCTATTGAAGGCGCTAAAGCGACAACTTACCGTGAAGCAGACGAAGCGATTGATGTGGTTGTCAAATACGAGGAAGATACCCTCCAAAATCTCGTAGAGCTCAATAATCTATTAATCGCGACACCCACGGGTGCTATTGTGCCGCTCAAAGATGTCGCAGAAATAATAGAAGAAAAAGGATACTCAGATATCCGCCGCTTCGACGGCGAGCGGGCAATTACGGTTTATGCCTCCGTCGATAGAGGAAAAACAACACCTTTCAAAGCGACTCAGGCATTAATGACTGCATTCGCGGATATTGAATCTTTGTATCCGGGGTATCAACTCGATTTTAGAGGCGTTTTCGATGAGATTATAGAATCTTTTTCGGAGTTGTGGAAATTGTTTATTGTCGGGCTGTTGTTAATTTATGTGGTATTAGGTGCGCAATTCAAGTCGTTTATCCAACCGATCATTATTATGTTCGCCGTTCCATTTGGAATGATAGGTGCCATGGTCGGATTACTTATTTCCAATGCAACGCTTAGCATGGTCGCCATGTTTGGTATCGTCGCGCTCTCAGGGATTGTGGTCAACGATTCCATTGTACTTATTGACTTCATCAACAAGTACCGAGAAAACGGTCATAACAAATGGTATGCGATTCTGAAAGGTGGGAGTGTTCGCTTGCGTCCGATTATCCTCACCTCACTGACGACAATTATCGGACTCATTCCGATGGCAATCGGATTAGGTGGAAAATCGCCTATCTGGATGCCGATGGCGTATACCATCATCTTTGGACTTGCGCTGGCGACCACGATGACGCTGTTTGTGATGCCCGCCCTTTATGCAATCACGACAGACCTACGCGGCTTGGTGCTGAAAAATCCAGAGGCGCGGTTTGAAACCGTTTCAGATGACGACCTGTTAGGTGCCGCAGTTCCAGCAGATAATTAGAACTGATTCTCAAATCAACCTTCACAGCCTGGAAGCAGGGCCTGAGCATTTAGTGCGATTTTCTATTCTATACCACAATCGAAGAATTGCACTTTCCAAAATAACGCAAGATGTGCTACAATGACTAAGAACTTGTTTTGATATCCGCACGAATGAAAATGGAGATCGCAAAATGGCAACATTAGAAGGCTTCAGGGTGCGAAATTTCGGAGTTCTTAAGGATGTAACACTGGGGCGTCTATGGGACAGAAGGAGAGAAGAAGCACTCACGCCAATGACAGCGGTAATCGGAAAAAATGGGGTCGGCAAGAGTGCACTATTCGATGCTTTCGGTTTCCTTGCTGATGCACTCAAATTCAATAATGTTGAAGAAGCTTGTGATGCACGCGGGCGCGGTGGTTTCGATAAAATGCGGACTCAAGGGGCAACAGATCCGATTGAATTTGACGTGTACTACAGAGAACACGGAAACGCCAGGCCGATTACATATCAAGTTGCTATTGCTGTAGATGAGTATGGACGTCCCTATGTCCTGCAAGAACGCTTTCGCCAAAGACGGAAGGGGCAGAAGCGCGGTCAACCCTTCTCTTTTTTAATGCTCTATAACGGTAGTGGTGTGGCATGGAAAGGGGAACAATTAGGAGACCAGATCGACGAAGACCCCGAGCACTTAAACCTCTTTGATCTCCTCGAATCCATAAAAGCAAAGGAATCCGCTGAAACAGAGGCTATTGAATTGAGTGACCCGCGAAAACTTGGTATAGCAACACTCGGTGCCTTGAAGCAGCACCCGCGAATTTCCGCTTTTCGCAGGTTTATCGAAGGATGGTATCTCAGTTATTTCACACCGGACGCTGCACGTAGTTTGCCACTTGCGGGTTCTCAAGAACACCTCAATATCCACGGTGACAACCTTGGTAATGTTGTGCAATTCATGGAGCGTGAACATAAGCAGCGTTTCCACGCGATTCTAAAAAAAATCGCCAATAAAATCCCCGGTATAGACAAAATTGATATCAAGGAAACAGAAGATAATAGGTTGTTACTCAGATTCAATGAAAAAGGCTTCAAAGACCCCTTCTATGCCCAACAAATGTCTGACGGAACACTTAAAGTATTCGCCTATCTATTACTCCTTGAAGATCCAACCCCGCCTCCTTTCATCTGCATCGAAGAACCAGAAAACGGTCTGTATCATAAGCTTTTAGAGACATTAGCCGATGAATTCCGCGAACACGCCACTGGACACAAAGGCGGTTCACAGGTTTTTATTACGACGCACCAGCCCTACTTTGTTAATGCCTTAGAGCCGAAAGAGGTCTGGATTCTGGAAAAAGGCAAAGACGGGTTTTCCCAAATCCGTAGAGCAAGCGAAGATCCGCTTGTGAATGATCTTGTTGAAGAGGGTCTGCCTTTGGGTGGCCTCTGGTATAGCGATTATCTGGATCCGAGGTGATTGGATGCATTTTGAGAGACTTGTTGAAGACCAATCTGGAAAGAAAGTTCTTGACATCCTAATACCTAAAATTATCAGTAAGCAACATAAGTTCAAAGTGCGTCCGTACCAAGGCATTGGTCATATTCCGAAAAATCTAACCAATCCTGCCAACGCGAATACAAATCTTTTGCTTAATCAACTTCCCATGCAGCTTAGGGCGTACGGAAAAAGTTATGCTAATGATCCTACTAAGGTCGTAATTGTGGTGTGCGATTTGGATAATAACTGTTTGAAGACCTTTCGTCAAGAACTCTTCAGAGTCCTGAATGCCTGTAATCCCAGACCAGAGACACGGTTTTGCATTGCTATAGAAGAGGGAGAAGCATGGCTGCTTGGTGATATTCTTGCGATTAAGGCAGCTTATCCGAAAGCCAAGGACAATATCTTGAATAGTTATCAAAACGATTCCATCTGCGGTACATGGGAACTTCTGGCTGATGCGATATTCGCTGGAAGCTCAAATGCCCTTAGCAAGAGGCCTTGGTATGTAATCGGGAGAGAAAAATCAGCATGGGCACAGAAAATTACTCCATATATGAACGTAAACAAAAACTCGTCTCCGAGTTTCTGTTATTTTCGAGATAAGATCCGAGAACTGATCTGAGTATCCGCCGTTGACCTATCAATTCATTAGAAATCAAGGAGAAAAATCGAGTGAATCAACAGAATTTGAAGATCGCTTTTATCGGTGTTGGTGGTATTGCTGGCAACTACCGCCGAAGTCTTAAACAACTCGAACGTCCCATTGCAGCAGTCTGTGACATAAATGCTGAGCGCGTTGCTGCTATCGCCGCTGAGGAAGATGCAACGGCATACACCGACCACACTGAGATGCTACAGAAAGAGAAACCCGATGTCGTGTTTACTTGTATCCCACCGGGTGCACACACGACACAGGTTGCCGATGCAGCAGCGTCAGGTGCAGCAGTCTTCGTCGCCAAACCCGTTGCACAAGATTTAGAAACCGCTCAACATGCCCGCGATGCGATTGCTTCCGCAGGCGTTATCAATCAAGTTGGTTATATGGCGCGGTATAGCGATATTACGGCAAAAGCGAAGGAATTAGTCGGCGATCAGAGACTTACGATGGGCATAGGACGGTTTCTGACGAGGATGGGTGCGAACCATCCTTGGTGGGGGAAGTATGAGGTATCCCGCGGGCAAATGGTAGAGCAGACGACACATGTCTTTGACCTCATCCGCTACTTCTTGGGCGATGTTGACAGTGTTCAGGCTTACGGTATCAAAAATGTTTCCGACGGGATTGCCGATTTTGAGGAGT
>JAPPNJ010000063.1 GCA_028818705.1 Candidatus Poribacteria bacterium
GTTTCTGCTCTGTTTGTACGTGTCTTTGGCAGCGAGGACACCACTGTTGTTTTGCTCCTAACATCGGTATCTCCTTTATGATATTGTGTCCAGAATCGATGTCCTCCACTGGTAAGCAGAGAATAGACACACTATATCAGGATAAAAGTTCCTTTTTTCTGGTTGCCTCAACAAACGCTACTTTCCGACGCAGAATTGAGAGAAAATTCTATCGAGTATATCCTCAGTTGTCGTCTTGCCGACAATATCGCCGAGGGCATCAAGACTGATTCGCAAATCGACAGCGACAAGTTCAGGCGGCATACCGTCCGCGAGACTCGCTATTGCATAATTAAGCCCGTCGTGTGCACGCCGCAGTGCGTCTTGATGGCGAGCGTTTGTCACAATCGGCGACTCACCGACAACCAATTCGCCGCCAAGCAGCTCCTCACAGATAGCAGTTTTCAGCGAGTTAAGCCCCTTACCTTCAGGGATCACCGTCTCAACGACGCGTTTTTTCGGGCATTGCGCCAACAGTGCTTCCGATGTTGTCACAACTGGTAGGTCGGTTTTGTTCAAAACAAGAATTGCCTTATGTGATTGGGCGGTCTGTAAGAGATCTCGATCCGAACCTTTTAAAGGTTGCGATGCATCGAACATCAACAGTAGCAACTCTGCCTTATTTAAGACCGCTCTGCTCCGTTGAACACCCTCTTTTTCAACAATATCATCTGTCTGTCGGATGCCAGCCGTGTCAAAAAGTTTCAATGGGATACCGCTGATGTTAACCGCTTCTTCAATCGTGTCGCGCGTTGTACCGGGGATATCCGTGACGATAGCGCGTGCTGTACCAACGAGTGCATTAAGTAAACTGGATTTTCCAACATTGGGTTTACCTAATATGGCGACATTGACCCCTTCTGAGATGAGTCTCCCCTCAGCAGCGGTTTCAAGTAGTATAGTTAAGTCAGTTTGAACAACGCGCGCGCATTCAAGCTGGGTCTCCACTTTCATGAAATCGAGGTCTTCCTCAGGAAAATCGACAGATGCTTCGATTTCGGCGAGCAAGTCTGCGATCCGGTCACTCAGTTGGTTTACAGTATCTGAGAGTTTCCCTGCAAGTACATCTACTGCGATTTTCCGACTGAGATCAGTTTTCGAGGCAATGAGTTCGGCGACGGCTTCTGCCTGCGCGAGGTCGAGTCTACCGTTGAGGAAAGCCCGTTTTGTAAACTCACCGGGTTCTGCAAGCCGTGCCCCTCGCCTCACGACCAAATCCAATACGGTTGTGAGTGGCACAATCCCACCGTGGCAGTTAAACTCGACAACATCTTCCCCAGTATAGGTTCTCGGTGCATGCATGACCCCGAGCAAAACTTCATCAACAACAGCATCGGATGCGGTGGTATCTACGACATGTCCGTATGTAAGCGTATGCGTCGGCAGTTGCGTGGGAGACACAGGGCGCGGAGATCGAAACAAATCAGCAGCAATCGGCAGTGCGAGCGGTCCACTAACTCGGACGATGCCGATACCTGCTTCGCCGCGTGCTGTTGCGATGGCTGCGATCGTATCGTGGAATTTCATCGTATCTAATTCGGTGGGGAAAGCGGTAAAAACCGACGCTGTCCCATCAAAGCAGCAGGAGAATAAGACGGTTACGTTGTTGTGAGTTCTTATGGCTCTTGGGTTGTGATGACGACACGTCGCATGTCACCTTCACCCTGACTGTAGGTCGAGACAACATCGTCCTCTTTTAAGGCGACATGAATGATGCGGCGATCGCGCGCCGACATCGGTGCAAGAACGATCTCCCGATTGGTATACTTGACCTGCTCCGCCATTTGGTTTGCCATTTCGACGAGCCGTTCCTCTCGACGTTCTCGGTAGCCCTCGGTATCAACAAAAACTCGCCTTTTCACCAGGGACGCTTTATTAACAATACAATTGAGAATTCGTTCAATTGCGTCAAGGGTCTGCCCATGTTTCCCAATGAGCAAAGCAGGGCTGTCTGTGAGGATATTAAGATGTGTGCTGCCTTCAACGAAACGCGATTCGACTTCGGCGTTAACCCCCATCCGATCAAGCATCTCTTTGAGAATTGTATCCGGCGCGGAAGAAACATCTTGCTTAATTGTCACCCGAACTCTCGCACGCTTTGCGCCAAAATTTAAGATACCTTTGGTTGGCTCATTAATAAGATCAATCGTAACCTGCTCCCGAGTCACCTCAAGTTCGCTGAGTGCTTGTTCAATTGCTTCCTCGACTGTGTCGCCTTCGGTTTCAATATAATGTTGCACGGGTTGATGTCCTCCTCGTATAAACGTTTCCGGCAGTGAAGTCGTACGTACGGTATGGATTAGGTCTATTTACGTTTGGAAGCGTTCCGTCCTTTAGTATTCGTGGGTAACTCATCCTCGTCAGCCGCGCTTCGGTTCTGTATATACTGTTGTGCTATCGTAAACACATTATTGCATAACCAATACAACACAAACCCTGACGCCCAATTGTAAAAAATGAAAATAAAGATGATAGGCATAAACTGCATGATTTTCATTTGGGTACTGTCCGTTGTTGGCGTTACATTGCCGACGAATTTCTGCTGGAGCCAAGTCGTTAATCCGTTTATTATCGGCAATAACCGGACGGCATCTATCTGCGTAACAATCAGCGGAATCGTAAAGGGCAAATCGACCAACGTATCCGGTGCAGAAAGATCGTTAATCCAGAGCAGGAAAGGTGCCCCGCGTAATTCCACTGCACCTCCAAGGAGTGAGAAAAGTGCGAAGAAAAGCGGAATCTGCGGAAGCCATGGAATACAACCGCCGAGTGGGTTGACCCCATTTTCCTTATAAAGCCGCATTGTGGCACGGTTAAGTTTCTGTGGATCGTCCCTGTACTTCTCCTTCAATTCTAAAAGTTGAGGTTGGAGTTTCTGCATCTTCTTCATCGACCCGTGTGCTTTCCGAGTGAAAGGATAAGTGATTATTTTCACTAAGGCGGTCAACAAAATGATCGAAAGTCCGTAATTTCCGAAGACCTTATGAAACCCTTGGAATAGCCAGAGCATCCCCCATACGAGGGGCCAGAAGAACCCAAAATCGATAACTTTAGAGAGACGGATTGGTGTTTCTGGAGCGTTGGGTGCCTCAATATTTTTTAGAATTTTGTCGTCTTTTGGTCCAACGTAGACCCGAAAATCGTGTCTTGTTTTCTGTTGAGTTGGAAGATAAAAACCGGGAACAACGAGTGCGACTGTCTCTGTCGGTGCGACGACAGTAACATCCGCTCCAGCACCTGTGTTTGGCGTCTCTATCAGTTTATACGTTGCTGCGAGTTGCGGATCCGGAATCATCATTGCGCTGAAGTACTGACTATCAAGTCCTGCCCAGAGGACTGTCGCTAAAGCCCGTTCTTCTTTAAGTTTGTGATGCGGGTTTCCCTCGCCGATGTAAACTTTAGCACCCTCTCTGCCCCGTCGCCCACGTTTCCCACTTCTCTTTTCGTGGAGTAGCAAGTCGGCATTAATACCTCGCCCCCACTGAAGTTCATACCCATTCGCTGGCTCGTTTCCGCCCATAAGCAAAGGTTCATCGGAGACGTTTTGGAAGGACACTACCACGTCAACAAAATATGTACCAGAAATGAAAGTAAACTGCTTGGTGACCCTTAACTTCTCCCCAATTATTGTCCTGAAAGTGAGCGTCTCTTTCTCTTGTCCATTCGCGAGGACGATCTCTGATTTATCCGCCTTCCATGCGGCACGGAGCGAATCAAGCTGCAGCTGGTCATTTCCGAACCGAAGTGCGAGACAGTTGAGTGCGTTTTCTGGAATCAGATTTAGGGGTATGACCTCCTCAACGGTCCGATCTGGAAACTGGTTTAACTCCCACAGTTTTGCGATCGCGAGTTTTTCATTAAAGACGATATTATAGTTATCTGTTTGGACGGTAATCTTTGCGTCGTCGGGATTTTCCTCTACTGGTGTCCAGAGATCTGTGTTGAGGGATGTCTCAGTCCCATCAGATGTTGCTGTCTGTGTTGCCGCATCGGGCTGCACTTCGCGTGTAGCAGATGATGCAGGCGTTTCGGTTGTTGTCGACTCATCTGGCTCGGGTGCAAAGCGATTACCGAAAAACAGGCTCCATGCAACCATCACAACAATCATCAAGACGAGTGCGATAATGTAACGTGCTCCCATTAAATTAGGTTCCTCATTTATTTATATTCCTAAAACCAGCCGTTTCTGACCGGGTGTGTCTGTGCTGCTATTTCAGCGGATCGAAACCACCGGGATGATAAGGATGGCATTTTGAAAGTCGTTTAAGAGTTAACCAGCCCCCTTTGAAAGTCCCATAGCGCTCTAACGCTTGGAGCGCGTATTGTGAACATGAGGGATAGAAGCGACACGAAGGGCGGAACAGCGGTGAAATAAAGCGGCGATAAAAACGGATCGGTAGCATAAGCAGGAGCGCTGGACGTGTTTTGTGATGTGTTCGCTGGCCCCCAATTTGCTTTATCACTTCATGGTGTTGCTTGCAGTGTCGCACGCCTGTGTTTCCCATGGGCAGCTTCAGTTCCTACGCTACGCCGTTACGGTGAGATCTATTATTCATTAAAATAGAGGCTCTCCGGAAGAGGTTGTAGAGAGTACTCTGTGCTTCTTGACATTTAAGTCGAGACGCCGGAGTTCTACCGACAACCACGACATCGTATGTCGTCTGTATCTGAGGACGTAAGTGCCGAAACGATTCACGAATTAATCTCTTCACACGATTCCTTTGGACACTCTTTCCGACTTTTTTGCTAACGGTTATCCCCAACCGCAGGTGATCGAAGCGTGTGTGTAGCACGTATATCACAAAGTAGCGATTCCAATACTTACTGCCGTTCTGATAGACACGCTGGAATTCTGAACGTTTTTTTAGTTTTTTGGGATCTGGCATGATTTAGTTGATATACAGATATTTTCTCCATGACGGATGACATCCTCGAAAATGACGGTTGAGTTGTAAATAGGTTAAGATTGATGGGGTCTTGGGCTGGCGTGCGAGCTTGAGCGATGCCTCGTAGAGCATCTTATTCCCTTTTTTGTTATTACATTTCTTGCACGCCGTCACGACATTTTCCCAGTGTGTTTGCCCGCCGCGAGAGATCGGGACCACATGGTCGAGCGTGAGCTGTGCTGTTGGGAATTCCCTACGACAGTATTGACACGTGTACTGGTCTCGGACGAGGACATTCCTACGTGAAAATTTGACAACACTACGTGGGACCTGAACGTAGTTCACCAAACGAATTACATGCGGTACTTTCATTGCTGCGCTCGGTGAACGAATCTGAATATCGGAGACTTCTTCGGTTTGTGCGGTGCCTTTGAAAACCATTTTCATAGCACGCCGGAGGTTGCAAACGTTGATCGCTTCATAACTGGCATTAAGAACTAAGACAGATATTTCCACTTGCATCTCCTCTAACTTGAACGATAGGTTCAAACGACATTATCTCTTATGTATTCTAACATATTTTCAGCGCAATTGCAACTAAATTAGTTGTCGGCTATCGGCTGTCAGCGCCAAGCTACAGTCGTCGTAGGTTGGGTTGAACGCGAAAACCGAAACGCTACCAATATAAAAGGATGCTGTTTTCCTGTATAGACTTCTACGCAGAAGAACAATAGTGAAACCCAACAGTCCCACTAACTGGATGCCAGGGCGATGAAATGTTGGGTTTCGATGGAATATCAGATCACCCATGTTCCTTGAAAACGTAGTGCTTCCGATCTCAGATTCGTGTGATTTTCCGTGTTCTGCTCAACCCAACCTACGTACAGACATAGAACTCGCAGAAAATTAAGACACACTCGTTCACAGTTTTGTGTATAATATTCAGAGGGCATAACACAGATTACAAAAAGGAATCTGAATGTACAGTTGTTTACGAAACATCATCACAATTTTGAGTTTTGCGCTTACCTTGAATAGTCATGCCTCTGACATCCAATTTGTGGATGTTACCGAACGAGCCGGTATCCATTTCGAGCATGCGGGTGGTATTAACCTGCGCGTAGTGCCTGCCCTTGTCGGTTCAGGTGCGGCGTGGTGCGACTACGACAACGACGGTTGGCTTGATCTCTATATTGTCAATAGTGCCCTGGTGCGTCCAGAACCAGATACGGTTCTGCCGAAAAACGCCCTCTTTCGGAATAACGGTGATGGCACTTTCACAGACGTGACAGAAGCCGCCGGGGTCGGCGATACCGGATGGGGTATGGGATGCGCCTTTGCCGACTACGATAACGATGGCGATGCGGATCTTTACGTCACCAACTACAAAGCAAACATGTTTTATCGAAACAACGGCGATGGGACTTTCAAGCGTTTCTCATCAGGCGCGGGCGGCATTGGACACGATGGTTTCGGGTCAGGTATTGCGTGGGGGGACTACGATCGGGACGGATATCTCGATCTCTATGTGGGCAATTACATCGAATATACCAAGGTGCCACAAGGCGATGAAGTTTTCTTCCCTTACGATTTCTTCGGACAAGCGAATCTTCTCTACCTGAACAAAGGAGATGGCGGTTTCATCAACATCACTGATGCTGCCAAGGTAAACGGTGGATTTCATCTGACGCTCGGCGTTGCTGCAGCGGATTACGATACTGACGGGGATTTGGACATCTATCTCGCCAACGATACCGACCAGAACATTCTCTATCGCAACGACGGTGAACTGACATTCACGAATACGAACCAACCAAACGCGAGGAGTCGAACCGGCGACATCCGAAGCGGCATGGGTATCACATGGGGCGACTATGATACCGATGAAGATCTGGATCTCTTCGTTACGAACTGGCTTGATGAGAACAATGTACTTTATAGAAACAAGGGTGACGGCACTTTCAGCGATGTCTCGGCACAGAGCGGTGTCTTTGAATCTGGGTTGGGGAAAACGTGCTGGGGCACTGCCTTGTTTGATGCGGACAACGATGGCGATTTAGACATATTTTTTTCGGCGGGCCACATTGATCCGGCTTCGTGGGAAGCGCACGGGCAAGCAGATGTCTTTCTCCATAACAACGGTGATGGCACTTTCACGGATGCCTCTGAGGCTGTCGGTCTCCGAAAATTCGGAGCGTACGGCGTTGGCAGAGGCGTAGCAGTCGGGGATTACGATGCTGATGGTGATTTGGATCTGTTCATTGTCAACAGCGGCGGTAAGCCAATGCTGCTCCGAAACGACGGTGGGAACCGGCAGAACTGGCTCCAGATTCGCACGGTTGGCACGGTAAGCAATCGAGACGGCGTTGGGGCACTCGTTAAAGTGAGTGCGGGTAATCTCCATCAAATTCAGCAGGTAGCAGCAGGAAATAGCTACCTCTCACAGAGCAGCCTGGATGTCGAGTTTGGGCTTGCACATCATGAAAGCGTAGATCGGATTGTTATCCAGTGGTCCAGCGGTACTGTGCAGACATTGGTGGATGTACAAGCGAATCAGCGGATTGTTGTGGTTGAAAATGCAGAGTAAAAGGAAAAGAGTTGAAAACCGTAATACAATGTGTTATCGTTTTATAGTAAAGCCCGAAAATGTGTGGACACTTGTAGCACACGCCAACTCTCACTGCGAGGCCGGGGAATGCCATTAAGGCATTCATACCCCGGTCTATGCCCCGGTGAAGCCCACACGGGCTTCATACCGTTGATGCTGATTTTGAAGTCCATACGGACTTCATACCGTTGATGCTGATTTTGATTCTGATTTACGCGCAAATGTAATACGAGGAATGGATTTAGTCTATTCCCAGACTAAATCCGGCGTTGATTCCTGTCAGTTTGTGGAAAGTCGGCACACAAACTAACAGTTTGCGCTACAAAAGAGGGGTTCATAGGCGAGGTTAGAAACCTCACCTATGAGTATCGGAGCGGTTGGAAAACCATTTTGATATATCAGACTTTTGGAGTCGTTAGATCACCGCTGAGGATTGTGGGACACCAAAATTTCTCGATATACTCAATGATAAGCTGCGTGCCTGCTTCATGGCTAACATAAGGCGGTTTGAAGGGATTGTACATCGCATCGGTGAGATCACGAGCGAGAACGGCGTTGAAGCCCCAACGCACCATCTGCTTAATCGCGAAAGAGCGTCCAAGAACACACATATTGGTGTGAACTCCCATGAAGATGATGTTCTTGATGCCTTTGTGATGGAAGAGATTGTAAACTTCCTGTCCGTTATCGCTGATGGCGTCTGTATCAGAGATTTCAATAACTGGATGCTGGCGATGCCAAGCCTTATAGGAATCGGGCTCGCCGGTGTCTGAACCACCATCAGAGGCATCAACGGGTAAAGGCGGATCTGGCAGCTCACGTTCAGCAGGCGGGTCGGCGTGGGATAGTTCTAAGACCGATCGGCGCGCTGGATGTGCTTCGTAGAACTCCATTGTGTCGGAGGGGGCATGCACAATCTTCACACCTTGATCGCGTGCCCGTCCGAGCACGATGTTCATCCGAGGTGCCATCACATTCACCCGCTCTGTTGCCCCCCAAGACCAGTGTTCATTCCACATATCGACGACAACGATAGCGGTTTCAGAGGTATTCCAGTGGACCTCTTCTTCGATGACGCGCCAGCCGTTCCTGCCGACGGTCCGTGCCTCCTGTCGACGGGTCGAGAACGACAACGCTGGCGTGGCTGAAAAGGCGTGGCTTAAGAGGTTAAGTAGCATCGGTTTCTGGTGCTCCTTTGCGAAAAAGATAAGCGTCTTTATGACGACCGTAGTAGTTTTTTCGGATGCTATAGATACGGAACCCGAACTGTCGGTAGAGACACTGTGCTGGTAAGTTGCTGACAGCGACTTCTAAGAAGACTTCTTGCCCGTCAAGTGTCTGTATTTTATCCAAGGCTGAAGCGAGGAGATACTTGCCAATGCCTTGCCGCTGATAAGTCGCTGACACTGCTATATTCAGGATGTGTGCCTCCTCATAGAGAACGACAAACACAATGTAGCCCATGACGGTGTCTTCACAGCGGGCGACGTAAAAGTACTCGTACGATCTCGGTCGCTTCAAGGACAACGAGAAATAGGTTGCGCTCCACGGGTCCTCAAAGCATTCGTTTTCGATCTGTAGGACCTGCTGCAGGTCAGACAAGCGCATCGGTTCAAATATGAGGTTTTGAAGCGGTTTTTGGGTTGCCATTTGTCACGAAAGTGACATGAGTATAACACGACGCGAAGATACATGTCAACCAAAAAGTGCAAATGTTTAGGGACATTTATGGTGAATTTTAGAATTACTTTGACATTGTAAACGGGCGAGGTTAGAAACCGTGAAGAAATTGAGGAAACACCCAAGCAAAGACCTTCAGCAAAAATCCTACAAGGTTGGGGTAAAAGTCTGTTTATTTCTCCGGTTTATCATACCGGTGCGGTTAGAAACCGCACCTACCGGGTTGGAGTAAGTTGCTTTTTTTTGATAAGTCTGTTATAATTGAATGTATATGGCATCTGCCGAGAAGAAGGAGTATCTTATGAAAGACTTTGCTTTTACAGGTGGGCGTCCGGATCCATATACGTTCCCGACAGAAGGGTTAATTGAGGCGAGTGCAAAAGCACTACGTAAGTTGGGGGGCGATCTGGTTAATTATCCGGGCGAATCCGGTTATCAAGGTTTGCGGGAACTGGCATCCATGCGTTTCGAGCGGCGTGAAGGTGTTCCGTTGCCTATAGATAATATCTCGATCACCTCCGGCTCTATGCAAGCACTGGAATTGGTCCTGGGAACGCTCATCAACCCCGGCGATACGGTGCTGACCGAGGAATACACTTACAGCGGCACCTTAGGGATCATGCGGCATTTCAAAGCGAATATCGAAGGCGTGTCAATGGACTACATTGACGGCATGGATATGGATGACTTAGCGTCGAAATTGAAGGCACTGAGGCGGAAAAACATCCGTCCATCGTTCATCTATACGACCTCGAACCATCAGAACCCGACAGGGGCGATCCTCTCACTTGAACGCCGAAAACGGATGCTGGCGTTGGCTGAGGAATATGATACGCTCATCGTTGAGGACGACTGCTACGGCGATATCGACTTTACATCGACCCCGACCCCAGCTTCACTTTTTAAGCTGGATACCTCAAACCGAGTGATTTTCATTGCTACGTTCTCGAAGATCTTAGGTGCGGGTGTTCGACAAGGTTATTTCGTGGCTCGGGAACCATATTACGGGCAAATTCACCAAAACCGTTGGGACGGCGGAACGAGTGCGCTGGCGAGTGCCATCGTTGCTGAATTTTTCATGGAACACCTCGAAGCACACCTCGTAAAAACGAATGCTGCTGTTGGTGCGAAATGTCGCGCTGTGGTCGAAACACTCGACAAACACGTGAGCGATCTCTGTACATGGACGCGTCCGAGAGGCGGGCTTTTCCTCTGGATAGATTTACCGGAGACAACAGATCTCGATAAATTGCGGGATCTCGCTGCGGAGAAAGGTGTCGGTTTTAGCTACGGGAGTGCTTTCCACTATGCCAATGCACCAGTGAAAGCGATTCGGTTGGCGTATGCTTACACCCACGTAGATGATATTCCTGAAGGGATTACCTATCTGTGTGAAGCGATCCGTGCAGCGCAGACTTCAACGGCGGAGGTTGCAGCGGGCGATTAACATTGTTGGCGATCAGGGGTCGGGATTTGGAAATCCTTCCTACAATAGACTGTGAGGGAAAGGAACGGAGTTTTTGCGTAACATCATTCTCATTTCATTAGATACGCTGCGGGCATCCAGTATGAGTTGCTATGGGCATCGGAATTTGACGACGCCGCATCTCGATGCACTTGCGGAACGATCAACGCTCTTTGAAAAATGCATCAGTCCGCATATCCCAACGCATCCAGCACATACAACAATGTTCACCGGCAAAGATGTTTTGTCCCACCAAATCATCACACAGGGCGGGACGTTGGACTTGTCAAACGATATAAAGACTGTCCCAGAGCTGTTGAGCGAAGCTGGATACTTTACCGTTGCTGTGGACAACATGCGGCGGTGGTTCCAGCGTGGTTTTCCAGAGACACAGTACCGCGGGTATCAGTGGGAAAACAGTTATCGCAAAGCTCGAAAAGCGGAGGCAGTTAACGAGGTAGCGATCGAACTGTTGGATCAGGCACAGGCACAGGATAAACCTTGGTTCGCTTTCCTGCACTATTGGGATCCACACACGCCGTATCTGCCACCTTTACCGTTTGAACGGATGTTCTATAGCGGGGACGAGTGTGATCCGAACAACCGAAGTATGGATGACGTTTACGCTTGCGAACCTTTTACGGACTATTTCCGACAGTGGATGTGCACGCCGGATCCAGCGGATCCCGATAACATAGCGAAGAAGCGGCTCTGGACAGACAGGCGATATGTAAATGCGACGTATGATGCTTCGATCGCTTATATGGATGCGTGCCTCGCGCAGCTTTTCCGCTATCTACAAGACTGTGGTCAACTTGAGGAAACATTGCTCATCATCACAGCCGACCACGGCGAGGAACTTGACGAACACGAACTCTGGTACGATCACCACGGACTTTACGAGACCAACTGCCACGTTCCGCTCATCATTCACTGTCCAGCACTTATCCCAGACGGACAGCGGCTTGACGGTCTGGTGCGTCTCACTGATATTGCCCCGACAATTCTCGACTACGCAGGGCAGACCGCCCTTGGTGAACGTGAAAAGATGGAAGGCGCAAGTCTCCGCGCACTGATGGATAGCAGCAGCAACGATGGAACGACAGAGGCTGTCTATCTCACGGAATGCGGTTGGATGAAAAAGCGGGCGTGGCAGACGAAAAAATGGAAACTTATTATTGAGACGGGTGGTACGCCAGCTGTCTACAGGACGCCAGATTTGGAACTTTACGATCTGGAGGAAGATCCAGATGAGGTTTACAATCTGGCTGAGGAGGCGGATGTGGTTGTCGCGCGTTTGAAAGGCGATATGGAGGCTTTTCTGCAACACCGACTCGCTGAGACAGGCTTACCGGATCCGACCCTTGTGCAGGACATTACCATGCGGCGCATCGGTGATAAATCGAGAGCGGTACCGCTTTGAGAGGAACACAGGCTAACAGCCTATGCTACAAGACAATGCAAATACGACTTACAGTCCTATTGCTTATAGCAGTGCTTGTTTTCAACGGCTGCACAGCGTTAGAGGAGGCACAGCGCCGCCGCGAGAAACGGATACTTGAAGAACGGAATGCCGATTCGCTCATGCTCAGACCGTCAAAGGCAACAATCGAAATCGGAACGGATGCACTCCACAGCGTGAGCGACCACTACACTCTTACTTTCGCTGAAGATTTGTACCAACACCCTCAACTTGGCAACGTACAAGAGCGGGAGATGTTCGCTCGGAGCGCCCTCGGTTATATGGAGAGCCTCTATGACGCGATGAACCGACTTTTCGGCTTTCAACCTCAGCATAAAATTCATGTGAGATTGCATGATCTTTTCCAAGGAAGCAGACTCCGCGCGATAACGACTACGCACTACCGTTCCGCATTTCAGGGTGGACGGCATGTGAAGTTCATCAACGGGATCAGTATGGATTTTCCACTGGCAATGTATGAAAGACACGGGGTCCGAGCACATGAGTTGACACACGCCTTTACAAATATCTACTTCCTACCGGTATGGTTTTCGGAAGGCATCGCTGTGCTAATTCAGACGGAATACGCAAAAGGTGGGTCACATCCTAAATATGATAGTCTCAAAGGGGATTTGAGAGTCGATCTTGACGGTGTGAACCAATTGGAAAACTGGGGTGGACATGGTGAAGGGGGGCCCTTGACCAATTGGCGGTATAGATACGCTTACACGGTTGTTGCTGAGTTGCGCGAGCGTTACGGGAACAATTTTTATATCAAGGTCTTTCAACTCATGGAAACCGATGCACTCCATCAGAGGCTTGAGGATAGGATGCCAACGAGCTTCCTCGTCTATTATCTCAGCAAAGCAGCTGGTGAGGATTTGGTCCCCTTCTTTAAGGAATTACAGTTCAAGGTGATTAAACTGACAAAAGAGGACATTCTGAAGTACATTGATGATCTGAACCGTCAAATTGGGAGGCGACCGTGAGTAGTCACTTAAAGGGTAGAAACCCTCTTATCAGGGGCGCAGGGGACTTTAAGAGGCGGGGAATGCCATACGGGGAAGCCCATAAGGGCTTCATACCGTTGATTCGCATTCATACCCAGGGAAGCCCATACGGGCTTCATACCGTTGATTTTGATTGCGTAAGTCCTAAGGGAATTAGGGTTTACACATACGTGCTATTGGGGTTAATCTGTTTCTGGGCGGGTTGTAGCCTCGGACAGGAGTGGAGCGAGAACTATGCCCTCCTACCCGGTGCAACGGCGAGCGATCCTGCTTTTATTGACGATAACCCCGAAACAATCGGTCAATCTCAACGCAAGAAAGGGTCTGGTAGTCCCGGAACAGATCTCGATATCCCATCAGAAGCGATTATTTATCTGCCGGAGAAGAAGTCGATCTACCGCATTGTGATTCACTCGAAGAACCTTGAAGAGTTCGAGGTGCACGCCTTTAATTCGCGCGGAGAGTGGAACAAAATTTACGATCAGCGCAGCAATAAAGATCGAATCATAGACATCCGTCTCAACAAGGTTGTCACGACATCGGGTGTTAAAGTAGTAGTCCGTCGAACAACAGATGACGCCGCTCGCAAACGGGAAAACGTCCAGATAAGACGGGAAAATATGCAAACCCCAGACGGCGGCATCCGGCGTGGTCGCTATCGTATTTTTGTAACCGGACCTACGACAGCACTCGCAGATATTGCGGAGATTGAGTTGTACGGATACGCCACGGCCTCGCCTTAGTGAGAACCGCACCTACCACTTATGCAGTCAAACCGCCTTCAACAGGACTTAGACCGCTACCTCGGCATCCCACTCAACCTGCTCTTGAGTCTATCTCCCAAGCGTTTGCCGATACCAGACACCCCGAAAAAGATTCTGTTTATCCAACTCTCCGCACTGGGCGACACGATTTTAGCTATCCCCACCATCCGTGCTATACGACACACTTTTCCCAATGCCGAATTCACAGTGTTAGCCTCACCCACGAACCTGAACTATTTAACACACTGTCCATATATTGACAAGCATATCCCTTTTCGTACACCAGAACCCCGGTTGTTTACCCAACTTCGTCAGGAAGGCTTCGATTGGACGATTGACCTGGAGCACTGGCCCCGATTGAGTGCACTCCTTGCTTACGTGAGCGGAGCACCGCTGCGGATAGGATTTCAGACAACAAAACAGTATCGTCATTTCCTTTTCACACACACAGTGCCGCATACAGCGGGACGGCATGAGGTACGGAACTTCTTGGACCTTGCAACGCGACTGGGGTGCCCAACGCTCGAATTTGGGCTCGAAGTCTGGTACACCGAAGCGGAGCGAGCATGGGTGGATCAAATCTTGGCGCAAGAAGCGGTTTCGCGGGAACTCCCTATTTTTGTACTACACCCGGAGGCAGGTAGGCGCGACGAACCGCGGAGACGGTGGCCTGTGGAGCGTTATGTCGCATTGGCAGACGCGCTCGTTGCACGCTATGGTGCACAGATTATTTTGACGGGTGCGCCGGGAGAGGTAGCGGTTTCTCAAGAGATCGCAAGACGAACGAAACACCGAGCGGTGGTGCTTGCGGGTCGGACGGATGTTAATCAACTTGCAGCACTCTTTGCAGCGGCAGCGCTCGTCGTGAGTGGTAACTGTGGTCCGATGCACCTCGCTGCGGCGGTGGGTGCTCCTGTTATCGGGTTGCACGGTCCGACGAATTTTGCGCAGTGGGGACCTTGGCGTCGTAATGCGGGTGTTGTCTGTGCACAGGTACCGTGCAGTCCGTGTCTCAATTTGGGGTTTGAATACGGGTGCCAGGCGTTACCGGACGGGACTTCGCCGTGTATGCATACGATCGAAGTGGCGCGTGTGCTTCAGGAGTGCGAGCGGTTGTTTCGTAGGTTGGGTTGAATGGTCGGCTTGTAAGAAAAAACGGCGAGGAATGTAAAGCTAAGACAAATTATGCTCTATAGCATAATTTGAAACCTCGCCTACCATTCCCTTATCAGGGGGCAAAAGAAAAAGGTGCGGTTTGGAACCGCACCTTTGCATGCTTTAATACATACCACCCTCTGGAGGCATCGGCGGTGCCGGTGCTTCAGCTTCGGGGAGTTCCGCGATGAGGGTCTCGGTGGTAATCATCAACGCTGCGATGCTGGCTGCGTTCTGTAATGCGACCCGTACGACCTTCGTCGGATCGGGGATACCGGCATCAAACATGTCGATGAAACGTTCCTGATGGGCATCGTAGCCAATGTTTCCGCCTTCCTCTTTAACCTTAGCGATGATGACGGAATCTTCTTGTCCAGCATTCTTCGCGATCTGACGGAGCGGATCTTCGAGTGCCCTCTTGATAATAGAGACCCCGACATCTTCCGTAGCATCGTCGAGTTCGAGGGAATCAAGCGCGGCTTGTGCTCTGACGAGTGCGACGCCTCCACCGACAACAACGCCTTCTTCAACAGCGGCGCGTGTGGCGTGCATAGCGTCTTCAACACGGGCTTTCTTCTCTTTCATCTCAACTTCAGTTGCAGCGCCGACGTTAATAACGGCAACACCACCGGTGAGTTTTGCGAGGCGTTCTTGCAACTTCTCCCGGTCGTAGTCGGAGGTCGTGTCTTCGACCTGTCTGCGGATCTGATCAATACGTCCTTGGATGGCTTCGGTTGTGCCTGCGCCCTCGACGACCGTTGTGTTGTCTTTGTCGATAACGACGCGTTTGGCAGTACCGAGGTCGTTCAAGGTGATATTTTCGAGGTTAATGCCGAGGTCTTCAGAAATGACGCGTCCGTTTGTCAAGACAGCGATGTCTTCAAGCATTTCTTTGCGGCGATCACCGTAGCCGGGTGCCTTAACAGCACAAACCCGGAGTGTGCCACGAATTTTGTTGACAACGACAGTTGCGAGCGCTTCACCTTCAACATCTTCAGCGATTACCAACAGCGGTCTGCCCTGTTGCGCGGTGCGTTCGAGCACTGGCACGAGGTCCTTGAGGCTGCTGATTTTCTTTTCGTGAATGAGGATAGCGGCGTCTTCTAAGACGGCTTCCATGCGATCGGCATCCGTAACGAAGTAGGGTGAGAGATAGCCGCGGTCGAATTGCATACCTTCGACGACATCGAGTGTAGTTTCGAGGCTTTTTGCTTCTTCGACAGTGATAACGCCATCTTTTCCGACTTTTTCCATAGCGTCAGCGATGAGATCACCGATAGCATTGTCGTTATTTGCGGAAATAGCGGCGACCTGTGCGATTTCAGTCTTCTCGGAAACCTCTTTGCTCAAGCCCTGGATTGATCCCACGACTGCGTTGACGGCTTTTTCAATACCGCGCTTGAGTGCCATGGGGTTATGCCCTGCGGCGACGTTTTTCAAGCCTTC
>JAPPNJ010000226.1 GCA_028818705.1 Candidatus Poribacteria bacterium
AGGTGGTGGCAAGTTATCGAGTGCAGCTTCACTATGATGGACTTCCGATTGGTGAACCAACGGAAAAAATAGTATATTCCGGAAATAAAGTAGACAAAGAGGCTGTACGAGAAGCTCTCACAGCAGGATTGCAAACGCTGCAAATTGCTCTCAAGGCATCTGGTACGCCGTTTAGAGTCCTGAACACGGTTGAAGATGTTATCAAGAATCTATCCAAATAGCCATTACTATACTGTGGACAATTTTAAAATAACCACAATTTCCGATTGGACACCCGCTTTGTAGGATAGGAAACCGTTAGCCTGTTCACGTTACAGAAAAACACATGAAACATCAAAACCACCTCACCGAACCGCAAGGAAAATTTAAAAAATGGAAACCAATACAAATAACATAGAAGACCGAAATATCGTGATTATTGGTGGTGGAACCGCCGGTTTCGCGGCGGGGGTCTACACCTCCCGTGCAATGCTGGAACCCATCCTTATCACAGGTGACGCCCTTGGCGGGCAACTCTCCTTGACCCTTGACTTGGAAAACTATCCGGGTTTCTTCGGCAACGAAGCCGGGGTATTCATACAAGGCATGCAAGAACAGGCAGAACGGTTCGGCACTGAAGTTAAATTCGACACCGTGACAGCAGTCGATTTCACGCAACATCCGTTCGCCGTTACGACCTACGAGAAAGAATACCGTGCCAAATCCGTGATTATATGTACCGGTGCCTCACCTCGCACACTCAATGTCCCCGGTGAAGAGGAATACGGTGGGCGCGGCGTCTCTTACTGTGCTACATGCGATGGGTTCTTCTTCCAAGACCAACGCCTCATCGTCGTCGGTGGTGGCGACGCAGCATTAGAAGAGGGCATCTTTCTAACCAAATACGCATCCGAAGTATATATCGTCCACCGACGGGATCAACTTCGGGCAAGCCAGATTATGCAGGAACGCGCCTTCAAAAACGACAAAATCAAGTTTATCTGGGATACCATCGTCGAAGAGATAAACGGTGATTCAGAAAAAGTGAGCGGTGCCACCCTCAAAAACGTTAAAACCGGCGAAACACAACTCTTCCCGATTGACGGCGTATTCATCTTTATAGGACATATTCCGAACACAGAGTTATTCACAGATGTCATAAATATGGATGAACAAGGGTACATCATTGTCGATGAGATGCAACGCACAAACATAAACGGCGTTTATGCCGCTGGTGATGTGCATGACCACGTGTTCCGTCAAGCGATTACTGCTGCCGGTGCTGGCGCTGCAGCCGCTATCGCCGCTGAAAAATTCGTCGCAGAATTGGAAAACCGCGCTTATCCAGGGAATTAACAAACGCACAGACGAACACACGGGTATTTAGTTTTAAGGAATAAGTTTACTGATGTGAAGGAAATCTCTTGAGGGATGCCCGAACTTGTTCGGGTTTGCACACTCTTCCCGAACAAGTTCGGGCATCCAGAGGTAAATTACTGGAAAATTAAATAGCCCTGAGACGAACACCGCTCCGGTAGGCGAGGTTTCCAAATTATGCTTTAAAGCATAATTTGTCTTAGCTTTACATTAACTGTAAAATTTACCATAATATTGGACGCCAAGGAGAGATTTGTGTCAAAAAGCAGACTCGCGCTCGGTTTAGATTCAAGCACACAAAGCCTATCC
This sequence comes from Candidatus Poribacteria bacterium, assembly GCA_028818705.1. GTDB lineage: Bacteria > Poribacteria > WGA-4E > WGA-4E > WGA-3G > WGA-3G. Next base: position 1,666 of record JAPPNJ010000226.1, read on the forward strand.
GCTGTTGTCATTGACATGGACACGGCAGAAAAATGCTTTGAGCACGCACTTGACTACCGCGCCGATGAACGACTTAACCAATTCGAGATCGGGGAGGATTATATCCTACCGCCGAAAGAAGAAGGCGAAGCCGAGCAACCGCCATTGATGTACCTCGCCTCACTTGATGCACTGTTCACCGACCTACGCGAAGCAGGCGTGTCGCTTGAATCCATTCTTCTCATCAACACTTCAGGACAACAACACGGACACGTCTATCTGAACCGAGATGCAGATAGGCTTTTGGCGCAGCTTACAGATTCACAAAACGCCAAAGATGCCCCGGACTTGCAAACCCAACTGGAGAAGGCGTTCGCGTATCCCAATGCTCCGATCTGGATGACCGCTAACACCATCGTACAAACCGATGTCGTCCGAAACGGAGTCGGTGGGAAATCGGAAATGATTAATCTTTCCGGTTCGGATGCTCCACTTCGGTTCACAGGTGCTGTCATGCGGCGTGTCGGAGAACAGTCTTCCGAACACTACGCCGCGACAACAAAAATCCAGTTGATTAGTAGCTTCATTCCAGCCGTGCTAACAGGCAACGCCAACGTCCCGATCGACTACGGCAACGCCTGCGGCATGTCACTCATGAACTATAAGGAGAAAGTATGGGATGCCGCACTGTTAGAAGCAACCGCCCACGGCTTACCCGGCGGCGTGGAAGCATTCCAATCGAAATTGCCAGCACTCGCCCCCCCAGATTCCGTTGTCGGTAGCCTCGCGGCGTATTACGTCGAGAAATACGGATTCGATTCCAAATGCGCAGTGATAGCAGGTTCCGGTGATAATCCACAGGCTAAAGTGCCTGTTGCCGGAGATCTGTTGAGTCTCGGCACCAGTTTCGTCAATATGGTCTCAACCGACGGCGACACACTCGATCCAGAAGGGTTCGCCAACGCCATGTATGATGGCATCAATCGTCCCTTCATGTTTGGGTGTCGGACAAATGGCGCGATGGTATGGGACGCTGTGAGAGCCAATTACGGTTTTACAAAAGAAGAATACACACCCGCAGAAGCAGCGCTGCAGGAAGTCGCACCCGGACAGTTTATGACGTTCTGGCAACCCAAAACTGAATCTTTTCCCGTCTCCGGGGCATTTGAGTTGATACGTACCGCTCCAGAAAAAACTTTAGCGGGAGACTATACCGGTATTATTGAGACAAGCCTCGCTGCACTTTACATTTACTCAGAGGTCTTCACGAAACAGACCCAGACACCGCTGTTTGTGACAGGTGGAGCGACGGACAGTCCGGGAATCATGCGGCGTGTCGCAGGAATTTGGAATAGACCCACGCTCCCGGTAGAAAAGGGAGGCGCAGCCCTCGGTGCTGCTGTCGCAGGTGTGAAGGCACTTTACAACATAGATACCGATACCGAAACATTTGACATTGAGGCTTTCAGCACTTCAGTCCTCAAACGCGGTGAACCGATTCAACCCAATCCTGCAGATGTCGCCGCCTACCACGGCGAAGGAAAATATCTCCAGCGGTTTCGTGAAAAATACGAGCAGATTATGGCAGCACATCCCGTATAATACATGTAGGTTGGGTTGAGCGGTAAAAGACCAAGAATCTTTCATTTATACCAGTGAACTCTAACTTTCAATGGCACGCTCATGTAGATACAGCGAAACCCAACGAGCCAAACTGTAGGAACAGACAGACACCGCTAGGTCTTCGAGAATAAAAAATATGAACGAACAACTCACACATTTTGACGAAAAAGGCAACACACGGATGGTGGATGTCGGCGGCAAACAGGAAACGTTGCGCGTTGCCATCGCACGCGGGCACATCACTGCCCGTCCCGAAACGCTTCAATTAATCGCCAAACAAAAGATGAAAAAGGGCGATGTTTTAGAAGTCGCACGCCTCGCGGGTATCATGGCGGCGAAGCGGACCGGTGAACTTATCCCGCTGTGTCATCCCCTCGCACTGACGTCAATCCGCGTTGAACTCGCCATTGCAGCCGACACGCCAAGGATTGAGATTGAAGCGGAAGTCCAAACAGTCGGGCGCACAGGCGTAGAGATGGAAGCACTCACCGCCGTGTCAGTTGCAGCATTGACCGTCTACGATATGTGTAAAGCAGTGGATAGAGAGATGGTCATCGCCAATGTCAAACTCGTCAAAAAGACGGGTGGTAAAAATAGTTATCAGTCGTCAGTAGTCGGTAGTCAGCTAAACGAGGCTTCTGATAACGACGACACAAACTTGGAAACGAAGGACGGTTAAAAGTTAATCAATAAGTCTCACGTCAGAAAAGATGTAACCGACAACCGATAACTGATAACCGACAACCGTTATGCGCCACTTACTACTTACAATTCTCGCAATTTGTCTAATCTCTGCACCGGTTTCTTTCGCAGCAGATTACGTGCTGATTATCGGTGGTGCTGCTGGCGAAAAGTCCTTTTACGACGCATTCTGGAGTGCCACCTCCGGGTTCCATCAACTACTTACCGATGAATACGGCTATACTCCAGAACAAATCACCTTCCTCTTCGAGGACATGGGGGATTCGGAAAAGCCAGGACTCGTTGATGCTGAATCAAGACGCGAGCCGATCTTAAAGGCGTTCGCAGAACTCACTGAGAAAATTCAACCCTCAGATCGGTTCCTACTGTTTATGCTCGGACACGCCTCTCGTACCGGTAGAGGCAGTCCAAAGTTTAATTTAATGGGTCGAGATATTAGTGAAACGGAATACATAACGCTTATCAACAGCATCCCCACCGAAAATCAGATCCTAATTTTCGGTTTCCCTTATAGCGGAAGATTCGTTTCACAACTTAGCGCACCGGGACGGATAATTCTGACCTCAAGTTCACCGAATGAGGGTTATTCACTGCAAGCAGGATTCGGTGATGTTTTCGTCGATGCCTTTTCTACACCGACTGCCGATACCAACAGCGATGGCGCAATCTCACTTTTAGAAGCATTTCTATCCGTAGAGGGACGGACGAAAGCGTGGTATGAAAACTTCGGTACCATTCAATCCGAACACCCACATCTTGATGATAACGGTGACGGAAACGCCACCCGAAACCTAACCACCGCCCTCGAAACTGAAGAAGTGGCAGACGACGGCAAACTCGCCGAAAAAACCTTTTTAGGCACACGCCGTACGGCTTTACCGAATCCACCGCCCGAAACAGAGGTTATCGCTGACACCTCGGCCACTGAATCAGATGAACATGAAAACGCAGAAACCACTACATCCGACAACGCCTACAGTGGCAATAAATCTCCCCTCCCTTATGACTACATCAGCGAAGCCGACGAAGAAGCCATTCAAGAAGCCATCAAGAATGCCCCATCTCAAAAAGCGTATCCAGATGACGGTGCTGCCGTGCTTTGGGAAAGTATCGACGTTGATATCGATGAAAAGAGCCGTTATATCTATTCCATGCGACGCGTCGTCAAAATTTTTAATGAAAACGGTATGAACCTCGCCGAGGTAAGCATTCCATACATGCGCGGAAAAGACGATGTTACCATTCATCACGCACGGACATTGACACCGAATGGCAACGTCATTGAACTCGACACAAGCCAAGTGATAACCGATCTGATACCTCCCAGTGCCGTGGATGCTGGGTTGTACGTCGATGCACGTTTAATGTACTTCGCTATTCCCGGCGTCACCGACGGATGTATCATAGATTACGCCTACTCCACGAATAACCTTGGGCATGTCATGCAAGGCGAGTTCTGGCGCAAAGTCTACTTCCAAGCATCACAACCGGTGCAACATTATCGGCTTACCGTGCATATCCCAAAGAAAAAGGAGCTGTATTATCAGATTTCTGGAGCACCCGCTGCTTCTGAGACTTCTCGCTTTCTCGCCATTAAACCCGCAATTACAGAAAGCAATTATACGCGGACCTATACCTTCGAGGTCCAAGATGTACCACCCTTGAAAGAGGAATATCTGATGCCTGCCCCGCAAGACCTCGCCTACAGCATTAGCATCTCCTCAATCGATTCTTGGGATAAACTCGTGACGTGGTATGCCACCTTAATTCGGGAGCAAGATACCCTTACACCAGAAATCGCCGAAAAGACAGAGCAACTCCTCAAGGGGGCTTGGACGCGGCAAGAAAAAGTGAAAAGGCTTTATGAATACGTCGCAACCAACATCCAATACCTCGGCTATGAACTTGGCATCTGGGCAATTAAACCCCGTCCCGCTAACCTCGTCCTGAAAGATCGCAGAGGCGATTGTAAAGACAAAACAACCCTTCTGTCCACGATGCTCGCATCAGCAGGTATTAATTCTTATCCCGTTCTCATCTCCGCCGGGGACACGCGTGGGGTTAACGCCCACCTTCCAGATGGTGGTTCGGAAGTCGAGGCGGTCCCATCGTTAGCCTATTTTAATCACATGATTCTTGCCGTCGAAGGCAATAAAGACGACGAACTTATCTGGCTGGATCCAACATCGGAAACCTGTGCTTTCGGAGATTTTCCTGCTGGCGACCAAGACAGATGGACGCTTATTATCAACCCACAATTCCTAACTGAAGATAAAACCGATAATTCAGAAGATACTGCTGCCAAGAACGTGCCCGATATACAGAACCAACTCTACCGCTTTCAGAAGAGTCCCTCCTTGGATGCCACATCGAATCTAAAAAGGATGCACACCGAGGTAAAAGTCAAAAAGGATATGAGCGTCTCCGTTCGCCAAGAAATAACTGCCACCGGAAGTTTCAACACGAAATTGCGAAGCCAACTTGCGCGTCTCGATACCACCGAAGAACGATCCGAATTCATGCACAAACAACTGGAATTAGACGATCGCGCCAAAGTAGTTGAATTCAAGGCATCCGATCTTTTCAAATTGGAAAACGAGTTGAAAGTTGAGGTCACCTGGACCTGCGAAGGATATTTATACGCCATTGGTAGCCAATTTGTGCTCGAGTTACCCCTCGTTAAGCACCCGTACGCAGAGTTGCTAAGCGAAGAACGTCGAATGTATCCAGCTATCATCGGCAAGGCGTTATCGCTTGAAGATAAAGTCACTGTCAGCACAGAGACACCCTTTAGGATAGAAACCGTTCCCGAAGAACTCACGCTGAACACCGAAGTTGCTGAGATTCAACTCCGCTATACCCAATCCAAGCGTAAAGCTGAGATGCATCAGATTGTCCGTTTCCTGACCCCAACAGTAACACCGAACAATATCGAAGGTCTCAAAGAGGTCGTCAGAGCCGCCTCAAACCGAGGGACAAAACGATTCATATTAACACAATAAATAAGGAGGTTATCAGTTATCAGTTATCAGTTATCGGTTAAGAGGGAAACCTTTTAACAATTAATTCCAACTTGGAGTACTCCAGAAGGTAGTGAATTGTTACATCAAAGCCTCTTAACTGACGACTCACAACTGACAACTGACGACTCACAAAAATGCCGGCAACAGAAGAAGTTCAAGCCATAGAAGAGTTAATGCAAAGCCAAGAACTCATTTTGGCACAACTGAAAAAAATCATTGTCGGGCAAGAAGACGTCATTAATCAGATGTTGATGGCACTTTTTGCCGGAGGACACTGCCTGTTAGAAGGCGTGCCAGGTCTCGCTAAAACGCTCATGATTCGGACACTGGCGCAAATCTTGAATCTCAAATTCAAGCGAATCCAGTTCACCCCAGACCTGATGCCCGCTGACATCACCGGCACTGATGTCTTAGAGGAAGATCGGACGACAGGACATCGCACTATCCGGTTTATTCAGGGCCCTATTTTTGCCAACATCCTCCTCGCCGACGAAATCAACAGAACACCACCGAAGACCCAAGCCGCCCTCTTAGAAGCGATGCAGGAATATCACGTCACCGCTGGCGGCAACGAATTCGAATTGGAACGTCCCTTCTTTGTGCTCGCTACACAAAACCCGATCGAGCAAGAGGGAACCTATCCACTTCCAGAGGCACAATTGGATCGGTTCATGTTCAAAATCGTGATAGACTATCCCACAGAAGCTGAGGAGACAGACATCGTCTCGACAACCACCGGAGTGGAGATACCTGACCTTGAAACCACACTCTCCGGGCACACTATCGTAGCACTTCATAATATCGTCAGGCGTGTCCCAGCTGCGGACAACGTCGTTCAATACGCCGTGAAAATCGCACGCGCGACGCGCCCGAAAATGGAAGATGCACCCGATTTCATCAAGCAGTGGATACGATGGGGAGCAGGACCTCGCGCAGGGCAGTATCTCATCTTAGGTGCGAAAGCACGGGCGATTCTACGCGGTAGATACAATGCCTCTTGCGAAGACGTCAAATCTGTTGCCCCAGCGGTCTTACGACATCGAATTCTAACCAACTTCCATGCTGAGGCGGAGGGTGTTGACTCCGATACCGTCGTCCAACGTCTGCTTGACACGGTGCAGGAACCTGCTGTGAGGTTGTAGAAGTCCCTGTAGGAGGGATCTCCGAATCCCGACTTCTCCAATAACCCAACAGAAAGCTGTGAGGTGTAGAAGTCCCTGTAGGAGGGATCTCCGAATCCCGACTTCTCCAATAACCCAACAGAAAATCGAAAACTGAAAAAACTCTCAGTCCACCGACCTATTGTCTTGAACTATCGATCAAGGTCATCGGAAAGGAGCACATCATCAAATCGATTTCTGTCGTTATTCCAGCACTTAATGAGGAAGACGCCATTGCCCAAGTCATCGCCGATATTCCGAAAAATGTGTGCACACCTGACGGACACACTGGCGCGATCGTGCAGGAAATTATCGTTGTTGACAACGGCTCTACGGACGCCACGGCTGCAATCGCGAAGCGGAGTGGGGCGCGGGTTGTAGATGAACCGCGGAGAGGCTACGGGGCCGCCTGTCTGGCAGGTATCGCCACACTGGCAGAAACACCACCCGATATCGTGGTTTTCCTCGACGGCGATTATAGCGACTATCCAACAGACCTACCCAGACTTCTCCAACCTATCCTTGAAGGCAGAGCCGCGCTCGTCATCGGTGCAAGGAAAGCCTATAACGCACAGGACGCGTTATTACCACAAGCACGATTCGGCAATTGGCTCGCCTGTCTCTTAATACACCGCTTCTTCGGGGTACACTACACAGATTTAGGTCCCTTCCGAGCAATCCGCTATTCTCAACTCCTCGCCTTAAACATGCAAGATAAAACCTTCGGATGGACAGTCGAGATGCAACTCAAAGCCGCCAAACAAGCAATCCCAGCATGCGAAGTCCCCGTCCGCTATCGAAAACGCATCGGCATCTCCAAAATCACCGGTACCCTCACTGGGTCGCTCAAAGCAGGCTATAAAATACTCACAACCCTCATCTACCACCGTTTCTTGGCATAATACCTACAAGCCGTTCTGTTCGTAGTAATGAAACCCAACACCTCACCAAAGACCCTCCATTGACAAAATACACTGAAATCCCAGACTCAGACAAGCACCACAGTATCCTATCGCTCTCTTGATGTTTCACTTGAAACCTTTCTAAATTAATGCTATACTCATTTTAACATTCTTAGGGCTTGCATAGCGTTGGATCGGTCCGCCTACGCTTGTAGGAGGGGTTTGTAACCCCGACTCTTTATAGGAACGACCTGAAATGGAGTAACCATGAACAGAAAAAAGATAAGAGCAACGTACAGAAACGGCGTGATTGAACCCTTGGATAGAATTGACCTTCCCGAAGGACAGGAGCTTGAAGTCGAATTCAGCGTTCTCCAAAAAACGCCTTATGAACTTATTCCTGAAGAGGCAACGCAAACCTATACGGCTCTTATCCGAAAGAGCGAGGGATGGTGGATTGGGTGGATATTGGAAGTCCGTAGGGTTATCTGTCAAAAACGAACAAGAAGTGAACCTTAGATACGCTGCAAGTTACGCTTCGTGAAATATTAGAATATGAAACGCCGGAAGTGCCCTCCAAACTGAAAGTGAGACAGAGGAAATAAAAACTTAGGTAAACATAGAATGGACAGTATAATTTTTCTGATAAAAATTTGCAATCGTGAAACACTTCAGTATATAATTAAGTGTATGTTAAGTTTATCTATGTTATTGAATAAATATATAAGCAGCCTTCGTAGGGGTTGGGTTCCCCAACCCTTAATGCAGCCGCATCGCGGTAGGCGAGGTTTGTACCTCGTCGATGCAGTCTGTCAAAGTGATTCTAAAATCTACCATAGTAGTTTCTCAAGCTATATGTTTACAGAAATTTTAATTTTTGCAATCATCACAAAAGGAGAAAAACGCTTTGCCCAAGTTAACCTTTTACCCATTAGGAAACGCTGATTGTTGTCTAATTGACCTTGAAAACAAGCAAAAGATCCTATTTGACTACGCCGATGTAAGGAATCCAGATGACGACGATGATTCGCGAATTGACTTGCCTGAAAAATTACGTGAAGATCTTAAAGCAGCAGACAAGGAATCCTATGATGTTGTTGCTTTTACACACGCTGACCAAGACCACACTAAAGGGTTCTCGGAGTTCTTCTACTTAGAACATGCAGAAAAATATCAGGACGAGGATCGGATCAAAATTGATATGCTCTGGGTGCCTGCAGCAATAATTTTGGAAACATCTCCCTCTACTGAGGACCATAGAGTTTTGCGGCAAGAAGCACGCCATCGCCTGAAAGAAGGAGAAGGTATTCGGGTTTTTTCAAAGCCGGAATTATTAGAGGATTGGCTCAAAGATCAAGGATCAGAATTAAAAGACCGAGAAGATCTAATTACGAATGCTGGTCAAACCATCCCTGGCTATGGTAAATCATCAGAAGGTGTTGAATTTTTTGTACATGCCCCTTTTTCCGAAAGCATTAATGATGAGAAAATTGAACGCAATGAGGCATCACTTGTAGTCCAGGCTACGTTCAAAATTGAGGATGTGGAAACTCAGCTGATTATGGGAGCAGATATTAACCATGAAGTTTGGACTGACATTGTCCGAGTAACGCAACATTACAATCGGGACGATCGGTTGAAATGGGACATCTTTAAAATCTCCCACCATTGTAGCTACAAATCTCTGAGTGATACAAAAGGGACAACAAAAACTACCCCGGTATCAAAAGTTAAATGGCTATTTGAACAAGGTGAAGAAAAAGCGATATTAGTCTCTACAAGCGATCCGATCCCAGCAGTAAATACAACACAACCACCACATCGGCAAGCAGCAAACTATTACAAAGATGTAGTCGAAGATATTGATGGCGAATTTAAGGTGACAATGGAGCATCCGAAAGAATCGGCACCTGAACCACTTGTTATTACTATTGACAGTTCAAAAGCAACAATAGTGGAACAAAGTCTTAGTGCTGCCACTTTAATAACCAGCCAAACAGCACCAAGAGCGGGATAGTATTAGTATGAATGACGAGTTCTGTGAAATTGGTGGAGAAGTTATTTCTGCTTCAAACCTAACTGTTCCAAAAGCAAAAGACCTTGCAAACGCCGTGGAAAATTCAGACTACGCTTCCCTTGTTGAATGTAGACGCAAAGCCTCTGACAAGGAAATTATTGTTTTCGATGCTAAAGTTCAGATTGGGCAAAAAACTGTTCATAAGATTAAAAAACATGAACGACTCGCAGTAGTATTTGAAAAATCAGATACTATAATGCCGGATGTGTTGGCTCTGCGGAGAAACTTTCCACTCGTGCCACATATCAATTTACGCTCAAAAGAATTCCCTCGAAGTCTCTGTATAACAGAACAGCATTACAGTGAGCGAAAACTGCGGTTCACAGGTGCTACGTTCCTTGAAAACATTCGGAATTGGCTAGCTTTGACTGCGAAAGGCGCGCTCCATGCTGAAGACCAACCATTAGAACCTTTATTGTTAGGTTCACTAGGTGAACTCATTCTCCCCTCTGATTTTTTCACAAAGACTGCGGATTCTGAACTTTTCCCTATTACTTTTATAGAAACAGGAAACCAACGAGCGGTGCTTATTGCGGAACAACCTGAAACTGTTGATAAAAACAGAAGCTCTTTTAAATATGTAGCCATTGTTCTCCAGAGCACTCCGCAACCGCACGGTATCGTACGCAGTGCTCCAGATAACCTTTTAGAATTGTGTGAGTACTTAAGCCGAGGAAATATAAACTTACTTCGAGAGTTGAGAAACCGCTTAATAGAGTGGAAAGAAAAAGAAATATTAGACGCACGATTAGTTATAATTGTCTGCCTCCCAAAGACACGGAATAGAAATGCTATGCCAGAGAAACCAGAACTTCGTGCTTTTCTGACAGTTGAGACTCTAAAAAAAATAGGGACCGAAATTGGTTTATGGACCGAGAGCGATGGATATCTCCGCTATCTGATTCCTATTGATTGGAACAAGAGTGGCAAAAAAATTCAGTTATACATGCTTAATCCTGTCCTCTCGTTTTCTAGGGAATGGGGTACTCGTTTGAATGGTTTATCTTCAAGAGATAACAGAAAAATTACTATTATTGGTTTAGGTGCCCTCGGTTCACAGATTTTCATGAACCTGACTCGAGCAGGCCAAGGCAAATGGACTCTAATTGACAAAGACCTCTTGCTCCCACACAATCTGGCTCGTCATGCTCTTGACGGCTTTTCGGTTGGTTATTCTAAAGCTTTCAAACTTGCCGAAAGTGCTAATAAAACGGTAGACGGAGAACCTATCGCTACCTCAATAGTTGCGGATGTCTTAAATCCATTGGAGCCTCCTGAGACCCTTGATCAACTAAAAGAAGCCTTTAGCACTGCTGACATTATCTTAGATGTTTCGGCTTCTATATCAGTCGCACGATACTTAGTTTATGATGTTAATTCTCCAGCACGTCGAATATCAATTTTTCTTAACCCCAAAGGGACAGATGTTGTCATATTAGCGGAAGATGAAGAACGGGAGATACCTCTTGATTCTTTAGAGATGCAATATTACCGCCATCTTAAAAATGAAAACTGTTTGAAGAATCATCTACAGAGAAATCATGAACGTATACGATATGCTACTTCATGTCGCGATGTGAGTAGCACTATTCCTCAAGATTTTGTGGCATTGCAAGCCGCAATTTGCAGTCGTGCGATTCACCAAATAACGTCTAATGAACAAGCGTTTATGTCAATCTGGCGTACCGACGAGGATCAAATTAGCACGCAAAGATACTCGTTTCCTGTTAAAAACTCCATAAAATGTAAAATAGGCGAATGGACACTGTGTACTGATGAGGGGTTCCTTGACAAAGCCCACGAGGCACGAGCAAAGAAACTGCCCAATGAAACTGGTGGGGTATTAGTGGGCTCGTATGATATGCAACGAAAAATCGTTTATGTAGTAGATTGCCTCCCATCTCCAGCTGATAGTGAAGAATGGCCAACGCTTTATATTCGCGGCTCCCGAGGATTACCTTCAAAAATAGAGAAAGTAAAGCAGGTCACAGAAAAGCAGGTCCAGTATATTGGCGAATGGCATTCTCACCCGCCGAACCGCAGTGTCAAACCAAGCCAAGATGATCTGAAAGTTTTTGATTGGTTATCAAATTATATGAAGGTGGATGGCTTACCACCATTAATGCTAATTGTTGGTGATCCAGGCCAATATGCTTTCTATTTAGACAAAATAGAGTACTCCTCAGAGATGGCGGCGGGATAGGATCAGAAATCCTTAGCAGTTGTGAGTTCGTTTTCAGAGTTAGGAAAACTATTTTTTATTAGCACTGCCCTTGTGCTGGAGGACAAAACCGATGAAAGATCTTCTTGACAAGTTATCCTCTTACAACATTTTCAACTATCTCTTACCCGGTACCATATTCGCAGGATTGGGCGAAAAACTGACTTCGTACTCATTTGTCCAAGACAATTTTCTAATCGGATTGTTCCTTTATTACTTCATAGGATTGATTATTAGCAGAATTGGGTCGTTGACTGTAGAAACCCTTCTGAAGTGGATCAAGTTTGTTCAGTTCGCAGACTACAAAGATTATATAAAGGCTTCAGAGTTGGATCCCAAGGTTGAACTTTTTTCAGAACAGAATAACATGTATCGTACGCTTTGTTCGCTGCCCATAATGCTTGCTTTCCTCAAAATCTATGATGAGGTAATAAAAGATAGCCTACCAGGTGGTGCTCATACGAACGATGCCATTTTTCTGATAGGACTCTTGGTACTGTTCTTGTTGTCTTATAGGAAACAAACTAAGTACGTTGTCCAACGTATAGAGACTGTCCTAAAGGAGGAACAGAAGTAAAGTATGTCAGATTATTTTGAAATTGATTTCCTTGACGTAGATGCAAAAGACAGCGGAGATGCAATACCGCTAAGGTATAAGATCGGTGATGAAACGCGAATCCACGTTACTGATGGTGGATTTCAAAAAACTGGAGATAAGGTAGTTGAACACATCAATAAGTATTATGACGATCCTGATACGATTGATGCTGTGATTGTCAGCCATCCTGATGGCGATCATGCAGGCGGTGTCCGCACAGTTCTTGAAGAATTTGAGGTCTCAGAACTCTGGATGCTACGACCATGGGATTATGTTGACGAATTGATTGATAGATTTGCTCGGTTTAAAAACAAAGAAAATTTGAAAAAACGATTAAAAGAAATTTATCCAAATATCGCAGCATTAGAAGATATCGCTGAAGAAGAGGAAATACCGATTTATGAACCTTTTCAAGGTGAAAAGATAGGTGATTTTTTCGTTCTCGCTCCCACAAAGGATAGATATCTTGATCTTATAGTTGAATCTGAAAAGACTCCACAAGCGGTCCAAGAAAACATTCAGGCCTCCCTTGTGAAAGCAGATTCCTCATTGGCTGCTTGGGGTGAAGAGTCACTTTCATCGGAAGATACGAGTCATGAAAATGAAATGAGTGTAATTCAATATGCTAAACTATGTGAGCAAAAAATATTACTCACTGCAGATGCAGGTCGTGGTGCCCTTGCTGAAGCTGCAGATTATGCCCCTTGGGCTGGACTAATCTTACCGGGTATTGATCGGTTTCAGGTTCCCCATCACGGATCACGACGGAATGTATCAACGGAGATTCTTAACCGCTGGTTGGGTGATATACTTCCAGAAAGCGAAAAACCTGAAGCAGGAACTGGAACATTCACAGCAATTATAAGCGCGTCGAAAGATGACGATGATCATCCACGCAAAGCAGTCATACGTGCCTGTATTCACCGTGGAGGCAAAGTGTTTTCGACTGAAGGCAATACTCTATGCCTATCGCATAATGCTCCTGAGCGAGAGGGTTGGACAGCTACCACACCTCTTGATTATCCAGAAGAGCAAGAAGAAGACTAGGTAGTATTTACATTTAAATAAGGATATCCAAAATTCAAAGAGTAATCCGACCAAAAGAATAAAAAGGCATTATGACAGGTCTTAAATTAGATACTTACAACACTTATGCGAGAGCTTTCCCGGTTTACATAACCATCATACCAATTGTTTTGTTTTTGTTTTTTATTTTACCAGAAGGTTTCGATTGGAAGTTTGGAAGCATATCAGCTATTGTTTTCCTTCCTCTTTCTTACTTATGTAAGCAAGTAGGAGGAGACTTCGGAAAAAGACGTGAATGTACTTTGTGGCGTAAATGGGGAGGGCCACCGACAACGCGCTTTCTTAGACATTGCAATAATGAGTTCAACTCACACACTCGTAATCGAATTCATTCTAAGTTTCGCTGCCTCGGACTTTACGTGCCATCTCAAGAAGAACAAGACCAGAATCCACAAGAAGCAGATAACGCATATGAATCTTGTGTTGATGAACTTCGCCGCCGAACTCGCGACAGTAAACGTTTTCCACGAGTTTTTCAGGAATTGAGGGACTATGGATTTCGGCGAAATATATTTGCCTTAAAACCTTTAGGTTTAACACTTTCGATTTTGTCCTTCCTTGCATGCCTAATAGTGGTATTTTTTGATTGGAGCATAAGAAAACAATTCAGTTCAGTTATCGTTCCATGTCTCATTAACTTCGGATTGATTTTAGTTTGGCTTTTGTGGTTTACAGAGAAAACTGTCAAACTCACCGCTGACCGTTATGCTCGGTTTCTCTTCGAAGCGTGCTTAGATTTGGAGGCAGGAAATGGTAACAATTCACTTCCTAAACGTTAAACAAGGGAACTGTTTAATATTTCTTATTTTTTGTCTGCAGTTATTCAGATACTTTCACAGCAAATTTTGAACCAATCGCGAATCACAAATCTTTAATTCTTCCGGAGTTTACCTATGCCCACACTCGAATTCAACGGAAAACATCATATCTACACCCACCATCTTACCGTTCCCTACCGTCCACTTGAAACTGATAAAAGCCGCTCTCGCAACCCAACCGGTGAAGATGATAACCTCATCATTCACGGCGATAACCTACAGGCACTCAAGGCATTACTGCCGCGCTATGCAAACCGCATCAAGTGTATCTATACTGACCCGCCCTACAACACTGGCAACGAAGGATGGATTTACAGCGATAACGTAAACAGTCCACTGATGCAAGAATGGTTGAAAGAAAATGGGCCCGTTGACGGCGAAGACCTTGAGCGGCATGAAAAATGGCTCTGTATGATGTGGCCGAGGTTGCATTTCTTCAAAGAATTACTTTCGGACGATGGCGTAATTTTTATTTCGAAGTCATATTGAGTAAAACATAAGGATGTGGTAAAATAGTGGAATCAGAGCAG
>JAPPNJ010000204.1 GCA_028818705.1 Candidatus Poribacteria bacterium
CGACCCTCAGCTTGGGAAGCTGACGCTCTACCGCTGAGCTACACCCGCATTTGTCTCAGCAATCAATAAGATGGCTGTCGGTAGGCTAATCGTTGATAGTCGAAGTCTTTATGGATAAATGCTCTATTAGCCCATTACGACGCTATATAATATTACAAGTCGCCCCCGCTTTAATTATTATAGCACACGCCTTCGACATTTTCAAAATTTCAAAATATTGAAAGTAAAAAGCGGGGGTCGGCATGATGTACAACAATAGCTTGTAAGTTTTGCCAGATACCCGCTTTCCCGTCTATACGAAATAGGCTTCGCCTGCATCTATTGCAGTTTGTCTAATTCGCCCAAAACCTGATCAGCTGTCAGCGTATTCTCTGGCGGAGCGGCTTCGACGTGTTTGAAAGCGATGTTTCCTGCTCCATCAATGATAAACACCCCGCGCGTGGTAATACCGACTTCTTCGAGTGCCATACCGAACTCTTTGGACACTCCAAGATTCATATCCGCAAGCAGTGGAAAATCGACACCGCCGAGTTCTTTGCTCCAGGCTTTATGTGCGAAGGTTGAATCCCGATTGATAGCGATAACTTCAGCATTTTTTGCCTGAATTGCGCCCAACTTTTCGTTGAAATCCGGAACCTGCTCAGCGCAGACTGGGGAAAAAGCGAGTGGATAGAAGAGGACGACTAAATTCTTACCGGCATAGTCGCTCAATGAAACTTCAACATCATCTTGGTTGACTGCACCCGTTAGCGTGAAATCTGGTGCAGTACTTCCTACATTTGCCATAAAAAGCCTCCTATGCACGCATGAAAAGCGTGTGAAGAATAAGTTTATTTGGTTTAGGTTTACGTAAGCTTATTTTCTCTTTAAGGTTGCCCAGGATGTCGCGAGTTTTCCGTGGGGTTCGACTGCTGTGAGAGAGGTTGTAGTAGTACTATTAACTCTGACATCATCAAAACTGGCTTGGGTGTCCCATGTCCAGACGCCGACTTTACCGCGAGGATATGTGTCGTCAATGAACACATCTTGTTCTATGCCATTGATGGCAAGTGCGATTCGACTTCCCTCAACGGTCGCGCTCAGCGTAAACCATTCGTTTTTGGTTAACGTAAGCCCAACAGGTTCGATGTCGTGCTCAATCTCATCGCGTCCCTCAAACCCGTCTTTAAAGGCGGTGCTGCGCCGGTGTCGCCAGAGTTCCGACTTGTTTTCTTTAGGGCAGATGAGATAGACGTAGTACTCAAATTCATTTTGCGCGCGGAAAACGATACCAGCCCAGTGTCCTGCCTCAACCCGGACCTTCGCTTCAATTGTGTGGTCTGTCCATTCCACTGTGTCAGCTAATGTCTTCTGTGCCTTACCCCAGCGCAGTGTCTGTTTATAGACGCCATCTTGTACTTCCCAGTCGCCGTTTGCGGGTATCCAATCGTCGGCATTGTCGTCGAATGTCCAAGTCATCTCATCAGCACTCGCAACGGCGATGAAACAAAAACCGATACATATCAAAAAAAGGTAGATTAGGTTTTTCATATTTTTATCGGTATCAACAACACGCAAATAGGACGCGCGTACCGGCCCGGTTAGAAACCGTGCCTACCTTATCTGTCGGACAAATGTGCTGGCATAAAAAAACGAAAGTAGGGCGAAGGTCGGGGGACCTTGCCCTACAATTCAGGAATTAGTTCGCTTTTAGTTTTGCCCAGCGCGTTGCGAGTTTGCCTTTCGGATCGACAGAAAGCGTTCCAATTTCCATCTCGTTAACTTCGGCTTCAGTCAATGCGACGGAATAAATTCGGGATTCCTCAATGCGCGCGACCAGATCGCCCTCGCCATCAGGCCCTTCTGTATGGCGTTTTCCCCAGATCGCTTCTGCATCACCTGTGGGCCAAGTTTTGATGTCACCTTTTTCATAACTACCGAGGCTCTTACCGTTACGGTATCCAGTAATCTTGTACTTTCCACCCTCATCTTCATAAGTGAAGGCTAAGTAAACCATTTCGCCTTCCTTCTTTTCATCATGCGCTTTCGGGAAGTCCTCAGTGCGGTGGAACCAGCTGCTTCCTGACATCCACTGGTTGGGTTGACGCTCGGCATAGACGATTCCATTAAACTGGTCCTCCGTCACCTTATCCAGCGTAAGCGCGGATCCATGTGGTGATGCGAGATCGTCCAACATGACCCAGGACATTAACGTCTTCACTTCGATATCAGGTCCAGAGTATTCAAGGGCATGTGCCCAGAGTCCTCTATCCACAACCAGCTGCCCATCTTTGAGTTTGCCACCTTTAAGCGTTACATCATCCCAATTCCCGGTTTCATCTTTGAGGTTATCAAATAGCCACCAGCCGACCAGTTTATCTTCTTGCGCGCCCTGTGCGAACGCGGGCATTGATAAACACAGCATCAGTAAAACGGTACAAATACTATAACGCTTCATCTTCATTGATCCTTTTTGTGTTTACACCGGTAGATTCCGCCAAGTAGGGGAACCATCTTATGCTTCAACCCGATGCGATAAATCATGAATACTACGCTACATATTTCGGACAAAAGTCAAATTCCCTGGAAAGGAGCACTGGTATATAGAAAACTAAAGTAGGGCAAGGTCGGAGGACCTTGCCCTATCATTCAAGAACTATTTCGCTTTAAGTTTAGCCCATCTGGTGGCGAGCTTGCCTTGTGGATCAACAGAAAGCGTTCCGATTTCCATTTCGTTAACTTCGGCTTCGGTTAACGGGACGGAGTAGATACGGGATTCCTCAATGTGCGCAGCGAGTTCCCCGGGACCGCCGAGTCCGTTTGTATGGCGTTTTCCCCAGATTGCTTCTGCGTCGCCTGTGGGCCAAGTTTTGATGTCACCTTTTTCATAACTCCCGAGGCTCTGACCGTTGCGGTATCCAGTAATCTTGTAAGTTCCACCCTTATCTTCATAAGTGAAGGCTAAGTAAACCATTTCGCCTTTTTTCTTTTCATCGTGCGCTTTTGGGAAGTCTTCAGTGCGGTGGAACCAACTGCTCCCTGACATCCATTGGTTGGGTTGGCGTTCGGCATAAACGATGGCGTTGAACTGGTCTTCGGTGGCTTTATCAAGCGTGAGTGCGGAGCCTTTTAGTGCGGCGAGATTGTCCAAAGCGACCCACGTCATCAAAGTCTTCTCTTCGATATCGGGTCCGCTATATTCGAGCGCATGTGCCCATTTTCCGATCTCAACAATGAGTTGCCCATCTTTGAGTTCAGCACCGTGAAGCTCTATATCGTCCCAGTTGCCTATCTCGTCCTTTTCGCTATCAAAAAGCCACCAGCCGAGTAGATTGTCTGCTTGTGCGTCTTGTGCGAATGCTGGCATCGACATACACAGCATCAGCAGTACTGCACAGATGTAATAACCTTTCATTTTCATTCTATAAGTCTCCTATCTGCGTTCATTAAGGCGGATTTGCCCCCAGGATGGGAAATACATTACGTTTCGACTCGCGTAAGTAAAGTCTAAATATTATACCATATCTTAAAGGTAAAAGTCAAATTTATGGTAAACCGGACAAATAAACAGACATTTTACCCAACCTCGTAGCTAACACGTAGGTTGGGTTGAGCAGAATAGAAGATATACTATTGTCTTCAAAGAACGACCTGAATACATGGAGACTCCTTTGAAAATAAGTGATTTTTCATACTGCGTTTCAACCCAACCTACGATTAAGTTCCTATCTAAAATTGACCCCACGGTGCGGTTGAAAACCGCCCCTACAAATAAGGGAAATCGCATCTACCAAGTCTAAGCGAAAAGAATCTGTATTTGCAAAAGATCGTTGTATATGGTAGTATTATAACTATCAAAACACAATATAACAAAGCACGAAGGAATAGAGATGAAACGGTTGATGCTTCTGCTATTTACCATCAATATTGGGCTTGTAAATGGGGCTTTCTGTCAGGAAGATGCTACGGCGAAACGGATGACAGCGACCTTGTCAGGACAAGTCATCTGGGAAGGACAAGATCTGTCCCATACAAGTGTGTCCGTCTATCGGGATGAAGAACTGCAACTGGTTTATATCAGTGGCATCCCGCAACTCGGCGATGGACGTTTTACACTTCGCGTAGAACCGGGACGGTACTATCTCGTCGCCTACGTTGATGTCGACAAATCTGGTAGCTTTGATGTGGGGGACGGTCTGGGTATGTTCGGACTTACCGACTGGAATGATAAGGAGCAGAAAAAACAGGCAATCGAGGTCAAGGACAGGGAAAAGATCCGAGGTTTAGAGATTCCGATAACAGCACGGGCGACCTATACCGATGGCAAACCGGGAGTCGTTTCAATATCTGAGTATGAACCGAGCCAATTCCAGCAATTTCAGACAGAGCTGCGCAAAGCCACATCTGGTTGTAGTGGTAGACTCAATTTTTTTCGTCAGGCACCAGAAATTCCGAGATCCCGCCGAGATAATTCAAAAGCGTTAATTCTTGCGTATACAGATTTATCTTGGAAATATCGTGCCGGTATCACCAGAGTGACGGACACTGGCAACTGGATGCTCAACCTTCCGCCGGGGAAGTACTATCTGATGGCGATTGTTGATAACAACAGGACGAATAAACTGGATAGTGGCGACGACTTCGGATTTTACGGGGTTGAAGATATGCGGAAGCGCGGAAGCTTTCCACAACCTGTTTTGATTTCCCCGAACCGATTCACCGAAAATATAGAAATAACAATTACCGCTACCTATCAGAATCGCAAAAAGACACAAAAAGAAGCCACCAGTACACTGGCAGGCATCGTATCTCCGATTTCGGGAGATGCGAAGGCACGGATTGAAGTATATTCGGACGCTGCCTTAGTCGCGCCTGTTATGAGTGCGGAAACGGACGCTGACGGTAAATTTCGCTTCTTGCTCCCGCCCGATGAATACTATGTCATCGCCAATTTGGATGCTGACCAAGACGGCAGATATAGTGAAGGCGACGGTTTAGGGGCGTATGGTACAGTGGACATCACAACCCAACCCCCAGCTGCATTAGCGTTGGCAAAAGGTGATACCCGAAACATTGAACTCGTGATAAGTGCTCGCTACGATGCCAACGGACTACTTCACGCCGCTCCACCGGGTATCGAAACACATATTGAACAGGGGCATATCGCCGGTCGCATCATCTGGAACGGACAGACTATTGCGCATGGGATTTTGACGCTCTCCTATACACCTGACTTCAGTGCGCCGATTGCAATGCCGATTTCTATCTCTGACGATGGACACTATCAGGTCAATGTCCTACCGGGGAGTTATTATGTCATGGCAATCATGGACGCAAACAATGATCAGACGACAGGTATAGCCGACGGCGTTGGGATATATGGCACACGGCACCCTGTCCGCGGCGAGCCTACATCCATTAATGTGTTTCCGGGAGAAACGACAGCACATATTGACATTGATATTCTCGCAATTTATATTGACGATGATGGAAATATGGCAGAAATTGAGGATGGTGGACGTTGGGAAATGAGGAAACGCTATGGGGAACCCGAAGATATTTTTCGCATTACCCGCAATGGACTTTTAAACGAAGAGTGGAAATACTGGACAAAAGGTCTCGGTTTTCTCTGGGTAGAAAAAGGCGCAGGCTGGGAATTAAAAGACATGGAAGAGTTCACCACGAAAAAAGGGATTGATACGAATCTGATAGGTAAAAATGAAACACAGACGCGCGGACTTGGAAACAGTGAAGACGCCGATAAGTCCGCAATGGAAACCGAGGGGCAGCTACCAGCGTTCATCTACTTTGTATACGACGATGTAATTTGGGGTATGTCACCCGATGGTAATAGTACGCCTTTAGGCGTCGGACACAATCCGACAGTCGCGAATGACGGGACGCTCGTTTACCAAGATAGAGATGGAAACGTTATTGTCTGGACCAGCGATATGCCGAATGGTGATTTGCTTCTTGATAGACGGAAGATGGCAGATGATGTGGCAATCTCAAGCGATGCACAATATGTTGCCTATACGCGTCCAGAGTTCGGGAATCGAAGCCGTGTTGTTATACAGCATATTTCGAGTGAATCGGAGTTCGTTGTGCCGTCAACAGCGATGCAAAGCTT
Source organism: Candidatus Poribacteria bacterium (assembly GCA_028818705.1). GTDB lineage: Bacteria > Poribacteria > WGA-4E > WGA-4E > WGA-3G > WGA-3G. Next base: position 6,110 of record JAPPNJ010000204.1, read on the forward strand.
CACGCCTGCTTGGAACAGCGATGGCACGATGCTGGCTTATGTTACATCTGGAACGATCGAGAATCCAGATTCTGTGATTGCAGATACGGGTGGACAGCTACGAAATATCTATGCGTTCGACCAAGTGGCACAGAGTGTGGAGCCGATTGTGGTGTCCTTGGAAACAGACGATACAGAACCGACTTGGTCCCCTGCGAACCCGAATCAACTGGCATTTACGCGCAGGGTTGGCGATTACAAACAGATCTGGCTCACTACCTATTCAAATGAAGGCGTCCCCACAGAACAACAACTTACCCGAAAAGGCGGATCTCATCCGATTTGGGTGCCGCCAGAGGGTAGATGGATTATCTATGAAAACAGTGGACAACTCTGGAAAATAGATACGACGAATCCAGCAATCACTGAGACGGTACTGATGCACAACGGACAGGTCGTATTCGGAGGGGAACCGGCAGCTGCATCGGGTAACCCTCAAGCAGATATTCGGGGCAGAAATTGATGAAGATGTTTCGTCGAACCTATTCACGGTAGATTTTAGAATTACCTATACACTTTGATGTAATATGTTTACCCATTTTTATAGTTCACTACATATCGTAAAGAGAGTTCTCTGTGTCTCGCTCGGTATTTTTATATTGCTCTTTATTGGCGTAAACAGCGCCGCTGCGCAATGGCTTTTGATACCGATGGATTTAGGGGCACAGACCAATCATCTGAAAGCGTACGGTTTGACCTACTGGGCATTAGAGGTGCCGCGTGAGTATCGTTGCTATTGGTGGCTGAATTACCGAGGTGGTGCGTTTGTACTGCCAGATTCACCAGATGTCCGAAGGCATGCTGCACGCATGGGTGTTCGTTTTGAGCCGATGGATAACGCGACGTATAGCAACATCAAAGAATCGATTCTGCAAGGTAGCAACATGGACGAGATCCTATTAGAAAAGGCACCGAAAATTGCGGTATATGCGCCGTCGGAAGCGTCCCCCTATCGAGATCCGTGGGACGATGCGGTGAAAATCGCGTTGGACTATGCTCAGATTCCGTACGACGAAATCTGGGATAAAGAGGTCCAAAGCGGTGTCTTAGAGACAGGAAGTTACGATTGGTTACACCTACATCATGAGGACTTCACGGGTCAGCACGGTAAGTTCCACGCCTCGTTTTCCACGCAGGTGTGGTATCAACAACGGATGCTGATGTTTGAACAGGCTGCCGCAGAAGCCGGATTTCGACGAGTGGCCTCGCACAAAGGGGAAACGGCACAGACGATCGCCGACTATATCGCCAATGGTGGCTTTGTGTTCGCGATGTGTTCCGCCCCAGAAACATTGGACATCGCATTGGCGACACTTGGCGGTGCGATCGACATTGTTGCCCCTGAATTGGATGGGACACCGATTGCGCCAGACGCTGAGACACACCTCGATTTTCAGCGGACTTTGGCGTTTGAGAATTTCAAACTCTACACCAACCCGTTCCGATACGAGTTCTCGGATATCGACAATCCAAATCCTGACAGGGATGCACAGAGCGGAGTTGAGGATTTCAAGCTTTTTGAGTTTTCGGCGAAGCACGACCCGATACCGACGATGCTGACGCAAAACCATGTGAGTGTTATACCGGGCTACCTTGGACAGACGACCTCGTTTAACATGGACAGGATTCGTGGTTCTGTCACGATTTTGGGAGAGGTGGAAGGCAGTAACTACGCGAAATATATCCACGGCAAATTAGGGAAAGGGACTTTTACGTTCCTTGGTGGACACGATCCAGAGGACTATCGTCACCTCGTCGGCGAGGGTAAAATTCCGACGAATCTCGATTTGCACAAACATTCACCCGGATATAGACTCATCCTGAACAATATTTTGTTCCCAGCTGCTCGTAAGAAACCACAGAAAACGTAGATGGGTTGTCAGTTATCAGTACGTTTGCTTCACTCACTTTTAGTTACCAGTACTCGTGGTTTGTGTCATTACAAAACTTTCGCAACTCCACAGGAACTAACTGACGATTGACGGTGAAGTACAGCAGAACGTCCTGATGGCTGAAAGTAAGAGATAGGAGGTTCACAATGAAAACTATCCGTTTTTTTCTTATATGTGGACTGGTGCTAATAGTCGGTTTATCTGTAACATCCACTTCGGTGGAGGCACTCCGAACCGCTAAAATTGTGTTTACATCAAACCGAGATGGCAATTCTGAAATTTACATCATGAACCCTGATGGCAGTGAACAGGTGAATTTAACCCATCATCCCGGGAACGATTACTCCCCAGTCTGGTCGCCGACAGGCAAACAGATTCTGTTTGTCTCTGATCGGGGCGGGAAGACTTCAGACCTTTACATGATGGATGCCGATGGTGGCGGTGTTCGGCGTGTTTTTAACAGAAGAGTGGCGAGAGCGCATCCAACGTGGTCACCCGATGGCGAACAGATCGCCTATTATCGGGTCGATAGGGGTGAGGTGGCTATCTACACAGCCTCAATTGACGGCGGGGCTGAAAAAAGGATAGCAACCGGTATGCATCCTGCTTGGGCACCGGATGGTTCTGAAATCGCCTTTATGTCTGCCAAGATACTCATACCTATAGACAAATTTGGGGGCATAGAGATAGCCAGACCCAGAATTGAGATTATTGACCTGCGAACCGATGCAGAAGATCAAATCTCGCCAGAAGGGTTCCCGTTGCTGTTTAACCCTACCTGGACCCCCGACGGCACTCAACTCGTCTTTTCCGGTCTAAGCGCGAAGGAGCGTGTCGGCCTCGGCCCAGTGCATACAATGAGCCTCTATATTGTGAATCGCAATGGGAAGGAGAAACCGCGTAGGATTGAAGTGAAGGGTAATGTCTCAAATCCGGCTTTGGCACCGCGGGGCAATACACTCGTTTATGACCAGAAAACTAATAAAGGGCGGCAAATCTTCAAGACCACTTTAGCCGGGGATAGATCTGAACAACTCACGGAGAGAGGCGGGAATTATGGTGCGGATTGGTTCGATCCGGCGTTCGCCTTGCCGGTCTCGCCCCAGCCCCATTTGCTGACAACGGTCTGGGGACGCGTGAAAGTCCTAGATTAAAGGAATGCGTAAAAAAGGTAATTGTAGCCTGCAACAACGGCGCAGGGTTTTTGCGAATCAACACGGAATGCGCGTGTGGCATTCCGTGGGGTGTTTCTTCAGATATACGTAGGTTAACGACATTTACGCAATTACCCTAACCGAACCGCAAGGAACAAGAAAAAGATGAAAGCTGTTCTCGCAACGTGCAATCTAAATCAGTGGAGTCTCGATTTTGAAGGTAATACGGCGCGTATTATTGAATCAATCGAGGTAGCGAAAGTGCACGGTGCGCGGTATCGACTGGGACCGGAATTGGAGATCACGGGATACTCCTGCGAAGACCATTTTCTGGAATTGGACACGCTGCGACACAGCTGGGAATCGTTGGCGCACATCCTCAGAGGGAAACACACAGACGGTATTTTATGTGACATCGGCATGCCGGTCATGCACAAAAATGTGAGGTATAACTGCCGGGTTTTTGTGTTGGATGGTAAGTTGTTGTTGATTCGCCCGAAGATGGTGCTGGCAAGCGACGGGAACTATCGGGAACATCGGTGGTTCACGGCATGGGAACACGGCTGGACAACTGAACCTTATACGCTTCCGCGTGAGATTCGCAAACTGACAGGGCAAGAGAAGGTGCCTATCGGTATTGCTGCGATTGCTACTGGTGACACACTCTTGGCATCCGAGACTTGCGAGGAACTGTTTGTGCCGATGAGTCCGCATATCCACCTTGGCAATGCGGGTGTTGAGATTATCGCGAACGGGTCAGGCTCTCATCACGAACTGCGGAAATTGGATACGCGCATCGCCCTTATCCGAAACGCGAGCGAGAAAAACGGTGGCGTCTATCTTTACGCGAATCAACAAGGGTGTGACGGGGGTAGACTGTATTTTGATGGTTCTGCCCTGATCGCTCAAAATGGTGAAATTTTAAACTGGAGTTCTCAATTCTCACTGAAAGATGTAGAGGTTATCACGGCGACGGTGAACCTTAACGATGTTCGTGCTTATCGGGGTGCGAAGGCGAGTCGGGCTATTCAAGCGAGCAAAACAGAACCACTTCCACAGATTGAAACTGATTTTGCACTTGACCCCTCACATTCGGAAAACGTATTAAGAGCGAGTCCAAAAACGCTTCTGCACTTTCACAAGATAGAAGAGGAGATAGCTCTCGGTCCGGCGTGTTGGCTTTGGGACTATCTACGTAGATCTGAGGCAGCGGGATATTTTATTCCACTCTCTGGGGGTGCCGATAGCGGCGCGGTTGCGACGCTTGTGGGCTCGATGTGTCAACTTGTTGCTGAAGCGGTCCGTGAAAAGAACGCGATGGTTGTCAGTGACGTTGCGCGATGGTTGGAAAAGGGTGAAACGCCCGATGTTTTCACAGACCCATGTGTTCTCGCCAATCGTCTGTTGTATACATGCTATATCGGGACAGAAAATAGTTCGCGTGAGACACAGAAACGTGCGAAACTCCTCGCTGAACAGATAGGTGCCTACCATCTGAATATTAACATGGATGGCCTCGTTAGGGCTCTGCAATCACTGTTTACGCGTATCACGCAGAAGACGCCGCGGTTCAAGGTCGAAGGTGGCACGTACATAGAGAACCAAGCTCTCCAAAACATACAGGCACGGTTGCGGATGGTGATTAGTTACCTCTTTGCACAGATGATGCCGTGGACGCGAAAACGTCAAGGGACGCTTCTTGTTTTAGGAACGGGGAACGTTGACGAGGCACTACGCGGATACCTTACAAAGTACGACTGCAGCAGCGGGGACATTAACCCAATCGGTGGTATTAGCAAACACGATCTGCGCCGGTTTCTGCTTTGGGCAAAAGATGAACTCGGCTATTCTGCGCTTGCTGAAATTGTTGACGCCCCACCAACGGCGGAACTCGAACCGATAACCGAAACCTACACGCAAACAGATGAAGATGATATGGGAATGACCTACGCCGAATTGAGCCGATTCGGACAACTCCGAAAAATGGAGCAGTGCGGTCCGTTCAGCATGTTTGAGAAATTAGTGCAGGAGTGGGCCCATTTGCCACCGCGGGAGGTCGCTGAAAAGGTAAAACGGTTCTTCAGATACTATTCCATCAATCGCCATAAAATGACGACATTGACGCCATCTTATCACGCTGAATCTTATTCTCCAGACGATAACCGCTTCGATCTCCGTCAGTTCCTTTACAATACACGATGGACATGGCAGTTTCGCCATATTGATGCATACGTGAAAAAGCTGGAGGCGGCGAATGGTGGTCAGTAGTCAGTACGGAAATCTGCTACGCAGATTTCCTTTCGGTTGTCAGTTAAGAGGTGGTCAGAGAAGGTCGGGATTCGGAGAGAATCAACGGTATGAAGCCTACATGGGCTTCACCGCCTCCTACAGGAAAAGGCAGGGTACTGGAAACTGATGATCGACAACCGACAACGATTATTTTACGTTCTCCTTGCCTGCGTGTTCATATTGAATCCTGCGTACGGCGCGCCCGATGTGCCGTTGAACTTTGATGGATGGATTACCGAGGCACTTGCGAAGTTAGAGACTGACGGTATCACGGGCGGTTTTCATCGGCAAACGGCACCCCTCTCACGTGTAGAAATAGCAGAGATTATACAACAGGCAGAACGGCGAATTCAGGAGGGTCAGGTTGTTATATCGGCAATAGATAGGAAACTGCTTGAGAAACTGAAACGGGAATTTAGATCGGAAATTGCGGGCGAGCATGGATTAGCGATAGAAGCATTCCCACAACTCCGGGCAACAGAAAAAAAAATAGCGCCAGCGGTTGAAAGTGCGTTCCAGTACACACTTGGAAACCTTGAAAAAGGCACTCCGCCACGCTTAACGCTCTACTCTGAATTTGAGGGACAGAATTTTGAAAGCCGTCCGCTTGATGGGAAAACCGCAGAACAACGTTATGAACCGTGGCACCGCGCCCGCGAGTATATCATAGACTTCAAGAGAAGCTACCTACAAGTAAACAGCACGCACCTGAACTTAGTCGTGGGTAGAGATTGGCTTTTCTGGGGTGCGAGTCCGTACAAAACTGTCGGTATCTCGGACAATTCACCGCCGTTTGACCAAGTTCGGCTGACAGGTAAACTCGGCAAGAAACTTAAAGCGACAGCCTTCACGACACAACTGGATTCAACATGGTACGATGACGGGAAAAAACGCTACCTGGCGAAACGCTATATGAGTGGGCATCGCCTCGATTATCAGTTCAACGACCGTGTAGAAATCGGCGTCGCTGAGTGGGTGCTTTACGGTGGTGATGCACAGACGCTGAACTGGAAATATGCAAATCCGGTTACTTTCTATTACGCGCTCCAATACAACGCTAAAGCGGATGATAACGTAATGTTTGCGTTTGATGCAGCTATCCGACCGATTGATGGTGTGCGTCTTTACGGTGAGTGGGTCATCGACGATATTCAGTATGTACCGACTTCAAACGATCCACATGCGGTCGCATGGCTCTTGGGATTGACATGGTATCCGCGGTGGTTAAGACGTCAGCTCGGCATCCACAGCGAATATGCGCGCGTTAATCGATGGGCATACACACATCTTGTGCCTGATAATCAGTTCACGCATTTCGGCTATGCGATTGGACACCCGATTGGTACGGACACTGATACGATGCGGTTGTCTGCCTCTTATCAGTTTACTGTCTCCACGGTAGCAGAAATTCGCGCAGTCTCGACCCGACACGGTGAAGGGACAATAGCCGATAGGTTTTATGGTGAGGATTACGAATCGCTTCCATTTCCTACGGGTGTTGTTGCCCGCGTAACAGAAATCGGTGGGCAGTTATCTTATCGTCCATTGGATGCCTGGAATGCTTCGGTGTTTTACGCGTGGGAGCACATGCAGAACAGTGAACACCGCTTGGGAAAGAAGCGTCAGGCGCATCGGGTTGTGTTTCATGTGGGGTATGTGTTTTGAAGGGTACTTGGTACTGGGGTGTGGGTAGTGGGTCCTCGGTGCCAGGTTATTGGTTAAAGACATACAAAACTACGAACTATCACAACTCATAACTCATAACCTATAACCCAAAGAAAAAAATGATTCGTAAACGTACTGTTCTCATTATTATTACGACGGTTGTCTTGATTTTTCTAATCAGCGGTCTCATCAACGGCTTCCCGCCGGATGTGCGGTTGCTCGCGCTTACACCGAAGATACTCCAATATAGGGGATTAATCCAGAAATACGCTGCCAAAGAAGACTTGGACGCTCGGTTCATCTGCGCGTTGATTACTCAGGAGTCTGGATTTAACGAAAAGGCAGAAAGTCCGGTAGGTGCACTGGGACTGACACAACTGATGCCCAACACGGCAAAGGAACTGGGGGTGGAAGACCCTTTTGATGCTGAACAGAACGTCGCAGGCGCGACGCGCTATCTAAACACATTATACCGCGCTTTTCCAGATAGTCCGGACGAGGATCGGCATCGGTTGGTGTTGGCAAGTTATAACGGTGGACTCGGACGGGTGCGCGATGCCCAAGCACTCATTCGCCATAGCAAAATGGCAAACCCAACGCTGTGGGGTCCTGTGAGCATAGCACTGAGCCAACTGACGAGGGCGCATGCGGATATACACAGAGAGGTATGGGAAAGCGGGGAACCTCCCCACGGTTATTTTCAGGGATCCGACAAGACGCTATATTTCGTAGAGCGGGTTATGCATTATTACGATAGAATCCAGCTGTACGGAGGATTCCTGTTTTTCTTATAGCGTTCAAGTTGAATTGGCGATTGGTGGATAGTTATGAGTAGTGTATTATTGTAGCACAAACTGTTAGTTTGTGGCACACAAAGTGAACTCAGAAGTAGGGTCATTTAATTTTCCAGTAATTTACCTCTGGATGCCCGGATTTCGTCTGGGAATAGCCGAAATCCATTCCTTGTATTACATTCTTGTTCGGGGCAAGTGTGCTATCCCGAACAAGTTCGGGCATCCCTCAAGATATTTCCTTCACATCAGTAAATTTATTCCTTAAAACTATGGTGAATTATGAAAATATACTTACACGTTTTCTGTAGGAGCGATCTCCAAATTATGCTATAAAAGCATAATTTGTCTTAGCTTTACATGCCTCGCTGGTTCTAACGGAGCATAAACTGTTAGGTTGTACCTCCGTATAAAGCCCCTAATTTTAATTTGAGAACTTGCTGAGACTATGCTATAATTTTCATAATCTCAGTAAGCTTTAAATCGAAAAAACACCACGGAAAAGGAGACAGACCTATGGGACATCCAAATACGCCTCAACTCCCTTCCGCACCTACAGAAATAGCCGACCTATACCCAGAATCCGACGGTAAACCCATGGCCGAAACCGAACGACACTTTCGAGAACTCGTCAAGAATATGAATCGTATTGAGAACCATCTCGCACCTATCCCTGATGTCTATGTCCTCGGGGATATGATGATGTATTATGAAGAAGGCAATCCCCGTAAATCCATATCGCCTGATATTTTTGTTGCTTTCGGCATAGGTCGCAAGGAGCGGCGCATCTATAAGATATGGGAGGAGGGGAAACCTCCCGATTTCGTCTTAGAGTTTGCGAGCAAAGGCACGTATCGTAATGACTTGACGCGAAAGGTAGAACTCTATGCGGAAATTGGCATTTCTGAATACTTCGTTTACGATGTAGACCGGCGTTATTTACCGAGGCCCTTGATGGGTTTCCGTCTCGTTGGCGATGCTTATGTTGAAATCTCCGCGCTTGCGAATGGTGGTATTTTCGCTGAGACGCTGAATTTAGAGTTCCACGATCTTGAGGCGGGTCTTGGCATCTATGATCCGGCGGTAGAAGCTTGGGTAAAAACTGCCGCTGAAGCTGCTGAAACACGCGCCGAAGACGCTGAAACACGCGCCGATCAGGAAGCGGATGCCCGACAGCAAGCAGAAAGCGAAGTCGCCCGGCTCCAAGCGGAGTTAGAACGCCTGAAAGCACGCCTGTGACGCTAAATAGGATTTCACCCGAATACTATATAAACGCAAGTTACCAGTTGTAGCATAAACTGTTAGTTTGTGCCTACGTGTGTCGCAAACTAAATGAAGTTTAAATAAATATTTCGGTAACCGACGGGCAATGAATTGCCCTACTACGAACGGGGCCGCTTGTAGTAGTGCGATTTATCGCACGTTTGAGAATTACCGATTTAATAAATTAATCTTCATACAGTTTGCGCTACAGGATGAAGCGGTATAAATAACAAAAACTAAATAACTCTGCCTTTATAAATGCTGTGACTTTTTGTAATTGCGCGTATCAAGGCGAGATATGAAAAGTAGTTTATCCTATTTTACCCTCATTTTCAAAGTTCAATATCTGGGATTTGATTGTCTTCGCCTTGTGGGGGTTGATCGTCATCGCCTTGTGGGAGTCGATCGTCATCGCCAGGACCGACACGGGGTTTTGGTGGTGGATCAGGTTCGCTTGGAGGTGATGTTTCTTGCGCGTCTGTATCGTCTGTGTTGGTATCATCTTCAGGTTCACTTGGCGGCGGTGTCGCGCGCAGCATCAACGTCCATCCCTCACGGTAACTCATATCACCTTTGTCCATCACTTCAAGGTGAATGGATACCTGTTCTAAACCCATAGGAAATGACGCACGCACTTGTAATCTATTCCCCTCTACTTTTAAATACTCACCACCTTCTATCAACTGAAACCGGTGTGTATCCCGCACATCTTCATCTTTCACACTTACACCCGCTATAAGCGTCCCACGGACCGCACCCGCTGGAAATGTATAACTCGACAACTCTAAATCTGTCGGTGCCTCGTTTAGATCGTTGACGAAAATCGTGAAGTCTTTCGTCAACGTCTTGCCCGTGGAGACGTCTTTCTCTC
>JAPPNJ010000182.1 GCA_028818705.1 Candidatus Poribacteria bacterium
TCTGTCAGCAACTCAAATCACCCGCACTCAAATTTGAAACTGCGTAAGTCCTAATTTAGATTGTGCATCTTGCGGGCGCAAACTAATAGTTTACGCTACGAAATGCCTCTGGATCATCAATCCCTTGCATGAAAAATGGGGATGCACACCTAAAATTTTGTGAGCACGCTCGTAGCGGGCTGGGGAACCCAGCCCATACGGTTCACCGCGCGTCTAAATAATTACGGGCTTCACTATAATTCTGTGTGCTGTGCTTGTTTGAGCGATTGTCGGACATCGGTTGCGGTGCGTATCTCCAGGGTTCACGGATGCGCTGCAGGTGCGCCTGCGGCAGCCCTTATCTCACCGGCGACTTTGACGAGGTCTACGATATTGACGACCCCATCACTATTGACATCAGCGATGTTCTCTCCCGCCTGTCCGAAGTTTGCAGATACCGATACCAAATCCAAGATGTTCACGACGCCATCACTGTTGATATCCACAGAGACCTCTTCAGCATCTGGTTCAACTAAGCTGTAATGCTGCAGTTCGTAGAGAATATCTTGGGCATCCAGATACTTGACGGGACCAACACCAGGTGCCAACCATTGGTAGTAAGTCTCGCGGAAAATTGCGAGTGTCAAGACATCCCTTTGATTAATCTCCAACTTCACACAGTCCTTAAATACACCGGCTGAGGTTTCAATATCCTCAATTGCGACAACTGTTACAGTGCTGGTACTGGTCACTGGCCCCACCAGTTTGAGTTCCGTTTCTGCCGTAATTTGCCATGTATGCCCGAGCGGCAATTCCGCCGGAAAGAAAGTAACAGGTGGCTTGAAAGTCGCCTTTGCAGTGCCGAACGCGCCTTGGTCTACCGCACTCTGATGTAGCATAAGGTCACCATCGTTTTCAACGGTTATGAAGTATGTATCAACGACGGTTACGTCTGTCCCGAGTGTCGCATTGGTAATTTTCAGTTCAATAAGCCCTTCAACGTCGGTTCTCTCGGGAGTCTCAAGCGTATAGGTCTGTTGCTGACTGCCATCGGCACTCAGGAAAACCCAAGTATTACCGACTTGTGCGGGATAATAGTTTTCTGCCGTAACTGTAAGTGCGAAACAACATGTCAGGATTAATATCGCAAGCACCTTCAGCCAAGGCACAAATTTGGTAAGTTTCATGTCTTAAATCTCCTATAAATCTTCAATAAATATTTACTTCCGCTTGTCAAATGAAAAAATAATAAATCCTATATTTAACTACAAATTATACGATATTTTTAGGTAAAGAACAAATTATACCGACAAAAATTGCTGACTTTGCTTGAAAAGTGCTTAATATTTTAGAATCTTACCTGATTTGCTGTGGAAAAAGTCAACATACCAAGTTTTGTTCAGCAGGGTCATTCAGTTTTCCAATAATTTCCCAGAATGCCCGGATTTCGTCTTTGCTTTACATTTTCATTCCTTGTATTACATTCTTGTTCAGGAAAAGTGCGCGAACCCGAACAAGTTCGGGCATCCAGTAAGAAGTCTCCTTCACATAGGTAAACCTGTTTCTTAAAACTATGGTAGATTTTAGAATTACTTAGACAGTTCCGAGAGGGCGAGGCACAGAATCAAAATCAACGGTATGAATGCTATAAAGCATTCACCGGGTATGAATGCCTTGAATCAACGGTATGAAGCCCGTGTGGGCTTCACCGGGCATTCACCGCCCGCCCAACAGCGGTTATGAGGGTGCCCTAATATGTCAATGTATTTTTAGAATTTACCATAAATGACCCTACCAGCGGAGTGCTATGTCTATCAGTAGGTAGCAATTTGCGTTATTATATAAAGTTATAGTTAAATAATCCTAAATTTATTGATTTATTTATTTTTTTAATATATTTTGACTTTTTTTGTTATATAGTATATAATTAATATGTTTGAAATTTAATTTTTCAAAGTCAATCGCAAAGGAGGTTTTACCATGCGGAGTACTTCAAAAGGCACCATTCTCACGGCTTGTGAGATGTCTTTCAACGGCGTAAGCAACGCCAAAATCGCAGAACACTTCAATGTTACTGATTCGACGGTCTCACGCTGGCGGAAACTCCAGGTCTGGATAGACTTTGAAAATGAACTTGTTGATGCGTATAAGACAGCGGCACTGAAGAATCAACACGCGCACAGTGCTGAGGGTGAAGATTCAACGAGGTTAGGTTAAACGGACGCACCTCAGGTGCGGTTTGAAATTGTGCTATTATAGTAGAGCCCGTAATTATTTATACACCCGAGGAAGAGTCGGGAATCGGAGTTCCCTCCTACAGAGTTTGTGAAGTAGGGCACAGGTTTTCCAAAATGTAAACTTATTTTCGGATTTCATTATAAAGTACAATTTGTCTTAGCTTTACATGCCGCACTGGACAAAAAATATAGCGATGGAATAGTCGACATCTTCCATCGCTACATCTGGTCAGTTCCGCGCATTACGCACATGGCCCCCTGACCGCCAGTATTTAGTTTGAATTTAGGAGGTTAGTGTCATCCTAAAAAGACAGGGTGAGTTTATAACGTCGTCCCAGGACGGGCGTAAAAAAGAGCAAAACCGTCTTTGAGAGTGTTCTGTTGACAGGATGAACAACACATCCTGTATTTTGACATATTCCGCCCCGCTTAAGCAGGAGGATTCTGAGTGTCCTCCTGCGCGAGGCGGATTGTCGCTTTCCAATAGCTCCTTCCGAGTACAAAGATCGCGAGCACAGCTCGGAATCAGAATCAAATCAACGGTATGAATGCCTTAATGGCATTCCCCGCCTACAGAAGAAAATATCCAAATATATAAAGTAAATATGTAAAAAACTAAATGACCCTACTATAATCCAATACGCCGCAAATCTGTTAGATTGTGCCTCTAAGGGCCGCAAACTAAATGAAGTTTAAGAAAATAAATCGGTAATTTGCTTTGGATGCCCCAACTTGTTGGGGACGCGGGGCACCGAAACACTCCCGAACAAGAATGTAATACAAGGAATGGATTTCGTCTATTCCCAGACTAAATCCGGGCATCCGGATATTGGTGTATTACCGAATTAATAAATTAAACTTCATACAGTTTGCGCTACAAAACCGTGCCGATCCTCAACGCTTTTGAGTAAAAAACTTAGATTGTGCATCCAAGGGCCGCAAACTAACAGTTTACGCTACAAAATTTCCGCTCTTAGCTCGTAGCGGGCTGGGGAACCCAGCCCATACGGTTCACCGCGCGTCTAAATAATTACGGGCTTCACTATAACTGACAACCGAAAGGTTGCGTAGCAACCGTACTGACTACTGACAACTATTTCAAAATGACCATTTTCCGCATCGGTGAAATCTCGTCTGCCTGCAACTGGTAGAAATAGATACCACTCGCAACACGTTCACCCAAGGCATTCCGACCATCCCAATACGCCGCACGGCTTCTACTTGTGTAAGTCCCAGCCGGTTGATAGCCCAACTCAAGGCTACGAACAAGCATACCCCGGGGGTCATAAATGCGTATCTGGACGTCGGTCTCGGTTGCCAATTGGTAGGGTATCCATGTCTCTGGATTGAACGGATTTGGGTAATTCGACAGCAAATCTGTAGTGTCCGGGATTGCTTGGACGGGGGCAAGCGATCTATTTACCGGTGCCGCAGGCGTCGTGATAACATTATATGCGGCGCCATTTTCAAATCCGAAAAAACCGCTCCAAGAATAGCCCTGCTCGTAAACAGCAACCAATAAAACATTTTTTCCTTTTTTCAGAATGACAGAAAAAGAATCTTGGTAGTCGCGAGCAGCACGGTCAATAGGATTATCATGAACCAATTCGCCGTTAAGCCAAACCTTGACGGCATCATCGCTCCCTGCATACATCGTGGTTTTTTGTCGCCGCGGTGAACGCAAGGCGATCGAACCATAAGCGACATGATCGTCTCTATTACCGCCTAAGCCGATAGTATTCAACACCTCCGTGATATTATCATTACCTGTTGGTGAGAGGCGACCCAGCGTCCATTCCCTGTTTTTAACCTGACCCCCAACAGTTGCCCCCTTCGTGGCAATCTGGACTTCTGTCACAGCGCCGTTCGTAGCTACAGAGAGATAATCCTTTCCAGAAGTCGCAGCCGCTGCGCCGCCCTGACGGCCCGTCGGAACGATCATCCATAGCCACGGTCCCTCTATTTTCGGACCCGCTGTGGGGTGGAAATCAATGTCGGTAAGATTTGTGAGACCCTCGAGTGGGGAAAAGTTGCTAATGGGGTTTCCACTGAGATGCAACGTGTTAAGGTTCACCAATCCAGAAAGCGGAGACACATCGCGGATATTGTTGTTGCTAAGCCATAGCCCTTCCAATTTTGTCAGTTTCGCGAGGGGTTTGATGTTACTAATCCGATTACCATAGAGAGATAAGTTTGTTAGTTGTTTCAATTTGGTAAGCAGCCGGACACCAGCGTTATTAATTTGATTACCACCAATATGCAACACCTCTAATTGCGTTAATCCTGTGAGTGGTTGAATGTTGCTGATTTGATTGCCATCAAGTCCCAGATGCCTTAACCCTGTGAGTCCCATAAGTGGGGACACATCGCGAATTTCATTGTGATAAAGAAATAATTCAGTGAGTTGCGTTGCGTCTTCCAACCCAGTAAGGTTCCTTATCTCGCTCTCTGTGGCATCAAGCTGCGTTAGCTCTTGTATCGCCTGCTTAGTAATGCGCGCATTTGTACCTAAATCCAACGCTCTGCGCACGACGGACGCTAAGTTTGCATCCGGCATTTTTACATTTCCCTTAACCGTAGGTTTGGCAACACGGGTTAGTTGAGAAATGTTAACATCTAACTCTAAATGAGGATACTTATCAAGTAACGTGCGGAGCGGCGCCCCATCCTGAATAGGATTCTCCGCGAGTCCTAACTCCTTAAGTCGGGTCAATTTTGTAAGTGGTGATACATCTTGAATCGAATTATCCCGAAGGAATAACTTTTCGAGCACCCTGAGTCCGCCGAGTTGGGTAATGTCCGTAATGAAATTCCCACTGAGATCTAATTCCCTTAATCTCACCAATTTTTTCAGTGGCGTGAGGTCGCTGATTTCATTCCGCCAAGCCACTAAAATCTGTAACCTTGTTAAGTCTGCGACTGGCGTGAGGTCGCTAATGTTATTTTGATCGATATAGAGTTCCTCTAACCGTGGGAATCCTGCGACCACGCTCATATCATCAATTTGATTATCACCAAGACCTAAATGAGATAACCGCGTCAAACCCGCAAGGGGTGTAATGTCACTGATCTCACTATCCCAGAGCCATAAGCCTTCTAATCGTGTCAAATTCTTAAGCGGCGTGATATTCGTGACTTGATTACCACTCAAATCTAACCACCTTAACTGTGTCAAGTCCGCAAGGGGTGTAATGTCACTGATCTCATTTCCCCAGAGCCATAAGCCGTCTAACTGTGTTAAATTTTCAAGCGGCGTGATATCTGTGACTTGATTATCACTCAAACCTATCTCCGTTAACTGTGTCAAGTTCGCAAGGGGGGTAATATCGCGAATCTGATTCTCCCAGAGCGATACCCAATCTAACTGCGTTGCATGCTCCAACCCGGTGAGATCGCTTATATTGCTTCTTGGAGCGTCTAAGCTTTTCAAGTCTTGCAGCATTTGTCTGGTAATCGTTGTCCCCGGACGCAGGTTTAGTTCATTTTGGACTGCCGCTGCTAAGTTTGCGTCTGGCATCTTCACAATCTGCGCCTCGGCAATGCTAAAGCAACCGTTGAGTACAATAATAATGAGAAAAAACGTGCAAAATCTTTTCATAATTTGGTTCTGTTTTTTCGAGTTTTGTGTAGATAGCCTACGTAACGTGAGCTTGATAAAAGAGACGGATTTCCTACGTTTACTAAGAGAAGTAGTCGGGAATCGGAAAGAATCAGAATCAAAATCAGAATCAACGGTATGAAGCCCATGTGGGCTTTCCCGCCTCCTACAGAAGAGGTCGGGAATCGGAAAGAATCAGAATCAAAATCAGAATCAACGGTATAAAGCCCATGTGGGCTTTCCCGCCTCCTACAGAAGGAAGAAAGTCGGGATTTGGAAACAATCAGAATCAGAATCCGAATCAACGGTATTCATGCCTTAGGGCATGAACCGGGTATGAAGTCCCTATGGACTTCACCGGGGGTATGAAGCCCGTGTGGGCTTCAATCAACGGTATGAAGTGCTTATGCACTTCACCGCCTCCTACAGAATATGAAGAGTCGGGATTTGGAAATCCCTCCTACAGAAGAGGTTATTCGTGGTTCGCCGTGCGGTAGGCGCGGTCGTAAAAAAACCGCGCCTTCCTACTGACAACCGAAAGGTTGCGTAGCAACCGTACTGACTACTGACAACTATTTCAAAATGACCATCTTGCGCATCGGTGAAATCTCGTCGGTCTGCAACTGGTAGAAATAGATACCACTCGCAACGCGTTCACCAAATGCGTTCCGACCATCCCAATACGCTGCACGACTCCGAGACGTGTAGTAACCCGCTGACTGATGACCGAGGGTTAATTCACGCACCAATGTGCCGCGCGCATCGTAGATACGGAGCTTCACATCTGTGCTATTCGCCAAGTGATAGGGTATCCACGTCTCTGGGTTGAACGGATTCGGATAGTTCGCCAATAACACCGTCGCATCAGGACGGGCATTTGCTAACAGGTGTTGGAGATACATCAACGCACGTTGTGCGGCGTGAGACCTGTCACCTGATGATAGCAACATCTCAACCTGTTCCTGAATCCTATCGAAATCGAGATCCATTGCCTGCAAGTCAACGTCAATCGCAGGTGCAGCCACATCGTCGTCGAGATTCGCAAGCACGAGGATCAGGTCGGTCACATCCACCGTGCCGCTACCGTCAACATCCGTGCGTGGATTCGTTATCCCCGCACCGCTCTGTCCAACTGCTCCCGCAACCGCCTTGCTGTCTCGGTTGTTCACCGAGCCGTCCCTGTTGACGTCATACTTCGAGTAGGTCGTCGGCGTTTTCGGTGTGGTTGGCGTTTTCGGCGTGGTTGGCGTGGTCTCTCGAACAACAGGTTCACCCGCTGGCATTGTGCCGCCGAGGGCGATACTCCCCGGACCCATCAGCCCACCAACGATATCCGTGGTGAATTTACCGGCGAGGTTTGAACGCTGAATTTTGCCCGTCGAACGCGTCCAGTAAATCTTGTTATCCGAACTGTCAATCGCAAGCGACGTCGGGACACCCGATGCAAACGCCTTAATCTGCTGGATACCGGAACCGTCGAGATTGGCGCGCTGGAGACGACCACTGCCGCCCGCATCGCGTTCAATCCAGTAGATTTTACCTTTCGCAATCTCAATGCTTAACGGTTCACCCAAGCCTGTGGCGATATTTTCTGGTGTTATCCCGTTCCCAGTGAGGCTTGCACGACGGATTCTACCCAATGGCTCGCCCCAATACAGATGACCGTTCGACAACGCAATCGCTGTCGGGTTGGCAAGATTCGAGAGCAGATTCGTCAGTTGCGCACTGCCTTCTGCGGCGATGCTCTGGATCCTGCCGCGAGAGTTCGTCCAGTAGACCGTGCTACCTGCTGAATCGACAGCGATACCTACCGGTACAGCCGTCAACTTTTTCAGCGTCTGAGCGTTTCTACCGTTGAGACCTGAACGCCGGATTGTGCCTTTGTTCTTACCCGTCTGGACAGCAAAGTAGAGGAGATCGTTTGCTGAATCAACGGCGATACTCGTGACCCCCATGACAGCCGTTGCGAGGTCTTCCACCTCACCATCGACAAGACGGTGGAGCGTGCCGTTCTGGTGTCCCACCCAGTACATCGGTGCACGTTTCGAGGCATCCACAAGCACGGTCGCGCCCGCAGAGGCGGTAAAGGTGACCGCACTGAGTCCCGCAACACGCGCTGTAACGGTGTTATCACCGACTTCATCGCCGAGTGTGAGGGTTGTCTGTGCGCGTCCACCGTTATTCGTTGTCGCACTCGTCGGCGAGACGCTACCACCACCGGCAGTGACAGCGAAGGTGACTGTCGTTCCCGATACTGGATCGTCGTTTTCATCAACGACCTCAACGACGAACGGATTTGCAAGTTTAGCTCCCGGTCTACCGCTCTGGTTATTCCCGGAGACCATGACGATTGCGTCTGGCGGTTCGCCGACGTTGATCGTGAAGATGACGGGTGAGAGATCACCCGTGTAAGCCTCAACCTCAACCGTTCCCTGTGAACCCGGTGAACGTGGTGTGAAGCCCACCGCAGCGATGCCATCACTGTCGGTTCTCTGACTCGTGGGTGAAAGCCGCCCCCTACCTTCAACGACCCGGAAACGGACCAGCTCGAAAGATACACCGTTGCTGTTAGCATCTAAGACTTGAACTTCTAAATCTTCATCCAACAATCTGTTGAGTTCGCCTTGCTGGTCGTCGCCGCCATAAATCTCAAGCGATGAGGGTTCTAATACCGTTGTCGTTTCAGTGGTCGTTCCCGTCCCTGTAGTTGTAGTTGCTCCGGTGACCGTGATTGTGGCTGACTGGGACACAGTTCTCCCGTCAACAAACGCAGTCGCAGTAATCAGGTCATCGCTGCTCGGCAGCACAACCGTCGTGGGTCCTACCCCAGTAGCACCTATTATGACGGAAGGCTGGGCGAATCCACTGCTACGCGTAAATGTGACACCGACACCCGCAGCCGGATTCCCGTTTCCGTCGCGCACAGTTACGACAAGCTGCTGCGAGGTGCCAGGAGCACCCGTGAGGGGTGACGGAGAAAGCGTGATTGTGGGGGTTGTGGTTGTGACTGTGGTTGTGTCTGTGGTTGTGTCTCTGGTTGTGCTTGGCGTACCGTTGATTGTGAAGGTCTTAAATCTCCGACTGCCATCTTCAAGCGTCGCGGTGACCCGCTGCCGTCCTGAATCTTCAGCTGCCAAGTATCGAACTGAAGCCTCACCACTTGCGTTAGTGTCAATATCTCTGCGCCTGGTTGTCGCGTCCCCATCTGTAGTTGCTGTCCCAGGATCCCCTTTTGTAGAGTCAGGAAGACTTATCGTCCCGCCATCGCGTGCCTCGAATTCGACAGTCGCACTTGGAAGTCGCGCCCCGTATTGGTCGCGCACGACAACAGTCAAAGCTTTTTCAAGCACTCCATATTGATTTGCGCGTTGCCCATCAGTTCCCTGTACTATTTCTATGGTTTGTGGGGTTCGCGTTGCAGCGACCCCTATTGAAGCAGTAAACGTTACTGCCCCTGATGTGTCTGTGCCAAATTGAACCGTAACTTCCGGATCATTCGTCGGGCCCAGTATCAGAAAAACACTCGCTCTGCCATTGGAATCGGTCGTTACTGTTCCTGCCGTATCTACCGCGGTAGGAAAATTAGCTGGATACAGGTCAGAAGGGAAACTGGGATCCTTAACCAGTCTGCTACCATTATTTGGCGTGAAAGTAACAGTTGCTCCAGGAATGGTTGTTCTTCCGGTTGAATCAACCAATTGGACGACGAAGGCTTCCTCAAGCCTTGATGAAGCGGGACCTGTCTGCGGATTCGGAGAATCACCAGATACCTTTTTTAGTTGAGAATATCCATAACTATAGATAGCTTTTGTTGATTTTCCTGTAGCATCAGGGGCATTACCGGAGACCCACGCCCGGACATGGCTGGTTCCTCTATTCGGCATGAGAACCACGTTGGCCACGCTAGGCGTACCACCATTATTGGTGAACGTGGTGAGCTTCTTGCTTGCACCTTTATCGGCTTTGCCATCCCCGTCTTTATCCTCATAGAGTGTACCAGGTCCTCGAGTAACCTCAAACTCAACACGAGCAAAAGTGCTATTCGCTCCTGTTAAAGTAACGCTTAGTGGCACAGTACCGAATTGCGGGGCGATACCATCCGAAAGACCATCGGTGGCACCGATTGTTGAAGCCCGAGAATCAGCAGGATTTTGCCATACATAGATCGTAAAGGTAGTGGTGGGTGCCGGGGTATGGGTAGACGGGCGAGTAGCACTTGGAAAATCAGCATCCACAGTCACATCTGCGATTGTAATCACGTATCTTCCTGCTGCAGTAGCCACCCCCTTCAAAGTAACCGAACCCGAAAGCCTCTCGTCACTCTCTGTTGCATCTTCAGACAGGGACCTGCTTGTTGCCCCGAGCGTAAGAGGTGTGCTGCCTTTTCTTAATGTCACAGTCGCCGTATCTGAACTAATCGCAATAGCCTCTTCATCATAATTGTGAGCGTCAGCGCGAGTTACTCCTGTTTCAGACTGATATCCTGGAGTACCATCTTCTATATAATACGGAGTCGCTGTCCGGTCAATTGTTACAGTGTCCCCATCTGTATTTCTGGCTGGTATTAATTTGTGATTAGCCTTTAGACGAGGACTGGTTACACCCACAGAAAACGATATTGTAAACTCCTGGTTAATCGAGACAACCTGATGGTCCCTGGCGGCACTCTTGGTGATTTTCGTTATTGCATCCGCGATCCCTTGCACACTAAACGCCAGCACAAGTGTTACGAGCATGCCAAAGACGAGTTTTCGCGTCATTAAGTTTTTCATGAAAAAATACCGTTCGTTTCTCGGAAATAGAAAACCGTGAAGTTGTTTCATCTTCTTTCCTCATTATAGGATTGTCAGCCTGCGGCGCGCTTCCAAGGCACGGGGTGGCTGACCTTTGGTCTGTTTGTCAAACAAGGTTTTTACTTGGCATACAACCCTTACCACAAGGGTGGATAGGACTCGGCACGAAGGGCGTGCGGAGGTGGTAACCTATCTGCCAAGTATTTTATTAAGTATTATGGACAAAATAACGCAAAATTTCAAGAAAAAATACAATAAATATCAATTTTTTATTGAAAAATGTAGATATAGCGGTTTTTTTGTGAAATAATCGTTATTTTTCGGTACGAAACGGATTACCGTTTCTTTCGGTTGTCAGTGGTTGGGAGTACTGTAGGAGCGAGCTGTGCTCGCGATATTCCAAAAAACCCTACCGCGATGCGGGTGCGTTTGGGGTTGGGGAACCCAGGGGAAATTGAGGAAACACCCAAGCAAGGGGAAATTGAGGAAACACCCAAGCAAAAACCCCAAGCAAAAACACTCGCTCCCACAGAGGATAATTTTTAAGAATCTTCGTGTGACAGTATGACGTTTCTGTACACATATCGCCCCGCTGGGGCTTAGGTCTTGGTGGGTATGACGTTTCTATAGACATTTCGCCCCGCTGGGGCTGGTGTTCGATGCTCACAAAACGCTTTCTCTTTGGGTTCCGCGAGTTTCACTGCCTGTGGGCATAGACCGGGGTATGAATGCCTAATCAGAATCAAAATCAGAATCAACGGTATGAATGCTATAAAGCATTCAGAATCAACGGTATCTATGCCTGTGGGCATAGACCGGGGTATGAAGTCCGTATGGACTTCAGAATCAACGGTATAAAGCCTATATAGGCTTAAATCAACGGTATGAATGCCTTAATGGCATTCACCGGGGGTATGAAGCCCGTATGGGCTTCCGAATCAACGGTATTCATGCCGTAAATCAACGGTATGAATGCCTTAATGGCATTCACCGGGCATGAACCGGGGCATTCACCGCCTCCTACCTTGGAGAGTCTCACGCTTAGACGGATGAGACGGGCGAGGGGACCTCGCCCCTACGAGCCGTTTTTCGTTAATGAGAAGCGTTTATTCAGAAATGGTATTATTTTCATAATTCACCATAAATGCCCCTGACTTTTACTTGACAACACATAACTTCCTTTGTTAGAATTGCTATAATCATCTAACCAGGAGAAATATCATGCCAATGTGGGCGATCGTTTTAACAGTCGTAGCCTCTATTATCGTGGCTTTGGTTTCGTTAGTTAATCTTTTTAGATCGTTTAAGTTCGCAACAAAAGACGATATAAGAGAGGTAAAAGAAGGAATTCGCAATATCAATACGCGTATAGATCGGCATCTTGAGGGGCATCCATAGGAGTAGTGGTAGGGGGAGAAATCAAACTGGCACTGGAACACTTTATGAAAACGATACTTGTTCTCTTGATACTTTTTTCTCTGATCGCTTTACCAGCTCTGGGTGAGTTGACGGATGCTGACCTTGACAAGATACGCTTGATTGTACAAGAGGAAATCAAGAAAGAAACCACTCCAATCAACACAAAAATAGACGGTTTAGACACTCGGCTGCGAAACGTCGAAACGAATATTGCGGAGTTGCGTGGACGCAGCATCGCTTTTTCTGCCATAAAAGACTGGGCGGTAGCTCTCTGTGCTTTAGGGGCTTTGGTTGTATCAATCATTGCTTTACGAAAAAAACAACCGATAGTCCCACAGACCACACAAGACACCGAAAAAGCAGTATCTCAATGAAAGGCAAAGGGGGCTACCATTGTAGCATAATCTTTTAGATTGTGCATCTTGCGGGCGCAAACTAAATGAAAATTAATTTATTAATTCGGTAATACACCAACATCCGGATGCCCGAACTTGTTCGGGAGTGTTTCGGTACCCCGCGTCCCCAACAAGTTGGGGCATCCAAAACAAATTACCGATTTATTTTCTTAAACTTCATACAGTTTGCGCTACAAAAGAGGGGTCTAAGTAATTATAGAATTCACTCTAATAACTGGGGGTTGGCGATTGGCGATTGGCAGAGCCGGGAAGAGGTGGTGGTTCAAAAACCTCATTTGCTGACAGACAACTGAAAGGTCAGGGAAGGACGGACAAACACAAATTGCGTCCGTCCTGTTTCTCTTATTCGTAACCTACTATATTATATTAAACTTTGGACAACTCACATTTCGCCCCGCTGGGGCTGGTGTTCGATGCTCACAAAACGCTTTCTCTTTGGGTTCCGCGAGTTTCACTCACATCTCGAGAAGTCGGTAAGGGTAGACCTATTTGTAAAGGTCAACTTATTTATATAATCTACCATAGTTTGTGGGTAGGAATAGGCACGCAAACTAACAGTTTACGCTACGAAATCTATGGGGAGGGCGCAAACTAACAGTTTACGCTACAAAATCTATGGGGAGGACGCAAACTAACAGTTTACGCTACAAAATCTATGGGGAGGGCGCAAACTAACAGTTTACGCTACGAAATCTCTGTGGAGCGCAAACTAACAGTGAGGATAAGATCGCGAGCAAAACTCGCTCCTACAAAGAGAGTGAGGATAAGATCGCGAGCAGGGGAAACACCCCAAGCAAAAACACTCGATCCTACAAAGAGAGGGGAACATCGCGAGCAGGGGAAATTGAGGAAACGCCCAAGCAAGGGAAATTGAGGAAACACCCTATCAAAAACCCCTATCAAAAACACCCCAAGCAAAAACACTCGATCCTACAAAGAGACGGGATTTCAAAGAAAACGGTTAAGAAGAATCGCGGGAGGGATTGACGGCACGCTGTTGTTTGAGGGTTTCGATTTCGCGTGTGAGTTGTTCGATTTTTCGGTCTTGTTCACGATCGCTTCTCCCGCGCCACGCAGGAATTCCGATCGCCACTACGAGCAGTGCTATGAGACCATAAGTGACATTCGTGGCATGGGAGATCTGTTTTTCAATGCCGTTGAAACGTCCTTCAACGCCGGTAAAGCGCTCTTCCATACCGGTCATACGTCCCTCTAAGCCGGTGATACGTCCCTCTAATCGCGCAACGTCAATTTTTAGCGTGTTGATATCAGCCTTTAGCGTGTTGATATCAGCCTTTAGCGGCTTGATTTCTTCTTCGATTTCCTCTTTGACAATCAAGCGGATTTTGTCAAGATCGGCATCTGTCAGCTCAGCGAAAGAGGGTATAGCAATCGCACAGAGTAGGATTGAGAAATATAAAATAGATTTCATAGCACAATTCCTTACAGATTATCACACTTCACGCTTTGATCTATCAAGTGGGTAGGCGACAACTTACCGAGGGGTTGGTTTTGATATGCTCGCCAGCGTGATTCAAATAGTATAACATCCTTGAAATATATCGTCAAGGAAAAAACAAGGGCTATTTATGGTGAATTATATAAATAAGTTGACCCGTTTTCTGTAGGCGGTGAAGCCATACGGGCTTCATACCGTTGATTCGGATTTCCAAATCCCGATGAAACACGCTGATAGTTGGGAATTGGAATTCCCTCCTACAGTACTGACTACCAACTACTGACATGGACAACTCACATTTCGCCCCGCTGGGGCTTAGGTCTTGGTGGGTATGACGTTTCTATAGACATTTCGCCCCGCTGGGGCTGGTGTTCGATGCTCACAAAACGCTTTCTCTTTGGGTTCCGCGAGTTTCACTGCCTGTGGGCATAGACCGGGGTATGAATGCCTAATCAACGGTATGAAGCCCGTATGGGCTTCCCCGGGCATTCACCGCCTCCTACAGCGGAAGAAAGAGTCGGGAATTGGAGTTCCCTCTTACAAGAGAAGAAAGAGTCGGGAACATGCCTCGCCAATTTACAGTGTCCAAGTAATTGTAATTCACCATATTTGACATGCCAAATGTCAACTGCTATAATATTTCTTATAGCCCAACATATTTCATACACGTATCTGTCCCGACGCATTTCACGTATTTCTGTAGGAGGGGGGAAACACCCAAGCAAAAACACTCCGATTCCCGACTCCTGTAGGAGGGAACTCCGATTCCCGACTTCTTCTGGAACATCGTCTCTACACGGAGAAAACATGCAGCAAAATCCAAATAAAGGACACAGCCAATTGCGTAAAGGCAGAATCTCAATACCCGGGGCGTACTATTCTATTACACTTGCTGCCTCTAACAGGGAACAGATTCTGACAACCCCCGGAGCACCAACTCTTATTTTTCAATGTTTCGATTGGCTTGAAAGCAATGAGCGCCTTGAATGGTTATGTATCATGATTATGCCTGACCACATCCATACTGTATTTCAACTTCAAAACAAACAGACTTTACCTCAACTTATCCAATCCTTCAAGAGGTTTACAGCCAAGCAAATTAATGTGAAACTGGCGCGAACAGGTGCGGTATGGCAGGAGAACTATTATGACCATGGTATCCGCCGCGATGCGTCTTTAAACGCAATTATACGCTACTGTTATGAAAATCCGGTCAGAAAGGGTTTGGTTGAGCAACCGAGAGATTATCCATATTGGCGTTGTAAGTATGAAATGGAATAAGGCGGGGAAGAATAGTGTCAGGATTTGGAAGGCGTCGGGAAGCGGAGTTCCCTCCTACAGGGGAAGGAAGAGTCGGGATTTGGAAATCCCTCCTACCTTATAAAAAAATAGGGACTCGCAACTGAAGTCGAGAGTCCCTATTTTGCTTTTAGGTTAGTTCAACTTTTTCATCCCTGAACAACCTTGGTGTCTTTGTAGAATGGTAATCAGCAGTCAGGTCGGCAACTCCGTTGCCTTTCAGCAGTCAGTAAAGCGGTTGAATTGAAACTCAGAAACGGTTTGTGTTTCAATTGCCCTGTTCACTGACCGCTGAGAGCGTAGCGCCCTGACTACTGACGACTATTATCCTACTTAGACGTTTTTAGCTCACCCCAACGTGTTGTGAGTTTACCAGCCGCACCTACATGACCTCTCAAGTGCGTCGTCGTCAAGGTTGTCCGCAAGCCGTTGACAGAGACATCCTCAATCTGGTAGTAGTAAACTACGTTGGGTTTCGCAGTTGTATCCGTGAAGGTATAGACGTGCTTTTCACTCGTAGTGCCATGTCCAGCAACGATACCTTTCACGTTAATAACTTTAAATTCGCCGGTCTTCGTTTCACTCCGCAGGATATTGAAACCTGCGTTGTTCAACTCAGATTCGGTAATCCATTGAATATCGACATGACCTGTGTCTTGGTTGCGAACCGGACGGAACTTCGACAAGGAAACGGGTAGTGGACCACCCAGACGGAAGCCAGGAGTGCTGATATCATCGCGATGTCCATAGAAAC
>JAPPNJ010000032.1 GCA_028818705.1 Candidatus Poribacteria bacterium
TAACCGCCGCATAATTGATGTTACGATAGGCGGAGACAATGTTGCTCTGCGGTGGCGCGTTTTCCCGACCTATAGGGCTGGTTGCCACGCCACTGGAACCCGGCATCGTCCATTTACCAAGATATACGTTGCTCACTGTATCGGAAACTATATAGTTCTCCGGTAGGGCAGGAGTCACCGTCGTGAAAGGGGTAAATCTAAGCATGGCTCGAATTTGATGACGAGGAGGATTTGGAGAAACAATAATTCCACTAAGAGCTGGGTTTCGAGTACTCGTAAAGACAATATCAAACTTAGTGGTATTATAGATTTCAATCCACTGTTTAGTGGTTCCGTCCTCATCAAGTCCCCACATGATTTCACTGATGACGAGATCCCCCGCAGCGGTCTTTCTTTCCCCATCACCAGGATCAATATCAATGTCAGAATCAATTAGAAGCTCAATTGTACCACCAGCACTGAAAAATGCTTCCAAGTCTGGCATGCCAAACAATAGATTATACCTCCGTCTCTCGGTCTTATCAAGACCAAGACCGACGTCCGAGATGCCCGCCTGATCCAGACTATCCGTCGCAACTCTACCTAGTACCAAAAAGTCATTCCCATCACTTGTGTGAGCAGGCAATGAGAAGTTTTGCGCTGCGACTGGAAAACAGAGCACTGCCGTCAACAAAATAAGTAAACTTGCTAAAAAAATTACACCTGTTAAAGAAAATGTCAATTTATTTTTCGACATTCGTTATTTTCCTCCTATACATAAAATTGACTCATTTCATTCACTTTTCACAGTAAAAATAAGAACACGTATCCAGGGATTCGTATACGAATTCTCTCTTGCTTTGAACCTAACCTTACGCTGAGGCTTCCGCCTCAGCGATATGTTGAAGTTTTTGCTTCAACACTTCTTTAGAAGTAATTATACATTGTGTTACGAAAAAATTCAATAAAAAATACAAAAAAATCAATAAATTATGCGGTGTTTATACTTTTATTATCAATAATTTTATCTTTTTGCGTTTTTTACACTATTTTAACGCGAGTTGCCAGTTTGTAGCATAATCTAATCAAAATCAGAATCAACGGTATGAAGTGCTTATGCACTTCAGAATCAACGGTATCTATGCCTGTGGGCATAGACCGGGGTATGAATGCCTTAGGGCATTCAAAATCAATGGTATGAAGTCCGTATGGACTTCACCGAGGTTGTGCATCTTAAGGACGCAAACTAAATGAAGTTTCAAAAAATATTTCGGTAATTTCATAACCTTCTGTGGGGGATGCCCAAACTTGTTTGGGCCCGTCCCTACTCCCCGAACAAGAATGTAATACAGGGAATGGATTCAGTCTATTCCCAGACTGAATCCGGGCATCCAGATGTTGAAATATTACCGAATTAAATTCTTAATCTTCATACAGTTTGCGCTACAAAATGCCTACGAATCATGACCGATTTCAATGAAAAACGGTAGCTGCGCCCCTAAAATCTCGTCCGTAGCAACTTGGGTTATTTTAGAAAAAAGCGCGAGAAAATTGGGTCTGTGAGGGCGCAAACTAACAGTTTACGCTACGAAATCTTTGTGGATGCTCAGCCGCTATCGCGAGCAAAGCTCGCTCCTACAGCGGAAAGCTGTTCACACATATAAAGTAAATATGCAAAACTATGGTGAATTCTAAAAATACATTGACACTTCGGGAATTCTTCTGTAGGAGGGAACTCCGATTCCCGACTACTCCTCACTGCTGCGTAATGTATAGGTAATTCTAAAATCTACCATAAATGACCCTACTCTTATACAGGAAAACCTTGACTTTTTTCGCTTCCAAGGTTAAAATGTAAGTGTGTCATCCATTGTAACACAATGCAATATCACAACGCCTACATCAGGATAGTCTTATGCAAAATTGGTTGAAAATTGTCATCATTCTCTATCTTTGTCTACCTCCGTTTGGTGTTGCTGAGGAGAAAACTGGGGACCACAGCAGATACGTGCAACATGTGGAACGAGGCTTCGTTTTCATGTTCCAAGGTGGTAATCAGGAAGCAATTTCCGAGTTTGAAGCGGCACTTACAATTGAATCCGAGCATGCTGAGATTCTGCACTACCTCGGTATGGCTTATGCCCAAGAAGAACTTTTGAACAAAGCCGTCGAAAGCTACGAGCGTTCCCTTACATTGATGCCCGATAATATTGAGGCGCTCTATTCGCTCGGTGTCGCCTATTTTAACCTTGATAAGTGGGCAGATGCGGTGGCACCGTTACAACGGGTCGTTGAACTTTCGCCGGAACACGCTCGCGGACAAGAGGTACTCGGTAAATCCCTTGTGAAACTGCGACGGTATGCTGAAGCGATCCCCGTCCTGAAACAGGCACTCACGTTAAAACCACAAGCGGCAGGTACCTACTATGAACTCGGCACTGCCTATCTCAATTTAAAGGAATACGCTACAGCGATAGAGAACTTCAAACAGGCAATAGCATACGGACCTGCCCGTTACGCCGACCCACATTTTGGACTCGGCACGGCGTATCTTCGTTTGGGAGATCGCGAAAAAAGTAGAACTGAAATGCAACTTTTTCAACAGTATCAGAAAGAATACGCCGAATATGAACGCCTTACACGTCTCACACGCAATGAACCGAACAATCTTGAGGCATGGACAGGTTTAGCTTCTATGTTAATGACGCAGAAGAAGTATGGGCAAGCGATTCAGGTCTTTCAGAAGTGCATTGAACTTGACCCCAATAACGCCCATTTTTATCATGGACTGAGTCGAGCGTTCATGAATCTCAACTATCCTAAACACGCAGTAGAGGCGGCGCGTAAGGCAATTCAGTTGAATCCGAGTGAAGCCATCCTTTATAACACACTCGGCAGCGTGTATGCGATGCAAGGCGACTCTCAAAACGCCATCGCCGCTTTCCAAAAAGCCGTCGAACTCGATGGTGAGCAGCCCTACTACCACCTTAACCTCTCCAGACTCTATCAAGGTATGGGTAACCAAAGACTCGCGCAGGAGCATTATCGCGTCTATGAATATCTCTTGTCCAAACAGAAATAATTGTTTCAGCATTGTATGCATCCTGCTTTTCAGTGCCTGTATTCGTTTCGAGGTATCGGCTCAGGAGACGGAACTCATATTGATTTCTGCTGGCACATTTACGATGGGTAGCGATAATCGAGCGGCTGACGAGAGACCGATGCATAAGGTCTATCTCGATGCCTATTATATCGGTAAATACGAGGTGACGAACGCCGAGTACTACGAGTTTTGGAAACTTCAAGAAAGTAACGCCCCAGACAAGACACCCCAACACACACCGGAAAATTTTCCGCATCTTCCCCATATTGGCGACTGGCCCACACGGGCAGAACAGTTTCCGAATTATCCCGTTGTTGGTGTATCGTGGCACGATGCTGCTGCTTATGCTGCATGGAAAGGCATGCGTCTCCCGACAGAAGCGGAGTGGGAGAAGGCGGCGCGCGGTTACACGAACAGAACATGGCCGTGGGGTCGGGCAATCGAACCCTACGCGAATACCGCTGCCACAGATGATGGCTACGAGAATCGTCTCGCACCTGTTGGCAGTTTCCCAAAAGGCAAAAGCTACTATGGGGCGATGGATATGGCAGGCAACGTCTGGGAATGGACAGCCGATTGGTACAGCGATGTCTATTATTGGTATAGTTCACAAGCGGCAGCGAAGCGTCCAAAGCAGAATCCGATGGGACCGACTGTTGGCAGCTGGCGCGTTATCCGGGGCGGTTCTTGGATCGATGCAATTACCCGGTGTAGTACAACATTTCGATTTTATCTCTATCCGAATCTGAAGACCTCCTTCGTCGGTTTTCGACTCGCAAAAAGTGCTGAAAAAGCGTCGAAATAAGTGGGTTAGAAGATTCTACAAAATAATATTAACAAGCTAGTTTAATTGGGGGCATTTGATGGGTAAATCCGTTAAATGCTCTTATTATTTTAAGGAGCTAATTTAAAGGATTTAACGGAATTAATTGACAAGTTTTTAAAAATATGCTATTCTAAAAATTATAGAGTAGATTATAGGAGTTGCCTAAGAACGTGGAATTTGAATGGGACGACAATAAAGCGAGAAAAAATTTAATAACACACAAAGTTTCTTTTCATGAAGCAAAAACTGTATTTTCAGATCCAATATCTTTAACTATTGAAGACCCGTGCCATTCACAGTATGAGCTAAGATATATAATTCTTGGATACTCGGAAAAAGGAAATCTTTTAGTTGTTGTTCATACGGATAGAGATAACGTTACTCGTATAATCTCAGCACGAAAAGCGGAACCGCGTGAGAGGAGAAATTATGAACAAAGTATTAGAACACACCAGTGAGTCTGATATGCTAGATGAATATGATTTTAGTAGAGGAATTAGAGGGAAATATTCTGACAGATATGAACAGAAAAGCGATTCTTTAAATTCTAATACTACTAATCCACCTATATTCCAAAATACCCAAGAAGATTACACAAGTAATCTGAGATGGAACAGCAAAAAAATTAAAAAGTATATCGGAAATCTTGAGACAATTAAAGATTTTATACCTGTGTTTGTGAAGAAACCTTTTAAGATAGGCGCATCAGAAAATAAATATTCCGACATGGTTATAAATGTATCCAGTGAGAATATTCCTGTTGGAGTTGTATCTAAAAAATACTCTCTTGTTCAGCATAGTGATATACTTTATTCTATTAAAATCGCACTGGCAAATCTTGGATACAATATAGATGAAACTAAATGTGAGATATACTTAACAGAACATGGCGAGTGTATGTGGTTAAAGATACAATTTCTGCAAGCATATACGTTTGATCCAGGTGATGGATATCCGTTAATCCTTCAGTTGAATGTCTTAAACTCTGTAGATAGAAGCACGCCTTTAGAATTCAAATTCGGCTGGTATAGATTAATCTGTGAGAATGGATTTTTAAGCTTAAATACAAGTAAAACGCTACGTAAAAAGCATACTGCATCTTTAGCATCCGAAAACCTAGCCAAGTATCTGAACAAATATATTTCAGACACCCTATTAGAAGAAGAAACATATAGACTATGGAAACAAAAAAGTGTTAATCTCGATACAGATATACAAGTATTAGAAAACTGGACTGATACTGAAATATCTAAGAAATGGGGAGACAATCTTGCTGAAAGAGCAAGAAATATATTAATAACTGCAAAAGACGGGAAAATTAAAAGATTTAAATACTTTAATCTTACAAACAAGCAACATTCTTATAGAATTAAAATTTTTTCAGAGTTTGATGTGCCTGGAGCACAACCTGTAGAAAATATGTATGATGTTGCTAATGCCCTCTCTTGGCTTTCATCTCATCAAAATTCACTTCAGATACAATACAAGATGATGAGGCAAGTTCCAGAAATGTTGAAAAAACTTGAGAAACTACTTGAGTAAAATTATTAAAATAGGAATACTAGTTAAAAGCCCGCGCAAATGTGGACTTTTCTGGCAGGTCAGAAACTGTAATGTGTGAGTGGACTATCGCAATTAATTCACACATCACAGTTATATTTTAAAATACGGAAAATCCCACGAACCTATTTAATTATTCATCAAAAAATGTTCACAATGAAAGCCCCACTCTGAATCCCCAATCTGAAGGTAAGGTTTTAGAGTGGGGCATACTTTTTGATAAGTCGCGAAATGTAAAGCTAAGACAAATTGTGCGTCTATAGCACAATTTGGAGATCGCTCCTACAAGAGTAAGGTAAACTCTCGCTAACAATAATTCCATAAGATGCTCAAAAATCAGACACCCAAGCCGTTTTTACAGATACTCACACTTCTCTTGCTAAGCATAGGCAGTGCTGCCTCACAATCCGCTACCTTCGTGGATGTCACTGCAGAAGCCGGCATTCAATTCAGACACAACAACGGTAAAACTGAACACAAGCATATTATCGAGACAATGGGATCTGGCGTCGTTTTTTTCGATTACGACACGGATGGTGATGCGGATCTCTATTTCGTTAACAGCGGTACTGTCCCAGAAAAGAAGCAAGACCCGCAACAGACGACAGTCGGAAATGCCCTCTATCGCAATGAAGGGTATGGGCGTTTTACAGATGTTACTGAGATGTCAGGCACGGGTGACACAGGTTACGGGATGGCAGCTGCCGCAGGAGATATTGATAACGACGGTGATCCGGATCTCTACGTCGCAAATTTTGGAAACGATACACTTTACCGAAATAACGGAGACGGCACCTTTACTGACATCACAGAAGCCGCAGGGATTGATAATGCCCTTTGGGGCATCGCAGCCATCTATTTTGATTTCGATGTGGACGGCGATCTGGATATTTTTGTTGTCAACTACTTGGTGTATGAGTTGTCAATGCCGATAACGACCTATAAAGGTATAGTTGGTTATGGGCATCCACGCAGTTACGAAGGAACAGCGGATGTGCTTTACCGGAACAATGGGGACGGCACTTTTACCAATATCGCGGAAGCGGCGGGTCTGACAAACCCGAGCGAAGGCAGAGGTATGGCAGCCGTTGCTTGTGATTACGATAACGATGGGTTCCTTGATGTTTACGTCGCCAATGATACCAACCGTAATTTCCTGTATCATAATAATGGGGATGGCACCTTTACAGATGAAAGTTTATTTATCGGTGTGGGGTATGATGAAGCGGGGATCGCCGAAGGCTCTATGGGTGTGGATGCTGGAGACTATAATGGAGATGGATGGTTTGATTTCATCGTTGCGAACTCTGAAAAGGCGACCCTCTATAAGAACGAGGAAGGTCTCTTCTTTATGGACGCAACAGCGGAAAGTGGGCTGGGACAGCCGACACTGCCGTTCGTGGGGTTTAGTCCTCTCTTCGTGGATTACGATAATGATGGACACCTTGACGTGTTTTGCGCCAACGGACATCCACAAGATGTTATCGGAATCTTGACAGACCATGACACCTTCGCGCAGCGCGACCAGATGTTTCGGAACAATGGAGATGGTCATTATACGGATGTTTCGGAAAGTGCTGGGGCTTACTTCACAGTACCACTGGTCGGTAGAGCTGCTGCCGCTGCCGACTACGACAATGATGGCGACATTGATATTGTTATCATGAATTCTAATCAGCACGCTGTTCTACTTCGGAATGATGGCGGGAATTTGAAAAATTGGTTGGGCATTCAACTGGTCGGTTCCCAAAGTAATCGCGATGGGATTGGTACGAAGGTGAGCCTTATCGCTGGTGGTCTGACTCAGATTAGAGAGGTGAAGAGCGGTTCAAGTTACGCATCGGGAAGCGATACGCGACTGTTGTTCGGCTTAGACGCGTATCAGCGTGTTGAAAGGATTACTGTGGTTTGGCAGAGCGGAACAATACAGGAATTGGAAGGTGTGTCTGTCAACCAGAATTTGACGATTGTCGAGCCAGAATAGGCGGCGGTGAGTCGTTGAGATTGATAGCCGTAAACAAAAAAACCCGTACCCTTATGAAGGATACGGGTTTTTTGCTAATAAAATTACTACTTACGCTTGAGATCTGCCCACTGGGTTGCCAACTTCCCTTGCGGTTCGACGGGTGTCAGGATATCTAAGAAGAGGTTATCCGTCGTAGGTGCGATGAGGAGGTCGGTGTCAGTGGATTCAAAGCGGAGGTTGACGTAATCAGCGCCGCCGGATTCACCACATTTGAAGTGCAAGAAGTTTTCGCCCTTCTTGAGATTAATCTCGGTTGGCGTTGTAACTACCTGAACGCCACCTGTCCACGCGGAATTGTCATAGATCTGCTCCCCGTTGATCCAGATCTGGGCATAGTCATCATGGGCAGGGTGCATTATTGTTGTCCGTTCATCGGGTGAAATGATGGCAATGATGCCGTGCCAAGTGATGTCTCTTGCATCAGGATGACCGTGGCTCGTGGACATATTAAGCTGGTCTTCAACATTAATGTCAACGATGGACCAAGCGAGTGCCCCACCATTGTCTGGCAGATTAACGATGGCATTCGCTGTCTTTCCAGCACCGTCGCGTGTGGAAACAGAGGCATTCGAAATCAAACCGCCGCTGCCCTCAGCGAGGTAGTCGATCCCAGCTGATGTGTTAAAACCGCCGGTACTCGTTACCAGATCAAGTCCCCACCATTTTGCAATCCAGTTATCACCCGCCGGTTGCCAATTTTGCGCGAGTGCCATCGGCGTAATCATGACAACACAAGCAAGTGTGATAAAGATTGTGAATTTTTTCATAGCTATGAAATCTCCTTCTTCAATGAACACAAGGTTGAGAGTTTTTAAGCAAGAAGCGCGCTTCCCAAAGCCTCTTCACCTCGTCAAATTTTACTTTCGGTGATAGCAGTACTGCGTGCAATCACGTATTTTAATGCTGACTTTCCACCGGTAAACCGATGTCGGTTTCCGTCAGCGGTGTGATTCTTTTTTTAATTTTTCCTGAGATAGTATACGTCATCCCGAGAAAACGATAGAATCACTCTAATAAATTATAGCACTTTTTTACTATGAATTGCAAGAAAAAAGTGCATCAGATGAGAATTTTCTAAAAATATAGCATTAAGTAGAGAACTTGTCAACTTTAATTTGCTCAACTCCGTTTTACATGATATAATAACCCAAGTTTTCACCATTGTAGCACAATCTTTCGAGATTGTGCCTATACATGCGCAAACTAAAAGTTTACGCTACAAAACGCGGAAAACATTGATAACCTTCCCCTCCACATATATTACGGAAACATGTTTTGATTTCTTGAGTGACGTTTTACGAACACATTGCGAAGGAATATTCTTATGAAATCAGTTACCATTGGGTGGATACTTTTTCTTTTTATTTCTCCTGCTTGGGCTGGGACATTCGTGGAAACTTTTGACAACCCGGACTTGGAAGATTGGCAAGAACTTATAGCATTTGATGTTAATATTGCACCCGGTTCCTGGAAAGTCCTTAATGGTGAACTCGAAGCTACAATAAAAGATCGGGTTGGGCCCCGTGTGCCACAGTTACTTATAATTGAAGATGACACTTGGGAAGATTATGAAATCGAACTCAAGGTCAAACCGCTTGAATCACATGGACCCGGACTGTTTGTTATCGCCGCACGGATCACAGAGAAATGGGGGTTGCTGTGTACGATTGGTGTTTTATCGCCTGAGCATGGATCCAACGTACACTGTTTTGGGGGTAGGGTCCCAGGTAAACTGTTTAATGCCTTTGGACGTAAGGAGAACCCACCTTTAAAATTAAAAGAATGGTCTACGCTGAAGTTGAGTGTTAATGAAGCCAAAATGACTTTCTGGGTTAATGGTAAAAAAGCTTTAGAGTCTCAGTTACTGTCCCATTTTGAAGGGGGTGTCGGTTTTGGTCTGGCAAACTACACAGCAAGATTCGATAATATTATTATTTCTGGCGATAGTATTCCGGACAAAGGTAACTTATCAGTATCACCTCGTTTAAAACTCGCGACAACTTGGGGTAATTTGAAAGATTTTTAGAAAGGCATCCGGATAGACTGCTAAATCAATTCAATTTCAGATAAAAGGTTAGTAGCAATATAACCCGTGCGGCCACAACTCAATATCCGCACTTGTTAAACACAGTATGAGAAGAAGTGAAAAAGAGATAAGGTCCAATGGTGCTGGTGGGATTCAAGTGGTAAATAGTGTTATATCAAAATGGAGAAAACATCATGAACCGTTCGCATAGACGACAACGTTCAGTACGTGCGTTGCTCTTTGCAGGTATCGTCCATCTGAGTTTGGCTATCGTTTTTATGTTCTCTTTCTATGCGGACAGACAGATGGGGAATGAAGACGCGCTGGCAGTGGAACTGATCAATCCGAAAGTATTTAGAGAACAACGACGCACTCTCAAACCCCCTGCACCTAAGGAAATTCTGATCCCGAAGCGCACCGATGCTTCTACCGATGCGAATCAACGGCATTTAGATTTGCTGGCTTCTGCTAACTTAATGGATGAGACGCTACGTCCATCGGAGGAAGCACTTCTGCATAGCGCAACGAAATCTATATCGGATACTGAGACGAAACTTCCCGATGTAACAACGGATGCGGAACGGTACAATAGCCGTGCGACACCGATCGCTGAATCGGTAGCAAGTCCATTTGCAACAACACCCGGTGCGGGCGTGGATAGTTTACGGCAACGCGTTCAGGGCGAAGGTGGCGGCGGATTTCACAGACTTGAATCTACGGGGGTTTCTGAAATTGGGACGATCGGGGACGGCGACGGCGACGACACCGCGGAAGGTAGTGGTAAGGGCCTCAGCGATCCATTCGCCAAAGCTCTCAAACGCATCGCTGATCACATCATCGGCACACGGCAATTGGATAAAGTGAACGTCGTGTTCGTACTGGATACGAGCGCGAGTATGCGTGATAACATTCAGAATGTTGCGGCAAATCTGTACGCTATGACGGATGAATTTGATTTCGTCGGATTGGAGTATCATCTCGGCATGTCCGAATTCAGCGTCCGGAGCGAAGGTCAAAGACTCGAAATTCGCTCTCTGTTACCAGAGGTGGGAATGCTGCGCAGACGGATGCAAAAGGTCACACTCAGCGGCAATGAATACGCCCTTGATGCGCTCACAGATACACCGAATTATATCGACTTTCATGCCGATGCGGATAAATATCTCGTCCTTGTGACCGATGAACCCGCATCAACCCATTTGAGAAAAGAAGATGCTTACACAACAATGCGGAAGAAAGTTATTGAGCGGTATCAACTTGAGGAAATTCGTGTTAATGTGCTTGGACATCCGGAGCCGTTTCAGCAGCGGTTAGCGGAGATGACGGGTGGACTGTGGCAGCTGATTCCAGGAAGCATTGGAGGCGCAACGACGCTTCCGAGTTCTCGTGTTGCTAACGAGGCGTTCCTGAAGGTGTTTAAAGACATTGTCACCGACATCCGCCGCAACAGTGGCAAATTATTGTTCAGCATGGAGTCCCAGTTTGAGGTACTGCTCGAAGATGGCGATGTGCCGATAAAAAAGTTGCAAACCGAATTCAAGCGAAACGGTGTCGGCTTACCGGGTGCTGGCAACCTGTTTGGGAGTGCTACGGTCTGGGAGAAACAGAAAGGCGACTTGTGGGTGATCACAGACTATGTAAACGGTCGCATCTATACGATACGAAAAGAGGACGATAAGTTGAACGTTTACGCCGGTATCTATCCAGAAAGTTGGAATAACGCCTCTAAAAGCCTCACCGCTATGACGCAACAGCGGGGTAGCAGATGGCTCATCAACGATCCAAACCGGCGGCGTATGTTCACCATCCGAAGTGAAAATAATCGGTTGAATATTTACGATGGCGCAGCACTTAGTGCATCTCCTGACCGATCAATGAAGGGATACGAACCCGCTGTGGATATTGTTGTCATGCTCGATTATAGTCGGAGTATGGGCGGTAAGTCTCAAGTGATTATGATGGGTTTAAGCACATTGATCGGGAGATTGGATATTCTACCGATTCAATATCGGATTGGACTCATCCGTTTCGCAGAAGCGAAAGATGCGATCAAGGTCATCAACGGTGCAGTTGTGACACAGATGCCGCTAAACGAGACAATGTTGGAAAGTTACATGGAAGACCCATTTGGCGGGGATGAACACCTCATTGACGCAATCGTGGAAGGTGTCCCGAAAGTCCGATTCAGTCCGTATGCGAGTCGGTTCTTGCTTATTCTAACAGATGAGCCGACGACCGGTAAGTATCCAGCCGAACGTGCGCTCAGTTTATGTCAGTCGATGGGTATCCGTGCGTATGTTATTGGGCATCCGGGTC
This sequence comes from Candidatus Poribacteria bacterium, assembly GCA_028818705.1. Taxonomy (GTDB): domain Bacteria; phylum Poribacteria; class WGA-4E; order WGA-4E; family WGA-3G; genus WGA-3G. Next base: position 11,837 of record JAPPNJ010000032.1, read on the forward strand.
CAACGGATTTTCAGAAGGCACTTGCGGAAAAGACGGGTGGACGTTTCTTTACAATGCCGAAGCATCTCAGTGAAGGATATCCGAACCAGTAGATTATTGGTGGTTGGCAGTTAGGGCCTTGGCATTGTTTGAACCGCGGATTATACGGATGACGCGGATTTTGGGGTTCTTTGTGGGTTTAACTTCTTTGGTATAATGTTGGGTTTCAACTACGTTTCAACCCAACCTACGGAGCGTGTTGGGAACAGTGGAATATAGGAATTATTATGGATGCGACTATTCAGACTCATATAGAAAATCTGTTCAAGGATTTAGTGAAACAAAAGTATCTTCAATCCGACCCGGATTGGTTGAAACAGACGCTTTTTAAGGTACCTCGCCATCACTTCATTGAACAATACTACGATCACGAGGAACCGAGTAAGATTGTTCAAGTTGAATCGCCAAGACCAACATCAAAACAATTGGAAATGATTTATTCCGATAGAGGCTTAATGATTCGGGAGGATCCACACAGCGCAGCGTCGCAACCGGTCCTTATCTTTGGTATGTTGGAAGATCTGAAACTAACAACGGGACTCAAGGTTTTAGAAGTCGGAACGGGAAGTGGATGGAATGCGGGCCTGATTGCGTGCAGTGTGGGAGATGACAGTCTTGTCTACTCAATGGATCTCCAAGCGGACTTGGTAGAGAAAGCCCGAAATCATTTAAACGCTATTGGATTTAATCATGTTAACCTAAGAGCAGGTGATGCCGGACTTGGATGGGACGGAGAAACCTTCGATCGGATAATCGTCACAGTGGGTTCTCCCGATATTCCACCAGCTTGGGCTGAATCATTGATAGAGGGTGGGATTTTGGTTATGCCGCTTAAGACCCGAGGCGTAGGTGATCCAATTCTTCGGCTGCAGAAGCGAGAGGGTAAATTGACCGGAAAATTCACGCGTTGGGCTGGCTTCATGAGCCTGCAAGGCAATTTCTGTTCTTCCTCTGAGGATAGACTGGAACCCTCTTGGGATTCGGGGGTAGAAGCGTTATTGCAAGAGGAACCGACATCTGTTTCCCTGCCTGCAGTCTGTGGGACAGATTGTGCCTTCTGGCTTCGCCTAAACGGAGTCCCGATACAAACACTTGGAGAGTACAATGGCTCCTATACAAACGCTCCAGTCCTGTTAGATAGAGAATTACCGGCTTTATATGTCCCATACTCTGGTTCCTTCCCCTTTGGAACGGATAAACGTATGGATGTCTACGGCAGTCAAGAACTTGTGGACGGCCTCGTGAAAAAAGTGGAGGAATGGGCTGACCTTGGGGGACCCAAATACACAGATTATCATATTGAGCTTATCGATCCGACAGGATCAGACGATGCGAGTTTTTATAGTTATATCGATAAGAGACCCAATGCGACGCTAAGGTTCTCCTTGGAGGATGTAAGTTAGCAAGCTAACAGGAGTTCTGTCGCGACCGGGAGATCGCTCCTACAGGAAGCAGTGAAAGTTTTTGATTAAATCTCAATAACAGTTAATAATCGAAAGGAGATACTATGTCAACAACATCTACAAGTACACAACAACACCGAGAAATGGCAACTGAAGAGGGACCCGTCGCCGTCGCTATTGTCACTGTTAGCGATACACGTACCCCTGAAACCGATAAAAACGCTGTATTTTTACGTGAACAACTCGCTGCAGAAGGGAATAGCGTCGTTGCCTATCAGATTATAAAAGATGAACCCGACCAAGTCGCTTCTGTATTGGATAAAATGGCGGAAAGCGATGCGCAGGTCATCCTTTTCAATGGTGGCACTGGCATTGCACCGCGGGATACCACGTTTGATATTCTCAATCGCAAGTTGGAGAAGACACTGCCCGGATTTGGGGAACTCTTTCGGATGTTCAGTTATGATCAGGTTGGTGCGGCGGCGATGTTATCAAGAGCGACTGCCGGCGTCTACCGAGGAAAAGTGGTTATTTCCACGCCAGGGTCAACGGCTGCTGTGCAATTGGCGTGGGAAAAACTCATCGGACCGGAGTTGCAACATCTCGCATGGGAGGTCGGACGCTAAGTTCTATTTTTTACCCAAGTTGCCACGGACGAGATTTTAGGCATGCATCGACCGTTTTCATTGAAATTCGTTGATGATCCGCGGGGTTTTGTAGCGTAAACTGTTAGTTTGCGGACTCAGAGGCACAGCTTAACAGGCTATGCTACATGATGGCAACCCAGTTTTTTAATAAAGTTCTGTCATCCATTCGCCGTCATGAGCAGGATTATAGATGAGCCCCTTCTTTATATCAAGACAGAGGTCAAGGTCTTCTAATAGGATATGTCCAATGAGGACAGGTGTGCCTTCAGGGACACCCATGACAGTAGTGATCCCCTCACGTTCCAAGATCGTAAATTGCACAGGTGAATAAATCCACAGGTCTGTAAGGCCGTTAACCGTTCGCACCCTTTCACTTCGGAATGGTGTTAAACCGAGTTGCTCAATAAGGGATGGCGGCAAACCCAGCCGTGTCGCGCCGGTATCAACGAGTGCATCTTCAACAGTAATCCGCCGCACGTCTTCGGGAGTGAGGACACCTAACTTTACTGCAACTAACTCATCGTTATTTGCGAGTTCAATTTTTGCGGTATGTTTCATTTTTGAATCTCTCCTCTTTCTTTTTCTTTTATTTTACTATTCCCCCGCGAAGTTTGTCAAGCAAATGGTGGCAATGCGAAAGGTCATTCAGTTCTTCTGTAGGAGGGAACTCCGATTCCCGACTCTTCCTTGTAGGAGCAAGCTCCCACTCGCGATTTTTCAATGAAAATGCGAAAAAAAACCGAAAACTGAATGACCCTGGGCAATGCGAAGGGTCATTCAGTTTTAAGAGATAAGTTTGCTTGTGTGAAGGTTAACTATGACTGGATGCCCGAACTTGTTCGGGGTGGCACGCTTTTCCCGAACAAGTTCGGGCATCCGGATGTAAATTACCGGAAAACTAAATGACCCTGGTGGCGTAGACACAAAGCACGATGCCGCCATTCACAACACCTCACGCGTAAAGGTATAAACATCCCGCAACCACGACCCGTAATAGATACCGTTCGCATAACAGAAATAGAGCAGCTTCAACCCAACGATACCGATTAGACAGACAAACAGCCCTATGAGTAGGCTGAAATCCCATGCCCCCATCTTCAGCGTCCGAAGTGAGGTGCGTTTTACTGCTGCCTCTGGTGAAAATCCTCGACTTTCAACGGATTCACTGAGGTGCGTCGCGTGCCGGATATTCCCCGCCAAGATTGGACGAAAACTGTTGAGTACACCACGACAGGTAGTGAGTAAATTGAGCCGAAGATAGCGGAAGCCTCTTAATCGTTGTGAACGTAGCACAGTCGCTGCCTCATTAGCGATAACTGGGATGAAATGCAGTGCCGTTGTTACCATAAAAGCGAGCGTGACTGGCACACGCAACTGCGTCAGTGCGAGGAGGAGATCGCGGGGTTGCGTCGTCCAGACTATGAAGCACCCGATGACGAGAGTAGTGTTAAAACGGAGAGATTGAACGATCCCGTGAAATAAGCCTTCTCGATAGACCTGGATACCGCCTGTCATTTCCCCAATAAGTGGTAGGTCTGCTGGTACGAGTGTGAATAGCACGGTGCGTGGAAACTCATTATAGAAGATCGCTTGGCTGTAGACTAAGCCCCACGTTGTGAAAAAAAGGAAGGTACAGAGGAGTCCGATCTGTCGCCACGTCGGCACAGACAGAACAATCAGTGTGAGGCTACCGAGGAAACAGACGAGGAGTGCCGTTGGGCTATCCAGCAGGATAACGAGACATCCAGCGATAAGCATCATCAAAATTTTTGTGCGGGGTTCAAGTTTAGTGTTGCGCATTGTGAGATAAGTATAGCAGGTTTAGCGTCAGACTTGCCAATTAATTGTCAGGGGCATTTAGTTTATATATTTACTTTATATATGTGAACGTTTTTCCGTTGTAGGAGCGAGTGTTTTTGCTTGGGGTGTTTTTGCTTGGGGTTTTTG
>JAPPNJ010000178.1 GCA_028818705.1 Candidatus Poribacteria bacterium
ACTGTCAAAACACTACTCGTAACTTTGCCAGCGGACACTATCACATTTCCCTTACATAAATTTACATTAAATTATACCATAAGTATTGTTATTTGTCAACTATAATAATTTAATTGTAAAAAATGTTATCAATTTACCATAAATGCCTTGCTAAGATCTCATGCTTGCCTTAGCAAGTATATCACTTCGCTACCATCCAATTATCCCCAATACCGGCTTCTGTACGGAGTGGTACACGGAGCGACATCGCATTCTCCATCTCCTCACAGACGATCTCAGCGTGTTCTTCCGCGAGTGCCTCCGGTATTTCCAGCACCAGTTCATCGTGAATCTGTAAAAGCATTTTCAACCGGAGTCTATCCCTATCGATGCGATGCTGCACCCGCACCATTGCTGCTTTCATCAAATCCGCAGCGGAGCCTTGCACCACCGTATTAATCGCCAGTCGTTCGCCGAGGCTACGACGACTTCGGTTGGTGGCATAGATTTCTGGAATCGCACGGCGTCTGCCTGTTAGTGTACTAACATATCCGTGATCTGATGCCTGTTGGACACACTCTTGTAGAAAGCGATCTATCCCCGGAAAACGTGTTTTGTAATCGTTGATGAGGGCGCTTGCTTCCTTCACAGTCATGCCCTTAATCCGGCGCGAAAGACCTGTTGGGGAGACTCCATAGATGATGCCGAAATTGATAGTCTTTGCCTTATCGCGGAGTTCTCGTGTAACCAACGCCGTCGGCACTTCAAACACCTGTGAGGCAACCGCTGTGTGGATGTCCAAATCTTGGGTGAAAGTCTCAATCAAGCTTTCATCTTCACTGAAGTGTGCCAGAATGCGGAGTTCAATCTGTGAATAATCAGCACAAATTAACTTATGTCCCTCTGGCGCCGTGAAGGCACGTCGTAACTGTCTCCCAATCTCTGTGCGAACTGGAATGTTCTGTAGATTCGGCCGATCGGATTTCAAGCGTCCTGTCGCCGTTGTTAACTGATAGAGATGCGTGTGAATCCGCTCTGTTTTCGGATCGACAGCACTCTGGAGTTGTGCCAGGTAGGTGCTCTGCAGCTTACGGAATTGACGGTATTCAATAATTAAACGCGGCACACTCGTCTTCGGATCGTTGATATCCTCTCTCAAAGAGAGTGCCTCTAACACCGTCACATCTGTAGAGACTTTACCGCCCTGCGTCCGTTTCACCGGTTTGAAACCGAGTTCCTCAAATAGCACTTGCGCCAGCTGCCTCGGTGAGTCAATATTGCACGGATAGCCGACTATTTCGTGTATTTGCGCTTGCCGAGCATCAACGAGTTCGCTGATCACAGCGTTCTGACGCTTAAGTTCCTCCTTATCGCAAACAATACCATTATATTCCATCTCCGCGAGAATAGGAGCGAGTGGTGATTCTATATCACGTACCAAGGTCGTAATGTCCATCTCATCTAATTTCGGGATTAGAAAGTGATAGAGACGGAGGGCAATGTCAGCGTCTTCTGCAGCGTAGATCGTCGCATGATCCAATGGGATTTCGTCAATTGTTCTCTGTTCTTGTATATCTGGCTCAAGCATTAAACCTAAGTCTGCCATTTCGTCACTGCTGTCGTCATCAGCGGTGGCATCGCTGGGAACCGTTGTTAACTCCTCAAAAGAGATCATCTTGTGATTCAAATGCAACAGTGCGAGCGTGTCAAGGTTGTGAGATGGCGTCCGAGCGTCAACCAATTGACTCGCCAATAACGTATCAAACACTGCACCTTGGAGCTTAATCCCATTTCGGATGAGAATACCCGCATCGAATTTCAGGTTATGCCCACATTTCGGCAGATCAGGATTTTCCAAAATAGGTTTGAGTGCGGAAAGCACGGTATCAGCATCGAGGTGGGTTTCGGGATGCGGTGAGCGGATTGGAACATAAACTCCCTGCTTCGGTCGCCACGAAAAACTCAGACCACAAAGCTTTGACTCGCGTTCTAAGCCATCTGTTTCGGTATCAAAGCTGAAAATATCCTGTGCTGATAGCGTCTCAACGAGTGTTTTCAATTCGGAGTGCGTAACAATTGCCGAATAGTCTCCTGTTTCGGCGGTATCATACTCTCCCCTGTTCAAAATGGCATCTGTTTTTCGTGCTAATGCTGCAACGCGTTCTTTGCGAGTTGTAGGTTCGGCAGCTGTCGAGGCTTGAGGCGCAGCGTTATTGCCCGCAAGCTCTGTTATAACCTGTTGATAGCGCTTGAGGTCCAATTCTTGTAACAGTGGGAGGATTCTCTGAGGCTCAAGCGGTTTAACACGAGCCTGCTCTAACGAAAAGTCTAAAGTCGCATCTCTCTTCAACGTCACAAGTTGTTGCGCCAGGGCAATTTGCGAACGTGCCTTCTCCAAATTCTCACGCCGTTTCCCTTTAATTTTATCAATGTTATCAAAAATGCCGTCAACCGAACCGTACTCACCAATCAATTGTGCTGCCGTCTTCAAACCGATTTTTTCAACACCCGGTACGTTGTCTGAAGTATCCCCCATCAACGCAAGCACATCAATCACCTGTGACGGTTTTATACCCTTTGTTTCCCACAATGATTGAACATCGATAATTGTATCTTTGTGTAAGTCTAACATTGCTACCCGATCGCAGAGAAGCTGTTCCAAGTCTTTATCTCTCGAAACGATAGTGACTTCTACATTTTCAGCATCTGGGGCATCAAGCACTGCCTGTGTAACGGATGCTATGATATCATCTGCTTCCAATTCTGGCGCACCGAGTGTTAATACACCGAATGCATCAAGCAATTGCAAGATGCGGTGAATCTGTGTCACGAGATCGTCAGGTGGGGCAGAGCGGTTTGCCTTATATTCTGAGTAAAGATCGTTGCGGAACGTTTTACCCGGTGTATCGATCGCAGCGACCAAATACTTCGGGCGGAGTTGTGTAAGGAGTCTAATAAGTGTTCCCGTAAAGCCAAACACGGCGTGTGTCGCTTCACCTGTGACGCTACTTGTTAACCCATTGCGGATTGCATAATACGCCCGGAATATCTCGGCGTGTGTGTCTATAATATAGAAAGTCTCTTTCTGTTCATCTTCCATTTAGCCCGTTTTGCCTCCTAATCCGGAAAATGCCATCGACGCAAGGAGTCTGATGCCGACAAGCCAGCCTCCTGACCGAGTGCAAACGCCGTTGCAATGAGGTTCCGCTCGCCAGATATGATGTCACCCGCCGCAAAAAGACCAGGAATCGGTTCACCTTGGCTATCCAGCATCTGCATGTCCTCGTTCGCGATAATCAACCCCTCCTCGTCTTTTTGGTAATCCCATCCTTCAAGGAACTTTGTGTTCGGAATTAACCCTTCATCAACGAGGAATCCGTGGAAGAACAATTCGCTACCATCAATCATCTCAAAGCCCAAGAGGTTTGTTTTTTCGCCAATATGCCGTTTAATCTTTGTTTCAATGATATTAATTTTACGTTCCCGTATCTGTTCCAGCACAGGTGGTGACATACCGTGTGGTCTTCCGTTCGTTAGGATTGTAATTTTATCTGTGAAGTCCTGTGCCCCGACTGCTGCCTCATAGATGTAATCACCAACGCCGAGAAGTGCGAGATGCTCGTTGACGTGCAAATGGCCATCGCAACGGATGCAAACATGCCATCCTTTTCGGTTACCGGCATAGCGAAAGACACTGGCGTATTGTTTATACAACCGTTCCTCGCCTGCTTCAAACTCAATATCGGGCCACTTGTCATCAAATCCTGCTGCAACAACAACCGTCCGAGATTTAAAATGTTCTGTTGCTAAATCCGTATTTCGCTTGAGTGTTTTCGTGGACGCTTCAAGTTCAAACAGGTCGCCATTCCGTTCGAGTTTCATTACCAATCCATCGCGAATGTCAATACCGGTTTTACGGTTCTCTCCACCAATCATGAAATCAACGACAGGTCGGCTCTCCATCCATCGCATGAGTTCCTTCGCAAAATTGGGGCCGATGATGCCTGGGAATACCGGTGCATCTTCAATCTCTACCGATTTCGACCAATAAGCGCGACCACGGCTAAAACTGACCTTTCCAGAATGAAGTACCAAAACATGCCGCATTTGATGGCTCGCTGAAACCGCGGCTTGCGCACCTGCAGGTCCCGCACCAATCACTGCAACGTCGTAAATTGTCTCTGCCATCGTTTCTCTCCTAATTTCTCAAAACCCATATTTCTTCCACTTTTCATTTACCAACGTAATCACCTCATCAGACATCCGGATCTCGTCGGGCCACTCGCGTTGATATCCTTCTTCCGGCCATTTCGTTGTCGCATCAATGCCCATTTTTGACCCCGCACCCATAAGCGGCGCGGCGTGGTCCAGCACATCGACAGGTCCTTCAACAATTGTTACATCGCGTTTCGGATCGACGTTGCTTCCGACGTAGAAAAGCACCTCTTCCACGTTCTGAACGTCAACGTCTTTGTCAACAACGATGATAATCTTGCTGAACATCAACTGCCCGAGTCCCCACAAACTATGCATCATCTTTTTTGCCTGATACGGGTATCGTTTATCAATAGAAATCAGGGCAAAATTGTGAAATACACCGAATAAAGGCAAATTCATATCCACCAATTCGGGAAGTTGGGTTTTGATTAAGGGCATAAAGATGCGTTCGGTCGCCTTCCCCATATAGCAATCCTCCATAGGAGGTTTTCCAACAATAATCGTCTGATAAATCGGATTCTTACGATGTGTAATCGCTGTAATATGAAGCAATGGGTATTCGTCCGCTAACGAATAAAATCCTGTATGATCTCCGAACGGTCCCTCTATACACATTTCATCTGGCTCAATGTAACCTTCAATCACAATGTCCGCATCCGCAGGCACAAGCATATCAATCGTCTTGGCTGGCACCATCTGAACGTTCGATTTTCGCAGAAAACCGGCGAACAGCAGCTCGTCAATGCCCGAGGGAAGTGGTGCTGTGCCGATGTAAGACATCACAGGATCCCCGCCGAGCGCGATCGCGACAGGCATCTGTTTCCCCGCTTGTTGATATTCTCGATAATGCGCGGCACCATCATGGTGGATCTGCCAATGCATCGCCAATGTTTGCGGAGTTAACTTCTGTAAACGATACGTGCCCACATTTCGTTGACCGGTTTTCAGGCTATGCGTAAAAACTTGTGGCAAGGTGATATATCGATCAGCATCAAGTGGCCAGCATTTAATGAGCGGCAGCACATCCAAAGATGCCTCTTCACCTGTAAGGACAACCCCTTGACATGCCCCACGTTTAACGGTCTTCGGCGGAAAGTTTGCCAGTTGCGACACGAGACGGAGAACTTTCACTTTATCAAGAAGCGAGTCTGGTGCTTCCAGTTTAATCATCGCCTCAATTTCGGATGCAATCTGGGCAAGATTATCAACACCGAGTGCCATCGCCATCCGTCGATATGAACCGTAGGTATTAATTAACAGCGGCATCTTGCTGCCTTCAACATTTTCAAATAGAAGGGCGGGGCCTTCTGCTTTACTCACGCGATCGGTAATTTCACTGATTTCTAAGTCGGGTGATACAGCCGTTTTAATGCGTTTGAGTTCACCTGCCCGATTCAAGGCTTTTACAAACTCTTCAAGGCTTGCGTATGCCATACCAGTCCTTTCTATTTGTACTGATTGCTGATTGCTCAATTTCCCGTAGGTTGGGTAGGGCGAAGCGAAACCCAACGCTACATCTAATCCTGTTCCTTGGATCCCAATTTGCCCAAAATCTTTTTTAGTCCTTGGTGGTAGTTAGGATTTTCCGGGTCAAGCTCTAACGCCTTTCGGATCACCTTCTCTGCTTCTAAATAATCACCACGTCGAAACTCAATGAGGGCAAGTGTATTGTAATAGGTTGCTACGTTCGGATCCAAGCGGATGGCTTCCTGTGCATAACGCCGAGCTGCTTCTAAGTCAACACCGTGCGTGTTATTCTTTTTATTTTCCGTTGCAAACTTCGCACTTAACCGCGCCAAGGCATGATACGCTTTCGGCAAGCCGGATGCAAGGTAGGCAGTTTCTGCTGCATTGAAATCCCTTTTGCCCGCCTGCATTTCACCGATAAGATAGTAGGTTTCTTTCAAAAGTACCGGTTGCCCCGACGATTGTTCTGATTCTTCCAAACCATTGACGTTGGATAACGAAAGTGTAACCGCCTTTTCAAGTGCCGCTAATGCTGCGTTCGTCAAATCCTCGGCGGATGGCGCATCTGATAGTTGCCGCACATCATCTGTAGCTGCTTTCGCTTGGTGTGCATAACACAAGCCCAAGTTGTGGTATATTTCTGCATTGTCGGGTGCTAACACCAGCGTTGCTTTATATGCGTCAACTGCCTCTGCATAACGCTCCTGATTCAGCAAGATTATTCCAATCTTCAAGTGGGCGTCTAAAAGATCGGGTGCCAGCGAGATCGCGCACTGGTAATGTTCCAGCGCGAGTTCCACCTCGTTTTGCCTGAAATATGCCAAGCCGAGTCCTGCGTATGCCTTCGCGAAATCTGGTTGGAGTTCCAACGCTTTCTGCTGTGCCACAATCGCTTCCGGGTATCTCTCCAGCATCGTGTAAGCAATACCCATGCCGTTATACGCAGGTACAAGTGCTGCGTTCATGCCAAGTGCTTTCTGGTATTCCCAGACCGCTTTCTCATAGCGTCCATTTGTAAGGTAGACCCTACCAATATTAGCGAGGATCTGCGCCCGTTCTCCGGTCTCTTGTGTCCGTTGCAATGCCCCTCGCAACTGGTGCAATGGGTCCAGAGTAGCTTTCTGTTTCTCAAAAAGCACCATCTGCTCGCGTGCTGCCGCTGTATCTCCAGCGCGAAGGTAAGCTTGCGCAAGATTATAAAGCACCTCAACCAATGTTGCGTCGTATGTGTATGCAGCACGATACGACGCTATAGCATCAGACCACTGCTTTTCTTGGGCATAGAGAAGCCCCAGCTGATAGTGGGCAACGGCAAATTCCGGCGCGATAGCGATTGCCTGTTGTTGATGCCGCATTGCTGCAGTGCTGTCTCCGCGTTTACTATAGACATTCCCAAGTTGATGATGGATCATCTCATCGGTCGGATCCAGTTTAACAGCAATTTTGTAGGCATCAAGTGCTTCGGCGTAACGGTGTGTGCTGGCGTAAGCACTCGCTAATGCTGCACGGCTATATGCCCAATCGGGTCTATAGATAGTCGCCCGCTGATATGCAGCAATAGCATCCTCGAACTTTTCAAGCCCCGTATATGCCAGCCCCAGACCGTAATAAGCAGCTGCTGGGATATCTGAGTTGGAAATGCTATTCGTCTTCCCCGCAACTGTATCTACACCGACAGTTGCGAGCACCTGCCGATACATGTCAGCTGCTTCCGTATAAGCCTCAATTTGAAGGTAAGTCTTTGCGAGTTGTAGTCGAGTCTCGATCTGGGAACCGTCAGCAGCAAGTTGTGCCTTGTAGGTGCGAATCCGCGCGGTAATATCACCGCTGCCTATTGCTTGACAAGACCCATCCGGGACGTGCCATAAGATAAGGTGGCACCCCACGAGTGCCACCACTGCAACTGTGTAATAGGAAAATCTCCGGACCACTTGCTACCGTCCGTGTAATCGGATGGGAGTCCTACCTAAAAGGCTCGTTTGAGACGACCCCATGTGGTTGCCAGTTTGTGATTCGCGTCAACAGCAAGGGTATCTACAACATTATCACCCGTAATCATGACATCATCAAAACTCGCTCCAGTCTCCCATGCCCACACACCGATCATACCTGTCTTGTAGGTCCCGTCCTTCTGTTCACTCTGGTGTTCGCCGTTGATATAAAAATTGAAGATCTCGCCCTCAACGACAACTTTAACGTCAAGCCATTCTTCGTTTTCTATCTTCACTTTTTTAGTGGCGGGAATATTACTCGTAATCGCCGCACGCGTATCCCATGCACCCTTGCTATGCCTCCAAAGTTCAGACTTGTTGTTCGGAACATTCAAGTAATAGACGTAATACTCCATCTCACTCTGCGCCCGAAAGACAACGCCAGCCCAATTACCTTCGTCCAGCCGAATCTTCGCTTCAACGGTATAATCATCCCAGTCCTCTTCACCGACGAGAGAGTGTTCAGCTTTCCCACCTCTTTCGACTTGGTAGATACCGCCCTTGATTTCCCAGTTTCCGTTCGCAACTTCCCAGTCATCGTGCTTTTCTTCAAAGTCCCAAAGTTGGGTCCCTGCGAAGGTTGGTAGCGAAAACACCATACACAAAAGCACCATGGAACTTAAAACCCCGAACTTCGAGTATCTCATAATCATTTCCATAGCTTTTCTCCATTTTTTACCAAGATAGTTTAGATATTCGTCAACATATCTCCCACTATTACAACAGCAGAGATTCTCTAAATAGAATAACGTTAAAGAAGAAAAAAAGCAACCTTAACTTCAGAGGTCCGTCAGATTCATTCGGTTTTCGATTATTGACAGTCGGTAGTCAGTTCTGAGACCTATATAAACATGTCCCCCTTACAGGCATCAAAACCGATCAGGCATACATTTCTATAAATAGAGCGTTCCTCCACATACTGACACTTGGCTTATAACCAACAACTAATAGCCCTTAATACACTTGCTTTTCAACGCATAATCGCGTATGATAGGTAGTATTGGAATACTTCAGCTCTATCCAAAAATTACATAATCGAAAGGAAGATATTGTGTACATAAGGATTTTCATAACGCTTCTTATTACGTTTTTTGTTATAATAGAAACAGCATCTGCAGCACTAAAAGTGGGTCTCATCTATGATGTGACGGGACGTGGAGATCTCTCGTTTTGTGATGCCGCTTACGCAGGCGCGAAAAAAGCGAAGGATGAGTGGGGGTTTAAACTCACAGAGGTTACGCCAAGCCAGAGTACCGATAGCGAATTGACACTTCGTAGACTCGCCAAACTCAAGTACGATCTTATCATCGGCGTCGGTTTCCTTTTTCAAGAGCCGATGAACCGTGTAGCAGGCGATTTTCCTGACGTCAAATTCGCGCTTATCGACGCAATCGTAAAACAACCCAATGTCGCTTCGCTCACCTACCGAGCACACGAAGGGACATTCTTGGCGGGTGTCATCGCAGCCTTGAAAACAGAGACAAAACAGATTGGCTTTGTTGGTGGGATGAAAGTGCCGTTGGTTGAGGCTTTTGAAATCGGCTACCATGCTGGTATTCGAGCAACCAACCCCGATATTGAGTTCGTAGCTGACTATATCGGTGTTACACCCCAAGCATTCAATGATCCTACGAGAGGCAAAGAACTCGCCTTGGCGCAATATAACCGCGGAGTAGATATTATCCTTGCCGCTGCCGGTGCCAGTGGACTCGGCGTACTTGAAGCCGCAAAAGCAGAGCAAAAATCGATTATCTGGGTCGATTCTAATGGGAACAATCTCGCACCCGGTTTGGTTCTCACAAGCGTCATCAAAGGCGTAGAAATATCAGTCTATGAGACAATAAAGAGTGTTCAGGAAGGCGATTTTTCTGGCGGTCTAAAAGATTATGGGCTTAAGGAGGGCGGCGTTGCGTACATCGTTGATGATAGCAATCGTGCCCTTCTCCCAGACGAAATTTTGGAACAGGTCGAAGCATTTAAGGCGAAAATTATCGCTGGAGACATCGCCGTACCGCATGAACGGTAGTAGACATGGAACACCCACCAATTATTGAGATGCGTCGCATCAATAAACAGTTTGGAAAAGTACAGGCAAACGCCGATGTGGACTTCACGCTCCGCCGCAGTGAAATTCATGCCATCGTCGGCGAAAATGGTGCTGGCAAGTCCACACTGATGAAAATTCTCTACGGCTTGTATCGTCCTGATGCCGGTGAGATCTTCGTAGATGGACGCCCTGTGACTATCTCCTCTCCCCGGCATGCAATGCGACTCGGCTTGGGAATGGTGCAGCAACACTTTACCCTCATTCCTGTTTTTACGGCACTCCAGAACATCGTCCTCGCCAAAGAACCGCGCAAATTTGGCACACTGCTTGATTATCAACAGGCAGAAGAGCAGATTACAGCACTCGCAGCGCAACTCGGGTTTGATGTTCCACTGAACACGTCTGTTGAATCTCTGCCGATTGGTACGCAGCAACATACTGAAATCCTAAAGGTTCTCTACCACGGTGCCGACATCCTGATCATGGATGAACCAACAGCTGTGCTCGCGCCGCAAGAGGTTGAGGGACTTTTTAATTGCATGCGCAATCTTAAAAATGAGGGGAAGAGTCTTATCATAATCACCCACAAACTCGATGAAGTGATGGCAATAGCTGATACGGTCACGGTGATGCGGGACGGACAGTCTGTCGCAACATCTCCTATCGCCGACACCAATCCGACTGCCTTGGCAGAGATGATGCTCGGTGAACCTGTCATTCCGACATCCGTAACACGTGAGCAGCTCGAAAATACAACACCGATGCTCCACTTGGAAAAGGTTACACTCTCTGCTGATTCGGATGATAGGAAGGGACTTGCACAATTCATCAGTAGGCACACTCACAAGGCACCTTTACCGAATCCGCGTGAGTCCAGTAAGCTGCAGCTCGACCAAATCGATCTCGAAATTTTCCCTGGTGAAATCGTCGGCATAGCAGGTGTCGAAGGAAACGGACAGACAGAACTCGTTGAAGTACTGACAGGTTTACGACAGATTCATAGTGGCAGCCTTACCCTAAATGGCGAACGCATTGCCCACATACCCGCCGACAGACACCGACACGGTATTAGCTTAAGTGACCGGATTGATGATAATTTCATCATCGGTCATCATAAAAACAGACGTTACTGCCGCCACGGGATGCTTCAAAGAAAATCAATTCAGAGAGCTACGCTAAATGCCTTGGATAAATACCAAATTCGTGTCGGAGACATCGCACATCCGATCAAAACCCTCTCTGGTGGAAATCAACAGAAAGTCGTTGTCGCGCGGGAGTTAGAGGGAAGACCTGAGCTTATTATTGCCGCGCATCCAACGCGGGGATTGGACATTCACGCTGCCAGGTTTGTCCACTCACGGCTTATTCACGCCCGCAACCGCGCCAAAGCCGTTTTGCTTGTCTCCTCTGAACTTGATGAACTGCTCCACCTGAGTGACAGAATCGCAGTGATGTACGACGGCAAGATTGTCGGTGTTGTAAAGCCTGCTGAGACTAACAAGCGAGAATTGGGAGCCTTGATGCTCGGCTTAAGGTAGTAGGCACGCGCCGTATGTCGTAAACCATTACCCTTGATTAGGAGAAAAAATGATAATTGATTCACATACACACGCCTGGCCCCGATGGCCCTATCAACCGCCGGTCCCGGACGACGAAAGTCGTGGCAAAGTCGAACAACTCCTCCACGAAATGGATCTGCAAGATGTTGATAAGGCTGTGCTGATCTGTGCTCGCATTGATAGGAACCCCGAAAACAACGATTACGTCGCAGACTGCGTCAAACGCTACCCTGATCGGTTAATCCAATTCGCCGATGTGGATTGTTCGTGGACAGACACATATCACACAGATGGGGCATCTGATCGACTCAGAACAGCTGCGGAGACTTACGCACTCAAAGGTTACACCCACTACCTCAGAGGCGATGACAATGGGGATTGGTTCTTTTCCGAGGAGGGACAACGTTTCTTTCACACGACAGAGGAACTCGGATTAATCGCCAGTATCGCCATGGGGAGCCATCAGCACGAACCACTCCGAAAACTTGCAGCACAGTTTCCTGACATCCCGTTTCTGTGTCATCACATGGGTGGTGCGCGAGCAGGTGAAGAACATCCGTATCCACAACTCAAGCAGGTACTCGCCTCTGCAGATGTACCGAATATCCACATCAAGATGTCAGGCTTCGCTTATGTCTCACAGGTCCCATGGGATTATCCGCAGTCAGATACACATTGGATTGTCCGTGCCCTCTACGAGCATTTTGGTCCTGGTAGACTCTGTTGGGGTTCTGACTATCCTGTCGTTCGCAACTTTATGACCTATCAACATGCGCTCGAGGCATTTCGAACACATTGTACATTTATTCCAGAAGGAGACAAAGCAGAAATTTTGGGCGGAACACTCCAGAGACTGCTATGAACGCTGAAAGCTGACAAGATAAAAAAGTTGCTTTTTTAAATCAGTTTAAGGTATAATAAGATTTAAGGTCAAATAGGTATAGTGTTACGATTACGTTTATTTATTATGGTGAATCTAAAAAAATAAAGGGAGAGATTAAGATGAAAAGCATCTCTGTTTTAACAGCACTCGCACTGACCTTGATCGCAGGTTTCGCCTTTGCAACTGAAACCCCAACCGTGCAAGGTGAGTACATCGAAGCAAGATCCGCGAGTGTCTATGTCGGGGCATGCCACTTCGGTGCCGAATATGTAGAAGGCGGCAGAGAGGCAACCCTCGTCTGGAACATCCAGCATGGAAGTTGGAACAATGTGTCACTTGATGGCTTAACCGTTGTCGCTGTCGTCAGCGCGAAAAGCAACTTGGATATCGATACTGAAACCCGTAAGAGCGTGTTGTACCTCGACCCAAGCACTACAGCAGAACAACGTACTGCAATCAGCAGCATGCTGACAACGAAACAAGCAGACGTTTTGGGGGTAGTCGTTGCGACACAGACCGCTCCGGTTGAATTCACGAAAGAGGGGACCAAATACGATGTAACAGTCGGTGACGCCCTCACACTATCTGCCAATCGTTATCCATGTGCAAACTGCACACAGCCCCACCAAATCTGGTATAAACCGCTGACGGCGATTCAGGATGCCATTGTCGGTAAATCTGAGGTCTATCAGTATAAAGACACCCACCTTCCAGTGAAGTGGCAGCAAAGCGGCGCAGCGAACAACGTCTTTGTTGGCAGTTTCTCGATGTAACGTATTAATGTCTGTAGTTGCCTGCTGGCAGCTACAGACACTACTTATGCCTCGGTTCTATTTGTTAACAGCTGTGATTTGGTAGGTAGTAATACAAAGAGTTGAAGTCAACCCAATACTTCCTCAAAATACGTGAAAAGCTTGATCGACGCAGAATAAAGATTGAATGGATTGAAGATACTACTGAGAATCCAGTTCATACAGAAGTGCAGTCAGATGGCAGAATAAGAAAATGGAAAAAAATTGAGGAAGAGGATAAGTTTCTCAGAGTCATTTTGCTGGAAGATGGGGAAACAGTCCATAATGCCTTCTTTGATAGGGGTTTTAAGGGAGCATTCTAGTGAAAGTGACGTATTTTCATGACACCGATACGGCATTGATCGAATTTTCAACACGTGCGGTTGTTGAAACAAAGGAAATTAGCGAGAATATTTACATTGATGTGGATGCTTCGGGCAATCCAGTCTCAATGACCATTGAGCATGCTGAGCAAAATACCAATTTGCCCAGTTTGTCTTATGTGCCAATAGGCTATACAGTTCCTAATCAACTTTTAGCTGAGGAAACAGAGAGCCGCCGCTAAACGCACCTTTGAAAAAGGCAAGGTGCAACTGTGCCGATCTTCCATACTGAAATTTCCAATTCCTTTATTGCCTGCCCACTGTCTACTGATAGTATTTATCGCTTCTATCCTCTAAGCCCACAAATCTTGATTCTGATCATAAAATTACTTCGTCTTCTCTGCGATAGACGAGTGTGCCTAACCTTACACTCGCCAATAGTATTGGGCGAGATTCTGGATTTTCCCGTCCTTCTTACACGTTATTGGCATACTGTGTTGTAATGAAATAATGCCATATAGAATTTACTAATAGGAGAATTCATGAGCGTAGATACAACGTTTGAGGAACGAAAATTTAAACTAACTGCTGATGAACTCGAACAGTGGAATGAAAATGGATATTTCGTCCGTCACGATGTTTTTACTGAAGAAGAAAATGACCTTTTGAGTCAAGTTGCTGATGACATTGCTCTCGGGAAAATACCCTTTCCAGACCATCGTATCTTTCAAAATGCTTTGGTGAGGGATGGAAAAGTTGAAGCATCGGGTATCTACGCGATGCACAGTATCCATCAAATGAATCTTTATTCTCCTGAGTTTCTCGCACGTACACGTGATCCGCGTCTCACCGACCCCGTTGTTGACATCCTCGGTCCAGATCTTCTCGGTCTTAACAGCCTCTATATTTGGAAACCGCCAAAAATAGGTCTCGGTTTTCCGTGGCATCAAGATAGGTGGTATACGCGACCGCAGTTTAAAACCGAAACGACCGTTGGCACGTGGACGGCAATTGATGCCGCAAATGTAGAGAATGGGTGTCTATACGTTATCCCGGGTAGCCACAAAACCGGCATACTTGAGCATGTTGAGCTTGAGGGTTCACAACAACAGGAGTTTAGACAGGCACTCGGTGCGCGGGACGAAGATGGGGTCGCTTTTGAAATCCCACCCGGAAGCGTCATCTTCTTCGATAACCGAATCCTCCATAAGAGTACTGATAATAAGACTGAAGGCTTTCGTCGCAGTAACATCGCACATTATATCAGTGCGAAGGCAGAACGGGTTCCACATAAGAATTATATGCGTCCTCTTATGTGGGTTCGGGGTAAAATATATCCAACACTGTCTGAAGGTGTCTACCGGGACCCTTTACCTATCTCAGAATCCGATTTGTAGCATAAACTGTTAGTTTGTGCCTCTGGGGATAACCGTTCAATGTAAATCGAATTCACGTTAGAATAGCCCGTCTTAATGAATAGGAGCATTAATGGACCCAAATACAACATCCGAGGAACGGCAGTTTAAATTGACGCCTGACGAACGATCCTCTTGGGACGAAAACGGGTACTTCATCCGTTACGACGTTTTTACGAAAGAAGAGAACGACTTTTTAGCACAAATTGCTGATAACATCGCCATCGGAAAACGACCCTTTCCAGACTATCATATTTTTCAAAATGCTTTAGTCAGAGACGGTAAAATCAAGGAACAAGGTGTCTACGCGATGCACAATATCCAATATGTAAGTTGTAATTGCGAGGAATTCCTTGCGCGTACGCGCGACTCTCGTCTCACCGATCCCGTTGTTGACATCCTCGGTCCAGATCTCCTCGGTCTTAACAACCTCTATATTTGGAAACCGCCAAAAATAGGTTTAGGGTTCCCGTGGCATCAAGATAAATGGTATTTTAACCATCAGTATAAAACCGGAACGACCGTCGCGACATGGACTGCGATTGATCCCGCAGATGTAGAGAATGGTTGTTTATACGTTATACCGGGCAGCCATAAGCATGGCGTTCGTGAACATAGGGAACTTGAAGGTTCACAGCAGGGAGAGTTTAAACAGGCAGAAGGTGCTCGTGATGAAGATGGTGTTGCGGTAGAAATCCCTGCCGGTGCAGTCATCTGGTTTAACAGTCAAATTCTGCATAAAAGCACCGATAACCATAGTGAACGTTTCAGACGTGCTAACATAGCACATTATATCAGTGCAAAAGCAGAATGGACGCGTCCTGGGGCTGTAAATAAAAAACGGCCTCCTATGTGGATTCGTGGTGAGACCTATCCAGGTATGGCGGATGAAGTTCAATCGAACATTATACCAATTTTAGAATAGAACTCATAGCGAGTACGCGCTAAGCCTGGTTGAAAGTTATACGAAAGTTAA
>JAPPNJ010000191.1 GCA_028818705.1 Candidatus Poribacteria bacterium
GGTTTATCACACTTTTTCATAACCTTTTTTTAATCCCAAAACTACTTATTGCGAAAAATTTTATCGTGGTGTTCAAGCAGAGGTAGATGGTGATGCTTTAAATGCTGTAAACCTGTATACTGAGGCGTTGGAGTTAAACCCTAATTTCATAGATGCATACAAACGTCGAGCTCGAATTTTATATTATAAACTAGGTCTAAAACAAGCGCAATGTGACATTGAAAAAGTATTCAGTTTGGAACGGAGGTGTGGTCTTTACGACGATGCTAAGGAAGATGAAATTATTGGATTCCATCTATTTTTTCATGAAAGTAATGCTGGGTGTATGCATCGTATATTAGGTAAAATTTATGAGCGTTATGGAGATAAGCGCAATTCACAAAAATATGCGCGAAGAGCGGAAGATATTCAACGTCGATACAAGAGAAAAGAAAATGATGAGAAACTGAAGAAGCATAAAAAGGGGTAATTTTTCTTGCAAAGACGATGGGTTTTCAGGACGCGTTCTATAAAAATATCGCCCCGTTGGGGCCGGTATTTTTGAGGTGTGTATGTGTTTTTTAGGATTTGGTGCGGTTAGGAAACCGCACCTACCTTGGTTGAAGGTTTGGGTCAGTTGTCCGTCTCCAAGCACCCACGGATAGGGTTGGAGCAGGACTTGCGAGGTTCACAGAAAATGGGAACAAAAATCCGTAAAATGGCACCTATTCACTCGGTTTGCCCCTCAAACATGGCTGAATTCATGGTGGAGGTAAATCGTCCCTCTTCCAAAGATCTAGAGGGATTTAACCGAGCAGAGAAATATAAATTGTTAAAGGACAATTCTGTCAAACGCAAGGACGAAATTAAAGCATGGATTAAAGCAAGGGGATTGGATGCCGAGGTTTTCAAGATTGAGGAGCCTACAACCTTCAATATGTTGTTTATCACCTGTACACCTAAGGTTGCCAAGCAGCTTAAGCATGCCGATGCTGTGGTTAGTGTTTTGCGAAGTCCAGAGTTTTCCGTGGCATTAACCAAACCATGAATGCAGTGTTTTTCTAAATTTACCATCCTTTAAGTGTTCAAAGTGTCAATAGAAACCTAAAGGCGATTCGGTGCGGTTGAAAAAACCGCACCTATCTTTTTAACTGATAATAAATTAGATCCAGTCAGCAGCTGCCCTACCAATTTGCTGTTGTAGTGGTGGCAGTCCGTTAACAATCTCCACTGTCCGGAGGCTGATGGTGATGACGCGGGCGATGAGGTCTACGATATACCGCGGTTCTGTCTCACGGTTTGGGTCGTTGACGATGCCGCTCCGTTTGTCGGTTTTGACGCGATACTGATCCACAACCCATTCCAATGCAGAACGCGTACCAAGTCGGTAATCATAAACCTCCTCTGGGATGCCTTCCAGTGTTAGGAAGTCGTTGTATTTTAACTGCGTCTTGTCTTTGGACAATCTCATCTTCTCAACACGCCAATCCACTGTCATTCCCGGCGTTTCAATATATTTCAGTCTATCATATTTTGGAACGGATTCGTAGTTGACGTGGAGATCAGCCAGCTGCGCACCTGCCTCGGCGAACCCCAAAAATCTTCGGCGAATGGGATATGTGGGAGATCGCGCTTAAGGTTCTTCTCGTATTTCTCACGATAGGTAGGGTGGTGCAGGAGTGCATAGGTATAGTGGAAGATGTCCCACTTCGTGAGGGTATCGTCGTTGTAGTGCGTTCGGAATTCTGTCAGTGCCCAATCGGTGATGTTCTCTTGTCGGTTGGTGCCGTCTTCGTCGTAAGTGTAGAAGGGGAAACATTGGGAATCACCTGTGAGATGAAGGTCTGCTAACTGCTGGGTCATTAGGCAGTGAAACGACTTTTTACTTCCAAGAGCAGTGAGACCAATCACTCGATTTTCTGATTCTGTCTCTGGTGTAGGGAAAATGGATGGAAATACGTATACGACATCGTTTATTGTCCGATCAAAATAAAGGTTTGATTTCGTAAATGGACGATAAAGAGACGTCCTTACTTTATGTTTTACATACTCAGCGATTGCTCCCCGTTTTAACTTCACCTTTAAGTCCCGACTCCAACTGATTTTCGTGTCATCATACACCACAAAATCATCAACATTGATTTCCCTTTGATTTTCCTGCCGTTTCCATTTGTCTATCTCTGCATTGTAGGTTTCGCTCATCCGCAGAATGTTCTCAATGAGGACATTTTGGTTAAAGTTGTAAGCCCATGCATCGCGACAAGTTATGATACCGCGACTGTAGGTTTTGAAAATGACTTCTGTTGCAACGCCTTTTTTCGCCTTTGCTTCCTTTGTGCCGATCGGAGTAAAGGTGTCAAATTCAATATGAATCCCTTCAGTCAACCATGTATGTTTTACATCGACTGTTGCCCGTTTCATTGGAACGTTTGTATAGTCACCGAAATCAGTCAAAATTTGCTGCTTCTCACGTGCTTTCAGATAGTCATCAACAGAGTAAATCCATATTTCAGTCGATTCGGATACCGCTTCTGCTTTTTTCACAAATAAACTGATACCTACACCAACGCGGATCTGATCGTCAAAAACGTTACCACCTTCTTTTCGCCGACGTTCACCAGAGGTACGTGCATTCCCTTTAAGGTCAATATGATAGATTTTGGTGAAATCCTGCGCGAGATGTTTCCGCATGCCATCGAACGCTATACCGTCCAAAAAACCATTATTTGTCACGAAGGCGACAACGCCTTCTTCTCCAATTCGTTTTGATGCCCACAGTATCGCTTTCACATACGGATCCGAGAGGGCGTTTTTGTTTCTTGCCTTTGAATCTTGTGAATATGTCTCCCGCAGCAGCGCGTCCATTATCTCATACTTCCGATTTTTGTTATTGTCGTTTTCATTAATCTGCCCCATGTTGTAAGGTGGGTTACCGATGACGACGAACATATCCGTTGCCTTCTGTTTCTTTACGCGTTCGGTGTTTTCACGCGTAAAGAGTTCACCTTGCTCCTGCTCAAGCAACTCAAATGTATCCGCAAGGGCGATGCCTTCAAACGGCAGATACGCCCCTGTGCGTTGGAAGAATTCCTGTTCGATGTTCAAGCTGGCGATGTAGTAGGGCAGGAGCATTACCTCGTTACAGTGCAACTCGTGCTGGTATTTTTCCTCTAACACTGTGCCTTGAATCTCCTGCATGAGTCGGACAATGAAATTGCCCGTTCCGACGAACGGATCGATGATATGTACGCCGGTATCCGAAAGCGAACGACCGAACTCGGTTTCCAAGATATGCGCCACGCTTTTCACCATGAAATCGACAATCGGTTGCGGTGTATAGACGATACCGTGTGTGTCCGCTACATCTTCGGAGAACCCTTGGAAAAACTTCTCGTAAAACGTGTTGAGGAAGTGCTGTTTTTGGGAGAAGTCTCGGCAGAGCATCGCGGCTTGCTCGATAGCGATATAGAACCGGTCTAACGGTTTGAGAAACTCCTCGCGGCTGAACGCCTGACGGATAAGCGCATCGACCACATTTTCAATCTCGCGTGCGATGATGTTTCGGCGGGTGAAAGCGGAGTTGTTAAAGACGGTGCGGAAAATGCGCTCGGTGAAGATGTGTTGGATGAGCATCTCCTCGACAGCCTCTTGTGAGAGGTCGGGGTTAATGGAGGTACGGCAGGTTTCGTAAAAGTCGGCAAACGCTTTCTTGAATCCTGGATCGGTTTCGTGGCGTTGCTCGATGAGTTCCTTTAGTTTGTTTGCAAGGTCGGGTACGTGTTCTCTGAAATCGGAGACGGCGGTCTGCCAGTTGTCGAGTGCGGGTGGGACGTAAGCGAATAGGTGTTGGAGTGCCGCAATCAGCTGGGCAGGGTCGGTGATATCTACATTGAGGACCTCCGCTCCGTTCTGATATAAGATGGCATGCTGCGGTGTTTGGAAACAGATGTTGTCGAGTGGGTAGCCTGCTTCACGTTTTTCTTCCACCGCCTTGGCGAGGTCGTCGTCTATGTCCTTGGCTTCCCAATAGGCGAAGGGGAGACCGTATTCGTTGAGGATTACGCCGTCAATGACGATACGGGTTCCTGCTGCGGTCTGCATTGTCCATTGGGGGACGAGCGTAGCGTTTACCTGTTTTGCGCAGGTCTGCAAGAGTGTATCAAAAGGGGAACTGACGGCGCCTTCGTGTGTGATGTCGTGTTGTTGATACTGCTGTAGTGTGGCATAGTAATCCCGAATCGCTTTGTGATTGGGTTTGAGATTGAGTTTCCGCATGGGGGTATGATAGCAAGTTTGCGGGATAAGTCAAGGAAATTTGAGGTAAAGAACAGGGCTATTTAGTTTTAAAGGATAAGTTTACTGACATGAAGGATTACTGTTGTTGGACGCCCGAATTTATTCGGGATAAGCGCACCGTCCCGAACAAGTTCGGGCATCCGGATGTAAATTATTGGAAAACTGAATGCCCCTGGGCAAAGAGTGAACGGCAAACGGAGGCTGCCTGCTACTTTTAAGTCACATCAATTCTATGAAGACTTCGTTTGCCAAAAGAAGTCCGCGGTCGGTGAGTCTCAGGTGTGTATCCGTTTGTTCTAACAGGTGTGAATCGCTCCATTTGTTGAGAATGTCTCCAAACGCAACTTCAATCTCTTCACCAAAGCGATTTTGATAGGCTTCGAGAGAGATGCCTTCTCGTTTCCGAAGCGCAAGCATAAGCGTTTCTGCTTTTGCAGCACGCCCTGTTAGGTGTTCGGTATCGGCGATGGGTTTGCTGCGTTTGGAGAGTTCTTTGATGTAAGGTGCAATGCCTCGGATGTTAGCGTAACGCATGCCGTTGATGTACCCACACGCGCCTACGCCGAGTCCGATACACGGTTGATTGTTCCAATAGACAAGGTTGTGTTTCGCGAAATGGTTGTGTTTCGCAAAGTTGCAAATTTCATAATGCGTGTATCCGTGTGCTGTCAAGGTCTCAATCGTGTATTGGAACATATCGGCTTCGGTGTCCTCGGAAGGGAGATGGAGTTCTCCGGCTTGCCACTGTTCATAAAACGGGGTTTCCTCCTCCATCACGAGGTTATAGGCTGAAATGTGTTCGGGGTCAAGGGCAATTACGGCGTTTAAGGTCTGATGCCACGCTGCCATGCTTTGCTCAGGGAGCGCGAAGATGAGATCAATATTAATGTTCTCAAAACCGTGTTTGCGTGTGAGGTGATAACTCTGTAGAAATTCCGAGACGGTGTGAATTCTGCCCAACTGCTTTAAAGTCTCGTCCTGCATCGCTTGCAGACCGAAACTGAGTCGATTCACGCCGTTATCTTGCATGACACTCAATTTTTCAGCATCAACCGTCCCAGGATTACACTCAACAGTGATTTCAGCGCCTGGGGATGTAGTGAAGTTCTGGTGTATATTCGCAAATAGTTGTGCTAAAGCGTTTGCAGAGAGGATAGAGGGGGTGCCACCGCCGATGAAGATGGTTTGTAGTGGGTCGGTTTCCGGGGCATACAGTTCCATCTCCGTTTGAAGTGCCTGTAGGTATGCTTTTGCTTGTTCTTTGTGAAAAGTGTATGTATTGAAAGCGCAGTAATAGCACTTCGTGGCACAAAATGGGATATGGATGTAGACGGAAGAGGCAGTTTTATTCTTCAAATTCCAGTCCGACTCGGATTGCCTCTCCGCTATCAGCGTAAGAGAAGGCTTCGTTAATATCACTAAACGGGAAGGTATTGGAGATAATTTTGTGGAACGGGTATTTGTGGCGTGTACGCATGAGAAGATCAAGTGCCCGCGGGATAACCCACGGCTCATAAACGATAATCCCACGGATTGCTTTACTACAACGAACAATATTTCCTGGATCAATCTCTGTCGGGAATCCGAGGTTAATGTTACCAATCCAGAGGTAACGACCGCCCCATCGCAGCATTTCTATACCTTCAGCCAAAACACGTGGAGAGCCAACAAACTCAGCAACGAGATCCGCACCGATACCACCCGTCTGATCGAGTACGTATTCGACACGCGATTTCGTGTCCACTTCGTCAACATTGAGCGTCTCATCGGCACCAAACTCCTGTGCGAGCGCGAGACGTGCGGGCAGACGATCAAAAACGATGATTCTTCCCGCACCCATTTCTTTTGCGATGGCTGTGGCGTAGAGTCCGAGTCCACCTGCACCTTGGATAACTACAGTATCACCGAGCGTGATCCCAATCTGATTGAGTCCGTAGATAACTTCTGACAAGGCACAATTAATAGGAGACACCAGCGCGTCTGGAAGTTCATCGGGGACCTTAAAAATCCAATGCCCGGGTTTCATATAGTAGTATTCGCCGTAAGCACCGTGGAAATGCGGGGGCTGGTCGCTGGAGACACCGAGCCAATCGCGATAACGGTTCGGACACCCAGGTTTTCCGTTGAGGCACATCCAGCAGTGTTGGCACGGTTTGTAGTAGGAGTAGGCGATACGGTCGCCTTCAGTGAGCGGTTGCCCCATGCTATCCACTGTAACGTTGCGTCCCATCGCCTCAATTGTGCCGATCATTTCGTGCCCGAGTACTTGAGGGATGCCACCCTCGATTTTGGGGCCGTGTCCACGCCAAAAATGAAGGTCAGAACCGCAGATATTCGCCATACCTATTCGGACGAGTATGTCGTCCGCAGTGACGGATGGAACTGGGTATTCGCGAAATTCCATCGGTGTTTGTGCTTGTGTAAAGACAGCGACTTTTCCAGTTTTCATTTTGTCCTTTAGAGTTTTTTCTATAACTAAACAGCAACGACCCGTTGCTGTCCTTCTCTGTCTTCTGAAGGAATGATACGGATCTCAACATCCCGGTTCAATCGATTCAGAAACACCAATAATTGTTCTATATTATAATGATTAAACTTACCTTTTTTCAGTTGTGAGATTACAGACTTCTTCACTCCGAGAATCTTCGCCGCTTCAGTTTGCGTTAACTTGCGTTCTTCTATAATCTGAAACACCGCAAATCCAAGTCTTGCTTTGAGAAACAATTCCTCTGCGTCTGGTAATTCTAAATCTTTAAAAACATTGCCTGAACTCTTTTCAAATTTAATCTTCTCGCTCATAATTCTCCTCCAGTTCTTGTGCTATTCTTAAACGTCTTTTAATAAGGTTTATGTCTTTCTTGGGCGTTTTAATGCCCCTTCTTGATTTTTTTTGAAAACAATGCAGCACATAAACCCTTTTTCCAATTTTCACTGCATACATTGCCCGATAAGTGTCCGTTCGATAATCTGCTCGTATCTCGAAAACACCTGAGCCGATACCCTTAAATGGTTTAGCCTCTGGAGACATGCTTCCAGCTTGGGCAATAAATAGAGCGTCGCCTATATCTTTCTGAACGGACTGTGGAAATTCCTTCAATCTTACCTTAGAATCCCCGACCCATATAACTTCTCTTAAGTTCAGTCTCTTATGATCCATAATATATTATAGTCAAATGGATGTAATCTGTCAAGGATCTCAGTGACCACAACGTCCAGTGATAAGTTACACGTCGGCTCCTTAATACTCATCAAAATTGACGACTTTCCACTGTCCATCAACCTCTTCGGTATTAATAACAATATTTCGCGTGTGTGTTGTTGTTCCGCCTCGGTTTTTGATGATCAGTCTGTAGTTGAATAAGGCGTGTGTGGTTGCTTCTTCTTTACCGATGAGTTCATATTCAATTTTCGGCATTTCGTCAATCTGTTCTCCCGGTTGTCGGACTTCACGCACCCGTGCGATTTCGTCTTCTAATTTTTCTGCAGCGAGACCGTGGCTGAGTTGTAACGCTGCCTGTTGGTCGGCGTGTTGGTAGTAGTTATAGATAAAATCTTCGCTGACTGCCCGCGGTGTGTTCCTGTTTGAACACGCCAGCATTAGGAGTACCAGTGCGAGGAGGTATCGTCGGGGTTTCATTGTGGATTTTCATTTCTGGCACGAATCATTGCAACATTGAAGATACGACGTTCGTAGCCGTGCGCCGGGCTATTTGCGACTCTTCCTAATGCCCAGAGTGTTGAAGAACTCCCACCGTCGAAGTTGATAGCGTGTTTGATGCCGAGTTCACTGAAAAATGTGCCCATTTCATAGAGGGTCATTCCCATGCTGTAACCGGGTTGCCTACCGTCCACAGCGATAAGAAAGAGTGTGTTGTCGTTGAATCCTAAAGCACTCCGTGGGTGACGACGCGCACCGTTACGATGCCTATACGCGCTGCCTCCCTGCGACCTACCGAAGTTAATAAGTTCGGGTTCAACCTTGCCGTCTCGGACAAGTCGTAGATTGCCACCGATTCCGTGTTGAACGTTTTGCCATTTTTTAGGCGTGAGGGCTATTTCCAAAGTTCCCGCTGTGGATGTGGTAATTTTACTCTCCCAATCGCGTGCCAATTGTGGTTCAATCGCAAGAACGATACCGTCGGATGGAATGACGCTATTGCCGCGCGGATTCACCGCCGTCACGACAAATCTGCTTTTATATTTTCCGGTGAGCGGGAGTTGTATCTGTCTAAGCGTGAACTCGTAGCATCGGCGGGTTAACGTTGTGCGTCCAAAGCGTGGCGTAAACAGCACTACAGGACACGACGCGTCACAGATTTGGTTAACGGCGTTGATTGAGAGCGTGTCGGAGGTGCCGTTCGCAATACGGAGTTTACCGTTTAGTTGTACTGCATCCATAAGAAAATCACCGTCAGGGGTTACGCCGAAACTGGTTTCACCCCACGGGGATGGGGGTGAGTAGCCCCATCTATCAAGTAGGATTGGGATACTTACCAGTTCACTGTTTTGGATATGCAGGTTAAACATCATACCGCCGCGTCCGCGATTGTCTTCTCGAATGCCAAAACTTCCGTTGACACCTGCGAGGGGTTGCCCCTCTGTTTCTCTGGAGCGTCTTGTGGCACCAGTGATGGTTTCGCGCCCGAGGATCTGATTATTAGCGAGTTCGACATCAAATTGAAGACCTACCGCTGTGCGATCCATTTCTGCGATATAAACGGCTGCGCCACCGATCCACCAATAGCGTAATAGCCGAAACCCTTCGGACCACCGGTTGCTTTGAAGTTCATCGCGTCGTTTGACGGTGTTAGGGAGTGTCTCTTGACTTTCACTTTTGATGGCACCGATACGGAAGAACGGATGCTCGCGCGCACGTAATGCCCCGATCAAGAAAATAAAAAGCAGGATAAGCGCGCATACCGTAATGAATCGGATAAGTTCGGGTCTGTTTTCTGTGGTCATAATATTTTATCTGGATGCCATAAGAGTAGGATGAACCAATTGACCACCGAAGTAGGCAGGATTTAGTCATTTTTGGAGGGAGGAGGGGTGCCGTTTCCTGGGATCGGTTCGTTGAATGGGAGTCCCTTTGCCTCAGCTTCCAATCGACGGGCATTCCATAATATTACCTCTTGGTATAGTTCAGCTTTGCCTTCGGCAATGCCTTTTTCTACGCCTTCGGCAATGCCTTTTTCTACGCCTTCGGCAATGCCTTTTTCTACGCCTTCAGCTCTGGCTTTTTCAAGATTTTGTGCATGTTCAACACGCCATTCGTTATAGCGCCGTAACATAATATCAACTCCTTCTTTACAGATAATCCACGCCACCGCTGCCCGATTAAATCGCGGATAATTCGTATCTAACTCGACCAGCACAGCCAAGGTACCATTCCAACCGTTGATCCATTTGTAAACACATATTCCCACAATGTAGAAAAACAGTAGAATCGTATAGGTAACGACAGCAGATTCGGCATCACGTACAGTAAAAATAGATTCGCGTTTCTGATTCCCACGCTTTTTTTCTCCCATACAAATCCTTTTATACTATACGCGTTGCTTGTGCAAGTTTTCTTGAGGTGCGCCCATTTTATTAAGTTTAGCACGAACGCATTTCAGAAATCAATTTAAATTACACCTTTAGGGTGCTTGTTGCTTTTAAACCGATGCCTGTGAGAATTGAGACGGTCAAGTCACCTTTTTGGATGATATTTTCCTGTTGAAACTTTTGATATGCGCTGATGACCACAGCAGATGTGGGTTCGACATACATCCCTTTGGCTGCAAGTGTTGTTACGCCTGACTGAATGTCCGAAGCGTCGACTGTGGTGAATGCACCGTTTGTGGAACGGAGTGCCTCCAAAATCATGTCTCCCCGAATTGGGAGTTCAGCGGTAATGCCTTCGGCAAGCGTTTCTCCTGTTTGTTTCATTCTTGAGATAGACGTTGTATTTTCAAAGTAGGCATTGTAGATCGGGCAACAAACATCGGGCTGAACGCCGAGGAGTCGAGGTGTGCTTTCAATAATTCCTTGTGTCTGTAGTTCACGAAATCCGATGAAGAGTCCTAAGTAGATACTCCCGAATCCGACAGGACAGATAACGTGGGTTGGGGCACGCCATCCGAGTTGTTCAACGATTTCATAGGCTAAGGTCTTTGTGCCTTCTAAGAAAAAAGGGTGCCAATTGTGGGAAGCGTAACATGTCGTCTCTGCGGCAAGTTTCACGGCTTCTGTTGTTGCCATGCGGTTACCTTCTACAAGTTTCAGCTTGGCACCGTAAGCAGAGATCTGTTTTAATTTTCCTTGTGAAGTGGATTCTGGACAGTAGATGGTGCATTGGATACCTGCCCTTGCACTGTACGCTGCGATTGCAGCGCCCGCATTGCCCGATGAATCTTCCACAACTGTATCGACTCCAAGTGCCTTAAGATGGGTGAGAAGGACGGACGCTCCTCTGTCCTTATAGGAGCCTGTGGGACAGAGATAGTCCAATTTCAAGAGATGTTCGGGAGCATCAGGGTCAAGTGGCACGAGCGGTGTCATACCTTCGCCGAGTGTGACAATCTCTGTCTCTGCATCAATTGGTAGTGCCTCGCGGTATCGCCAAAGCGACATTGCCGCCGGGACCTGGGGGTTCGGGATTACGTGTGAATCCGAGACGAGGTTCAGTGGGTTCCCACAGTCACACTTATAGCGCAACGGCGAGATTTCATAAGTATCGTTGCATTTGGCACATTGATATTGCATATAGTAGTCAGTAGTCAGTAGTCAGTATTGTCGCTCTACCTCGGTGGAGTCGATCTGCCAGGACAATGGACGCAGCAGGTCAGAGGCAATAATTTAAAAACTATTTCAAAATGAGCATCCGTCGAGTCTGTTGGAAAGATGATGTTACCAACTGGTAGAAATAGACACCGCTTGCTACGGGTTCACCCAACGCATTGCGTCCGTCCCAGTAAGCAGCACGCTCTCGATCTTGATAGAAACCTGCCGATTGATTACCGAGCGATAGCGTTCGGATCAGTGTGCCTTTTGTGTCATAAATGGATAACGAAACCGGACCCGCTTCTGAAAGATGGTACGGAATCCATGTCTCAGGGTTAAAGGGGTTCGGATAGTTCTGGAGGAGTGAACTCTGTTTCGGTGTACCGATGCCCCCAAGTGTCACGTTTAAAACGGCATTTGCAAGGTTGACCGGGTTTACGGTGAAATTGAATTTTTCTGAGACAATATTGCCGTGTGCGTCGGTCACAGTCAACGCCCATGTATCACCGAGTTCAACGACGCTCTGGTAGTTGAGATTGACAGTGGCAGCAGCGAAGTAGTTACCCTTTACCTTCGCTTTCGTGGATGTATTGGTCCGGAGATTTCGGATTCTGACGTGATAATCATTATAGTAACGCTCGCCTTCTAAATACCCACTAACAACGAACGCCCACGTCTGATAGGGGATTGTTGCAAGTGGTGCTGCAGCAGCTGGCATCTGATGCGTCCACCCCGTGCCTGTAAAGACAACGTTGCGTGCCTCTGGTAGGTTGGCGATGTATCCTTTTGCCCCTTCGATTGGAAATCCGTCGTCGGGAGCGTTTGGGGTCCATGCCACAAACTGTTGGCTCGCAGGATCAAGCGTGATGACTGTTGTCGCGCCTGTCTTTAGTGCGAGTGAACGTGCTGTCATGTGGACAGTCGGTTTCAACGGCACGGAAAGCATGTTCAACCCTTTAGAGAGGTGCATAGTGAAAATACTGCCGAAATTTTCTCCGTCGGGTTGTGGTGTCGGTCTACCGACGAAGCCGAGCCTGCGTCCGTCTGCCAAGTCATAATAACCGATAATACTTCCATCCTGATTAACATTTCGGACGACGGTGCTAACACTGCCTGGGAGCTGTACTTCATAAAGGGTGCCATCTGGCAGGAGGATATAGGACCGCGGAATATCATTTGCAGCTTTGGCTCTGAAGCCGATAATACCGAGATCGGTGATGGTGTTCACAAATAGGAATGCAAGATTCGGCATTTTTGGAAGGTCAATAGTGGTGAAACTGCCGTCGGGGTGATGTATGAACCCATGAAACATTCCATCGGCGTCCACGTAGCTGCCGACGACGGCACCTGCGGCGTTGACAAAGTCCCCGTAAGTGTTGACTGCGCCAGGGAATGTAATTATCAGATCCCCTGAGAAGGCGTGGCTGACTCCCGCTGCGTCGACGATGTTACCACTTAGGGCACCTGTTTCATCGCTAAGACCGTAGATGTAGGTTTCGGCTGCGCCTGGGAAGTCGTATTGCTGCAGTTCGCCCCCTTCTAAGATAACGCCGTGGTAGAGTCCATCTATATCTTTGTAGTGTCCGGCTGCTTTTCCAGCGTTGTCGAATGCATAGAAATAGGTATTCAGGGACCCTGGAAAGTCGTACGTTGTAAAAACACCGCCTATCAGTGTGAAGCCGATGGTTTTCTTGCCATCAGGGCTCCGGGTGTTACCTGCGTAATCCCCGAAGTCGTTACTCGCAGCCACCTCCAGAAAATCGACACCTGGGACCTTGATCGTCTCAAAGGTGTAATCTGCAATCGGTGTTTCTGTTCTGACTTGTGCAACGGCATATCCTGTGTGACAGATAATTAGACATATAATCAGTGGAAGTTTCGTTTTTATGCGGTGATCCATAGTTATCCTTATCGATACGTGCGGTTAGGAATGCAGATCGCATGAATCATTCTCACTGCGAAGCAAGAATGCGCGTCAATCAGAATCAAATCAGAATCAACGGTATGAATGCTATAGAGCATTCAAATCATTCTCACTGCGAAGCAAGAATACGCGTGTGGCATTCTGCGGGGTATGAAGCCCTTATGGAAATCAACGGTATGAATGCCTTATGGCATTCACCGTCCCCGTATGGCATTCCCCGGGCATTCTGCGAGGCGAGTACGCCGCAAAACCGCACCTACCAGGGAGGTCCGTAAGTTCTATACGTGCCCTTATTTTAGAATGACGAGTCGCCGTGTTTGATGGAAAGTGGGTGTTATCAATTGGTAAAAATAGATACCACTCGCAACGCGTTCCCCAAGTGCATTACGTCCATCCCAATATGCCGCACGCCCTTGGCTATTGTAGAACCCTGCAGATTGGAAACCGAGCGCAAGGGTGCGAACTAACCTACCGGTTGTATCATAAATGGATATGGATACAGGACTGTCTTCCGAGAGTTGATAGGGAATCCAGGTCTCTGGGTTAAACGGATTCGGATAGTTCTGCAACAGGAGATTCTGCGTTGGTTGACCGATATTATCAAGCCTGAGAGACAAAACAGCGTTTGCGATGTTCTCAGGTGTCACTTCAAATCTGAGGGTTTGTGATTCAAAGTTTCCATCGGGCCCGATGACGCGGACTTCAACGATGTCTCCAACTTGAACGACGCTCCGTCGTGTTAAGTCGGCAGTTGCAGCAGCGAAGTAATCCTCTTGCACTGAGGCAGTTATCCTACTGTTTGTTCTGAGGTTACGGACGCTGACTTGGTAGCCGTCAAACGTTGGTTTGCCTTCCAAATGCCCACTGATGACGAACGCCCACGCGTCCTGGGCCATCTTCGTTGATATAGCAGGTGATGCAGCAGCCTCTATTTGATTTGTCCAGGGTGCTCCGACGAAAGCAAAGTTTCGGGTTTCTGGCACATTGACGATATAACCTTTTCCACCTTCAATTGGAAAACCGTCATTAGGTGCGCCTGGTGTCCATGCGATGAAATGCTGTTTTGCTGCATCAAGCGTGATGATGGTTGTTGCGCCCGTCAGCGCGACAAGACTCTTAGCAGTCATGGGTGTCCGGGGGGCAAGTGGCACGGAAAGCATGTTCAACCCTTTAGACAGCTTGACGGTGTAGGTATTACTGAAAGCATCGTTCTCTTCCTCGGTACCGAGTTTGGCAATAAATCCGTGTCTGCGTCCATCAGGGGAGTCATAGTGCCCAACGACAGAAGCGTCCTGATTGATATTGTACCCTTCCGTGCTAACGCTACCTGGAAATTTCAATTCATGGAGCCCTCCCATGAATGAACCGACATAGGTTCGGGGGACATCACCCACCACTTTGCCTCGAGCAACGCTAATCTTTGTATCGGTTTGACCGTGCACATAAAAGAATTCATAAGTTTCTTGGGTTGGAAGGCTGAAAGATACATACCTACCATCCGCAGCGCGTAGGTATGGCGTATATGTACCGTCTTCACCTACGTAGCTGCCGACCATACCCCCTGACGCATTGATAAAATCGGCGAATGTTTCCGATGCCCCCGGATACTCAACGATTATGTCCCCTGTGAATCCGCGACGCACGCCGGAAGCATCTATCCAATTCCCTGTCAGTGCCCCGGTCGCATCAGAAATGCCGTATATCTCCGTTTCGACGGAACCCGGAAAATCGTACTGTCGTAACTTCCCGTTTTCTAAAACGATACCGCGGTGGCGTCCCTCGCTATCTTCGTAGTAGCCAGCAGCATCCCCATTATTGCCGAGCGCGTAGAAGTAGGTGTTCTGCGAACCGGGAAAATCGTAGGTCTCAAAGACACCATCAATGAGGGTAAAGGCGACCATTTTTTCGCCATCAGCACTTTTCGTGTAGCCGGCATAATCTGCAAAGTCGCTACTCGCTGTCACCGCTAAAAAATCTACGCCCGGCACATCAATATTCTCATAGGTATAGTTGAAGCCACTGGCTTGATAAACAGGTTTATCAATGACTTCAATGGGTTTGGCGTTAAACCCATGTCTACGCCCATCGGGTGTGTCATAGAACCCGACAACAGAGCTGTCCTGATTGATATTATAACCTTGTGTGCTGACGCTGCCCGGAATCTTCAATTCACTCAGACCGTCAACAAATGTACCAAGATAAGTGCGTGTGACATCACCGGACACTTTACCTCGGGCAACCCTTATCTTTGCATCGTTATAACCATGCACATAAAAGAATTCAAGATTTTCTGCGTTTGCGAGGTCGAAAGGTATATACCTGCCATCAGCAGCGGTATATGCGAATTCTTGAAATATTCCGTCAGCATCTATGTAGCTGCCGAACAAATTACCTATCGAGTTGACAAAATCGACGAATGTTGCTGTTGCCCCGGGGAACTCAAGGATTAGGTCTCCTGTAAATCCACGCGGAACACCAGCAGCATCTATCCAAGTACCCGTCAATACTCCCGTCGCGTCAGAAATACCGTATAT
>JAPPNJ010000217.1 GCA_028818705.1 Candidatus Poribacteria bacterium
AACTTTCACCGCTAAGAGCCTCAAGCACAACTTCTGCTTTAAACTTAGCAGTGAATCTTCTTCGTTTCGCCATCGGATTTCTCCTTTCAAATAGATTGTCATTGTAGCACAATCTTATATTAGAGAGTGGTCTAAATTTCCGGTGGCAGTACAACCCAGTAAATGAAAATTGTCCATGTCCGTTTAGCTATCCCTCACTTCATACATATTATTCCCGGACTAAATTGTTCATGAGATTGTATCCAAATCTTTTCTCTGAATTCGTCTTGTTTCTAAAATTTTACGCATTTGGGCAGCAATTTCTTTTTGTTTCTCCGCACTTGGATATGGAATAGGTATTTCTCGCATTCGATCAATAGTAATAGACGATAAGGTCACTTGAACTATTGAACTGGCAACGATAAACGACTGTGATTTTTTCAAGGCGTAAAACAGGAAATATGGGTCAAGCTGGCTGTCATCCAAAACACGAATTTTATAGAAATGAGCTTGGACGACGATATTTAAATCATCTTCAAATAACATTACTGGCTCGCCAATACGGTACGTCCCATCTTTTATTATCAAAATGTCCAGTGGGTGAAGGTCTTGCCTTGTCTGTTCTCGCTCGTATATCACCAAAGGCACTTCATGAATAGATGGACGTAATTCCATCACACCTAAGTCAGTCGTTCTTACATACGGTATTTCACCAAACTCAGTATCGTATTCACTTTGTTTAACACCACAAGATACAGTCTTTATAGAGATAATTCCCTGCTGTTCCAGATCTCCTAAAGGCTTAGTTACTGGACCCAATTCATGTTTTATCTGATAAATTCGAGGAACAAGGAGACGTTTATCAATAAGATCATTGCTTTGCACGACTATACTAACTTCGCCTTTCCACTCTTTCAAATTCATGACGGTTTCCGAAGGTCTATTTTGCCAGTCCGTCAATGCTTTAGAAAAGTCCTCAACTAACTCTCCATTTCCATCCGTTATTTCTGCACCTCTCGCATCATGACCACACTTTGAAATAGTACTCATCAGAATTGACTGATTAGCAGTTTTAGACTTTTCAATAAACACGATACAAGTTTTAGTATTTGTATGAGGTTGAAAAAGCAAAGCTGGACAATCCCAAACTGCTAATATAGTTGTGTTGTCAAGTAGCCACTGACGTACATATTCTTCGGTCACATTTCCCAAAACACTTTCAGGCAGCACGATACACATCCGACCACCTTCTTTTAAAAGATTAACACATAATTCAAGAAAGAGGATCTGTGGATCGGTGGGTTCAGTTTCTCCCGACTTTATCCATTGTGATGAATTCCTGGGCTTTGTCCATTTGTGTCCCAAATCATATTTTTCAAGAATATTAGGGTGCTTTATCTTGATGTCAGAACCAAAGGGTGGATTCGTGAATACAAAATCAAATTGTTTTCTATCCCCATTTGCATCTGCTAACATGACACGTGCCCTTGCATCCCAAGAATCAAAGGGTTGTAAAGAATCTGTGTCAACAATGTTACTGGATCCATCACCTACTAATGTCATATATGCACGAGCAACCTTGACTAAATCAGGTTCTTTGTCAATGCCATAAATAAAGGATGGTGTACGTCTTTTCCCTTCCTCTTTATTGAGGTGGGAGGTTTCTATTATATCCCATATATGCTCAAGCGCATAGATAAGAAATCCACCTGAGCCACAGGCGGGATCAATAATGGTTTTGGCATATTGTGGGTCAAGTATTTTTACGGCATTTTTGATAGCTATCCTTGGTGTAAAAAATTCCCCTTTTTCACCAGCAAAATATCTTTCTGCAAATACCTCAAACGCTGCACCAATCACATCGCAATCTGTTTTCGATAGATTTAATCGTTCAAGTTCTCCTACAACATACGCAACAGAATCAGGGTCTAATATAATTCCTTCGTCTCTTGGAAATATACCTGTTGGTTCTAAATCTGTAAGTACAGGTTTCCATAATTGCGTTTCAATATTCTGCTTAATTTCAGATCGTGGTTTATCAGATAAAACTTGAAAATAAGGAATATCACTATCCAGTTTTTCATCATAAATCTTGCAGAATAAAATCTTCGTCATTTCATTACATAAGCGTGTTCTACTTTGTAGATTAGCATTTGAGTAAAGATGATAGAGAATACTTTTGAAATGTAGTTTCAAATTAACGGCAGGTATCAAATCTGATTTTCTTAATCTAACCACTTGATCGACAGAAACACCAGAGGGCGGTATTGCATGCATACGCTCTATATCACCATTTGGATGCCTGCGGTAGAACTGTCGCGCATCCGCAGTTGCAGCTACGCCCCATTCACACGAAGAACTAACCGCCATATATGAATGCAATTGTGCTTCTGCTTGCTCTATTGAATCGGGCTTGATTTCGACTAATCCGAGTATGTCCTTATGTTGGTCGAGATTGGGCTGTCTATTCTTGCGAAAGACAGTTATATCAGGCTTAAGGCGACTCGATCCTGCCCGAATGCGATACTCAATATCCAATCTATTCTTTTCATACCCCAATTCTTCCACAAGCCATTTTTCTGTATCCTGTCTGACGGGTTCTTCTGGTTTGCTTAAATCAATTGGTTTTCCTGTTGCATAATCCTTGTCATTCATCCAGTAGCCTCCTTGCTTGGTAATAACATGCTTTCATTGACAAACTTTGTCCAAATACACTCAAGGTTTCGGTTATTATAGACATAACACCGTTCAGCCACGTAAAGTGGCGTGTACCCAACTCTATAATGGTGATGTTGCCCGTACCATGCCCGCTTAAGCAAACTCCAAAATCCTTCAATGGTGTTGGTATGCTTATCACCGTCCACGTATTGCTCTTGGTGATTTATGATGTGGTGCTTAAGTTGGCTGCCAAGAGTATTATAGGCGTGGTATTCGTCCGTCATAAGTTCCGATTCCTTGACGTTCACGACCCTACGGATAAATTCAAGTATATCCCGTCCTGTTAGTCCTTTTGCGACTTCTGCGACGACTTGACCGCCTCGCTCTACAGCACCGATAACAGCGGTTTTACTCGTGCCACGTCCGCGTTTGGTTGGTTAGCGGTCTTCCTTTTTGTTCTCTTTGCAAGGTTTACCGCCAATATAAGTTTCGTCCGCTTCTATAATGCCTTGTAGCACGATAGGATTGGTTTTATTCGCCATTTCAGCCCGTATACGTGTCATTATATACCAAGCCGACTTTTGATTCAAGTCTAAATCCCGTGAAAGTTCGTGACTGGATAACGACTTTTTGGCATTGGTGAGCAAGGCAATTGCGACGAACCATTTTTGCAGGGGAATTTTCATGCCGTGAAACACCGTGCCTTGTGTTACCTTGAATGTAGCACGGCATT
The DNA here is from genome assembly GCA_028818705.1 of Candidatus Poribacteria bacterium. Taxonomy (GTDB): domain Bacteria; phylum Poribacteria; class WGA-4E; order WGA-4E; family WGA-3G; genus WGA-3G. The sequence continues at coordinate 3,371 of JAPPNJ010000217.1, forward strand.
CATGGCAGTTATACCGTCCTGTACGTCCAACTTTACCTTCCTCCTGTGTTTCGTTCTTATGTGCTACGCTCTCACTTTTACAATGCAGACAGACTGGCGTTCCACGCCACCTAATCTGTTCTAAATGCTCTATGCACGCCTCCTGTGTTGGGAAACGTTCAAAAACTTCAATCAAATTCATGCTAACTTCCTTTTTATTTCAAAAGAAGTTGCATTAACTCTCATGATATGCTACCATATAAATATCTACTATAGGAAGTTAACGCAACTGTTGATTTTCTGTATGCGATAGGGGAGTGACCGCTCCCCTATTAACTCCCTAATATTATAGCATATTTCCGATAATGAAATCAAGATAAAAGCCAATAAAAACGTGGGTTTAAGCCGATTTTTAACCATTTTTTTAAGCCCGAAACTACTTATTGCGTTCAGTTTTAGACGTTGGGTTTCGCTACATTTATCTATGCACATGGATCGTCGGGAAACGACATTCCCTCTATAAACGAGATAGATCTTAGTCATCTTCCGCTCAACCCCGGTTCATGCCCTGGTGAAGCCTACACGGGCTTCATACCGTTGATTCCGTACGTCCACTAAGAATATTTCGGATTTTTTACTGTTTTTTTAAAATTATGCACAGTTTCCGCCAGAAATTGTGTCATTAATAGTTAAATGAGGATGTTTCATCAATCATTTTGAGGGTTGTCCTTCAATAAAAGGAGATAAAATGAAGGGATATAACGGTTTATATGGATTCGGAAAAATTCTGTTGTTGATTCCAATATTTTTGTCTTTGGGGTGTGCGAAATTAGGACCGATGTTAATTGAGTCGAATGAGCCTTACCATTTTCGCAAAACACGATGGGGCTACACGCAGGAACGGGTACTGCTGGCGGAATCCGGAAAACGGTTATTCCTGCGAAAAGGAAACACGCTTGTTTTTAATCATCATCTTGTCAATATACCTGTGAAAATTGTTTATACCTTTAAGGATAACCGGCTGCGAGCGGCGGGTTATATCACAGATCAACCTATACAAGGTGCTGAGAACATCATCAAGCGGAGTGTTGAAGAACTCGGAGAGCCGACTCAGGTCCTCAATGAGGGTATGCTTTGGCTGGACGCCGAGACGCTTATTTATTCCAATGCGTATGTTTCTCGTGTCAGCCGCACCAATGCAGAATATAACTTTTCAGGCGGTATTCTTTCGCATATCATGGAAGCACGTGGAGAAGCGGGTGTTATCAACAGATGGGATGGCGTGTGGGCTTATGTAGATCAGGATTTCTATAGGGAACTGCACGAGGTGTATGTGCCTTTAGATGAACTGTCATTTTACGAGAAGTTGTTGTTTGGTGTGCTGAAAAGAAATACGATTTATACTTATGTTACAGGTTCTGGACGGCTTTCTGTTCCTGGACAGCTTCCCACGAACTGATCCAATTTCGCTTGGAAGGAAATAGGTGGACGCTGCGTTGACGAGGAGGGACAGAACGGTGAAAATGACATTTTCTAATCGAATTGTGTGGTGGATTTTTATGTTTTCTTGTAGGAGCGAGCTGCGCTCGCGACCTCTATACCCTTCGGCTTTAAGGCAGCATAGCACTACGATCGGCACCCAGCTCCTCTAACTCCTTATTACAAGAATAGTAACGGAAAATTTAGATGATACCGAAGTGATCGGATCCGGGCATGAGGTGTTCCCTTGCAATATCTGCGTTTATTTCAACACCCAATCCCGGCTGCTCTGGCACCACGAATACGCTATCTTGCATGAGCGGTTCGCTGGATATTGCGAGATCCCAGCGCCACTCGACCTGATCGGCGTGATACGGGAGTTCCATGACGATAAAATTCCGCACAGCAGCGCAAACGTGTGCTGTCGCTGTCATCCCGATGGGTGATGTGATGTTATGTGCCGCGAAGGGTATGTAGTAGAGATCTGCCAGATCCGCGATTTTCTTTGCCTCAAGTATCCCGCCTGTTCCGGATACATCGACGTGAAGCATATCACAGGCTTGTGCCTGAATCAGTTCTCGGAAACCGTCGCGTCGGAACAGAAACTCACCCGTACAGATCGGAATAGAGGTTGCGGCAGTAACCTTCGCCATCGCTTCGACGTTATCGTTCGGCACAGGGTCTTCCAAAAACATTAAATCGAACGGCTCTAAACGTTCGGCGAGTTTCATCGCCGAGTGGGTACTGAATAGGCTGTGACAGTCGATACTGATGTCGATTGCATCGCCAGCTGCCTCTCTTGCAGCGGCGACCAATGCTGTCATTTTTTGCAGCTCCGCTGTACTTAGTTCCCGATTAACCGCATCCTGCTTGAGTTCGTTTGCAGAGTTATCGATGTCAAATTTGATGGCTTGATAGCCATCTGAAACGCCTTCTCTGGCGCGCTGAGCCCATCCTTCCGGTGTGTTTCCCTTTCCGTGTCCAACATCGGCGTAGAGCCGAATACGATCGCGATACTTTCCACCCAGTAACTGATAGACCGGCACACCGAGACTTTTTCCGAGTAGATCCCAGAGTGCTGTTTCTATCCCACCGATAGCTGATAGACCCATTGCATATCGGTTGCTCGCTGCGCCGATCATTCGGTTGTAGAGCGGCTCTATGTTTCTTGGATCTGCGCCAACGAGTGTTCTCTTGAATTGCAAGATAATTTCGGCGATTCCTGCCCCAGGATGCGCCTCGCCTATCCCTGTCAATCCCGTATCGGTTTCAATCTGGACGTAGTTCCACTGTTTGTAGCCTTTTAACGTCATTGCTTTTACGTTCGTGATTTTCATGTCTGGTTCCCTTCGTGTATGAAAATGGTTAAAAAATCGATAGGTATTGCGTCTACTGAGGATTCATGATAACATACCTTTTGAGATTGTGCAACAGCGACAAAAGGAGAAAACTGATGACAAATCAAGAAATCAAGACTGCTTATGAACGTGACGGTTATGTGGTGCTCAATGACATTATTGATGACAGAGATTTAAATCCAATGCGTGACTTCATCAAGGCGAAAGTTGATGGGTATTGCCGTGAGTTGTATAGTGAGGGCAAGTTATCGTCGCTTTATGAAGATGAATCCTTTGAACGGCGGTATGCTGTGATCTGTGAGGAGTTGGATATATTACCTCGCAACTGGAGCTTTGGTATGTTCGGACGCGAGTTTTATGACCTCTACAATCTACCCGGTGTTCTTGACGTGGTACGGCTTCTTTTGGGTTCTGAGGTATCAAATATTGGTACGCCGGCGTTACGAACGAAACTTCCCGGAAGCATGATTACCTCGTTCCCGTGGCATCAAGACAGCCAATATCTCGACCAGTCAACTGTCGGGAAGAAGGAGAAACGCACAGGCGATCTCCACATGGTTACAGTGTGGGTACCGCTGGTCGAAGCGACAGTCGAAAATGGATGTTGTTGGGTTATTCCCGGCAGCCACCGTTGGGGTTTACTGGACGGCGCGCGAGGTGCTGATATGAATATCCGAATGGAGGAAGATGTCGAGTCGCGTGGTACGCCAATTGCTATTCCTCTCAAACCCGGTGGTGCCTTGTTCATGTCGAATCTTACCGTGCATACCAGCAAACTGAACACAACACGGAAATCTCGCTGGAGTATCGACTTTCGCTATTTCCCTACACCTGACCGAGCTAACTTGAGTGCTGCGCAGCTTGAAGGTGCTGAGTACGTGCGAGACAAAGAGTTGCGGGGTGGTATGGTGCCTCTCCCTGTGCTTACTGAAGGTCATAAACCGACGTGGGAAGAGTGGGAGACACAGGTCTTAGCACAGCGGGCGCGTAGGTCGCGTTGAACGGATGTGAACCCAGTGAGCACCGCCTGTTATAAATACAGTTCTACCGGTCAAAGTGTCCATGTTAAATCTCCAGTTGATACGTATTTCCTTGAAGACACACTATTCCGACATAAGTTCTGTAAATCGTCACTATGTCAACTGTAATGGTTTGCTAATTAACGAAACACCGAGATAAGGATGTCATCCGTGTCCGCGCTATATTGATCCGCTACTTGCTCGATAGACATTTCTGGATTGTCAACAACGAAACCATCCTCACCGAGTTGCTCGATAAGTTCACTCACGTTCATATTGACGATTGGTGCAAGCAGGACAATGGGAGTCTGCTCGATTTGCGTAACGATTAGTTCTTCGGATTCTCCTTTATCCAGAATGGCGGATGTTATAACTAAGCTGATGGCGATTAACCAAGCAAGTGTTATGATGCTGACGGCACTGCGTTGTGAGAAATACCGCTTGAATGGTCGCCAATTGCTCGATATATGAAGAACAATAGCGACAGCAAATCCAATGCCAACCAATTCATGTGCGAACTTGAAGGGATCTTCTGTGATGAAGAACATGATCAGACCGGTAATCGCAACAAAGATACCTGTACCTATTATGAGTGGAGTTGACCATCGTCGGATGTTTAAGTTTCTCATAAGTGCTCCAATCTTGTTCACTGTGCCAGTTGTTTTCTGTTCTTCTACAGCAATTCGTGGCAAGCGGATCCATTTGCCTGAGTCTGTTAGCCCAGAGCACAACTGAATCCGCTTCGCCTGTTTATATTAGTGGAATTATAACCGAAATCTATCTATAAAGCAACACGCTTACGCTAAAAATAGGCGTGTATACCCATTCCTACGTAAACGCCAGCGAGACCTTTGGATTGAGCGTCGGTTTTTTCCCTACCGAATCCTTGACCGACTGCTACGTTCAAGCCAAGCGGAATGCCTCCAAGTGAAAACACGAGTTCACCGCCGAAAGCGACTCCACCGCCGAGCGTTGTGGATGTGACAAGTTCTTCTCGCAGATCTGGCTCTTTTTTATATAGCCATCCGCCTTCTAAAGTGAAATAAAGTCGGGATGCATGCCACCTGCTTTCGTGCTCAAATATGGCATACGAAACACCGCCGCCTAACATGTGGTTGCTGGTTTGATCGTTGAGGATAAAACGTCCAACGGTTTGAAGGTATACGGGTGCCAGTCCGGTGTAGCGTAAACTAATTCCGCCAAACTCAGAGGTGGCGCCCTGAAGTCCGATACCTAAATCTTTTGTGAGATTATTTTCTTCCGCCTGAACTGATAAGCTGAGAGTTATTCCTACAAGAATGCAGGTTAGACAAAAAATTGTGTGCTTCACTGTTTTTCTCCTTTTTTTGTTTATTTGGTAATCAACAGTGTCACGCGATGTGACTCAGTCGTGGATGGATAATACAAGAGGATGTCCTGCTTATCGTCGGCGTTAATGTCCACCAACCAGATGTTTCGCTCGTCGTTAGGCATGGTGGCTCTTATTTTTTCGGGGATCTGTGCTAACAGTTCCGGTCCCGGGACACCGAGAAAGATGTACATCTCTTCCCAGTTCTTCCCGACCAGTAGATCCGAGCGCCTGTCCCCATTCACATCGCCCATCAGTACCGCGGGGAAAAAGACCCCACGTGCGTTGAAAGGGGCAAATGCGGGTCTGATTTTACGTTTGGTAGTGGGCTTTCTGGGGTAAACCCCGTCTTCCATACGATAGAACTCAAGATCCATTGAGATCGAATTGCCGACCATCGCACGGCTCATCCCAACGAGCCCGGTTTGTACGTCCCTGAATAGGATGTCAACCTCACCATCTCCATCGAAATCTTGCAACCACTGCGACGAATAGCCCCAAGGTTGTAGTCCTCCAGCGGTTCCTCGCGGTTGGATTGTCGTGCTAACTTCTTGTGCGAATACAGTTCCGTCGGGTGTTGGCGCGCCGAAATATATCTCGTACAGGCTGCGCTGTTTTCCAAGACTCCGCCCTTCTAAAGAGTGAATCACTAAATCGGCAACGCCGTCCCCGTTTAGATCTCGGAAGGTGTGCAGTACGCGTCGCTTCGTGGTCTCCCTGAAGCCAGAAATGAGCGAGAACATGTTCTCACCATTGAATTCAAAGGCGATTGAGTAGGCACCGTCACTGTCGAATGGAATGTCAACGGTGAAAGTCTCTGCTATTGGTGAAAACATGCCGCGATCATCCTGACAATAAACATCGAAATGGTCGGTGTTCCAGAACACGAGATCGCTACGCCCATCTTGGTCGTAGTCCATCTGATGGAGACGGCTGAGGTACCAAAAGACAGTCAACGGGGTTATCCCTACCTCGCGGTAACTGTGCGTATCGCCCAAAGCAGTCTCATCAAGAAGAGGTTCGGGCGGTCCAAGTTTTATCGGATCGCTGAACGAGCCGTTGGGCAATTGCGTCGCTATCCAGAAACCGTCTATGTTCGGCACTACTATATCGTCAAGGTCGTCGCCATTTACGTCTCGGGTGATGTCGACATAGGAGATTCTACCGTCGTCTGTCGCCTTGTAGTTCGTCGTAACTTCGACCAGAGCACGTTCCATTGCCGAGTTGGGATCGAACCAGTTCAGACGACCGTGTTCATACATAAGTAAGCGGTCGCGTCCGTTAATTTTTGCGACATCGACGAACAACACATCAGAACGCAGTGTTGTGTCAAGACGCAGTGCCCAAGTGCCCTCGTCAAAGGCGTAGATTCGCAAGTATCGGTTGCCTTTTCCATCGCTGTTTACCACGGCAAGTTCGGCGAGATCGCCACCGAGAAAAAATCCTGTCAAAACTGTCTGGTGTTTTGCTGGACCAGTAACAATCTCGTGTTCCTCGAAAGTTAACGCGTCGTCGGCAGATGCCATGGGAGCAACCTTTTTGCCGAGTAGTCCTGAGCATCCCGATAGAAGGACGCTGAGAACCAATATAGCGAACAGGCTCAATTCGGAATATCGTGTGTGTTTGGTTATTGAGTTTAGTCTTGCAGAAGGAAAGCATTTGTGGCGTCGGTTTTGATCTTTCATTTTCTTTTCCTTTCAGTTTTTCGGTATATTAACATAGGTAAATAAGTTTACAATGTTAAGTTATGGGCGAAAAAATATGGCGGCCTTCGCCAAATAGTTTTAAATTTATGCCTCAAGCCTTCGATTGTTGTGTGAATTACCGTAAGTTAGATCGTTGTCGGTGAGTATTCAATCTTGTGGGCAATCTTTCGCATAGAGACGTTCTCATAACCTTCGTTGACAAAGAGTTCTCGCGCCGCAGAGAGAATCCGCTGCTGCAACTGTTCTTTTTCCCTTGCTCTACGTTCTTTTGTACCCATTGTTTCACCTTTAGTTTACAAAGTCATTTAACTTTACATTGTTAAGTATATCATGTATTTTTCTGTTTGTCAAATTTTTTTCAATTTTTTATCGGTCGTTGTTTTTGTCAAGGGTATTCAAAAAATATCGGGTGTTTTGAAGTTCCAAGAAGTGATAGGAAAGGGTGAGTATCTTTCCTTAGGACGTTCTCGGTCCTGTTTATCAGCGTGATATTTTTCAACCCACTCCTCGGAAATACTGTCAGCCTGTTTTTGGAGGCGTCTGGCACCAAACACGAGATTTTCAGGATAGGTAATTTCCAGCCAATTCATAATCCTGAGTGCTGTTTCTTCATAGGTGGGTACAAAATCCTCGTAAATTACCGTGAAAGGCGTAAGACCGTGTTGAGTGAAGTACGCTTGCCATGCTGCTTCGTGAAAAACAATCTCTTGAACGAAATAATCAATTGCTTCAAGATTATATTCCGGTTCTTTTTCCAGTTTCGGAGTGGGATCACCCGTTCTTTGCCACCAAATCAATGTCTGAAGTCCTTTCCATAGCGATACTGCTTGACGTACTTTATCTCGACGCATTATCCAGATGTATTCCAGATTTGGAAACAGTTCTGTCAGTACTGCATGTGACGACAGATTTCGGTCTTTAAATCGTGGCGTTTGGAATACCTTGTTAGTGAATTTTTCAAAGTAGCCCCACATGAGTTTTGTTCCAAAGACCCCGTTTGGGGTTGTACTTCTCTCTTTCACTTTGTTGAGAAAATCGGTGTAGTCTGTGGAACCCCACTCTTTAGCCCAGCGTTCATCCTCCCAGAAGTATTCTCCTGGTTTTCCAGCGAGCCCTGTATTCTCCAAAGCCTCAAACAGCAGGTAACCGCCACAACGCGGTGTCGCACAAATTAAATATGAAATACGTGGTTCTATCATCTATTTTCCTTTTCAATTCGGTTTCTTAAACATAAAAGACACAAGTCTTGGGCATTTGTTCTGATCTGTTTCGTGCCACCACTCTTTGAACTCTTTAAGGCGAAATCCACTGCTTTTGGCAGCATCCAGGAAATCCGATATGTGATGCACGAATGCCTGGATTTCCGTGGTTCCGTGAGTTGTTTGAAAGTTTGCCTGTGTGCCTTGATATTGTCTGAAAGGATGAAGTTCGCAAATAAAGAAGTGTCCGCCAGTGCCCAATACGCGACATGCTTCTGAGAATATGAATGAAATGTTTTCTATGTGCTCAAGGACGAGGTTACAAACGACGAGATCAATGGACGCATTATCACAGTGCCATGGGTGTGTAATGTCAGCGAGGGAGAAGGTTACATTGCTGAAATTTAGTTTCTTTCTGGCAAAAGAAATCATGCCTTCTGAGAAATCGAGAGCATGAACGTTTTCACCGATTTGTGAAAGGCAGCGAGTGTTTTTGCCCGTTCCACAACCAAGTTCGAGAATTGATTTGCATTGCCAATTTGCGAGTGTTTTTTGGGTAACAACGCGATCTAAGTCTCGTGTGCGGTTCTCGTCGGCGTCGTAGGTTTTTGACCAGTTATTGTATGCTTTTTGGATATCGTTCATATTAAGTTTGAGGATTGGACTGATTTACTATCGTCTTCTATAGGACGTTGTGTGGGAAGTATTATACTACACGGATATCTGGTTGTCAAAGGATTGCTTGAGGTGTGCTATCGTTGTTTTTTATTTGTCAATTTTGATAGGTTTTGCTACAATCTGTTTTATGAAATGGCTTTGAACTTATAGGAGCGACCCTATATCCTCGCTTTGAAGCGAGATCAGGTTGAAAGTTTGGTAGTATTTTTCCATAGGAGGAAAATAATGATGAGAGTTATAAATTGGGGTAAATCTGACCTAATTTGGTTAATTGTTATGGCTTTTGCATTATTGGTGACGACAGTCAGCCATTCCGCTGTGCTTGATCCGAAGACTGTTGAGGTTGCCTATCTCTTTGACGAAGGAAAAGGCACTGTCGCTAAGGATATTTCTGAAAATGGTCGAGATGGGGATATATCTGGGGCGAAATATACCAAAGGTGTGTTCGGAACTTGTCTGGATTATGACGGTAAGGACGATAATCTGGTTGTTACCGGCTACGCTGGCATCGGTGGTACGGATCCGAGAACGACAGTCTTCTGGGCTAAAGTCGGAGACACGAGAGAACACTCATGGGTAAAATGGGGACCGAATCTTACGGGAGAGAAATACTACATCCGGGCACATCTGAGAGGTGCGGAATGCAACTTGAGGGTTGAAGTTGCCGGTGGACAAAATTACGGGGCAGACAACGTCTGTGATAAGGAATGGCATCACATGGCGGTGGTCTTTCCCAAAGGTTCAGACGCTGTGAAGGACCATGACCTCTATGTTGATGGTAAGCTTCAATCCAAAGAGGGCAACGATCAGGCGATGGACACGAATGATAAGGATCAGGAAGTGACTATGGGCGACTTTCTGGCGCACCACAACTTCATGTTCGGTCTCTTCGATGAAGTTGCCATTTTCAACGTGGATCTAACTGAAAAGCAGATTCAGGCAATCATGGATAATGGATTACAAGCAGCGCTCGGTGTGGACCCGCAAGGGAAATTAGCCACGAGTTGGGGGATGCTTAAGAAATATTAATCCCACAAATCGAGTCCTAATAGTTTTCGTCCTAAAGGTGTCAGTTCCGCCGATCCGTAATTTTTCGCTTCCCACCCGCGTGGGTCGCCCGGATAGGGACCACGACCCAACGCTCTCCGCTCTCGCCACAATGTGATGCGTTCTTGTCGTCGTTCTTCATCCATTGGATTGGGAACGGGATAGAAGTTCATGTATTGCGCCAAGCGCGGTTCATCAGAGGTATTGCGACCGTCTGAAGGATCCATTTCCAAGAACGCGAAAATTGCGTCAACGACTGCATCGCAAAGTTCGGTCGGGACGGCGTTTTCGATGACCATGTAGCCGTATTCATCAAAATGTTCGTGATGCGCTTGTGTGAGTATTGGCATTTACATTCCCTTACTTAATATTAACCGCCGAAGGATGCCTTTCATTTTAGTTATCAGATATCGATGGCTGCAAACGGTTCACTTTTTGGGTTAATTACGATTTCTCTCCAAATCTTTCCGAAAACCGCGGGCGGAAGAAAACAGGCGGTAACCATAATTTGAATAGGATGCGACAGCTACTGGATTGTTGAAACCCGTCACTTGGCACTCGCGATAGGCACGGACTAAGATGCTCGGTCGAAAGCCCATTCCCTTTGGTTTGCTGATGAGGATAAAGGCATCTGAATTGCGCCAGTTTCTTCGTACATTTTGACTCATGAAATAATTTAGTCTAGCAATTCGTGGCAATCCCAATCCTCAAACCGAACTCGCTGATTTTCAAATTCAAACGAACGCCGCCAGCCAATCGCAGGAAAGAGCGTCGCAATCGCCGAGAGCCGATAATCATAGACGCAATCTTCCCAACTATAGCCTAAAATCCCGTCCGAAACAAGCCCCTGGTAATAGTAGCGGAGTAAATCCCTCTCAATCTCACGCCGGCGTTCCGATGCCTCCCATCCGACCAAATAGCAGAGATCATAGGGGCCAATCCCCCGTTTATAGGTCTCCCAATCCAGAAAGTAAAGCCCATGTATAGAAGGATTCTTTGGATAGAAGATATTCCATCGGTGCAGATCCCCGTGCAAAAGCGTCAAATGCTTGCCGTCTCTGATCCGGTCGATGTACAACCCTTCCCAGTTATCGATGGCACGGCGCGCAAAGATATACATCTCTTGTGAGAATTCGTCCTGAAATGTGTCTGCAAATCGGGGCAGTTGAATGCCTCTCCAATTTTGGCAGTCCCTTTGTATGATTTCAGGAGTTGCAGCATCAATCATCCGGAGCGGACCGCCGCGCCCCCGCAGAAAGTCGTCCTGTGAAATTCGTGGATGCTCCCACCAGTGGGTGTGGAATTTCAACAATTCATCGATAATCTGCTTGTAGAGTTCGATGGTAAACGCCTCCGCTTTGGGAGGGTCTTTGGCATGTGTCACAGAGGCATCTTCAAAGAGAAAATAGCAGTATTGGGTAGACGGGTCATAAGCAACGTCGTAGCAGTGGAAAATCGGCGGCTCCGGTGTATGGGCAGCGATTTCGTTGAAGAAAGCTGACTCAGCGATGCCGCCTCCAAACCACTCCTTTCGATACTGCTTGAAAATGAGATGGGAATGCGGCAGATTTTCTGCTTCAAGAGAATAGGTAACTTTCAAAGGCGTTAAAAATGCCGCAGTCGATTCAAATGTCTCACCGATGTGGACATCCGTTGCGGTACCCTTCGAAAGGTATCCTTTCTGTTGAAAACGGGTCGTTAGCCACTGGGGGGTGATTTGTTCTGCACTGGTGATCAATTGATCCTCCTAAAACTATGGTAGATTTTAGAATGACTTGGACATCACAGATCGGAAATATCGGACGGGCGAAGCAGTCGGGAAGTGTAAAGCAAAGACAAATTTTTCCGCGTAAATCATAATCAATGGTATTCATGCCTTATGGCATGAACCAGGGGCAAAATTTGGAAATCCCTCCTACAAGAACTCCTGAAATGTAAACTTATTTCTATAATTCACCATAAAAGTTTACCTGCAATGCTTTTAAAAATCGATATGCTCCATTTATGTTTAGGGTTCGATCAGGCGTGCTATTGTAAAGTTGTCCGTGCTGCTTGGTACAAATCAAATAGGCTCTCATGTGTTTCTTGGGCGAGTATCTGTGGATGCCATACTAAATCTCCTATCAAGTTGCTGATAACGAATCCTGATGCCATATCGACGCCGCGCAGCGTACTGATGGCAAATAGAGCGGCGGCTTCCATCTCAACCGTAACAACCCCTTCCTGTTGATAGTGCTGAATCTCCCCAACTGTTTCGCGAAAAAAAGCATCGATCGTCCATGTCGGTCCCTGAGTATAACGGATACCGTCCTGTGCAAGTGCCTGCTTAAGGGCATCTGTCAAGTTTTCGGACGGTTGTGCAGGTGCTGATGGGTCTTCCATATAATGGTAAGAGACGCCTTCATCGCGAATGGCACTCGTACAAACAACGACATCACCGATATGAGAGGTATTTAGTAAGCCACCGGCAATTCCTACGTTGATAAATCGCTTAACACCCAGTTCTATGTATATTTCGAGAAGCATTGAGGCGCCAGGGGCGCCTATGCCGTTATTGCCGCTAACTGCTACACGATTGTTAGTTTCGGTCAGCAAGTAGAATCCACCGCCTATCCCATGAACCTGTTCAACACTTTCAGCCTTCGTAATACGGTCAAGCAGATTCCCTTCATAACAGAAAATGACACTTTCGGGGATCGGGAAATCGGGAATGAAGCCTTGTTGGCGGAAGTACGCGACGTGTTGCTGTGGCGTGACTATGGGACGTGATTTATGTTTGTCTGGGAAATTGGGTATTGGCATAATTACTTTTCAAGCTGAAAATTTTGTCTAAGTCTTAATATCATTGGACACACAGTAAAGTCCTCCGAACCGTGCTGTCGCAGTCAATTGCAAAAATAATAGCACATTTAGCAGGAGAAAACAAAAAATTACCCAATCTCTGTACGTAGGAAAGAGAGAAACGTGCCAACGAGCAACACCAACAGAAACATAATTAACAGAAGTAGATCAACAATCGCAGCATTAAAATCCGCACTGAAGCGGTGGTGATCTTCAAATTTGGGAACGGCATCAAAGTTCACCGATTTTTGTGATGTGCCTTCGGGGATACCGACTGCGTGTGGGCTTTCTGGGTCTGATCGGTCGGTATTAATAAGAAACTGTCGGAACTGTTTTGCGTATTGGCGTGTTTGAGAGAGAAAGTCTAAATGGCGGGGCAAGCCGGTGCCAGCGAGTGCCTCAAAAGCATACTGCACGATAGCTGCCGGTGAGATACGGGTAAGTGACCGAGCCGTTTGGATTTGACGGAGTTCGGCGAAAAGGTAGTTGGCGCGCAAGCGATCGCGTAATTCTGCGTCTTTATTAACGTATTCTGCGCCTAACGCTGTTGCAATTGTCGCGGGGATTTCTCGTCTGGGTGGTTCTTTAATCCGAACAAAATAGCGTGTCTGTAAATCTTCGCGCGAATCCTGAACCTGAACCATGAATTCTTTGGGGGTGGGGCGGGTCTGCAAACGGTTGCCAAGAGAACCCAGTGCGTTTGGCATCAGGACTACCCAGATCGTCCAGATCAATAACAGAATTGCCAGACTCGTTGAGGACTCTTTGACGCGACTGGAAGCAAGGAGGCCCAACAGAATGAAAATTGAGGTGTAAATCAACGCGACACAGACAATGAAACCCAACCTTACCCAATGGCTGCCGTTGAATCGGACGGCTTCGGAAAGATGTATGATGGAGAGACTGACGATCGTTCCAATCAAAAAGGGGATTACAATGGTAAAAAAAGCACCGAGAAATTTGCCGCAAATCACTTCATTCCGTGAAATGCTATTTGCCAACATCAATCGTAGTGTGCCTCGTTCCTGCTCACCGGAGATTGAATCGAACGTAAACAAGATGCCCATGAAACTTAATAGAGCAGCCACTACAAATCCCCAATCGATTTTGATAAATTCTGGCATGATGCTTCTATCTCTTGGGATCGCCTCTGAAATGAACAACAGATCGTGATTAGGTGGATATATTAACCCCCAGATTTCTGTGAACTTATACGAAGTATCGCCGCCCTGCCACCGACGTGTCCGTCCCGCAGTATTGCCGTGGACTTCGCCAAGTAGGACTTTTTCGCCGCCGTCCGCACAGAAAGCCAAAGGACTCGGTTTTTTGTCGAGATGTCCCGGACCCTTTAGAACCAGACGATACAGACTCGAGCACCGAGATTTCAACTCGTTACGTGACCAGGCAACCTTCCCTCGATATTTGCCCATGCGCTGCTTGTATTCTCCGAGGAACGTGACAGCATTAACGATCATTAGTATGAGGATCAGTAGCGTTGTTAGTGCGAAACGGAGACTGCTCAGGTGATCGTAGAGTTCGCGTTTGACGATGTGAAAAATCATTTCATGTCTCCAGTTCTCTCTTTTTTTGATAGTTCATTTATTCTTTCAAAAATCTTGTGCGAGACGGTCAATAAATTGCCCTACTACAAACGAATCTATCTCTAAATCTCTTGCCTGACGAAGATGGCGAAGGTCGCCAGGAACAGCGCAACGTTGAGCAGCAGTAGCAGCTGCAGATCGGGGAGTGCCCGTGAAGCGTTTGTCGAGAGATCAGCACGCTGGTAGACAAATCTTGGGAAATCATCTAAATCAATTGCGCCTTTATCACTGGCGAACCACTGTCGACTCGAAAAGGCATCTTTATCGTAAAAATAATTGATCAGCGTACGTCGATATTGCCGCGCTGTCTCAAAGAAATCGACTACCCCGTAGAGGTCTGTTCCCGCCCACGCTTGTGTCGCGAGATTATACATCGCTGCCGGAGAGAGTCGAAGCAGGTTCCGAGCGACTCTGGCTCTTTGAAACCGGAGTTGCTCCAGTGCTGGCAAGCGCACCAGCCCTATTTTCTCTGCTGCGTCGATGCGTAGCGGCGTTAAAAATTGATGGTAGCGGACGACGTGGGAAACGCTTTTTTCGGATTCCGGAGTAATGTGTTGCCAATCATAAGCCTTGAAATCTATACGCATCAGTATATTTTTTTGACCAACACCGATGTGTAAGCTATCGCGGAAACCGTTTAAGTTGAAATGCTCGCTTTCACCTTCGACACCATCATTCTTAAGATATTCCATCTCTGCTTCATTGACTGCGAGTCGTATTTGCCGCATGGCATCGTAGCTGGAGTCAATCCTACTTCTTTGTGGTTTTGTCAATTGATCAATCACAGACACGCTGAGAGAAGGGTAGATTAGCACCAGAACTACCCAGATAAATAGAGAAAGAATGAGTGCAGTAGCAGTACGGTGCGCGCAAGCGGAAATCAACAATCCGATCAAATAGATAACAGAAAGGTAAATAATCGAAGTGAGTAGGATGCCAGCAATTCGTAGAAAATCATTTCCACTAAAGATGATTGAACCCGTTAGCACCGTCCAAATCAAGGCGGTAGTAAAACTTATGATAAGTGGCAGGATTAGACAGGTCATCGCCCCGATGTACTTCGCTGCCAAAATGCTTCCACGTCTTATAGGGTGGCTCATTGTGAGTCGCATTGTGCCGTTTTCACGTTCGCCAGCAATCGCATCATAGGCGAATAGCAACGCCAGCAGTGAAAGTACAAACTGAAAGATAAAGACGAGATCGATTCGATAGAAGAAATCGAGAAAAAAATTGCCTGTATTGTGAGACTGTGCATCCCAGAGAACAGGAACATGCGTATAATAGATTCGCAGTGTATTACCGAGTCGGCTGTCCATACCCGTGTTGAAAATACTCAATGGATTGGGGGGACGTTCGACGTTTGGTTTCAAAAAGGAATAGGTCCGAGTGGATAAGAGTTCATCACGATGAGCATCTCTGGCAGTGTTGTAGTTCGCTAACCGTTGCTCGTAATCGTCAATTCTGATAAACGTGGTCGTGGCAACGAGCAGCAGACAGACAACCACCGTGATTGCAAAACGAAATGTAATCAAATGGGCGAGAATCTCACGCCTCAGTAGCACCCAAAACATTGCACGATTCCTTTGTGCTGGTTTGGAATAGAATGGTCAACGCCGAAAATTATACACTATTGCGCATTTCTGTTCAAAATTTGAGAGTGTGCCAGAATGAGAGGCACGTGAAAGTTAGGAGACGCGCTTGCAAAGCGCGCCTACGAGGTACTGGGCCGGGATTAGTGGTCCTCTGGATTCAGATAAACTCTTGTCATACCTACGAAGTTCAGGTAATAAAAAACAGCATCGTTTTTGGGTTCAACGAGATCATCTTCTGTCCTATTCACTAATGATCCGTCTATTAACAATGCCACCGTTTCCTCCATTTCACTTTCGGAGATGCTACAGCCGTTTGCCAAATCCGAGACCGATTTCTTGCCTTCCACTAACTGTCTTAAAACGGCGACTACGGTGGGATTCGTAAAGTATTTCGCAAGATTCACGATTTCAGCATCCGGGGCGTTCGAGAGGAAATTATCAACACTGGTCGTCCAGACTGAGCCGCGGCTTGATCTCTGGCCAGAGGCGGCATGATAGGCACCGGCGTAGCACCACGTGATCGGGTCTTTCGCACTATGAGGAAGTCGGAGTAATGCCTCAAGTGCTTGTTTTTTATCTGGGTCAGTAGAAGCATCCGAGTTAGCCGCAATGCCCTTAATTTGCTCTTGTAGATCGGTGATCTGACGCTGCATTTCTTCCAACCTTGCGTCAACCTCGGATCCGTCTCTCACTTCATTCGTCATAATGGTTTCTCCTTTCAATTGGCGTTGGGAACAACGTTCGCCTTCAGTTGTGATGTTTAATACCTCTTGAATCATAGAATCGTATTTCTTTAACCGCTGGCGCGTACGGTGAAGCCGGCTCTTAATGGTATTTTCAGATACACCTAAATACTTTCCTATCTCTGAAGCGGTCATTTCTTCAAAATAGTGAAGCGTAATAACCTCTCGATCACTTTCCTTCAACGTCGTAAGCAATTTTTTGACGAGATCGCTTTGCGATTCGGCGGTTGCTTTGGCGTGTTCCGTTGCGATATACCGAGAGTACGCCTCTGCCTCTATTTCCGATATATGGACCTCTTCCAGCGACCTGATTTGTAACCGGTTTTTACGAAACCATGCGATACAAAGATGGTCTACAATCGCATATAGCCACTTTGAAAACTGGGTCGGATAATTTAGCGTGTCGAGTTTCTGATAGACTCGCAGGAATGTCTCCTGTGTTATATCCTCAGCGATCTGAAAATCCTCTGTTTTCCGCAATGCATGGGCATGAACCTGCTGTTGATATTTGCTAATCAAAGTCGCAAAGGCATTCTTATCACCGGCAAGGATACGCTGGATCAGTTCAACATCGTCGTTTCTCATCAGGCATCTCCAGAAAAACTGCTTTGCCAATAGGGTTATACAATCTACACGTTTCTGAGGGTAGCTGCGCTTAAAAAAACGCGGAAAGATACCCTGTTCGCCTGCTTCGCTATATAGTGACGCGAACTAAGGGAAAAGGGTGCATAATTTTAAAAAAGTAGAATTTTTATGCAAAGATATCCGTCAAAGAGTTTTCCAGAAAACAGAGAGGTCGTAGCGAGCAAGGTTGGAAATCTTACCCGCGAATCAGAAAGTGGCTAACAAAGCACTCGCGCGGATTGTATCTGTGTGAGGTAATAAAAAGGTATCGACTTGCCGGAAAGAGGCATATGATAGACCTGTCTGACCATATTATGAGCAAGTTCCTGTCTCATAATATCTAGTCTGTAGGAACTTCAATATTAGGACTTGACTGTTTCACATTTAACTCGAAAAGTCAAATCAACAAAATTACCCAATTTCTATACGGTGGAAAGAGAGAAACGTGCTGACGAACAACACCAGAAAAAATAAAATCAACAGTAGTAGATCGACAAGCGCAGCATTAAAATCCGCGCTGAAGCGGTGTTGATCTTCAAATTTGGGGATGGCATCAAAGTTCACTGGTTTTTGTGATGTGCCTTCGGGAATACCAACTGCGTGCGGACTTTCTGGATCTGCCCGATCCGTGTCAATGAGGAACTGCCGAAACTGTTTTGCGTATTGGCGTGTTTGAGAGATGAAATCTAAATGGCGAGGCAAGCCGGTGCCTGCAAATCCTTCAAAAGCATACTGCACGATGGCTGCTGGCGAGATACGGGTAAGCGATCGAGCAATTTGGATCTGACGGAGTTCGGCAAAAAGGTAGCCTGCATGCAAGCGATCGCGTAATTGCGCGTCTTTATTAGTATATTCTGCGCCTAACGACGTCGCTATTGTCGCAGGGATTTCGCGTCTGGGCGGTTCTTTGATCCGAGCAAAGTAGCGTCTCTGTAAATCTTCGCGCAAATCCCGAGCCTCCGCCATAAATTCTTTGGGAGATGGTTGGGAATGCAAACGGTTGCTAAGGGAACCCAGTGCGTTTGGTATCAGCACCACCCAGACCGTCCAGATCAATAAAAGAACGATCAGGCTTGTTGCGGACTCTTTGGCACGGCTGGAAACAAGGATTCCCAACAGGATAAAAATGGCGGTATAAATCAGCGCTACACAGACAATGCCCCCCAATCTCACCCAATGGCTCCCCTTAAATTGAATGGCTTCAGAAAGGTATATGATGGAGAAACTGACGATCGTTCCAATCAAAAACGGGATGGCAATGCTAAAAAATGCCCCGAGAAACTTGCCGCAAATCACGGCGTTCCGTGAAATGCTGTTTGCCAGCATCAGCCGTAGTGTGCCGCGTTCTTGCTCACCGGAGATGGCATCGAATGTAAACAGGATGCCCGTGAAACTCAAGACGACAGCCGTCACAAAGCCCCAATCAATTTTGATAAAATCTGGCATAATGCTCCACCTGCCTGATTCACCTTTTGAAATGAACAACAGATCGGTATTAGGGAGATATGCTAACCGCCAGATTTCTGTGAACTTATAGGATATGTCTTCACGCTTCCAGCGACGAGTCCGACCGGCAGTGTTGCCCCACACTTCCCTGGAAAGGAGTTCTTCGCTTCCGTCTGCACAGAAGGCTAAAGGATTCGGTTTTTTGTGAAGTTCGCCCGGACCGTTTAGAACCAGACGATAGAGCGTGCTGCACTGAGATCTCAACCAGTTGTGTGACTCGGCGATGTCTCTGTAGTATCGCTTCATTCGCGGCGTGTATTCTCCGAGATACGCAATTGCATTGACAATCATCAGTATCAGAATCAGTAGCGTCGTCAATGCGAAACGGAGACTGGTCAGGTGATCGTAGAGTTCGCGTTTGAGGATGTGAAAAATCATTTCATGTCTCTAGGTCGCTCTTTTTTCGATAGTTCATTTATTATTTCAAAAATTCTGTGCGCGACGGGCAATAAATTGCCCTACTACAAACGGATCTATCTTTAAATCTCTTGCCTGACGAAAATCGCAAAGCTCGCCAGAAACAACACAACATTGATGAGGAACAGCAGCTGCAGGTCGGGGAGTGCCCGTAAAACGTTTGTCCGGAGATTGGTACGCTGATAAACAAACCTCGGCAGAGCGGCTAAGTTAACGGTGCCTTTGTCGCTGGCAAACCATTGCCGGCTTGAAAAGGCATCTTTATCGTAAAAGTAATTAACCAGCGTCCGTCGATATTGGCGTGCCGCCTTGAAAAAATCCACAACTCCGTAGAGGTCTGTCCCCGCCCAGGCCTGTGTTGCGAGATTATACATCGCTACTGGGGAAAATCGAAGCAGGTTCCGAGCGATTCTGGCTCTCCGAAACCGACTTTGCTCTAATGCCGGAAGGCGCAATAGTCCGATTTTCTCTGCCGCACGAATTCGTAACAGTGCTAAGACTTGATGGTAGCGGATAAGGTGTGGAACGCCTTTTTCATATTCCGGAGGAATGGACTGCCAATCATAAGCCTTGAACTCTAAACGCGCTCCTATTCTTCCGACACCTATGTGGAGACCCGTCTTATAACTATAACCGCCCATGTTAAAGCTGTCACTTTCTCCTTCGACCTCATCATTCATAAGATATTCCATCTCCTCTTTCTTGGCTGCCTGTTGTATTTGCCGACTCTCATTGTAACTGTAAATTATCCTGCTGTCTCGCGGGCTTATGAACTGATCAGCCGCAAACCCGCTGAGAGAAGGGTAGACCCCTACCAGTACCACCCAGACAAATAGAGAGAGCATGAGGGCTGTGGCAGTGCGGTGCGTGCAAGCGGAGATCAACAATCCGATCAAATAGATAACAGAAAGGTAGATAATCGAAGTAAGTAGAATGCCAGCAATTCGTAGAAAATCATCTCCACTAAAGACGATTGAACCCGTTGATACCATCCAAATCAAGGCGATAGTAAAACTGATAGTGAGCGGGATGATCAGACACGTCATCGCGCCGAGGTATTTCGCCCCCAAGATACTCCCTCGCCGAACGGAATGGCTCAATGTCAGGCGCAAAGTGCCGGTTTCACGTTCACCCGCAATTGCATCGTAGGCAAATAGCAATGCCAGTAATGAAAGCACAAACTGAAAAGTAAAGATGAGGTCAATTTTATACAAAGAATCGAGAAAAAGATTGCCTGAGCTGTGGGACTCGGCATCCCAGAGAACAGGGACGAGCGTGTAATAGATCTGCAACGTATTGCCGAGCCGGTTGTCCATACCCGCATTAAAGATGCTCAACGGATTCGGAGGTCGATCCACCTTTGGCATTAAAAAGGAATAGGTTCGGGTGGCCAATAGTTCTTCACGGTGGACATCTCTAGCGGTGTTGTAGCTTGCCAATCGTTGCTCGTAATCGTGGATTCTAACGAGCGTGGTTGTGGCGACGAGCAGCAGACAAACAATCACCGTAATTGCAAAACGAAATGTTATCAAATGCGCGAGCATCTCACGTCTTAGTAACACTAAAAACATTGAACGGTTCCTTAATTGAAGCCAGAAGGACAGACGAAACACCTGTCCTTCCGTTTATTTACTTCTCAGGTTTGGTGTGCCCAATATGCACGATTGTCATACTCACGAAGTTCAGAAAGAAGGAAAAGGCATCGTTTTTGGATTCAATGAGATTATCCTCCGTACGTGTCACTAACGTTTCGTCTATTAACAGTGCCACGGCTTTCTCTATTTTACTTTCTGATATGCCGGATCCCTTTGCTAAATCCGTGACGGATTTCTTACCATCCACCAACTGCCTTAAAACAGCGACGATAGTAAGATTTGTGAAGAGGGTCGCGAGATTCACGATGTCAGCATCCGGTGCTTTAGATAGAAAATTATCGACGCTGGTCGTCCAGTATGCGACTCGCGCTTTTTTACTGCCCAGAGAAGTTCGATAACCACCAACATAGCCCCACGAGATCTGACTTTCAGCATCGGAGGGAAGTTGACATAATATTTTTAGAGCCTCACTTCTTTCTGGATCATGGAATTCCATATTATCAGGATGGAAAGTACCTGATTCGGTTGCGAGAGTCCTAATTTCCTCTTGAATATCCGTAATCTGACGTTGTAGTGCTTTCAGTCTTGCTTCGACCTTAGCTTCATCTCTCATTTCCTTTGTCATAATGGCTTCTCCTTTTGCCTGCTTTTGAGAGTATTGTCTCCGTTTACTTGTAAGGTCTAATACCTCTTGGATCATGAATTCATAATTCTTTAGCTGTTGTTTCGCTCGGTGGAGGCGGCTCTTAATGGTATTTTCTGGGACGCCTAAGAGTTCACCTATTTCTGGGGAGGACATCTCTTCAAAGTAGTGGAGTGTGATAACCTCGCGGTCTTTCTCCTTTAATTTTTCAAGCAGTTTTTCGACGAGGTCGCGTTGTGCATCAGCAGTCGTTTTCGCGTGTTCTGCGGCGACGTATTGGGAGTACGCCTCCGTCTCTATTTCTAAGATATCGGTTTCTTCGAGGGGCTGGGTCTGTATGCTGTTTTTTCGGATTTGTGCGATGCAGAACCGATTCGCAATCTGATAAAGCCATCGCGTAAACTGTGTGGGATCTTCCAAGGTCTCTAATTTCTGATAGACTTGGAGGAAGGTCTCCTGCACAATATCTTCAGCAATCTGGAAGTCTCCGATTTTTCTCCATGCGAGCGTATGTATTTGCTTCTGGTATTTTCTTATCAAATTTGCAAAGGCGTTCTGGTCGCCATCAAGAATACGCTGGATTAACTCAGTATCGGTGTTTTTCATTGGACATCTCCAGAAGGGCTTTTCATTACGGGCTATACGACCTACACGTTTCAGGGATAGAGGTGATTAAAGGGCAGAAACACTTCTCCATCCTGTCACTATATAATGACGCGAGTTAGGTGGAGAAAGGTGCATAATTCTGGAAAGGGAGTGGATGGCTAAAATTGACAGGAGAACAGTTGGCGAGATTAGCACCTCACTAACAGATGCCTGAGCCTCAATCGCGATCAGGAGATCGCTTCTACAGAAGAAAGTCCTGTTCAACAATTTGTGTAGTACTATCTTGATTTACTTGACAATTCTACCATCAATGTACTGTTCGGCGACGGTGTGTCCACACAGATTTAACACAGTTGGGAAGACATCAACAGAACGGATGCACTGTTCCACGATTGGGTAATTCGTCGCGAGCGGGATGTGCAGGTGCTCGGCAATTAAGGCACCATGGGTCGCATGATGCTCAGGAACTTCATAACGGGCACGGAGGTCATAACCACTTTCGGCACTCAGAACGAGGTCGCCCGTCCGTTCGCTATTGAATATCTGCCATAATTGGACGATTCCATCTGGATGCGGACTGTTATAGGTTTCACGGAGTGCCTCTCGTGGGGACAGATTTCTGTAGTAAACGCCATATCCGAGCGGGTCTATTCCAGTAAACTGGTAAGAGAAACGTGGCGAGTCTGCGCCTTTAAGAGGTGTGGGCACGTTCTGTAGATCTTCGCGACTTGTATCCTGTGAATGGCAAGAGATTCTCCCCTGTCCAGTTCGACTTTGAACGATGATGTCTCCCGTCTCGCTTTGGCCTGCCACAAGTCCTAAGCCTTCCAACTCAATTAGGGAACTGATGACTCCCATTTGGTGAAGCTGCTCGAAAGGCGTGCGCGCTCCCCATCCGTTTTCATTCGCACCGTTTTTGAAGTAAAGATGAGTCATTCCGTTTCCAGATACCATACTGGCGGATACAGTGCTCTGCCGCCAAACCTTTGGATAATGCAAGCACCGCCAACCGGCATCGTCTAAGTGCTGTGGGACATCAATATGTGTATGTGTGTCCGTCATTCCGTGGTCGCTGGTAATCAGTATGAGCGTTTCTTGAAGGGTATTTGCTTTTTGTAAAATGTGGATGAGGTGTCCTATGGCGGTATCGATTTCTCGGTACGTCTGCATAACCTGTGGTGATTGGATGTTCAATTGGTGTGAAAAGGTATCGACTGCCGGGAAAAGGCACATGATGAATTTATCGCCTGTTTCAGCAGCTTTGTATAATTGTTGGGTGGCAATCTGGTTGACGAATCGCCAACGATGCGAGAAATGGGCATAAGTATAGACGAACGGTTTAATCCAGCGTGTGCGGTTTTTGGCAGGCGGACAGCCGCGGGTGAGTAGGTTATAGATGTTACTTACAGGTGAGAAAAAGTTGAAGAGTGTTGGAAAACCTATGGGTAGATCGGCTTCAAAACGCAGCCCGTCAATTCCCATATAACTGCAGACGCCGGGACGTTTGAAGCGGTGTGGGGGATGGAAATCCGATTTGGACAACCACCGAATACCCGGGATGTTTGCTGTGCCGGGATACAACCCCATGAAAAACGGGATAAAGGCAGGCCCGGTTGTTGAGGGAAAGACGGAGACCGCTTTGTTCAAACTGCCGCGATCTACGACGTGTTTCTTGATGTTCGGTAGGTCACCGTTTTCGAGCAATCCTTTGAAAATTGCATAAGGTGCTCCATCAATTATAATAAACACAAAACGTTTGAAGTACGGTTCGATTGATTCCATCGCTTCTCCTTAAGTGTAATTAAACATCTATGGGTGGATGCGGTTTGTAACCGCGCTGAAACATCAATCGTCAAACTGGTGCAGAAATATATTCTACGAATTCTTTTTTTGTGTATAGGCTTCCCATAATGCTTCTGGATTCTCAACAGAGAGACCGATGTTGCCACATTCGCCACAGGCGGTTGCTCTCAATGCCTCTTTGTGAGCCTTCTTAAAAATCATTCATCTTTCAACCTCCACGCGAAATTCATACGGTTGTCTTTATTTACAAGAGTTTATCACAACACATTTTGAGGTATCCCTTAAGTCCAAAATGACTTATTCCGCTCTAGAACACAGTTAATGAGGGGTTGTATGTGAAGTTGCTTAGATCCACGATTTCTTGTTCATACCTTTGCCTATCAATTTCTCTAAATACCTGTTTTGCAAAATTTTGATTGTTGCCAAAGCATTCTATACGGTAATTAAGACATAGAGTAACACCCGGGGGTTTTATGTAAATAATATAATCGCTATCATGAGTTTCTGTTATCCGTATACTCTTGAAACCATAGGGCATCTCAATATATTGACCGTCCGGATTGATTATATTTAAAGGTTTCTGGTGATCCCAGATAATCCAGCTGTCAAAGAAGGATCGAAGGTTCCGTTCATAAATATCAATCCGCAGCAAGTTTCGCCGGCTAAAGCCCCCTTTTTATGCTCTTTATATAGCACATCCAGCACGGCATACTTGAGTATCTCTAAGCCGTAAGACGCAAATTTGTTTCGGTCAGTTAACATCCTCTTGCGAAAAACTCATAAAAGAACGGTCGAGGATACGCATCTCTACGTTGTTTCTCTGGGCTATATCTCTACAAAATTTTACATAGGTTCTCCACCGATGAAAAGATAATGGGGATTGCTCATCAATTTGCACAGCAGATAACGCGGGGCGACTACAGATAGGGTAAGGGTCTTTATGAAACCAATGTAAGATGGCAGAACCCAGCACCTCGCTAACACCACTCAAAGGTTCTAAGTCATATAGGCAATGTAAAGAATCATCCGTAAGAACAGAACGCGTTATTGTCTCAATAGCACTATCGCTGTTTCTTTCGATATTACGCTGATTCGACTCTACCTCATGCGGTCTATGGAACCCCAGCATCCAATCTGAAAGTTCTACCAAATCATATTTTGTGAGGCATCCTCTTTGTTTTACTCTAGGCACAAGTTGCTCTATGTTCCCATCATAATCCAGCGAATATTTAGAAGCATAATAGTGAATTTTGGATTCAGCAAAACGTAACTCCACGTGTATTACTCCTTTCAGTCAAGGTGCTTAGGAATTCCCTGCGGCTCAGACCGCGTGCAAGAGTTAATTAAGTGAGGGTGGTTCATAAATCATTTTTATTGAAAAACAGTTTTAATGTGTGTGACATTTCGTGTGGGAAGTTCCCACCGAAGGTTCACTAACATTGCGAGTTGTAAAAGCATCACGCCAAGTCCCAAAAAGGTGGCTACGGATGCTATCCCGCTGACGGGCAAAGTTTTTTGCTGCCCTTGTGTTCCGAGGAGTTTGCTGAGTAAATCGAAAATCGGTTCAATAACTATTTTCCGAGCAGCCTTTGCCTCGTTGAAAACTGCGACTGCCATGGCATCCATGGGCCCCAAAAGCGTCTCTGCCTGTTTGACGCAGATGTTGGGTGTGATGCGCATGATTTTCGCCTCAGTCAAGGTGGTGGCGCGTTTTTTATCTATGTATCCGGCATCGGCGATCAGACACCGAATCTGTTTTTCGATGATTCGCTGCTGTTTTTTATCAAGGACTTTGCGTTCATTGACATTTGCGGGCATGACATCAAACATCACTGGAAATCCGTGTCGCGTCGTTGTGAGATGAAGTCCATATCCATAAACCCATCCGTGATAGGCACTTTTCGACGAACTTGCGGTCTTATCAAGATTGCGAAGTCCTTTGGGAATATGGTTTTTCACACGATCCTTCTTGTGCCAGACGGGCCCTCGTGCTTTGAACAAACTCTTATCTTCATAGACGCAGGTGTGTGAAAAACCATATCCCTTTGAAACTGCCGAATCCGAGATGAACTCGCAAAACTCACTGAGAAAGGGCAACAAGGCTTTATATCTACGTCCGAGGGTCGAACGTGATGGGCAAAACGGCAATCGCAGCCTCTCAAGCATGACTGGATGTGTGTATAAGTAGCGGTGCTGGCCGCGAGTCGTATTTATCTGCTTCAGCGTCATGGCATTGGGATTACTCTCTACTTCAACTTCTAAGTCTTCTGCTGTGTAGCGGTCCCGAATCCGCAAATTGGGCATAACTTTCTCGGATCCGCACCTACCATATTTCATCGCAGGCATTAGGGTACACCTCCTTATTTCAGTGTTTGATTTTAGTCGCATACTATACGCATACTATACAAGTTATTATACCTTAGATTGTGGGTGATGTCAATTTTTCTCATTGGGAGTTAATGGTCGGACGTTGGGATTCAGAAATTGATAAAGGTCGCGAAATGTAGAACTAAGACAAATTGTGCTTTAATAACACAAGTTGCCACTTTGTAGCATAATCTTTTAGATTGTGAGAGTTGTTTGTAGCATAAACTGTTAGTTTGTGCCTGAGTGCCCGCAAACGAACAGTTTATGCTACAAAAATCCAGTCTTCATCTCTAAAATCTTGTAGGTAGCAACTTAGGTTTTAATGGCACAATTTGAAGATCGCTCCTACAGTAAGGTACAAAGCGAAATTTAATTTGACAAACCGATATATGGTAGTGTATAATAATTACATGTAATTAAGTTATGTGTATTTAATCAAACAGAGGAGATTGGAAAATGTCAGAATTTGAAACGAAACACGGCAGAAAGAGGTGCCGTGAAAGACAAAGAAAGAACAGGCATGGAAAAGATGAACGGAAGCGGGATAATGTCGTAATGGTCAGGGTTGACGAGGATAATCTCAGTCGAATAGACGAACTTGTAGAGACTGGGCAGTTTAACAGTCGTTCTGAAGCGACGGCGTTCCTTATTAGTGAAGGGGTCAAGTCTAAACGAAAGATGTTCAGGAAGATGGCGGAAAAGGTTTCTCAAATCCAAGACTTGAGAGCTGAATTGGAAGCAATGATTGCTGAAGACACGAGATCGTCCGAATCGGTTGAGCAGAAAGGAAAAAGTCAATGATGCGAATTGTGGTTGCATTTGTGTTAGTTCTGTTTGGTCTTGCTGTGACTCTGGTGTTGGCAGAGCGTCGGGGTCCAAAGGTCCCCGAGAGTGTAACGGTACATCGGGACATTGCTTACGTTACGGATGGACACGAACGCCAGAAATTGGATCTCTACGTCCCGGACGAAGGAGAGAACCTACCGCTCATTATCTGGGTGCATGGGGGGGCATGGCGCGGTGGCAGCAAAGCGCGTTATGCCCCGATGGAATATCTTAAATCAGGCTATGCCGGTGTGAGTATCAACTACCGCTTAAGCCACCACGCTATCTTTCCTGCCCAAATTGAGGATGTAAAAGCTGCTGTTCGTTGGCTCCGCGCGAGTGCAGAAACCTACCGCTTTGACCCAGATCGCTTTGCGGCGTGGGGTGCATCCGCCGGTGGACATTTGGTTGCTATGCTCGGCACGACAGGCGACATAGAGGAATTTGAGGTTGGAGAGAACTTGGAAGTGTCCAGTCGAGTGCAAGCCGTTGTCGATTACTTCGGTCCCACAGATTTCATTCAGATGGACGCTTATCGTCTTCCAGACGGACTGGTTCATGACGCACCTGATTCTCCAGAGTCTCAATTAGTAGGCGGACCTATTCAGGAATATAAAGACCGCGTGGCGAGAGCGAACCCTATCACCTATGTCTCCAAAGGCGATCCGCCTGTTCTGATCATCCATGGAGACCAGGATAAACTTGTCCCGTACCAACAGAGTGTGTTGTTAAAGAACGCGCTGGAGAAAGTGGGTGTTCCAGTTACACTCTACAATGTAGTCGGAGAAGGGCACGGGGGCTTCAAAGATCCGAAAGTTCCAGAATTAACGAAGGCATTCCTTGAAAAACATTTGAAACCGTAGCGTAACCGCCGACTTCTACTGACCGATTTGTTCGTCTTCAAAACCGCATAAACAGGTCTTAGTAAGCGCCAACAGCGGAGAATATATGAGAACGTCCAAGTATGACCTGACGCGTGGAGCATTTCAAAATCCTTGTTTCGATTGGCTATACCCACATTCGTCAGTCAACTGCTTCAAGACCTGTTTAATATAGTCGATATGATTTTCGTGGGTCGGCTGGGACCCGCAGCCCTTGTCGCTGTCGCGGTAAGTGGGAATCTATTACGGCTCGTGAGCATTCTGGCATACGGTATCTCAACCGGGACGATTATTCTCGTATCTCAGTTTATCGGTGCTCGGAAGCGTCTGGAGAGCGAGAGCGTTGCGATGCAAGCCTTGATGCTTAATGTGGTATGTGCCTTGGGCATTGGGTGTTTGGGCTATCCGTTAGCTGAATTTGGATTGTGGTTAATGGGAGTCGAGCCAGAGGTAATTCCGTTCGGTGTTCCCTACCTTCGTGTGATACTACTTGGTGCGGTAACGATGTTTCTCTCTCGCACCCTCACCGCTATATTCCGTGGCGCCGGGGATGCGGTGACACCAATGACCGTCCTGATCTTTTCGTCGATTGTTAATATTGTTTTAGATCCCCTGTTAATCTTTGGAATCTGGGGATTTCCGCGACTCGGCGTGGTTGGTTCGGCGTATGCGACAGTAATTGGTCAAGGTTTCGGTGTCGCTATACTCCTGTACCTCTGTTTTAGAGGACATGGTGTAGTCTCTCTGCGTCGTGTTGAGCGTCGTCCAAACTTTTCGATGTGGGGTCAAATCATGCGCTTAGGGATTTTTAGTGCTATGCAGGCGTTGCTGCGTCACGGTTCCCGTGTGTTATTTATTCGAGTCGTCGCTATCTTTGGCACCGATCCTGTTGCTGCCTACGCTATCTGTATGCGGTTGCGTATTCTTGTTATGCATTTTGGTACTGCCTTTTCAAACGCTGTAGCACCAATGGTGGGGCAAAATATTGGGGCAAATCGTATTCATCGCGCCGAAAAATCGGCTCAGTTAGGCAGCATCTTAGCAGCAGTCATTGTCACGTGCATCGGCATTTTCCTGTTCTCAATTCCTCAGTTCTTCATCGGCTGGTTTACGAACGAACCTGAAGTCATAGAAATTGGCAATGTATATTTGCGTTTTCTCGCTGCGACATTTGCGTTCATGGTTGTCGCCAGTGTTTTGGGGCGTGCGCTCAACGGGGCGGGAGATACGGTGTCTCCGATGACGATTACAGGGGTATCGCAGTTCGGGGTCGGGTTAGTATTGGTGGTTCTTCTCTCCGAGTTGATAGGACTAACGGGGATTTGGTGGGGGATTGCTGTAGCAAACGTTGTGCAATGTCTCCTTATCGGATACTGGTACAGACGCGGTGGCTGGAAAATACAAAAACGAGGTGTTGTCCGACAGGCGGAAGTTCAGCAACCTGCAGGAAAATAAATGAGTGTTGTCAAGCTTTTTTAATCAGAACCTTCCGTGATGGTGATGATCTGGTTCGGCGCGACATCTCGAATTGTGTCCACGATCCCGCTGGGCCATCTCACTTCAATGAGGTCGATACGTTTGTGTACGCCAATTCCAAAATGGAGACGTAGGTCGTTTTGGGAGAGGTAGCCGGATCCACTCCGCACCTCATCAATTTGGATCAAATCGCCCGCTTGAATTTTTATCCGTGTGCCGATACCTGCCCTATTGCTTCGTGTCCCAACCGTACGGATCAGAATCCAGTTTCCCTGATTTCCACCGTCGTTCCGAAGGAGTTCGGCGGCATCATTGGCGTTGGAGATCAGCACGTCTAAGTCGCCATCATTATCATAATCCCCTGTGGCAATGCCACGACTCACCTGACGCGACTGTAACCCACTTCCGGCTTTCATTGATTCATTGACGAAGCGCCCCTGTCCGTTGTTAATCAACAGGTGATTGTGTTGCGGGTAGGTCGTTGTATCGTCGTATTTTTCGACTGTATCTTGGAGATGACCGTTGGCGATTAGCAAATCTTTGTCCCCATCGTTGTCCACGTCGAAAAAATCGACACCCCAGCCAACATAAGGCAGACTCTCAGCCATGCCCGCCGCGAACGATAAGTCGGTGAAAAAGTCGCCGTTATCGTTGCGATAGAGGGCATTGGTTTGTCGTTGATAGTTGATTGCGATGAGGTCTAAGAGTCCGTCGTTGTCATAATCCCCGAAATCGATCCCCATTGTTCCTTGTACGTCTCCGTTTTCGTCAGCCTCCACCCCTGCCATCCAGCCGACGTTTGTAAATGTACCATCGCCCTTATTTTGATAGAGGAAATTCTCTCCGGCATCGTTGCCGACGTAACAGTCTGAATCTCCGTCGTTGTCATAATCCCCGAACACGATGCCCATCCCTTTTCCATCTTTGTTGTACACCCCAGTACTGGTGGTGACATCGGTGAACGTACCGTCGCCGTTGTTGCGATATAGGGTGTCCGGTACACCCTCAAAACTTTCCGGTGGGCAGTACGTCGCCACGCCTTTTTGTGTGCAGTTGGTGTGGGTCTCAAAGTGGAAGTCAATATAGTTAGTAACGTACAGATCAACGAAGCCGTCGTTATCGTAATCGGCGAAGGCGCAGCCAAGACTCCAACGGTTATCTCCAACCCCGGTGTGCTGCGTGACATCAGTGAAAGTGCCGTCCCCGTTGTTTCGGTAAAGCACATTCGCACCAAAATTCGTCACATATAAGTCCAGATAGCCATCGTTATCATAGTCCGCGACAGCACAACCCGCACCATAGCCGGTATCTCCAACGCCTGCCTGTTCTGTGATGTCGGTAAAAGTGCCCTCTCCGTTGTTGCGATAAAGTCGATTAGTTGGCGGAATGGATGAACTAAAACCGGGTAAATCTGCGCTGTTAACAAAATATATATCGGTTAGACCGTTTCCATCATAGTCAAAGAAGGCGACACCCGATCCAACCGTTTCCAGAAAGTACCGCTGACCGCTTCTGCCATCGACATGACGGAACTGGAGACCTGCCGCCGCTGTGACAGCGGTAAATGAAATTTTATCTTTACCATTCGCCGAGCAGAATGTAGTAATTAAAAAGGTTATGAAAAATAGGCAGATCGCGAATCGCATAATAGTTGTCAGTTTATAGATAATCATTAAAGCCTTTCCCAGATTAGTCTGACACTTTGTTTTTCGCTTCGCGCACCTGATGGAGGTATTCTTGGGTTTGTTTGTTATCCGGTGCCAATTTAAGAGCTTTCTGGAAAACGGCTTCAGCCTGATTATAATCTTTCATAGCGAGATGGATTGCGCCGAGCATGTTGAGACTTTGCACGTTTGACAGCGTTTCAGTCGCATTTTGGGCGAGTTGGCGGGCGATTTTCAGATGGTGCTCAGATGCCTTTGGCTGGTTATGTTGTTGATACAGTAAACCGAGCATGAGATGTCCTTTGATATATTGCGTGTCAACCCCGATAGCAGTTTTGTAGACGGTGACCGCCTTTTTGCTCTGTTGATTTTGGATATAGAGTGCTGCGATTTTATCGTAAGCCTCCATCAAAGAGGCGTCTTTGAGAATGGCGGTTTTATACTGTTCAAACGCTTGTCCGGGTCGGTTGTGTTCTGCATAGATTTTCGCAAGTGCCATATAACCGTTCGGGTCGTCCGGTTTTTCACGAATTTTCTGATGTACCATCTCAAGAGTATCTTGAAATTCACGAATCTGTTGTGCGATTTCGTGTTGACGTTTTGCTTCTTCAACCTGTCCGAGGCGGAAATAGCAACGCGCCAGATTATGATGAAATACGAGATCCCCCGTACGATGTGGTATCACCTGCTCATACTCGCTAATTGCTTTCTCATATTCACCCATCTGCTGATAGGTGAAACCGAGTTCAAATCTTGCTGGTGCGTAGTTGGTGTCAATTGCTAACGCTTGTTGGAAGTCAGTGATTGCTTTCTCATACTCGCCGTGTTTTGTGTAGATAATTCCACGATTACAGTATATATCCGGCGATCGCAGCTTCAGTTCAATAGCCTGTGTATACGTTTCTAACGCGGTGTCAAACTTGAACTGGGCGTGATAGATGTTACCCAATCCGAGGTATGCTTGAGGTAACCTGGGATCTAATTCGATTGCTTTCTCATAATGTGCAATCGCCTCCGTGGTTTCCCCACGCTCTGCAAGCAGGATTCCCATTACGGCGTGTGCTTGCAGGATATTGTCGTTGAGTGCAAGTGCTTTTTGGAGGGCATCAATAGCATCATCTATCCGACCCATTTTCCAGTAGACCATGCCGATGCCGCTATGCGCCTCGGCGAAGTTCGCGTCCAACTGTAATACCTTCTGATATTCGCGCAGTGCCTCATCGAAGCGTTTCTGGTTGGCAGACGTCACCGCCTGACGATAGTGCCATAGCAAAGGAGTGGCGCGTTGGGCATTAACTACAAAGCTGAAACAAAATAAGATAAGAACAGTTGGAAATAGATATCTCATCACTATAGTTGTCAGTTCTGGATTATGGGTTTTCAGTTGTGGGAAGAAGGTTGTCGGTTCTGGGTTAAATCAACAGTATGAATGCCTGTTGGCATTCCCCGGAGTGAAGAGGGATCGCGGTGGCGGTGACGTTTAGCGTGCATACCACAACGCCTCTTTAACTCATAACTCACGACTCATGACCCTTCCTCCCACTACCCAAAACTCAAGACTCACGACTCTGCAACGCCGTGTGGGATAAATAAAAGCAATCGCGGTTGATTTGGGACTATTCATAGCCGCGTTTGATGTTCCCCCATGTTGATGGCAGTTTGTCCGCAGGATCGACAGACGTTGCACTACCGACGACCTCGTTGGAAATGATAAGATCGCCGAGTACACCTGGGCTGTTATCGTTTTCAAAGTCACTCGACCAAGCAACTGCACCGCCAAGGGGTGCGGCGTACGTGCCGGGCGCGGGCCCGTCAATATCTGTGATTGTGATGTCGAATCCGATGACTAAGCCGTCTGTAGGAGCGAGGGCTGCGCCGAAAAACGGCTCAAAAACCGACCAAGGAAGACGTATCTCAGCGGCATAACCGCTACCAGTTTTCTGACCTGCGACGTGTCCGTTACCGGGTTCGCCTAACTCTGGATCGACGGCGGCATTCAACGATTGTGACCACGCACCGCTTGATCCTGCTGTTGTTACAGGCGCGAATATCCAATAGTGGTCGTCCGCTTCATAGATGCTGTTATTGGCAACGTGTTTCGTCTCGAACTTATGGTGGTCAAATTCAAAAACAGGCGCATCGTGCTTGGTGTCAAATAGCAACCATATCCCGTCAATGTCTCCAGACCGAGAGGCGAGATCGTTGGCATACGCGTGGTGGGTGTCGTCAGTGATGTCAAACCCGAAATAGAGGTAGTCATCATCCCATAGCGTTGCCCAGCGCGCCAGGAAGTCGTCGTCGCCATCGAATTTGCCGCGGCTGACACGGAGTCCACCATCATTTGTGTCGCTGCCAGCACCGCCGCCGGGAATAATCTGGTACCATTCTTGATTATGTTTCGGATCGCGAGGATCTACGACGATGTCTTGCAGAGGTGAAGCTTCTTGAAATATTGTGTCCCACTCTGCTTCGTCGAGATTTCCATCAATTGTGAGAGGTGCTTCGGTTTTTTTAGATGTTACTTCACCACCTGAGTGTGCCATTACCGGCAGTGTAGAAAGTGTGAATAAAACACAGCAGGCAATAATGAATAGATTAAATTTTACAGAGCGCAATTTTTGGGGAACAAACATTGTGAATCTCCTATTGATAACCTTCGCTGTAAAGCGCAAAGACGTTTCTGTTTTTTTGTAGAAACGTGCTTAAGGTTTAGGTGTTCCAAGCAATAGGGACATTA
Organism: Candidatus Poribacteria bacterium; assembly: GCA_028818705.1. Lineage (GTDB taxonomy): Bacteria > Poribacteria > WGA-4E > WGA-4E > WGA-3G > WGA-3G. The sequence goes on from JAPPNJ010000217.1 coordinate 37,105, forward strand.
GTAAAACTAATGAACTGTGTGTGCCATCGCTCGTTGTTATGGGACTCGTCCCTATTAGCGAATGGCTTCTCAATAGACTTTATTAGAAGTAAAAATAATAGTCAAGTTTTTTCTAAGGTATTCGTTCTCGGTTTTTCAGTTTTGTCTGCCTTAGTAGGGGTAGAATCTCGTTCCCAGCGGTGGAAGTAAGTTATCAATAAATTCACCATCTATATTCGTGGCAATCTGTTTCCAGATTTCATCTTTGGATGGCCCGAAAATAGACCTGCGTTTACTCATCGTTGCTCCTTAACGTAGATTTTTGAAGATAGAAGCCTAAAGTAGTGTGGGTGAGGACAGCACCAATAAAGAAACGAATTAGCGTTTCAGTGCGACCGAGACCCCATCGCGGAGCGGAATAATCGTCGTGAATACTTCAGGCGAACTGTAAAGGAGCCGAGTTACCTCTCTAACACCGATTGTGGCATCGTGAAACCACCTCTCCCGTTCATCAAGTCCTTCTGGAGCACTCCCCGGCTCCTGCGTGATGACACGTCCCATCCAAAGCATGTTGTCCGTGATAAACAACCCACCACTCCTAAGCCGTGGAATTGCTTTCCGAAACGCTTCAGGATACCCGTCCTTGTCGATGTCGTTGTAGATAATGTCGAACTCGCCTTCGGTTTCGTCTATGATTTCAAGGGCGTTGCCGACTCGATAGTCAATACGATCAGCAATACCACCGCGCGCAAGGTACCCGGCGGCGCGATCAGCGTTCTCCTGCGATCCATCCGTACAGATGATGGAGGCTTCTGGTTTTTGCAGTGCCTTCGCCATCCAATACGCTGAGTAGCCAAAACCTGAGCCCATCTCGAAAATTCGGGTCGGATTGGTGAGCAATACGAGTTGGTGCAAGACGCGTCCGACGAGCGGTCCCACAATAGGAAAGCGGTTTGCTCGTGCGTGTGCCTCCATTTCCGTGAGGACCTCATCGCGTTCAGGAATAATGTCAAGTAGGTAGTCATCAATCGACGGATGAAGAATATCCATACGTTGCATAATCGCTCCTGTTTTATCTCATAGCAAGTCAGCGCGCTTGGAAAGCGCGCCTACCGAGTATGGCGACTGCGTTCTTCTTGCTGCCAGCGTTCGAGTGGGTGATCGCGGGGCGTGAGCGGCATAGGAATTCGCCTCCCCTGACGATGTGATTCCCATGTGGCATGAATCATTTCAAGGCAATCGCGACCATCTCTACCGCTCGCGAATGGATCACGGTCTTCTTCAATGGCTTCAATGAGGTCGCGTAGCATGAGGCGTTGCAATAATAGCCGTATTGATGCTTTATCTCGTGGATTGCCTTGCTCGTCAAGGTCTTCAGCGGATAGATGCACTGGCTCCCAGGCTTCTGATGGTGTTTTGTGTTGTCCCTTGTGGATAAACATCGTGGTGCCGACGCTCTCTCGGATAGCAATTCTACCTTCGGTGCCTACAATGTCGATGCCGTAAGCGTTATCATTGGTCTGTGGTTGTGCAAGAAACTGCACATCGGCGTGGACACCGTTCTTGAAACGGAAGGCGGCGTGTCCGCGTTCGCCGAGCACAAGCCCAGCATCGCGATCAAACGCGTGGACCTCTTGGGTGTGTTTGATGTCGTCAACGGTTGACTCGCGTCCGTCCATCTGTACGAGATGTGCGTGTGTCCATTCGACATCGCCACTGAAAAGTCGTAGCCAATCGTAGAGATGCGTACCCATTTCCATGAGCGAGTTGCCTACCTTGCGTCCGCCTTTGTCGGTTGCCTTCAGCAACACAACATCGCCGATTTCACCCTTTTCGATCAACGAAAGGACGTGACGGTTATAGGGACTGGCACGTTTGATATGGTTAATGGCAAACTTGACGTTGTGTCGGTCGCAGGTTTCGACCATCTCGTCGGCTTCAATCAGGTTTAGGGCAGTTGGTTTTTCACAGAAAACGTGGATGCCGCGCCGTGCTGCGGCGATCGTTGGTGGATGGTGCATCGGTGCCTGCGTAGGAACGATGACGATGTCGGGTTGTTCTTCGTCAAGCATCTTTTCATAGTCGTCATAGATGGCTTTGATGCCGAACCGTTCGCTCCACGCTTTTGCTCGCTCTGGGTTGATTTCCGCGCCGGTGACGAGTTCACAGTTCTCTTCTAACTCTACTGCTTGGGCATGAGCTCCACCCATGCCGCCTAAACCGATGATTGCTATACGATAGTTATTCATGTCTGTCTTTGCCTTACACTGTTTGCCAAGAGGATATATGCTTTGTTTGCAACTATCATAGCAACTTCAGAGTTGGGGTGCAAGAGAAAAATCTCGTATCGCCTGAGAGAAGAAATGGGTAGGGCGAGGCATGAAGACTTCGCCTAACAGCATGAGGGCTGTTTAAGCTTGGTCAACTCTGGTTCATTTCAAAATAACCATCTTCCGCAGGAAGGACCTGTTATCTGCCTTGAGTTGATAAAAATAGATACCACTGGCGACGCGTTCACCAACATCATTTCTACCGTCCCAATACGCCGCGCGACTCCGACTCGTATAGTAGCCTTCTCGTTGATGACCGAGATCCAGTCTACGGACGATGCTGCCCCGCGTATCATAAATGCGGATCTCCACGTCGGTGTCAGTTGCTAAGTGGTAGGGTATCCACGTCTCCGGATTGAATGGGTTTGGATAGTTGGTGAGGAGCGATGTCTGTTCAACAACTGTCTGTGTTGCAGGTGCAGCGGCAACGTCCATAGGACCCGTCTGGATACCGAGGGCGATGTCAGTGAGTTCACCTAATCCTATAACGACATCTTGGATGTTTCCACCGTCAAGGCCAGCGCGCCGCAGTTTCCCTTTCTCTGTCCAATAGACTTTACCGCCTGTGACATCCACAATGACTTGTCCTGGAGACACCAAGCCTGTAATGAAATTCGGCTGAAAGTTGGAACCGTCGAGGTTCATACGTTGGAGTTTACCCCAGGCGTTGGTCAGGTAAAGTTTCCTATTTACAGCATCAAGAGCCATGCCGTGCGGTGCGCTTGTCAATTTCTTGACTAATTGCACATTCGATCCGTCAAGGTTAGCGCGTTGGATCTTTCCAGTCGTCTTACTCGTCTGTTCTATCCAATAGAGTTTGCTATTCGTTGTATCTAAGACGAGGTTCTGCGGCGTTTTCAAGTCTGTAACGAGGTTGGGTTGGAAATCGGAGCCGTCTAAGTTCATGCGTTGGATTTTGCCCCAGGCGTTGCTCAAGTAGAGTTTACCGGCTGTGGTATCAATCGCGATGTCGAGAGGCACGCTTGTCAGGTTCCTAACGAGTTGTGTGTTTGTCCCGTCAAGATTTGCGCTTTGGATTTTCCCGGTTCGGTTGCCTGTTTTTTCCGTCCAATAGAGTTTTCCAGGGGCTGCATCCACAGCGAGACTGATTGCGTTCTGGACCCTTGGCACAGGATTTTCCACCTTATTATTGGCAAGGTGGTAGAGAACACCTATTCTTGCGTCTGTCCAATAGAGGGGTGGGTATTTTCCGGGTGCGACTTGCACGGGGGTTTTCAGGTATATCTCACCGTCTAAGTCAGGTAGCACATGCGAGCGTTTCTCCGTCACACCGCTGGCAACGCCTGATACCTTCTCTGGGAGTTCAATCTGTTGTTCCTTGCCAGAACGGTTGTACACCGCCCAACCATTGGTATACTCGCGGATAAATATCCCTTCAATAGGCACGCCAGCGCGATTGACGTAGCGCTGCCCTTTCGTTTCATCACCGCCAACGGGACGACCTAAAGGGGCATCATAGAATGGATACCAATAGAGTTCTGGATGTGAATGAGGCTCACCGCGTTCATGAACCTCTGAATGTTTCTTCTCAATCAGATCCCGATGATCATAGAAGTGCGTATGTGGCGCGAGACTCGTAATTCCCCTATAAAGTCTCATAAAACCATCGGAATGTGTGAGACTCATTGTCGTAAATAAGCGCATCCGTTGTTGGTTCTGTTGGCTGTTAAAGGGTTCGCTCGGTATCCCCCACCCTTCTAAACTGTTTATTCGCGGTTCTCGTAAATGCTGCTCACCCCAAAGGAGTGTGCTCTCTATTTCAGTAAGATGTTGATGCGTATAAGGACCTATCGTTTCCATGTACATTCCATTAACGTAGGGTGCTGAGTGCGGTATTTTGGTGTCATTCGTATTGACAATGATAAGGAAGTTATCTCTGATAGCATCGACCTCCTCACGGATACGCCGAAGCATTGTAATCGCTGCTTCGTGGACATCATAAGTGTAGTAGTGAGCGTCCTCCCTGTTGCGCCAATCATCCCGCCACACATCGAAAAAAATACCATCATAGAGACCGCATTTCGCAAACGCAACCGCTCGCCTGACCATAAAGTCTCGCACTTCTGGTTGTGTGAAGTCAATAAGAAATGAATCCTCATCAACCACAATTCTTTCCCCTGATTCATCTCTCACCCAATAGGGCCAATCGTCTGGATACTCACCGGGATTTACGGCCCAATAATTCATCGGAACAATGAAAATCATGTTTGGGTTCAGAGAAAGCATCTCATCCCGATATTCCTTTGCAGATTCAACATGCAGAAGTGTTTTCAAACCTTCAGAGGTTGGAAGCCATTTCAGGTGAAACAGTAGGCTACTCCAATGCTCGTCATGATATGCTAAGCGTTCCTTCCACGATAGATTTGGTAAGTTGATGATATTTCCCCAAGCCGAGAAAATAGAAGGATACTCACGATTCTCAATGCGCTCAGAAATCGGGACACCCGCTAAATCACAAGTTTCATCGTACCCGAATTGCATCAACTTCGATCGTGGAAGCGTAGAAAGAACCTTATTATCCTCGTTACCCTGGATCTCGAGATTTTCAAGGTTTGGTAAGCCCGCGAGGGGCGATAAATCCACAATCTGATTGTAGCTAAGCGAAAGCACTTTTAGATTTACCAACCCCGCGAGGGGCGAAACATCCGTAATTTGGTTGCCCCCTAATCGCAGCAAGTCAAGGTTGACTAACCTCGCGAGGGGCGATAGGTCTGAAATCTCGTTGCCTCCCAAATCAAGAAAACTAAGTTTGGTTAGACCGGACAAAGGAGATAGGTCATGAATCTTGTTCCTTCCGAGACCAAGTACCTGCAAATCAGTTGCCAGTTCTAAGCCGGTAAGATCTACAATCCCTTTATCTGTTGCAATAAGATTTGTTAAGTGTAGTTGCATATATTCCAGGGTCAAGGGCTCGTTTTCACGAACTCCAAGTTTTTCTCGAACTGCTTTTCGCAAGTTCGGATCCGGCATCCAATCTTCTTCTTCTTGAGCGATGGCAAGATGAAGTATCCAAGTCGTGATTGCAAGTAAAATGAGAAAAAATGCGTAAAATCTTTTCATTGATTGCTCCTTTTGATAAAGTTTTAGAAATCGTTTGGCGTGCGACAAGGTCAAGGATATTAATAATCCCATCCTCGTAAAATTAAGAAATGCAGTACAGTCCATATCCTCTATTATTAAAGACGAATTTACAAGTAGAAAAAACTGCATAAAAAGAAAAATATGCGAATTTATTAGGAAGACAAGCAGATTTTCTGCCTGCAAAAAGGGTGGGAGGCGAAGCCCGAAGGCCGAAGCCATCCTCGCCTAACAAAAATGAGGGGGTAGGAGCGAGTTGTGCTCGCGATATTGCGTCCAAACCTTAACTTATGTAAATGAAAACCGAGAACGGAACCGAAAACTAAATAGCCCTGGTCTGTTCCTGTTCACTTCCGAATAAGCATTTTACGGGTTGCTGAGAAGTCACCAGCGTCAATTGTATAAAGATAGATCCCACTGCTCACGGATTCGCCGGTCTGATTGCGTCCGTCCCAATAAATTGCTTCTGATTGTGATGAATAGTCTCCTGCGGGTATTATCCCTGGGGATAAGCGACGCACCAATTGACCTGTAGGTGCGTAGATGTGTATAGTGACATCACTTTCGGCTGCGAGTCGAAACGGAATCCACGTTTCTGGGTTGAAAGGATTCGGGAAGTTTTGTAGGAGTTGGTTCCGCTTTATCGCTCCCAATATGACGATTTGCTTATCCTGCGGTTCAACAGCGACAGGCTGCGAGGGTAGCAGGGCACTTCCGTCCCAGATTTGGATTTGTCCTGTATTGGCATACGAAAGGAGAATTGTCCCATCTTGGCTGACATCAAAATACTCTGGAATAGAGACGTGATTGAGTTGGGTTTCTGTCTGCCAATCCCAGATTTGGAGGTTGTAGTCTTGGCCAGCGAAAAGATAACGCCCATCCGGACTAAAGTGCACTGGAAATCCTACGTCAAGCGTTGTGAGGAGTTCAGGACGCTCTGGTAAAAGTTTCCAGATTTGGGTATCATGTTCTCTGGGGACTGCCAGCACAGGCGAACCGTCCGCAGCGGAGGCGAAGGCGGGTCTTGAATGGCGGCTACTCCAGAGTTCCGGCACCTGCCATGCGTATTGAAAGATGAAGGTATCTGCCTCGCGCTTCCACAACACGATCCAATACTGCCGGGCGTGATTAAGGTTTGACCGTCTGGACTCAGCATATCCTTCCAACAGTAGGCGAAATCCGACCAAACGTTCAAGGGCTGTTTGCTTTGGACGTCCCAAATCACGACAGCATCCCAATAGTGCAAGAGCAGTGTTTTCCCATCTGGGGAGATTACTATTGTATCAAGGATGTAAAAGTCGTCGCCGAGTGTATCCATCTGTTTTCCAGATTCGACCTCCCAGACCCTGACCTGATCGTTCCAGCCATCCCAAGGGCCCTGACCCGACGAACTGCGTGTTCCTATCCGTGAAGCGACATAGAGGTATTGACTGTCTGGGCTGAAAACCAGACTCGAAATGGCTTCAATGCCGCTGTGTTCTTGCCATAAAAGTTGTTGCGTTTCTATGTCCCAGACGTAAACTTCGTTCCAACCTTCTTCAAACGTTGCGAGGCGTGTTCCGTCGGGACTAATAACTACGTCTTCAACCCAGTTACCGGTGTGTCCTTCAAAATGCCCTTCCAAGCGGCGTGTTTGGGCGTTCCACAATTCAACGTCTGGACGCGTTGACGCGACAATAAGATAGCGACCATCTGGCGTAAAAACTGAAGCGTGATCTCTTGAATAGGACGAACAGATTTTGCCGTTCCTGTGGGGATGGCATTGCTCCCACGGACGGCGTTGACCTATCATTTTTCCTATAAACGCACCGGTTTGCCAATTCCATAGCTGAATCTGATCATCATAGGAGGTTGCGAACAGTGGTGCTGTTGGACTGAATGATGCGACTCTGATAATACCTGCCATGTCCCATTGAAATATCTGTTCACGGGCATTGACATCCCAGATGTTTACGGTAGTTCTCCTTGAATCAACAGAGGCGTTCAAGATTGATAGATATTCTGCAGTTGGACTGATGACAACATGGCTGACGTGTGTTGGTTGATGTATTCGCTCACCGAATTCGTCGATCACTTCGTTCGTGTGTGGATTAACAACCTGAATATGTGTTGGCACGACACGCAGGATGGTTTCATTGGAAAGAAAAACGTGCTGCTCTGGGATAGGTTGTCCAATCGTGCCGATAGGTTCAAGCGCTAAGGCGAGACAGGGAAAGTAGACAAGACTCATCAGGACAATAAGGACTTGCGAACTTTGTCTTAAAAGGGTACTAACCGTTTTCATGGGAAACCTCCGACCTATACAAAATCTGAATTGCATTGTTTGCTCCTTTCACGGTCCTTTTCTTTTGAAAACAGCACTGCGTGAACTTCCGATCAGAAACCAGAATATAACAGCTCATAGAAGTCTTTTTAGGGATTTCATTGCTTAAGTTCTCCCCATGTTGTTGCAAGTTTTCCTTGTGCTTCGACCGCGAGTGGGATACCCGTCTTCGCACCGTTTTTACCTACCAGTGTGCCTTTCGGTAAGAGTATGCCGAAGGCTTCAAAGTCCAAAACTGCGTAGTCATCCACGCCATCAAGGACTAAATAGTTTCCACCTGCAGGCGAAGCTGGCGGAAACGCTTTGGCACTTAGCGGAATTAATGCAAGCAAAAAGAGGCATACAAAGGTTTGTTGGTGTATCACTTTTTGTTTTCCTTACCTGTTCGTCGGTCTGTTTTTTCTGCGGATTGATAAAAGTGGAGCGATGCAACAATTGAGATATGGGAAAACCCATTGCATCGCTCCAAATTTTTTCAAGGAGGCAGGCTTTCCCGGTTGGTTCGCGGTTGTGTTAGTATATGTGAGCAATTTCTGTGCCAAAGGCAATTCACCTGCAAAACGCCTTTAGGGAAGGGTTTCCGTCGATATTGGCGGACAAACTGGTTTCCACTGTTCAATTTCTGGACAGATCTGTTCAAAAGTCTCGCGGCACAGAAGTTCTTGACATGCCTCAATTTTTCACATATACTTAGCAGTAGAAGAAATTTTCAGTTTTGAAACGGATCGGGGACAGGCATGCGGATTTTGATTATTGGTGGCACGGGGCTAATTAGCACAGCGATTACGCGCTTTCTTGTCGAGCGTGGCGATGACGTAGTGCTCTACAATCGCGGGCAAACGGAGGCGGATATCCCGGAAGGATATAAAACCATTACTGGCAATCGAAAGGACTACGCCGCTTTTGAAGCGCAAATGGCGGGAACGGGGAGTTTCGATGCCGTCATCGACATGATCGGTTTTGTTCCAACGGATATTGAAAGTGCGGTCCGTGCGTTTCGCAGACGCATCGGTCAGTTCATTTTTTGTAGCATGGTCGATGTTTATACCAAACCTGCACGCCACTATCCTATTCGCGAAGATGCAGAGCGGCAGCCGATGCCATCCTTTCCATACGCCTATAATAAAGAGAAGTGCGAGCGACTCTTGGAAGCAGCACACGAACGCGGTGATTTTCCGGTCACGATTATCCGTCCTGCCCACACTTACGGCGAGGGACGCGAGCTGATTCATTCGTTGGGGCTCGGCGGTGCTTATTACTTTAATCGTATCCGTCTCGGCAAACCGATTATCACGCACGGCGACGGTTCGTCTCTCTGGGCGGCATGTCATCGGGACGATGTTGGGCGGGCATTCGCTGAAGCCGTCGGCAATCAGCAGACATTTGGGAAAGGTTACCACACGGCAAGCGAGGAACCGATGACGTGGAATCAGTACCATCAGACGGTTGCGCAGGCGATGAATGCCCCAGAACCTGAACTAATTCACATCCCGACCGACCTGTTATCTGAAATTGCGCCAAAGACAGCGGAATGGTGCAGAGAGAACTTCCAATACAATAACATCTTCGATAACACGGCAGCGAAAACTGATTTAAACTTCGGTTACACAATTCCATTCGTTGAAGGTGTGCGTCGCATTATCGCTTGGCTGGATGACCGAGACCGTATTCATGACAAAGATGAACCGCCAGCTTATGAAGAAATTATTGAGGGTTGGAAGCGTCTCAGTACGAAAGAGGCTTTTTTCGAGAAGGCTGACGGTGCGAAGGCGTAAATGCGGGCAGTTTCTCTTTTTTATTAGGAGTAGAACTTGAAAGATTCGTATTTTCTAACAATATTGATGTTTTTCGCTATGATAATGACGCCATCCAACCTGTTGGCAGAAGGTGCTGAGAGAATGCTACCCAAAAAGGTGATATTTGAAACTGATATGTCTACCGATGTAGATGATGTTGGCGCGTTGGCTGTTTTACACGCTTTGGCAGATAACGGAGAGGCAGAAATTCTTGCGATCTCTTTCAACGAAGTGCATCCGAGTGCTGCCAACGCTATTTGCGCGATAAATACGTGGTATAACCGTGGGAATATTCCCATTGGTGTCTATAAGGGGGATCTCGCCGATCCTGATGAGTCAAGCTATCTGGATGCGCTTGCTAATTTCACACACAATCTTCCCATTAATCCAACACCGAGTTCTTTGGAGCTTTATCTCCAGGTGCTCAGTGAACAACCTGATAATTCAGTGACAATCATCAGTGTCGGGTTTCTCAATAATCTCTACGATCTCCTGAAAACCAATCCTGACCTCATTACCCAAAAGGTTACCGAACTCGTGGTGATGGCTGTGCTTATTGACGACCCTTATAACACGGTTCGCCACGGTCTGATTAATCAATCAGAATATGTTATTCACAATTGGCCCACGCCGCTCGTTATCAGCCAGCATGGCGAATCTGTCCACACTGGCGCGAGGCTCTCAGAGACACCTGCTGAAAATCCTGTGCAAGAAGCGTTTTATCAGCGGTTCAACGGGCAGTACAAGGGACGTTCCAGTTGGGATCAGCTTGCGGTCTTATACGGTGTGCGAGGTATTGGTGATTATTTTGCTGAGATTACAGAAGGCAAAGGTAGGTTATCGAATGGGTATGAATGGGAGATGAAACCGGGCTTTCGGTCTTATCTGGATCCGAGGTTGTCGGATAGTGAGTATGTCCATATTGTTGAAGACCTGATGATTAAACCGCCGAGAAGGTAATCAAAAAGGCGCGCTTGCGAAGTACACCTAAACGGTAAATATACAAGTTTGCCGGGAAGTGCTAACCCGCCTTTATGGAGAAGTCTAATGGTAAGATACATTTTACCAATAGTGCTTTTTGCAATGGCAATTTCGCTCGCGAATGCACAAAAATCGGAGATGCGTATGGTTGAATGTTGGGGCGTATATGAAGTGACTTTAAATGGACCAGACACAGGAAATCCGTTCACTGAGGTTCAGTTAACAGCGAAATTTACACAGAATGGTCGGACTTTTGAACCACACGGCTTTTATGATGGGAATGGGGTTTACAAAGTCCGGTTCATGCCTGATGCAGTCGGCGAATGGACGTATACGACGAAAAGTAACAGGACTGAACTCGACGGTAAAACAGGACAGTTTACGTGTGTTGAACCGTCCGAAGCAAACCACGGACCTGTGCGCGTCTATAAAGACTTTTACTTGCAATACGCCGATGGGACACCGTATCATCAGTTTGGAACAACCTGTTATGCCTGGGTGCATCAGGGGAATGCGATGGAGGAACAGACGCTCCAAACCCTTGCCGAAACACCTTTCAACAAAATGCGGATGTGCATTTTTCCAAAAGACTACGTCTACAACAAAAATGAACCTGTCTACTATCCCTTTGAAGGGAAACCGCTAAAGGATTGGGACTTCACAAAATTCAATCCCAAATTCTGGCAGCATTTTGAACGGCGCGTGCAAAACCTCTTGGACCTCGGTATTGAGGCGGATATCATCTTGTTTCATACCTACGACCGATGGGGTTTCGAGTACATGGATGCCGAAAGCGATGACCGATACATACGTTATGCTGTTGCTCGCTTGGCGGCATTCCGAAACGTCTGGTGGTCCCTCGCCAATGAATACGATTTTATGCGCGCGAAAGAAGAATCAGATTGGGATCGGTTTTTCCAAATTATCCGAGCCGAGGATCCGTATCAGCGGTTACGTGGCATTCACAATGGATCGCGCTGGTACGATCACAACAAACCGTGGGTGACACATACAAGCATCCAAACCTCTTACATGGCAGGCGGCATCGACTTTCGCACGCAATACGGAAAACCTGTTATCTACGATGAGTGCCGCTATGAGGGTGATATTCCGCAGGGTTGGGGAAATATCACGGCGGAAGAGATGGTACAACGCTTTTGGGCAGGGACAGTCTCTGGATGCTATGTCGGACACGGAGAGACATACAAACACCCGGAAGACCTCCTCTGGTGGGCGAAAGGTGGTGTGCTGCACGGTGAGAGTCCACCTCGAATTGCGTTTCTCAAAGAGTTCATGGCGGAGGCACCTGCGTTTGATACGCTTGAACCAATCGGTGATGACAAGGGACGGTATATCCTCGCGAAACATGGGGAATACTATCTAACTTATACAACCGAACCGCAGACGATAACACTGGATTTGCAAGGAGAGCAGCCATATAAAGTTGATCGTGTGGATACTTGGAACATGAAAGTTATCCCTGTCGGTACAGCACACCTTGGAGAATATACGTTCGCTGCACCCCGCAGTGGTTTTGCGTATCGTTTTATACCGTACAGACCAGGCGAGAAACTCCGTCCAGAAGCGAAGGCATTCGCCGATGTGCTTCAAGGGAGCGCACCACTCACAGTGACTTTCTCAGCGGCAGGGGATCTGGCACACCACTGGACCTTCGGAGACGGCACAACGTCCACTGAATCAAATCCGACGCATCTTTATGAAAGTTTGGGGCGATACATTGCTACGCTCACGGTGATGGACGAGGAAGGTGACACGGCAACGACATCCTTGGCAATCTATGTATTGCCAGAGGCACCGGCTGACCTCGGAACGCACAGAGAATTTCCAGGTTCGCGCGACGGACTTGTTTTTCTTTGGGACAGCACTCTTGAGGACAGTGGAGACGTTGAGTCACGCAGCGCGGCGAAAATCAGTGAGGATGGACAGATAGATCTGACCGATGGTGCTTTCCTCACCGAGAATGTGAATGAAACACTTCTCGCAGCATGTCAGGCGAGCAATCAATTGACGCTTGAGTGTCTCGTTACAACAGACAATCTGGACCAGAGCGGTCCTGCTCGGATTATCTCATTCTCAAGGGACGCTACCCACCGTAACTTCACCTTGGGACAAAATGGCAACCGTTTTGCTGTTCGAATCCGCACGCCGCGAACCGGAACGAATGCCATGAACGGTGAGTTCTCTTTCGGTGAGATTGAGGCGGATAAACCGATGCACGTCCTCGTCAGTTATTTTGACAGAAACATCTATTGTTACATTGATGGTGAACTTGTCCATGTTAGTAACGGAATACAAGGGGATTTCAGCAATTGGGAACTCTATCCGTTGCTTTTCGGTGATGAAGCGAGTGGTGGTCGGAATTGGGAAGGCAAGCTGAGCCACGTAGCGATTTACAGCCGATTCATCGGTGTGGAAGAGGCAGCACACAAGTTTAAACTGGTTCAAGGTGAGTAAAGATTAAATATACCATAGGGCGAGACGGATAATTTTGAATCTATTCCCCTCGCCCTGTTGTCTTAAACGTCTATTCGATACACACGAGCAGCCGTGTCGTGGAACAGTGCAGCGCGTTCGTCGCCCGAATAACCCGATGACAATCGTTTAAAGGCATTATACATTACGTGGTAGGAGAACGAAACCTTGTCAACCGGGAAGTTGCTTTCAAACATGCACCGCTCCGGACCAAATTGTTCAATGCAGTAATTCATAAAGGGTGCCATAGATTCCGCTAACTCTTCAGAACCGATTGGCTCTTCCCGTTCGTGCCAATCAAAGCCGGTGCGAGGCATTCCAATACCGCCGAGTTTCATGTGTACATTAGGACACGCCGCTACTGCGGCGATACCGCTCCGCCAATTTGCCAGCACTTCGTCATCTCGACCGCCATAAGGACCGTCCCGCAGCAAACCGCCGATGTGGTTTGAAATAATCGTCAGATCGGGGACGGCTTTCGCGAAATCAGCGAGTTCAGGGAGTTGTGGGGCATATAACCAAGCCTCAAAAGACATTCCCATACCTGCCAGCACGCGTGCCCCCGCGCGGAAGTCTTCACGCGCCAGTTGTCCTTCTGTTCTGTAAGCAGAGGCTCCTGCTATTTCTGGATGCGGATCCCAAGTAACAGAGTGGCGAATCCCACGAAACCGATTTGGACTTGCTGCCTGCAAGGCTTCCAGTACGGGTTCAACTCGCTCGCCGAGATTCAGGTTTGCGTGTCCGACAATCGCTGCGGCAGCGCGACTCGTGCCGTATAGACCGCTTGCGCTTGCAGCTGCTAAGCCTTGCACGAATTCAACCTCACCGACAGGGCGCATCTCCTCTGGTCCATCAGCGCGATACATGGCTCTCGCCTCAACAAATACGGTAGAACGTACATTGTGTCCGCTATTAATATCTGCTATCAACTCGTGGAGCAGATACCGTTGATAAGGAATACGCTCGGTTCGGAAATCCCAAAAATGGTGATGTGGGTCGCAGATCGGGATATCTGGCTCCAATGTCGGTTCTTGGGTTAAAGCGAGCCAGTCATTATCTCCAAATGGCATAGAAATACCTCCGTCTCTAAAGTTGATTCGGGTTGTTGTTCCATTCTTCAGGTATACTGTAGGGCATCTGAAAGTTTTTGTCAAATCGGTTCTTAACGTGCTCAGGGTCATTTATGGTAGATTTTAGAATTATTTGGACATCATAGATCGGAAAGAAGAAGTCGGAAAATGTAAAGCTAAGACAAATTTTGCCGCGTAAATCAACGGTATGAATGCCGTGTGGCATTCACCGGGGTAAAATTTGGAAATCCGAATCAGAATCAACGGTATTCATGCCTTATGGCATGAAAAATCAACGGTATGAAGTCCGTATGGACTTCACCGGGGTATGAATGCCTGAGGGCATTCACCGCCTACAGAAGAACTGAACGTCCGTATCTAAATTATGCTTTTCTTGCTTATGAGATGCTTTTATGGCATAATAATAGCGGCGATGACACACTTTGTGTGTTAATCGTCGGTAGCAGGGAAGTTTCGATTCTTCGATTGTATGCTTAAAAAATAGCGACAATTTCGTCTGTCAGAACTTCGTGATAATTTTTATCTGTTTTTTCGAGAGTTCTCATAAACATAAAGGAGAGTGTGTATGTTTTCAGAAGCATCACAAAAATCTGAAAGTCAGTCCGGTCACAGTTTTGGCACTGCTCCTGTATTCCTGGCTTCAATCAGTACAATTCTCGGTGCGATCCTCTTTTTACGATTCGGTTACGCTGTCGCGCATGTCGGGCTCTGGGGTACACTCATGGTTGTCTTGCTTGGGCATCTCGTGACGGTTCCGACAGTTCTGGCGGTGTCTGAAATTGCGACGAACCGTCGGGTAGCAGGTGGTGGTGCGTACTACATTGTCAGCCGCTCTTTCGGCGCGAGTATTGGTGGCACTATCGGGATCGCTCTATATATTTCTCAAGCGATCTCGGTTGCTTTCTATATAGTCGCTTTTGCGGAATCGTTTCAACCGGTGTATGAATGGGTTGAAACTACATACGGTTTCAGGCCGGATGCCCGTTGGGTAAGCCTGCCTTGTACGCTCCTGATGATGGTAGTGATGTTAACTAAGGGCGCGGGCGTAGGGGTAAAACTTCTCTGGTGTGTTTGCGTAATGCTTGCGGCATCAATTCTCGCTTTCCTATTTGGCGAAGGTCCCGAATCTATACGGCCCGAAGGACTGAATCTTACAGCACGCATTGAAAACCCGAATAATTTCGGTACAGTTTTTGCGACGTGTTTTCCTGCCTTCACAGGTATGATTGCAGGCTTGGGGTTGTCGGGGGATCTGAAGAATCCTCAGAGAAGTATCCCGCTCGGCACGATCGGAGCGACATTCGCTGGTATGGTAATATACGTCCTTGTTGCTGTCAAGTTAGGGGAAAGTGCTACACCTGAGGAGTTGGATAAAGACCAATTTATCATGGCGCAAATTTCGCTATGGGGTCCTGCAATCTACATCGGATTGGGGGCAGCTGCACTTTCTTCCGCGCTTGGCTCGATAATGGTAGCACCAAGAACGCTTCAGATGCTTGCCCGCGATAACGTTTTCCCAATTCCGCGACTGAACCGTTTGATGGAAAAAGGCGTAGGGAAGACCCAAGAGCCGATATATGCGACATTCGTGTCGGGTGTCATCGCTCTCGTGTTTGTCGTCATAGGTGGTGTTGACTTTATTGCTCAGATTCTTAGCATGTTCTTCATGGTAACTTACGGTGCGCTCTGCACAGTTTCATTCCTTGAACATTTTGCCAGCAATCCGTCCTATCGTCCGACTTTTCATTCTCGTTGGTATCTGTCTTTGTTGGGTACTGTGATGTGCGGTTTGATGATGGTTCAGATAAGTGCGCTGTATGCACTCATCGCGATTGTCCTGATGGTAGGTGCCTATATTGGGCTCCGCCGCAGCCTCCAAGGCGAACGCGACTTATCCGCAATCTTCCAAGGGACAATGTTTCAGTTAACCCGGTGGTTACAGACGACGCTGCAGAAAAGTCGCGTGATGACATCTGAAGGGGGATGGCGTCCTTCGATTGTTGCCGTGACACGAGTAGAGGAACAACGGCTTGGACATTTCGACTTACTCCGGTGTATATGTCATAGGCACGGGTTCGGTCACTTAATTCAACTTTTTCTTGGTGATTACACATTTCCGAATGAGATAAAGGCACGTCTTCATGTCAATGAATTAATCAAACTGACGGAGGCGAGTAAAGCCGGTATCTTCGTGGATACCTTGATTTCTCCAACCTTTCAACTCGCACTCACGCAGATAGTACAAATGCCGGGAATTTCCGGTTTGCCTAATAATTCCATCTTCCTTGAGTTTGATCAGGAGAGTGAAGAGGAAATTAAGGATGTTGAACAAGGCGCACGAATTGCTGTAAATTCACTGTTCAACGTCCTGATCCTGAGGTCAACCAATTACCGTTTCGGTTATAAGTCTTCAATCCATGTATGGGTGACAGAGGAAAATTTAAAAAACGCTCCCATGATGTTGTTATTGGCGTATATTATCATTGGACACCCGGACTGGAAGCGTGCTGAAATTAGCCTTTTCGCTTGTTCGGAATCTACGGTTGCTGAGCGTGAGGCTGGAAATGAAGCGGACAAACTCTCCACACTGATGAGAGAAGGGAGATTGCCGATCTCTATGCAGAATGTGACCTCTATCCCCTACGACAGCATAGAAACTTTGGAAGAGGAGGTAATTCACCGCTCCGATCAGGCTGACTTAGTCATCACAGGATTAACGGCGGAAGACCTTGGTTCTGACGAATTGTATCAAATATTGCAGCGTTATAATGGCGTAAGAGATCTCTTGTTCGTCCACTCTATCGAACAGATCTTGATTGACTAACAGCGCATTCTGGATGGTTCGGCAGGGAGTAGGTATAAGAAAGAATCGGTAAGAGCGATTCTCGTGGTTACGCTTTCCTTGTTTATGATTTTTTTTTATGGCATAATAATTGCCAAACGGTAAGAGTAGTCCTTCGATTATGGGATTCAAAGTTAGCTGGGAGAATCAAGATGATAAAACAAGCAGATCAAAGTGAACCTCCGCTCCGCTGTAGCCCCTTCCAATTAGCCGATGGAGACCCCGGGTGGGGACCCCGACTTGCAAAATTCAAGCACCAGTGTTTAAATTTTACGCCCGTCGTATGTGTTTTGTTGCTGCCTCTGTTTCTTGTTATCGGGTGTGGGACATTAGCAACTGACCAGCAATCCAATGTACCCTTTGAAGATTCCCAAGCAGGTTTGGTCCCTGCGAAGACGTGGTCCGTGGAACGGACGCTTGTTAGCAGCGAGGTTAACTGTATTGCTGCGGATTCAGACAATGTGTGGATTGCGACGGCGAGAGGGGTTTCGCGCTGGGATCGCCAGCCGGATAAGTGGATACACTATACGATGGAAGATGGGTTGGCGAACGATATAGTAAATGCCGTTGCGGTTGATGGGCAATGGGTCTGGTTCGCTACGGATGAGGGTGTGAGCCGCTATGATATGCAAACAAACACTTTTGCGACCTACCGAACTATTGATGGTTTAGCGAGCGACCATGTCTCCTCTATTGCGGTGGACGGGAACTACGTATGGTTTGGGACATCCGAGGGGTTGAACCGTTATGACAAAACGATTGATAGTTGGGCGGTACGTACTCGGAAAGACGGGTTGGTCAGCGAGGTAATTACAACGATCGCCGTCGAGTCGGAGTACGTCTGGGTTGGTACTGATAGGGAAATAAACCCGGATCCGCATGGCTGGGATGAAGATCCGCGATTCAGCAAAGGTGGCGTAAGTCGCTACCACCGAGATACCGATTCTTGGAATAACTATACGAAATCAGATGGTTTGATAGACAGCGAGATTGCAACGATTGCGGTGGATGATGACAGCGTTTGGTTTGGCACACAAAATGAGGGTGTCAGTCAATACAATCAAGTTGATCAAACGTTTATCAAAACATATACGAAAACGGATTTGCTGAGAAGTAATATGCTCACCTGTATCCGTGCCGATGGGTTCCAGGTCTGGTTTGGAACTGCCAATGCGGGGGTGCATCGTTTCATCAAGCCTGTCAACACATGGGTCCACTACACAAAAGCAGATGGATTGGCGAGCAATCACGTGAGCTGGATCACAACGCAGGGTAATGATGTCTGGTTTGCGAGCAAAGAGGATGGGGTGAGCCGCTTTGATAAGGTAACCGGTGAATGGACGATTTATAAGCAAGCCGATTTTCTCGCCGACAACGATGTACGAGATATAGCACGTGACGCAGATGGAAACCTCTGGTTGGCGACAGTTGCTGGGATTTCAATTTACTCTCCTCACACGCGCAATTGGGAAGTCATCTCTAAAGAAGATGGATTGCCAACTCCCTATATCACATCGATATATATTGCTCATCAGCAGTCAACAATCGAGCAGTCTGGGGCAGAAAGTAATACGCAACCGCCACAGGCTGACAGCCGAGAGCCGAGAACCGAAAGCCATTCCCGAGTCTGGATTGGAAGCGATCGAGGGCTTGGTACACGGCCGTATTTAGGCGATGATTGGACGTTTCAGACACCATCTTGGGTGCAGACGCGGGGCGAGGCTTTTGTAACATCAGTTGATACCGATGCTGTATCACAAGACCACCGCATCTGGCTTGGTACGAGTTCCGGTCCTGCAATGTATGATACAACTTCTCAGGAATGGACACAACTTGCCCTGACGGAAACACCCAAAAATCCACTCATATTATCTGTACTTGTTCGTGGTGTGAACGAATGTAAAGCAGAGCCAAATTGTGCATGTGTGGGCACAATTTGGTTTGGTGGTGCGGAAGGTGTTTGGCAGTATTCGGTTGAAGGCCAGGAGATGCACCGTGTTGCTGATGGGCTTCCCAATTCTTACGTTAACGTCCTCCTTTCTACAGGCGAAAACGAAGAACAAACACAATGTGAAGCAGAGCCAAATTGTGCCTGTGTGAGCACAATTTGGGCAGGAACACGCCAAGGGCTTGCAAAATATGACAGGACCCGCCAGCATTGGATGCCGCTCTCCTTTAACAAACAATTACCCTCACCCAATGTCACAGCACTCGCCTTTCAAGATGGCATCCTCTGGATCGGCACACCTCAGGGTTTGGGAAGCTACACGATCGCTTCCGATTCCTGGAATTCCCTCTCAAGTATACCGTATAATGTTCGCGATATCCTGTGTGGAGCGGATGGAACACTCTGGTTAGCTACAGACACGGGGCTTGTTGAATATAATACGCAAAGTGGAAGGGAGATACTACATCAGTCCCGTCCAGTGCGAAAGCCGTTCCTTGAAACCAAGGTCTCGCACATCAAGTTTGATGGTGATTACATCTGGTTCAATAACTGGGGTACTTCACCGAACGGTGGTATTGTGCGGTTTCATCGTCCAACAGAAACGTGGCGACGTTTCACACGCTTGGATATTCTGAAGTCTACTCAGAAAAGGTCCATGACACTCGTGCGTTGGACGTATATTGACACCGACGCGGTCTGGTTTACAACAGACTATGGAGTTCTCCGCTACGATAAAAAGACGGATACATGGGAGCATTTTACAACAGAGGATGGGCTCTCTACAAACGATATAAGTAAAATTGCTGTGAGTGAGTTGAGCGTCTGGGTCATTCCGATGATAGGTTTGGAGTTAAACCATTATAGTAAAGCGACTGGGACATGGGAAGTGGTTGAACCAGAAGATAGTCGCCAGATTGAGCGTGTAAATGCACTCGGGGTTGATGGCCCCGAAGTTTGGTATGCATCTGGACGTGGGCTCACTCGTTACAATGAAATCACCCGTGAGTGGAAGGATTTCGGACCAAGGGATGGACTGGCAGGTAGAGGTGGGGAGTGGATTACTGTGGATGACGATTTTATTTGGATTGCACGTTCGGAGTGGGACAGGGGCAGTAACCGCCCGTTGTCACGATACGATAAGAAGACAAAACAGTGGACGACCTTTTCAACGAACGACGTGCTTGCTGCGAGAACTATTAGGCGTATTGTCGCAACAAAGAACGATGTTTGGATACTCTACAGACCTTGGGACGATGCAGGTGTTACGCGATACGACAGGCGGAACAAGGAATGGACGACTATCAGATCAGGACGCGGAACGCTTGAACTGGCAGCTGATGATGACTATCTATGGTTAGCTGCACCCAATAATGGGCTTCGAAGATTCCATTTCGCCTCTGGCACTTGGGCAGCGTTTAGAGATATCAAGGGGCTGCTCCACAACCATGTGGGTGAGTATGGACTTGCTGTCGATGAAGACTATGTATGGGTAGGGACCCTGCGCGGGCTTTCCCGTTATGATAAACGGAAGGAATCTTGGACCCCCTTGACAGCGCAGCCAACCCTTGTTGGACGCACTGTCCGGACGGTAGATACAGATGAGCGTTTTGTCTGGGTCGGTACCGATAAAGGTATGTCCCGCTACGATAAGTCCTTAGGGACCTGGAAGCATTATCGGCAGGAGGGTGGATCCGAAAACATAGAATCCCACGGCGGACATTGGCACCAGCATCGACGGAAAAAGAAAAATACACTCTCCGATGACGTTGTGAGTTCTATAGTGGTCGATGACCAATACGTCTGGGTCGGTACACGGGATGGAGCGAATCGATTTGATAAGTTAGCACTGCGGTGGGATCAATACAAAACTGAGCATGGGTTGCCTTCTAATAGTGTGACTTCTGTCAGCAGCGACGGCAATAACATCTGGGTTGGTACGAATTCCGGGATTGGAAAGTACCCGCGCACGGCGGACGACCTTAATGCATGGATTGTCTACACATCAGGTACCGAGATCCAGCCTTCCGCTGTATCTAAAGAGTTCGCGGAATCATTGGTTACCGATCAAATTTGGTGTATCACGGCGAGCAAGAGACACGTCTGGGTCGGTACACGCCGAGGTGTAAGCAAATACGATGTCGGTAGAGATATCTGGAAGACAATTACAGTAGAAGATGGACTCGCGAGCGATGAAGTCAGTTGTATCGCTATTGACGGGGATCGCGTCTGGTTTGGCAGTGATCGCGGTGTGACCCTCTATAATGAAAAGACAGAAGTTTGGGCTGCCTATACGACAGCGGATGGACTCGCCAGCAACAAGGTTACCACTATCGGTGTTGACGGTACAGAGGTGTGGATCGGTACCTATAATGCAGGGGTCAGTCGCTTTGATCAGTTAGCAGATACTTGGACGACTTACACCCGAGAAGACGGTTTGGCACATAACGGCATCCTTTCCATGACAATAGGTAGTACCTACGTCTGGTTTGGCACATATCGTGGATTGAGCCGTTTGGATAAACGCACAGGCATCTGGACAACCTTCACGGAGTCCTATGGACCGGAAGATATTTTGCGATAGCGGAGTGGCCTGACCGCTGACGGCTAATAAGATATGGAAACACACATAGCCAACCAAAAATCCCGGTTCCGTGCCTACCTTCCTGTTAAATGTCTCTTTTTATTTTTGAAAGTCTGGTTGTGTTGGTCTCTCATATTCCGTGCTGAGGCAGAGGACGCGTACAGTCTATTTGGCAAATTGTTTCTATCCGGACGTGTTGAATACGATTTCACAAACAGACGAAACTTTCTCGCGGATACAGAAGAAGAGCGGGTCAGACAAGACCGTTTCGATTTCGACCGCCTATTTCGGCGTGGTTTCCACAGTGTCATGGTCATTGAGGAGACAGCGGGGACAGTCAAAAATATCCTAAGTCTCGGAGAAGTTCCAACCACCTTCACAAAATTCACCTTCGATCAGATTGACATGAGTGGTGTCCGGTGGGAGGTCCGCTCCAATCGCACGGATTGGACGATTCTAATGGTTCCAGGCTTGCTTAACCGGCTGAACGGGCAGGAAGGAAGCATGGAAGGGTCTGGTATCGGCTTACGTGAAGTCACAAAGTTTGGTAAGTCGCAGTTAGGACTCTCTTGGTACTTCCGCGAGACGCCTGTATGGGCGGTGGATTTGGAAACGAATTTCACCAACTACGGTATAAAAGCAGAGGTGGCTGTTACACCGAAAAGCGCGTTGCAGAAAAACTTACGTTCACGTTTTGATGCGACAACAACGGTTTTCAAGGCATTCCAAACTGTTGGTGATACGCTTTTTCAGGCAGAGGCGTTTCGCGTCGGTCCAAGATTTGATGCCTCTCGTTCTGTCGGTGATAACGATGACCAGGACCGCTACTCCGATAATACCCCCCTCGATCCTCCATCCCTAATTATTCCCGGTGATCTTGACAAAAATAACAACGGTATCTTTGATTATGAGGATGACATCCTCCTTTTTGATGTCGATGAGGATTTCCTTGACGAAAGTGATCGGAACAACAACGGTATCCGTGATGAGGAGGAGAATGATCAAGATCCCAATTACGAGTTTGATGTCGGGCTGCAAGGTGTTCGGTTATTTATGAATCGTAAAATAAGCCATCAAGCCAGTGTCGTTGACTTGGATTTTGGGTTGCAAATCGAAGAAAATCTCAGACTCAGAAATACTCCTACTTCAACGAAAGCGTTTGCGAATCTTATTTACCAGAAAGAACTTCCACACGCTTCTTCGCTCATTTTTGAGAATGAGTTGAAGTTGGTGAAAGATCGGATCCCTGATGAGACGTGGTATTATGCTGGATTTTTGGGTAGACAAGACGAAGAACTTTATCGCTCACAACCAGAGATCTGGGAAATGGAGGAAGACGGTGATATTCGGTTCTTCGGTGTTGATGGTGGTACTGAAGTCGAAAAACGCCGCAAGGATCCGCTCCTGATGCAGAACGATCTAATTAATACTGCCAAAATCACGTGGGAATACTTGGGAATTGAACGAATGGTTACGACGGCTCGCGCCAAAGTTCAATACGACTACGATTTTGAAAAAGACAATCAACATTATGAGGTTGGCATTTTCAAAACCCTCTACCGGATGCGTCCTTCCAAATCGCTTGAGATCAGTCCGATGTTCAAATACACCGTCCGTAACGGCTTTCGAATGGCGGAAGACAAATTAGAATACCTTTTCCTAAAGGGTGAAGTCGATGGCAGGGATGTCACCCGTCGGCTCCGGTTACGCGAAATTGAGCGAGCAAATGTACAGGATATGGCTTCGGCGCTTATCCTCAAGATCGTCTATCAATTTACGAAAACCATCAAGCTCACCGGTGGTGGGCAAATTCTTCTGTTCAACGATATGCTTGACAACGATAACGATTTTGCCCGTCAGGCGCTATTGGCTGAAATGGAAAAAAGTTTTGTCGCCTACGAGAAACAGATGTTTCTGCATGTTGGGGCACGATACATAGATCAGCGTGCGATTGGAGATGTAAACGATCAGAATTACATGGAAATTTTTGTACGAGTCTTTGGAAAGTTTTAATGTTTGGTTGACTTAGAATCGTCTTAATCCACTGTCTTATCTCCGCGCACTCTTTCCAATGACCCGTTCTGTTGAGCGCGCAAGGCTTCGAGTTCGGTGCGAAAAGTCGGCATGTCGTTAATTCTCACTGCGCCAATGGCACGAATAGCACGGTCATAAGCGAGTGCCCCTGCCCCGCCGACAAACAAGGGAACATGTTCTTGAATTCCACGTCGAAGTTTTTGTAATTCATTTGCCAAGTGCGGGTCATCTGTGGGATAAACGATACTCAACCCAATCGCCTTTGCCTCGTTTTGCGCTGCGCACCCTACTATTTCTTCAGCTGGTAGGTTAGGACCGAGGTAGGTGACTTGCCATCCTTCCGAAGCTGCGGTTGTTCCCGCAATTAATGCACCGATCTCGTGGAGCTGCCCCCGCGGGGTCGCTAACACTAAGTTTGGCATTGAGGCAGATATATCAGATCCTTGACAAATATTGCCCAATAATGTCCGGACAACCGCCGTAGCAAGATGTTCATGCGCAATCCGCAAAGTTCCTGCTCTCCACTGGTTACCAATTTCCTGCATCATCGGTGCGATCAACTTTTCGAGGAAAACAGGTTGGCTAAAAGCGACTGATGCCGCGAAGAGTGTTGACTCAAGTGCTTGAGGCTGAAACTGCTTAACCGCTGCGATGCACGAAGCGATGTAAAAACGCAGGGATGCCTCTTGTGAAACTACCTCTTTCGCGATCCCGGAGAACTCTGCAACCGTTCCCTTCGTTCCAATAAGTTCCTGAAGTTTTTTGGTCGGCAGCTTTGCTATGCGTCCAATGCTATGTCCCGCCTCAGTTGCCAGACGCAGCAACGTGAGTCGCGATATATCCGTATCAGAATAGAGACGACGATTCGTTTCGGTTCTCAGCGGTGTTACCACATCGTATCGCCTTTCCCATGCCCGAATGATAAATTGTGTTAATCCTGTCTGAATGGCAACGGTTTTAATACCATATTTGTGTTTGTCCGTCATCAATCTTTCCCTTATTGGAGTTCCATATCCTTTCAGTGCCGCTCTGTCAACATTTATCCTCAGTAATTGTAAACTAAATCGTGAGTGATCACGTTTTTTCATCTAAACATTACGATTTAATATAACATTATGTATATTATTTGTCAATAATTTTGTCAGTGAATTATCTCTGTCTAAGTTCCAGAATTAAACAGAGAGGGAATCTTAATTCCGTTTTGAATAGCGTGTTTTCAGTGGATTTTGATTGAGTGATTTTATCTTTACCATAACAACAATTTCTATACAAATTTGAATTGCTATAAAATTGTATAAATAATTATTGACATAATATAGACAATATGTAATAATACTGGATATAGCGATTCATAACCCCAATTTAATCTGGCAAATCATACTGATCAGGTTAGAGGCAGGTTGATTTATGAAGCAGAATCCATGTGAAAGGATACAAATTGTGAAAGACCATGTAGTACTCGTAGACCGGATGGGCAGAGAAATCGGCACCCAAGAAAAGATGCAAGCACATCGTGAAGGTAAATTACACAGCGCATTCTCGATTTTTGTCTTTAATACCGTAGGTGAATTATTGCTTCAGAGACGGGCGCGAACAAAGTATCACTCCGGTGGACTGTGGACGAATACCTGCTGTAGTCATCCGCGTCCGGGCGAAAGTTGTCATCGTGCGGCGAGACGGCGGCTTCATGAGGAAATGGGGTTTGATTGTCGATTGACAGGGCTCTTCACTTTTATTTATCATACCCAACTCGACAATAACCTATTTGAGCACGAACTCGACCAGGTCTTTGTTGGATGCTATGACGGTCAACCTACCCCGAATCCAAGGGAAGTTGATGATTGGAGGTGGATGAACATCAGCGTGTTGAAACAGGATATTCGGGAAAACTCCGAAAACTATACCTATTGGTTCAAACTGACATTAGATCGAGTCGTTGAACAGTCCCAAAAAATCAGCATTTGCAATGAAACTTAACCGATTTGTTCATATGAGTTTGGTGTTAATATTACTTTTCTCGTTGTGGCTTAATGGTGTTGCAGCTAACGAGTCAGTGAGAGAGATGCTGGAAGTCGCACGAAAACAATTCTATGCCGCGGTTGAGGACGAGAAACAGATTGAACCTACAATTGCGTTATTTAAGCGAATTGGGCAAATGGAACCGAAATATGCTGGACGGACACAAGTCTACATCGGTGCGCTTGTTGCGCTCAAAGGGAAACACGCGTTTTTTCCCCACACCAAACTCAAGTGGGTAAATAGCGGTTTGGCAATCATGGATAGTGGCTTGGAAAAAGATTCAGACGATATTGAAGCACTGTTTATTCATGGAACGACCTGTTACCACCTTCCATTCTTCTTCCGACGCCGTAACGATGCACAGCGGGATTTTAGGGAGATTATCAAACATATGCCGATGCAGGTACATACCTACGACCCAAAGTTAATCACAAATATCGTTGTATTCTTGTTTGAAAATGTGAAACTGGCGCGTGATGAAGAACTATATCTTCAGACCCTCAAAGACAGATTGGAACCGCAACGTCCAGTCGCACATCAATGAAATATGAATATCTTTTGTTTAATCTTGTTGTTATTATCGGACCTGTCGTATCCCAATGTAGTCGCCAAATTAGACAGGTTTCGCGTTGGCGATTGAAGCTGCTCGTGAGCGGGATTGCCATGATTCCGTATGTTATATGGGATGCGCTCGTTGCTGGTTCACATTGGTGGTTCAATGAGGCGTATACGCTTAATTTTCGATTATTGGGTTTGCCGATTGAGGAGTGGCTCTTTTTCATCACGGTTCCCTTTGGATGTTTGTTGGTATGGGAAACACTGCCGCAGACTGATGGCTGGTTAGCACAGTCGAGATCTCTTCGGTACGTCAGAACAATTTTATATGCTGCACTGCCGGTCGGTGTGTGGGTTTTCAGTACGGGTAAGCAGTATACAGGGCTGGTTCTATTCTGTTTTGGACTTGTCGGGCTGCTGGATACATTGTTAGGTGTTGATCTCCTTCTGCGACCCAAGACCTATCTTTATCTTGCAATTGTTTTCGGTTTGATTTTGGTATTCAACGGTTATCTCACAGGGCGACCGGTTGTTCTATATGGTGAGGCATATCAGATCAGTTTCCGGGTTTTGACAATTCCTCTTGAGGATTTCGGATACGGACTCACACTGATGCTTTTTAACACGATACTCTACGAGAAATTCAGGGCAGTTCGGTATGAAAAATAAGAAGGTAGCAGTCATTGGCGGTGGACTTGGTGCGCTCAGCGGTGCGATTCGTCTCGCTCGGTTGGGATTCTCTGTACGACTGTTCGAGAAGAATCCGAAGGTCGGTGGGAAGGTGAACGAGGTTGTTTTGGAGAGCTACCGGTTTGATACCGGAGCATCGCTGTTGACGATGCCGTTTGTGATTGATGAGTTATTCGATTTCGCTGGATTCAAGAGATCAGATTATCTTGATTTCGTGTCAATTGATCCAATATGCCGATACTTCTTTTCAGATGGCTCCGAGATGGATGCGAGTGCCGACAAGGCGAAGATGAGAACCGCGATTCAGCAGCTATCACCTGATGAGGTGGAAGCGTACGAGCGGTTTTTGAATTATGCAGAGCAGATCCATACTTTAGCAGCCGAAATTTTTATGTTTACCCCGATCCATGAGTTCAGGAAACTCTTGAAACCTCGACATTTTCAGACGTTGTTCAGGCTTCATCAAATTGATCCATTTCGGACGATACACCAGAGTGTTTCACGTTTTTTCTCTGATCCGCGACTTATTCAATTATTTGATCGATATGCCACTTACAACGGCTCAGACCCGTTTCAGGCACCTGCAACCCTTAACATAATTCCGTATGTTGAATACGCGTTAGGTGGGTATTATGTCAAAGGGGGAATATATCGTCTGATTGATGCATTAGCAGTAGTGGCACGCGAATTGGGGGTTCAGATTCATACATCGGCAAAGGTAGAAAAAATCTGCCGCGATGGTAAACGCGCCAGCGGTGTGCTGGTTAATGGTGAAAAGATTGAATCGGATTATGTACTGTGTGGTGCGGATGCAATCGTAGCACATGACGAATTGATTGATGGACATCAGAATCGGCGCGAAAGATTGAATCGATTGGAGCCTTCGTTGTCAGGAATGGTATTTCTCTGGGGCGTTAGAGCCAAGCACCCGAAGTTAGCACACCACAACATTATTTTCTCCAGTGACTACGATGCGGAATTCAAGCAGATTTTTAAACGCCAACAGGTGCCGGATGAACCGACGATCTATATTGCCATAACAAGTAAGGCAGATGCATCGCACGCTCCAGTCGATGGAGAAAATTGGTTTGTCTTGTTGAACATGCCCTATCTCGCGCCCGGACAGATATGGGAGAAAGAGAAAGATCGGATGCGATCGGTTGTGCTGGATAAACTAAAGCGACTCGGTTTTGACATCGAGGATCGAATTGAGGTGGAGCAGATCTACACACCCGAGGATTTTTCTGAACTTTACGCCAGTAATCGGGGAAGCATTTACGGCATATCGTCTAATAGCAAAACCACCGCATTCAAGCGGATACCGAATCGGAGTCGTATCCTTGATAGGCTTTACTTTGCTGGCGGTTCGGTGCATCCTGGTGGTGGAATCCCGTTGGTGATTTTATCGGGGAAGATGGCTGCGGCGTTGATAGCAGAGAATCGCGAATCAAATTTATGTTAGGTCAAAGAATAGATTTGATGAGAGTTAAAAGATGTAAAACAGAGTGTATCTTGAGGAATTGATGCTATCCTCACGGTGCCGTTGACAGAGGTTGAGAACTATGAAACGGAAAGTGGTCATCATCGGTTCAGGGTTTGGCGGTCTCGCAGCAGCGATTCGACTGCAAGCTGCAGGTATGGGGGTCACAATTCTGGAAAAGAACGCGAAGGTGGGTGGCCACGCTTGTCAGTTGCTTAAGGACGGCTACACTTTCGACATGGGACCGTCAATTATCACAGCACCCGATCTGATTCAGCGTGTATTTAAATGCGCTGGTGTACGTATGGAAGATTACCTTGATTTGGTAAAGCTGGATCCATTTTATCGTATCTACTTCCATGACGGTTCATCTCTCGACTATACGGATGACAGCGAACAAATGAAACAGCAGATGGCGCTGTTCAGTGAAACAGACGCTGGTAACTACGATCGTTTCATGGCGCATACCTGTCAACTCTACGATGCTGTTATTACCGATGGTTTGGGATCGATCCCATTTGGCTTACTGACAATGCTCAGCTTTCTACCGCAAGCCTTACGGCTTCAGGCATTGATGCCCGCTTATGACTTCGTTAAAAAGTATTTTGAGGACTCGCGCCACCATTTCACTTTTTCCTTTCACCCGCTGTTCATAGGCGGCAATCCGTTTCGAGCACCAGCAGTTTACCTCATGATTCCATATCTTGAAAAAACTGGAGGGGTCTGGTTCTGCAAAGGTGGCATGTATAATCTCGTTCGGGCATTGAAAGATGTGTTCGAGGGACTCGGTGGGGTCATTGAAACCGATACAGAGGTTGAACAAATCGTCGTTGAAAATCGAAAGACAAAGGGAGTGATGGCGAAGGGGCAATTTTACGAAGCGGATGGTGTTATTTCTAATGCGGATCTGGTACACACCTATGGCGAGCTTGTTAGATCTGAACATCGTAGGAAGTGGTCTAACAAAAAATTGAAGAAAACCCAATATTCAATGAGTGCCTTCCTACTTTACCTCGGCGTCCGCAAGAAATATCCACAATTGGCGCATCATACGCTTATCCTTTCTGAGAGATACAGGGGATTGGTAGATGATATTTTTGACAATAAAGTTCTTCCAGACGATTTTTCAATGTATTTACACATTCCATCGCAAACCGATCCGTTGATGGCACCAGAGGGTTGTGAGAGCATGTACGTGTTGATTCCTGTGCCAAATTTGGAGAGCGGTATCAACTGGGAGAAGACAAAACAGAAATATACAGACAAAATACTGGCTTTCTTGGAAGACGACTTCGGACTGACGAATTTGAAACGTTCGATTGAAGTACTTGAAACGTTTACACCTTCAGATTTCAAGAAACAACGGAACAACCATCTCGGCAGTGCATGGGGGGTTGAGCCTAAACTGACACAGACGGCATATTTTCGGCCACATAACCGGAGTGAGGACATACGAAAGCTCTACTTTGTAGGTGCAAGCACGCATCCCGGTGCTGGAGTGCCGGGCGTTTTGCTAACAGCAGAGGCGACGGTAAAATTAGTTATTAAGGATTTAATAAAATAATTTTAGTGTTCAGTTTTCAGAGAGTAATCGCGAAAGGAAAAGTATCATGAAGTTATGGAAACCAGCAGACGAGAATCGTGCCGCCTTTGAGCACGCTCGCAGGATAACTGCTTATTATTCAAAAAGTTTTTATTTCTCCGCACGAATGCTGCCCAGTGAGCAACGTTGGGCAACGTACGCCTTGTATGGATTCTGCCGATACTGCGACAATTTGATTGATGTCCCGCGCCGACGAACTAAGTCGGATCTTCTCAGAGAGATTCAATTTGTGGCGGAAGAATTGCAAATTGCCTATAATACGAGTGAGTCCGAACACCCGGTCATTCGTGCCTTTATTCTTGTGGCTAAATCTTATGGGATTCCCATTGCATATCCCCTTGATCTACTCAAAGGTGTTGCTATGGATATTCAGGGGACGCGGTACAAAACATTTGATGACCTATCTCTTTTCTGCTATCGGGCTGCCGCTGTTGTTGGCTTAATGATGACACATGTTCTTGGCTATAAGGATGATCGGGCATTTGACTACGCCAAGCAACTCGGCATTGCCATGCAGCTGACCAATATTCTGCGGGATATTAAAGAGGATAAGGAGATGGGACGTATCTATCTACCGCAGACAGAACTGGTGCAATTCGGCGTATCCGAGCGACACATCTTCGACGAAATCATGGTCCCTCAATTGCGAGCTCTTATGAAGTTCCAGGTTGAACGTGCAGAACGCTATTATGCTGAAGCAATGCCGGGGATTTCCCTGCTCAATACGGATTCACAGTATGCGATTTATTCGGCTGCTAAAATTTATCGGGGTATCTTAAGAAAAATCGAAGCCCGCGACTACAACCCGTTCTTAGGTCGAGTTTTTGTGCCATCAATTGAAAAGATGGGAATTTTGCTGCACGAAGGACTCCGTACGAAGGTCCTATCGGCGCAGGAGAAATTGTTCCCTGTACATTCTGGAATAATCAATAAATGATTCGGGTACAACACCGCCTTTGGGCGGACTTCATCTTCCAGCCGTATCTCAAACGGTTATTCAAGCAGCATTTTCACAGTATTCAACTTTTAGGTGCTCTACCGGAAATTCCGTCTCATTTGCCGTTGTTATTGCTACCGAATCACAGTACATGGTGGGACGGATTCTTTGTGTATCTGCTCAACAAGCGGGTTTTTCAACGGACTGCCTACCTGATGATGTTGGAGGAGCAGCTATCTAAGTACCGGTTCTTTGCGAAAATCGGGGCTTATTCTATTGAACCGAAGCATCGACAAGGCATTGTTGAATCGCTGGAATATACCGTCGAGTTGTTAAATCAGGGTACGCCGCTTGTCTCTGTTTTTCCGCAGGGTGAACTATTGCCGTGGCACACGCGTCCGCTCGGCTATAAGCGCGGTGTTGAATGGATTTTACGAGAATATGGAAAGCCGGTAACAGTGCTTCCGTTGGCAATTCGCACTGAGTTCCTCGGTGAGAAGCGTCCAAGCGTATTTTTTCTCTTCGGGGATGTCAATTCGTTTGATCCAGATACGTTTCCAGGAATGGACTGGCTTGAAAAGACTGAGAACGCTTTATTAGATGACTTAGCATTACGGATTCTTCGTCAGGAAGAAGGGCAAAATTTGCTCTAAGAGTTATCAGTTAAAGGTGGGCAATAAGATTGTTTATATTAATATTTGTTGCTATAGGGTTGTTGGCGATTGTCTTGGTGGTCACACTGTTTAATGCGTTAACAGCGCCAATGCTCAAAAGGGCAGACGGATACCAAAACGGTCCACGCGTCTCGGTACTAATTCCCGCTCGCAACGAGGAAGCCAATATCGGTGCTTGTATTGAGGGATTTCTGGCGCAAAAATACAACGATTTTGAGATTTGCGTTCTCGACGATCAGTCGACTGATCGCACTGGCGCGGTCATTGAACAGTTTAGCCAACGGTATCCTGAAGTTCAAGCAATTCGTGGTGAGTCACTGCCGCCGGGCTGGATGGGGAAGAATTGGGCGTGCCATCAATTGAGCCAACAGGCAGATGGAGATATACTTATTTTCACGGATGCAGATAACCGTCCTGCGCCGGATGCCATTGCGAATACTGTTGCCTACATGAAGAGGTTTAAGCTTGGGTTGTTGTCGGCATTTCCAGATAAAGTGACAGTAACTTTGGCAGAAAAACTTGTGGTGCCTGTGGTTGACATGTTCGTTTACGCTGGACTTCCGTTATGGCTTACGTACTTCAGTCGTTCGCCTTCACTTGCGGCAGCAAGTGGTCTGTGGATCGCATTCACCTACGAGGCATATCAACGGATTAACGGGCATCAGGCGGTATCAGATCAGATTGTTGAGGACGTTGAGTTAAGCCGATTGGCAAAAAAGAGGGGTATCAAAATCTTGACCTCAGTTGGCACTCGCGTGGTGTCTTGTAGGATGTATCATTCGTTCGGCGAGGTATGGAGTGGGTTTTCCAAAAACCTTTTTGGGTTGGTACGCTATAAGACTGTCCCATTTTTTCTGCTAATGCTTATTCTATTTACAGGGTGCGTCCTACCCTACATCACTGTCTGGTTCGCATCGCTTACAAAACTATCGCTCGTTGCTATCTCTATGAACATTGTTATGCGGACTGTACTGGCACTGAAATACAGGCATCCGTTCTTTACAAGTGTGGTTCTGCATCCGCTTGGTATTTTAATCACTTTGCTGATTGGCATTAATTCATTCTACCAAGTCAAACGCGGTCGCTTGCAATGGAAAGGACGGCAGATCGACATGCAGGTAAATGGATAAGTGAATAAACTAAAGATAGGTGTACTCTATCTACTTTTAGGAGCAGGTGGGTTGTGGCATGTACTCAATGTTTTTCAAGACATCATGCGAATCCTCGCTTCGCCGATGATGTTTGGTTTAGCGTTTTGGCTGTTTTGGGAATGCTGGCGGGTATGCTCAGAGGAGAAAAGCAAGAAATTTATCCTCTGGAGTATAGGTGTTATTGCCGGTAGTTTTGGAATTGAATGGCTTGGTGTTCGGACGGGTCAAATTTTCGGTGCCTATATGTACGGTATGACTCTGCGTCCGTCGATTGATGGTGTGCCAATCTGTATTGGGTGCGCTTGGTTTGTAATGCTTATCTCCTCAGTTGCTGTCGTTCAAACAATCGCACAGGAATTCGTAACTAAAAGTACTATCAAATTGGCATTGTGTGTGGCATTGTTAATGGTCTGTTTTGATCTGTTTATGGAACCTGCAGCGGGAATGTTGGACTATTGGGTATGGGTAAACAACCATACTCCGCTGCAGAACTATCTGGCGTGGTTCGGGTTGAGTTTTATCTTTACAACAATTGGTATAAGAGCTGGCTTGTTTTCTCAACCACTTCCTCGAATCGCATTTCACTTCTATTTTGCACAACTCGTTTATTTTGGACTTGTAGACTTAAAGGGCTTATGAAATCAACATGTAAGGGTTTATTCATTGCGCTAACGATTATCAGTTTGTGGGGATTAAATCTCTCAATTTTGCTCACATTTGATGTTGCTGGGATTGGTGTCTTGATATCTTTGGGAGTGCTTTGTCAGACCTTTCTCTATACCGGTCTGTTCATCACGGCGCACGATGCAATGCACGGTTCGGTTTGCCAAACACGTCCGCGGGTCAATAATACAATTGGAGCAATCGCTGTTGGGTTATACGCCCTGTTTTCGTATCGCAAGTTATTAGAGAAGCATTGGGCACACCATCGAACACCCGCAAGCGATACCGATCCGGATTTTCACGACGGAGAACACAGCGGCTTCTTGGCGTGGTATCTCCGTTTTATGAAGGAATATCTCAGTTGGAAACAGATAGTCGGTATGGCGGTTGTCTTTCAAATTATGGAATATATTTTGGGAATCCCGACGCTCAACCTGATACTATTCTGGGTTTCTCCCGCCCTGCTTAGCACACTACAACTGTTTTATTTCGGAACATATCTGCCGCATCGTTCACTGAAAGGTGGATACGACAATCCGCACCGAGCGCGAAGCAATGCCTATTCAACATTTTGGTCGTTTATCACCTGTTATCACTTTGGTTACCACTGGGAACACCACGAGTATCCACACATTCCGTGGTGGCATTTGCCGGAGATACGTAAGGTTAGTGAACATATCCAATGAATCTAATGAGTGTTAAAGGGCAACTTTTTCTCACGCCATTTCAACGACGATGCCTAACCCTTGTTCTTTTGCCGCTGCGAGGACCGCTGCGCCTGCAACAGCATCTTGCACTGCTACGCCTACGGATTTGAAGAACGTGATTTCGTCATCTGACTGGCGTCCGGGTTTGTCGCCGTTGACGATTTCGCCGATTTCAGCGTCAATATGAGCGTTTGGAATAATTAAATCTCCTGCTTCCTCTAAACAGGCTTCTCGCGAATCGACCACAATTCGGTGCGCTCGTCTGACTGTCGTTGTATCGACTTCCCGTTTTTCTGGAACGAACGTGCCAACGGCTGTGATGTGTGTACCGGGTTGTAAGGCGTTTCCGTCAAAAAGTGGGGTTGCTGATGTCGTAGCGCATAGAACAATATCAGCCTCCGCTACCACCTCTTGTGGCATAGTTACGAGATTGACTTCAGGGGCATTTGTCCACTCCGAAATTTCGCTGGCGAGTTGTTGCGCGGAGGCTTGTGTGCGACTGATGAGGTTAACGCTCGCGATGTCTCTAACTGCCATCACTGCCTGCAACTGTGCTCTCGCTTGGATGCCTGCTCCGAAGAGTCCAACCGTTTTTGCGTCTTTGCGCGCAAGTAAGTCTGCTGCCACGCCGCCCCCTGCACCTGTTCGGATGGCAGTGAGACTGGCGCCATCCATGAAGGCTTTTGGGGTTCCTGTCGCTGGGTTGAGGACTAAGACTGTTGCGGTAATGCGGGGTAGTTTGAGGTTCGGGTTGTCGTCATAGACCGAGACGACTTTAATTGCGAAATCGCTGCGTTCGGGTAGATAGGCAGGCATTATGAGTGTAACGCCTTGGTCAGTGGAAATATGTTGCCGTGGCGGTGCCTTCACCGTGCCTGCCGAGAGTTGACCGTAGGCGTGCTGCATGGCCTCAATTGCTTTGGGCATCGGTAGGGCTGCTCGGATGTCGGAGGCTGAGAGAATTCGGATGGGCATGCAATTGTCGATCCGGTTAGGGCACAATGGAGTGTGCCTACTGCTATTCTATGTGGACCACGGCTTCACCTAACACATCCATATCCGGGGTGATTCCCAAACCGGGTTGTGTTGAGGCTGCCATTCTGCCATTGGTACGTTGGGGTGCCCCTTCCGCTGTGTTGACGGTGACGTAACTGTTGAAGTCAGTTGCTGTAAAAAGAAATGAGGGCGGTGTGCTGTGGGCGAGATGAGCGATTGCGGCGGTTGTAATATCTCCACCCCAACTATCTTCAATTGTCATCGCAACTCCGAGTTCAACGCATAAATCTCTGGCGAGTTTGGCTTTGGTCAGTCCCCCGAACTTACTTATCTTAATGTTAACGACATCCATTGCACGGTCGGCATGACCGCGTAACAACGCTTGGATGCTGTCAATCGTCTCGTCAAGAACAAAGGGGTGATCTGTGCGCTGACGGATGGCGAGGCATTCTTCATAAGAAAGACAGGGTTGTTCAATGTAGACATCCACATTGCTCACACCCCGGACGACGCGGGCGGCTTGGTGCATCAACCAGCCCGTGTTCGCGTCTGCAATAAGCACGTCTCCCGGTTGCATCAACTCGGCGACTGCGTGGATACGATCGATGTCGGTGTTTGGATCGCCACCGACTTTCAACTGGAATTTGCGATACCCTTCTGAACGATAGGTTGCGACCTTCTCTGCCATTTCATCGGGAGATTGTTGGGAGATCGCTCGATAGAGCATGAAATCCTCTCCGTATCTCCCTCCGAGCAAGGTACAGACGGATTGGTTTGAGATCTTACCGAGGATGTCCCAACACGCTATATCGATTGCCGATTTCACGTACGGATGTCCTTTGAGGGCGATATCCATGCGTTGATTAAGGGGAAACAGTTGCGTTGGGTCTTTGCCGATGAGGTGCGGTGCGAGTTCAGCAATGCCGGTGCGGGTGCCGGCTGCATAAGCGGGAAGGTAGAAGGGTCCCAGCGGGCACACCTCCCCGTAACCGGTGATGTCTTCATCCGTTTCAATTGAAACAATAGTGCTGTCGAAAACGGATACAGATTTTCCGCCTGACCAGTTATAACTGCCCTCATGGAGCGGAAGATCGACTTGATAAGCATTAATACAGCGAATTTTCATATTTTTAACTATGCGCCAAGCTGAGATAACGTAATTGGTGACTTAACAATTCTCACTTAAAATCCTCAAGCAGCCGTTGTTGCTTGCTCACGGCATCGGATTAAGTTTTCTCTAAATTAAGGTGGCAAAAGGCAAAAAGATTATCAAAATAGTAACACGTTTAGCGAAAACCATCAAGAAAAATCAGTATAATAAGGACAACATCATGAAAACTATAATCACCGCCATCTCAGGATTAGTGACCGTCGGATTGCTGTGGATTTTCTTTAGGCCTCCCTTCGGAAATAATATTGTTCACCTAAACACAGACCAACGGGTTGTCGCGCTCACTTTCGATGATGGACCGCATCCACCATACACCGGACAATTGCTTGATGTTCTCGCGAAGCACAACGTCAAGGCTACTTTTTTTCTAATCGGAAATCGGATTGAAAAGCATCCTGAAATAGCGCGTCACGTTATCGCCGAAGGGCATCAGGTCGGCAATCATTCCTATAGTCATCCACTACTGGGTTTCTTGCCGCCATCCTACGTCCAGCGGCAAATTGAACGCACAGACAAACTTCTTCGACAGGTCGGTGTTGCAGGTGAGATTGTGTTTCGAGCACCAATGTTAACAAGATTTCTTCCGGTGGCATGGATTCTTGCGAAAGGTGATCGAGCGCACATCAGTTGTGACGTGTGGAGTTGGGATTGGACAACGCAGAACCCTGACAGAATTACTGAAACGGTGTTGGGGAAAGTAAAGCCGGGTTCAATTATCGTCCTACACGATGGAATGGCAGGAAAGGAAAATGCAAACCGTTCGGGAACGATTGAGGCGACAGACCGAATCATCACCGCACTTAAGCAAGATGGGTACCGGTTTGTGCGGATGTCGGATGTAACTACGCTAATTCAGAAATGATAGTGGACAACTCCAAGATCTCATCAATAACATGACCCTGCCAGTTGTCTACTTCTGGTCGATGTGGATCGTAGACATCCTTTAAATCAGTACGTTTCAGTATAGGTAACATTCCGACTGCCGCTGCTGTTGTCAATTCTTTATCACTCCCATCGCCAACATAGAGACACGCTTGTGGTTGAACCTGCAACCGTTCACACGCAATCTCATAGATGCGACGGGAGGGTTTTTTGATTCGTTCTTCACAAGAGAAAACGGGAGCATCAATGTATTGGGATAGAGGAGATTCTGGAAAAAACCGCGGAACAGCAGAGTTACAGTTGGTGATAAGTCCTGTATATAATCCATTGCGTTTTAGCAGATCCAATGCTTCCAAAACCTCAGGCTCGGGAATAATGGATTTCCTCGTGAATTCGTCCTTCAAAAAAACAACCTGTTCAATTTGCATCCTATTTGCTTTAACGCCTAAAGGACGACATACCTCAACAATATTCTCTTCAGCGGAGAGATTGCCTAATGACCTGTCCTTAATGGTTTCTCCCATAGCCTGCCAAAATTTCGGGTATGAAACACCGAGGATTTTAGCCATTTCCTCTTGAACCTTGTTGTACGCTTTGAGACTGAAATTTCCAACCAGTGTACCGTATAGATCGAATATGACGGCTTTGTAGGGCATTTTGTTCCTTATGCTAAGTTTGGAAAATTTTAAGATGAAAACAGGCACTGTTATGCTTATTAATTCACAAGTGCCTGGTTTCTTCAAATTTTTTCTCAGGTGCGCCCAGAGAATGATTAGATCAGTAAGAGTAGAACTTTTTATACATTTCCTTGATTTTCATAAGCAGCAATGTCCGCTTCATACTGCAAGGTCCAACCGATTTCATCGAGTCCGTTTAGCAGGCAGTACTTCTCAAAATCGCCGATCTCAAAGTTGTGGGCAGTACCATCAGGACGAATTACCGATTGCGCTTCCAAGTCTATCATCAACTGGTATCCCTCAGTGCTGTGTGCCTCTTGACTAAGTGAAGTGATAACGTCCGCGGTCAAGGTTATCGGAAGAATCCCGTTCTTGTAACAATTGTTACGGAAGATGTCCGCAAATGAGGGAGCGAGAATCGCCTTGAAGCCGTATTGCTGAAGTGCCCACGGGGCATGCTCACGGGAACTCCCACAGCCAAAGTTCACGCCAGCGATAAGGATGCTTGCACCTGCGTACCGAGGGAGATTCAGCACGAATTCGGGGTTCGGCTCGCCGTTTTCGAGGTAACGCCAATCGTTGAAGAGAAACTCACCGAAGCCGGTGCGTTCAATCCGTTTCAGGAATTGCTTGGGTATAATCTGGTCGGTGTCGACATTAATTCGATCGAGTGGGACGACACGTCCAACGTGTTCTTTGAATGCTTCCATTTTTGTGTCTCCTTTGTTAGGGCATCGGGGGCGAGGCACGGAGACCTCGCCTAACAATGGCTAAGATAAGAATTCCCGAATGTCAACGAAATGTCCTGTGACCGCTGTCGCAGCCGCCATCTGTGGGCTGACGAGATGCGTGCGTCCGCCTTTGCCTTGCCTGCCTTCAAAATTCCGGTTCGATGTGCTGGCACAGCGTTGACCCGGCATCAGGGTGTCCGGATTCATGCCGAGGCACATGCTGCAACCCGCTTCACGCCATTCAAAGCCTGCATCCCGGAAAATCTGGTCAAGTCCTTCTGCCTCTGCTTGGCGCTTGACTGCCTGTGAACCCGGGACGACCATCGCGCTGACATTCTCTGCGACTTTCCTGCCCTTTGCGACTTCAGCAGCAACCCGCAAATCACTGATGCGGGAGTTGGTGCAGCTACCAATGAATATCCTATCTACAGCAATATCTGTGATTGGAGTGCCAGGTTTAATATCCATATATGCCAAAGCGTGTTCGGTGGCAGTTTTCTCGTCGGCTGTAGCCATATCTGCCGGATCCGGTACGTGTCCTGTTACATCGGTCACCATACCCGGGTTTGTCCCCCACGTTACCTGGGGTGCGATGTCTGCTGCGTCGAGTTGTAAGGTCCGATCGTAGGTTGCGCCTTCGTCAGTCGGGAGTTGTTTCCAGCGTTCAACTGCTGCATCAAACGCTTCACCTTTCGGTGCGAAACGCTTGCCAGCGATATACTTATAAGTGGTATCGTCAGGTGCGATCATACCTGCGCGGGCGCCTGCTTCAATCGACATGTTGCAAACGGTCATCCGTTCCTCAATGCTGAGAGCACGAATCGCGGATCCGGTGTACTCTACGACGGCACCGTTGCCGCCATCAATACCGATATGTCCAATAATCGAGAGAATGATGTCCTTCGCGGTGACACCGTAAGGCAGTGTGCCATCAATCCGAATCTCAAAGGTCTCCGATTTCTGTTGCAAAAGGCATTGCGTTGCGAGGACATGCTCAATCTCGCTGGTCCCGATACCGAAGGCGAGTGCGCCCAGTGCACCGTGCGTTGAGGTATGGCTATCACCGCATACGAGGGTTTTGCCGGGCTGTGTGATGCCGAGTTCGGGTCCGATGACGTGAACGATCCCTTGTTCAGGACTATCGATGTCGTAGAGTGGAATGTCAAACTCGGCGCAGTTTTCCGCGAGCGTTTCCATCTGTTTGGCTGCGATTAGATCGGTAATAGGTAGCGATCTGTCTGTTGTTGGGACGTTGTGGTCCATCGTGGCAAACGTCAGATCAGGACGGCGGACCTTTCGGTTGTTGAGCCTTAATCCCTCAAACGCTTGTGGGGATGTAACTTCATGGACGAGGTGCGTGTCGATATAGAGAATCGGGACCTCGTCTGCGGAGGCGCGCACAAGATGCGCCTCCCATATTTTTTCATACATTGTTTGTGTTTTCATATTTTTCTTTTCTTCCGATAAGTTAGACTTGAAGGTTTTCAGAGTTGACAGTTCAAAGGTTTCCTACGCTTCGGTCCTTAGAGTTATCTAAAGTTAATCAGGCAATGTTACTCAAAAGGTTGCAATGTACCGTCTTTTACTATTAGTGCTTTCTGGTCATAAACGCCATCCCCGTTGGCATTAAAAGAGAATTTGCCGAAAACTGTGTCAAAGTTACTGATATTTGCCAGTGCGTCCCGAATTGAGATTGCATCGGTTGACTCGGCATTCTTAATCGCCTCCGCTAAAATATAGACGGAAGCATACGAGACCATAGCAAATCCGTTCGGTTCCTTGCCAAACATTTCGCTATAATTCTGAACGAAGGCTTGGTTTCCGGGGGTGTCATCTGCGGTGGTCCAGTTTGTAAAAGTTATTGCGCCCTCGGCGGCGGGGCCTGCAGCATCTATCTCAAGATCGGTTAGCGAAGAAATAATAATGGGCACGGTTATACCGAGGTGGCGTGCTTGAATCAGTATACCTGGTTTTTCGGGTGGCAATGCTGAGACAAAAATAACATCCGGATTCAACGCTTTTATTCGAGTTAGTTGGGATGAGAAATCAGTATCACCCGTTTGGAAGGTTTCCGGGGTGAGCCCCTCAATACCATTTGCAGCGAATACCTCCCGCAATGTCATGTCTTGATCTGTAGAGAAGAAATCAGTGTTGTCGTAGAGCGTAGCAACTCGTTGATAGCCGAGTTTTGCATGCGTCGTCTTGATGCCTGTGGCAATGGCGGCCTTGGTCGTGCCCGGAATACGGAAAACAAAATCACCGATTTCGGTGAGACCGCTTGCTCCCGCTGTCGGACTAAGTGCCACGATCTCATTTTCTTGTGCTATCGGAAAGGCTGCCTGCGTTGCACTTGAGGTCGAGGGACCGAGGATAGCAGCCACCCTCTCCGTATGAATGAGTTTATTGAAAGCCTTAACCGCTCCTTCTGGAGTGCCCATACCATCCTCGAAGATAAACTGGAGTCGGGCCTTGCTGACATCTGCCTTGTTGATTTCGTCAATAGCGAGCGCAAAACCCTGTTTCATGAGTTGTCCGGTAGCAGCCACGTGGCCTGTTAAGGGTAAAACGACTCCGATGGAAATCTCGCTACTTTCATCTTCTATCTGGGGTGTGGCGGGTTGAATGGTTTGCGATATTCGCTCACAGGCAGAGAAGCCAACTATCAAGATGGCAATTGCTAAAATAAATACAAATGATTTCAATTCAATTTACTCCTTTACTTATGGTAAACCTTAGAATTATAGTAAAATCCATAATTAAGTTTAGACTCTCTAACGTGGCGAGGTTAGGAAACCTTGAAGAAACACCCCAGCAAAAACCCTACCAAGGGGTGGAAGTGTGTAATTATTTTTTGAATTCACTATAATTGGACACTCTGCCCCGGCGACGTTAGATGAGGTTTCAGAAAATAAATCGGTAATTTTCCAACAATGTCCGGTGCGGAATGTAAAACTAAGACAAATTATACTCTATAGCATAATTTCAAACCGCACCTACCAATAATTATAAATAATCGGGTTATATTCTAAACCCGCATAACGACCGGGAATATAAACGGTGTTCGTTGCATCTGTTTTGAGAAGAATCGCCGGAGCGCGCCTCGAATCTCATCTTGGACGATCTCAGTCTCGTGTTTCTGCTCGTCGCTTAGGTTTTCGATGACGCGGCGAGTGATTTCTTTTGCTTCCTCTATCAGTTCTTCCGATTTGTCCATATAGACAAACCCACGTGAGATAATTTCTATCTGTCCAGCACTCAGTGCCATTTTAGTGGGAAGGTCTGTTTGTATAACTTCATCAACAGCGTCAATGTTGGTTAGCATCTTTTCTACGGTTTCTGACCCATCCCCTGCATTGTTTGCGCCCGTTGCTATGTCACTGTGTAGAATAACGATAGGGATAAGGATGCCGTCTTGGGAAAGTTGGATACGGTCTCGGAGAACGATATCCTCAAGTTCGATTTCCGGTTTACCGTCAACAAAAACGCGTCCGGAGCGTCCTTCGCGTCCAAAAACTTCACATGTTTCGGGTGTGAGATGAATAAGTTCGCCATCTTCGGCAACTCTAATGTTCTCACTTGGGATGCCGACGGATTCGGCAAGTTCAGCGTGCCGCATCAGGTTTTGATATTCACCGTGCATTGGCATAAAAAATTGCGGTTGCAAGAGATTGAGCATTAACTTCAGGTCTTCGCTCGCGCCATGACCAGAGACGTGTACATTGGCATTACGCTCGTGGTATATTTTTGCCCCGCGTCTGAGAAGGTGGTTCACTACATTTCCGATCGACTTTTCGTTGCCGGGAATGATTCGTGCTGAGATGACGACGGTGTCA
Organism: Candidatus Poribacteria bacterium; assembly: GCA_028818705.1. GTDB lineage: Bacteria > Poribacteria > WGA-4E > WGA-4E > WGA-3G > WGA-3G. Next base: position 79,371 of record JAPPNJ010000217.1, read on the forward strand.
CCTTGTTCTACCTTCAAAAACGAATGATTATCAAGTGCCATCAATGCCAATGCTGAACGTGGTTCCCCTTGGCTACCCGTAGTCAAAATTACAACCTCATGCGGTTTGAACTGCGATGCATCGCGGGCATCAATGAGATAGTCTGGATTCAGGTCAAGGTAACCAAGTTCAGAGGCGGTGCGGACGTTGTTCAAGAGAGAACGTCCGGTGACAGCAACGAGTCGCCGGTGTATACTCGCGAGATCGACGAATTGTTGGATACGGTGTAAACTTGAGGAAAAGGTGCAGAGGAACAATTTCTGCTCCGTTTTCTGAAAGATATTGTCTATTGTATCATAGATACTACGCTCAGAGGGTGTTTGCCCGGGTCGCTCTGCGTTGGTGCTGTCGGAGATAAGGAGTTGAACACCTTCGGCACCCAAGCGTGCGAGGGTCTGAACATCACTTAACTTGCCGTCGATAGGGGTCATGTCAAACTTGAAGTCGCCTGTATGGACAATAACGCCAACCGGTGTGTGCAGTGCAATCGCTACACTGTCTGGGATGCTATGTGTGACGTGGATGAATTCAGCAGAGAAATCGCCCAATTCGACTGTATCACCCGGGGCGATCGTATTGAGTTGTGCTTTGCCGAGTACACCGTATTCACGTAGCCTTCCAGTTGCGATCGCAAGTGTAAGCTGCGTGCCGTAGACTGGGACATCTAACTGCCGTAGGACGTATGCTAAAGCACCGATATGGTCCTCGTGTCCGTGGGTTAGAAGGATTCCGCGAATCTTCTCTTGCCGTTCAACCAGATAGTGGATGTCCGGAAATATCAGATCGACACCCGGCATATCCGAATTCGGTAGCATGAAACCGGTATCGATGACGATAAGGTCGTTCTCGGTTTCGTACACCATTATGTTGAGCCCAAATTCCCCTAAACCTCCCAATGGGATGATCGAAACGTTTTTTAAACTATTAGGTTTCTGATCGATTTTTTCCGTTGTCAAAAATCGGTTTCCTTTTTTAAAGTAAGCCTGTAAGGGCGTTTTTAAACTTACGACTTGCGCAGTGCATTTCAAAAATCCCTTTTGGCTCCCGATCTTCCAACCTTCCAATTTTCTTTGTTGGTAAGGTGTGAGGCGAAAACCGTCAAGAACGAAAGACACAGCGGCTTAGAGACAGTTGTTTAAACAACGATATTAATGAGACGATTCGGCACGACGATGGTCTTCCGAATCGGTTTTTCTTCAATGAATCGCTGGACCCGTTCGTCTGCGAGTGCGGCTTCTTCGATTTCTTTGTCGGTTGCATCGGCAGGCAGTTGGAGCCGGTTGCGAAGTTTCCCATTGACTTGTGCGATTATGGTTACAGTGGCACTTTCCAGTACGGCTTCGTCATGCGTGGGCCACTGCTCATGCGCGATGAACCCTGTTTCACCGAGACGGTGCCACAACTCTTGTGAGATATGTGGGGCATAAGGAGCGAGTAGACGTAAGAACACCTTCAGGCTCTCTTCCGGCAACGACTTCACTTGGGTCGCAGCGTTGACAAAAATCATCATCTGGCTAATTGCTGTGTTCATCTTGTCGATGGAGGCGGTATCTTCCGTCACCTGTTTGATGGTTTTGTGGAGTTCCTGCCAGAGATTAGGTTCCGTTGTGCCAGCAGCGTCAGTTAACTTTCCATTAAGTTCACCGTTCTCTTCGTTAACAACGAGTCGCCAGACGCGTTGCAAGAAGCGGTAGACACCCTCCACACCGGCATCTTGCCACGGTGTGCTGGCTGTAACAGGTCCGATAAACAGCAGGTAGAGTCGAATTGCATCCGCACCGTATTTGTCAATCACATCGTCCGAGTTGATAACATTAAAACGGGATTTGGACATCTTTTCTATTTGCACATTAAGTGGCGTACCGTTGGCTTTTGCCACTACTGACTTCCCGTCATTGTGTTCGACTTCATGCGGATAATAGTACTTACCGGCGTCGTCTTGATACGATTCGGCAAGAATTGTTCCTTGGTTCACCAAACCTTGGAACGGTTCCTGCGTAGAGACTAAGCCACAATCATACAGAACCTTATGCCAAAATCGGGCGTAGAGTAGGTGTAATACCGCGTGTTCTGCGCCACCAAGGTAGAGGTCAACGGGCATCCAATATTGTTCAAGTGCGGTATCAAAAGGTGCTTCAGCATTGTGTGCGTCGAGGAAGCGGAGATAGTACCAACAAGAACCTGCCCATTGTGGCATGATGTTCGTTTCCCGCGTCGCGGTTCGTCCATCTGGTAGTGTCACGTTCAACCACTGGGATCCGGCACGCGCAAGGGGCGGTTGTCCATCTTCTGTCGGTTTGTAGGCATCAATAGGCGGCAGTTCGAGCGGTAGTTCTTCATCTGGTAGTTGAACAATGGTTCCATCTTCAAGGTGTGCGAGCGGAAAGGGTTCGCCCCAATACCGTTGCCGCGAAAAGAGCCAGTCCCGTAAGCGGTACTGAACCTGTCTCTTACCTCGCCCTTCATTTTCGAGCCATTGGATCATTTTCTCCTTCGCCTCGTCCACCTGCAAGCCGTTGAGAAAACCGGAATTAACGCAGATCCCATCACCTTCGAAGGGTGCCTCTTCAATCGGATTTTCACCGCCTTTGATGACTTCGATGATAGGAATACCGAAAGCCGAAGCGAATTCGTGGTCGCGTTCATCGTGTCCGGGGACCGCCATGATGGCACCCGTGCCATAAGTCATGAGGACGTAGTCTGCAACCCAGATCGGAACAGGCGTATTGTTACACGGGTTGATAGCATAAGCACCCGTGAAAACACCTGTCTTCTCTGTAGCAAGGTCTGTACGTTGAAGATCAGATTTGTTAATAGTTTCTTTAACGTAAGCGTTAACCGCCGGTGCTGCATCAGGGTGCGTTATCTCAGAAACGAGCGGATGTTCGGGTGCCAGCACGCAATAGGTTGCCCCGAAGAGCGTATCAGGACGCGTTGTGAAAACCGTGAATGTCTTATCACTGTCTTTGATGTCGAAGGTAATGTCTCCGCCCTCTGATTTACCGATCCAGTGCCGTTGCATCTCCTTGAGTCCATCGGGCCAATCCAATAAATCCAAGTCTTCCAGCAAGCGGTCTGCATAGGCAGTGATTTTAAGCATCCATTGGCGCATGAGGCGACGCTCAACTGGATCACCGGTCTCAACATATTTACCGTCCTTTACCTCTTCATTTGAGAGGACGGTGCCGAGTGCGGGACACCAGTTAACTGGGACATCGGCGAGATATGCGAGGTCTTTTTCATAGAGGCGGAGGAAAATCCATTGTGTCCACTTGTAGTAGTCGGGTAGAGAGGTGTCAATTTCACGCGACCAATCGTACGAGAAACCGATACGTTGCATCTGCTGCCGGAAGGTGTCGGTATTTCGTCGTGTAATGTCTATTGGATGTTCGTTTTCACGCACTGCGAAACGTTCTGTTGGGAGTCCGAAAGCGTCCCATCCCATCGGGTGCATCACATGATACCCCTGCATGCGTCGGAAATTCGCAAGAACATCGGTAGGTAAATAGTTTTTCGAGTGCCCCACGTGCAGCCCGGCGCCTGAGGTATATGGGAACATGCCAAGCACATAAAATTTGGGCTTGGTCTTTAGTGTTTCGATATCGTTTGGAATTTTGAATGCTTCTTTTTTTCGCCACTCGGCTTGCCAATACGGTTCTATTTTCGCCGGGGCGTATGGATGGTTCTCCATTTCGCTCGCTTCTCCTTTTTCAGCCTTTTTGTGTTGGCTTTATAATATAAATTCTACCACAACCACGTTAGATTGTCAAGACAGAGTACTTTGGTGTCAAGGGTATTTAATTTTAGTAGTCGGTAGTCGCGAGCGTGGGAACCTTCCTACAAAGGTTCTCAGGAGTAGTTGATTAGGAAAGTGATCGCTACTGTAAGGACGACGCGTGTATAGAGGATCGCTTTGGCAAGAGGTGGAAAGAGAAAAGGCGAGGTTAGAAACCTCGCCTACCGATTTTAGAGAGAAAAAGGTGTAATTGGGAAACCTTCCCAATGGTGGGCCTGTTAGTAAATGCCTGTATATCCAGATTTACGCTGTATTACTGCGCCTGCTTTACTACCGCGTTTTGCGTGGCAGAGAGAACGCTGTGTAACGACTGAAAGTAGCTCATTTCAGCCAGCTTTATCCGTTTCTGATCGCCTTCAATCCGCGCTTTGACAAGCGTTTCCCAGTTCAGCTTCAGCATACGGTTTGTTTTCTGTAGCACTTTCCAGTGCACTTCTGAAATCATCATGTCTCTCCTTATATATGGTGGGTGGTTTAGCATGATCTGCCAGAAAAGACATTCAAGGCTTCAGCCAGTATATCTTAGATCGTTATGACCTTCTCGACATTAATATGTTGCATCTGTCGATAGATATCTTCGTTAAAATGATGCTATATATTTTTGCCGTTTATATGAGGTAAAAACGTTAGATTGGCAAATTTGGTTTCAAAAGCCAGTGTGAGTGCTATTTTTTTGCTGAATGGGGATAAGGATCTCTATGTGTTCAAGATTCCGCTTCCCCTTCACTTTCCGTCCCTGATGACTGTGATGATGGCAGGGGTGGCGGGAAAACAAGTTTATTAGATGTGGACATTTCATGTTTTTTCAGTATCCTTTGCAGCATTTCGTAGGCTTTCTCGCACTCTTCTTTCGTGCCGAGTAATTCTATGCTGGGTGAGTCTACTAAATTAATATGTATCTCATACGAATCATTTTTTGCCCTAATTATCTTAATTTGTTGAATATAGGTAACATTTACCATTCCTTGGTAGGATGTTTGCTGCCTGCCATTCGGATTAATGATTTCAATAAACACGAAAAATCTCCTTTATGCCGTGAAAAACATAAGTTGCCATTGAAGCAATAGTACAGATTAAATCTCTAAAATTCAAATAATGAGAATTATAGTAAAAAAATGAGGAAAATATTAATGGAGTGTCCTAACATGTTTAATATGTCATAACCACTTTATGAGATAATACAGGCTGGTGTCTGTAAATGCCTTAACGAATCTGATACCGTTCAACGCCATCCATATCGAGACTAACCCCCAGCCCGGGTGCCTCTGGCAGCGTGATTGCACCGTTAGAGATGTCCATACTGCCACCAGATAGATCGTCAATACGGATGTGTGGAAGCTCGTCAACGGGCATCGTACAGTTTGGCAGTGTACATGCGATATGTGCGGCGAATGTTGAGGCAACGCATGAGCCGAATGCGAAAATCTGCACCCAAATTGGAAGACCTGCAGCTTCAGCAACGGCGGCACTTTTTCGCAGCCCTGCGACGTTCCCACCCATGTTGACAGCGTCCACGGCGTAGGCGCGAATGTTCTCTAAAATTCCTTGAGGTGCCCCCAGATGTCGAGCAACTGGAACGTCTACCTCTTCCCGTAGCCGACGATACCAAGACAAATCTTCAAACCGGATCGGGTCCTCATAAACTTCAATGTTATAAGGTCGTAACTCCCGCGCAAGACGGAGACCGGTCTCCAAATCCCCGAATTCCGTATTCGGATCAACACGGATCTGGAAATCGGGACCGCAAGCTTCTCTGATTAAACGAGCGGTTTCAACGATATTTGCCTTCCGAGCTTTAAGTTTATGTACCCGAAATCCCATATTTGCCGCACGCTCAGCCTCGGCTGCTGTCGCTTCCGCTGGCATCGGTGGTGACCAGTAAGCAAGTTCGACGCTATCCCTGTATTTTTCACCAATTAACTTATGAGCGGGGACTCCTAACGCCTGTCCTGCCAGGTCGTAAAAGGCACACTGGAAGGCGAATGACTCCGAAGCCAAGTCAATATCCCAAAGATTTTTACCGATATATTTTTCGGCAATCGCGTCAGCTTGGTCTGTAATGTTACTATTCAGGGAATTGCTCTCCCCTAATCCTGTCAGACCTTCATCCGTGTGTACCCACACCAAGGTAGTCGGATAATCCATGTCCCAATGTTTTTGTATTGCTGGAACAAATGGAATGGAAACGGTGCGATACGCAATGTCTGTGATTTTCATAAGTGCCTACTCCTTGGAAATATTACTTGAATCACGGATTCGTACACCTCTGTTCAATCATTCAATTGGGCATTTACCCATAACCGGAATTCTATGCGATTCATCAGAGAGTATCAAGTACTTTTTCTGGAGGGGAATGGAGAACGAAAGACTTGTTGTGACATGCCCCAAAAACTGCATGCGCCTAAGGTTTGCACAAACTTTTGAAAAAATTTTAAAGATGTTGTAAAATAATAAGATTGTACTTTATGTACAAAGAAAGAATCGCATCTATGGTACAAAAACTTCGGGCACCTCCTTAATACTTTGATGGAGAAAATTTATGAGAAACAGACTATCTCGACGACAATTTCTACGTTTCGGGACGTTTGCATCTGCAGCAGTCAGTCTCGGGTTTATGGGTTGTAGCCGAGCACTGATTGAAAAAGTACCCGGTTTTGGACCTGAACTGCCTTATGAGTTCATGCCAACCCCAAACCGTCTCCTTGACCTCCCGGAAGGATTTGCTGCTCACGCCTTTTCCAGAACGGGTGAGCTCATGGACGATGGACTTTGGGTGCCTGGTGGTCACGATGGCATGGCAGCTTATCCGGGTCCCAACGGCAAAACGATCCTTGTTCGCAATCACGAATTGGTCGCCACCAGCAAATCGGTCGGTGCGTTTGGGTGGAATAACGAGAAGCTTGAACGTTCCGTCACTGATAAATTGTATGACGCCGGTTCTGGTGAACTGCCGTGTCTCGGTGGAACAACAACACTCGTCTATGATACGCAAACGCAAACACTGGAGAAGCATTTCTTGAGTTTGGCAGGGACAATCCGGAATTGTGCTGGTGGTCTCACGCCATGGAATACGTGGATTACTTGTGAAGAAACCATGCAAAAAGCTGAAGCAGAAACGACTTATGAAGCCGACCACGGGTATAATTTTGAAGTCCCCGCCTCTGCTGACATAGGAGTAGCCGATCCCATCCCGTTGAAAGCGATGGGACGTTTCAATCATGAAGCCGTTGCTGTCGATCCTAAGACCAGCATTGTTTATCAAACGGAGGACAGAGGGGATAGTTTAATGTATCGATTTATTCCCGACAAACCGGGAGAACTGGCAGCAGGGGGCAAACTACAGGCGATGAGGATCCGAGATCTCAAAGGCGCAGATACCCGAAACTGGCAGAGTCGGATGCAAAAGATTTTCCCATGGACATACAACCCTGTCCCGGTCGGTGAAACATTCGCAGTCGAATGGGTGGATATTGAAAATGTAGAGTCGCCAGATGATGACCTCCGCGTGCAGGGGAGTGAAGGTAAAGGTGCAGCGAAGTTTGCGCGGGGCGAAGGGATATGGTACGGTAGTAACTCCGAGAATGGAGAATTCTATATTGCCTGCACGAATGGTGGTATTGCGTACAAAGGGCAAATCTGGAAATATACACCGAGCCCTTATGAAGCGACAAGCCGCGAGGATCAACAGCCCGGCATCCTGCAACTCTTCATTGAGCCAAACGACAGGAATCTCATGGAAAATGCGGATAACCTAACGGTCGCACCGTGGGGTGACCTCATTATTTGTGAAGACGGACCCGAGGAAGAGTTTCTTGTCGGTGTAACGCCTGAAGGGCATCTTTATAAATTTGCTCGAAACGCCGGTAATATGTCTGAACTCGCCGGTGCGACGTTCTCACCTGATGGCACGACGCTCTTTGTGAATATCCAAAGTCATGGGATTACACTGGCGATTACGGGTCCCTGGCACGAGATTCGACAACGTCCTCTGACCTAACGCTAACGTGCCCATTTCTTGACGATTAACTAATTGAAACCTTCCATATACGAGTAAAACCTGACACTTTTGATTAGATTGAGGTGTCAGGTTTCGCTATAAATACCCTCCCGTAACCGCTGATCTTTTTCTTTGATTTTTTTCGACAAGTACGATATTATCTAATTACTCACGGTAGTGAGGTTGAAAGAATTTTATGGGTGTTGTAATCTCATTTTTTCGCTAGAACTTTCCATTCATATTGTGAAGTGTGAGACGTAGAACGTGATATTCATCGCGTGAGGGCAAATTATTCAATGGCAGGAATAAAAACAGGCCTTTATCTTGGAGATTGCTTAGAAGTACTCGCTGATTTTGATGCCGATTCATTCGATCTGATTGTGACTTCTCCTCCGTATGCGGACCGTCGATCCAAAACGTATGGCGGAATCAGACCCAATGAATACGTCAATTGGTTTATGCTTCGAGCGGAAGAGTTTTTAAGGGTCCTCAAGCCATCTGGTACATTCATTCTGAACATCAAAGAGCAGGCTGTTGATGGAGAACGGCATACTTATGTTATTGAGTTAATACTTGAGATGAAAAGACAAGGATGGTTGTGGACAGAGGAATTTGTCTGGCACAAGAAAAATTGCTATCCAGGCAAATGGCCGAACCGATTTAGAGACGCTTGGGAGAGATGTTTGCAGTTTAATAAAACCAGGAAGTTCAATATGTATCAAGAGGCAGTTATGGTGCCAATGGGAGATTGGGCAGAAAAAAGGTTAAAAAATCTCAGCGAAACAGATCAGAATCGGGATACATCGAAGGTGGGAAGCGGGTTCGGTAAGAATGTTTCAAATTGGTTGGATCGAAAAATGGCGTATCCAACGAATGTGCTACACTTGGCAACAGAGACCGGCAACCGGAAACACAGTGCCGTTTTTCCCAAGGCGTTACCCGAATGGTTTATCAAATTGTTTACGAAAGAAAATGATTGGGTGCTTGATCCATTTGCAGGTGCCGGTACGACGTGTCAGGTTGCTCAAAAGTTATTAAGAAATTCTGCTGGCGTTGAAATTTTACCTGAATACTATCAATTAGCACAAGAGAGTATCAACTCGATGCAATGTTTTTTATTTGAAGAAACCCAGTATGAAGCCCATTACACAACAAGAAATAGCTGATTATGTTGAGGCGCATATTCAAGTATTTCATCGGAAGAGATTAGATAGCCTCCAAAAATTGAAATTGATGGATGTCGTCAATGGGAAGAAATTGTCAAATTTAATTCAGCGGATACTACATCTTGAAAACCAATTCCAAACACAATTCGGTTCATTCCAGCCTACATCTCAATAGTTTAACCCTCCCAACGAAATCATATGGGTTGACCATATAACATCAACGCGCTCGCCTCTTAGCAGCTAATAACCGACTCATCGTCGCTTCTGCAGGCTGTGCAGATGCTGTGTCTTCTCGAACACGTCCGTCCAAAGGTGCTGTGTTTGCGGATGTTCTTGGGACTTGAATCCCGATCGATGTATCAGTAGATTTTCCAAACAATCGTTCAAAAAACGCTGTCAGATGCCTATTCGCTATGCTGTAACGCCGAAGAACCATCTCTAATACAAACAAGATAGCGGCAGCAATTAGCAATGTTTGTGCTAGTGAGGTTTTCTTTTCAACGGGTGTGCCTGTCGGTCTCGTGATTTGAGTTGAGGTGGGTTCATGAATGCCAACCGTGCCAGCAGCAAGCATCTTTAACAAATCCGTATCAACCCCAAATTCAGCGTATTCTGCCGGATAAGAGAGCGACAAAACTTCGGTGCGCCTGCGTTCATCGCCTTCGCGTTGGGCAGTGACAATGTAAGCACCGCTGTTAGGCACCTGAAATGTGCCGCTGTAACGCGTCGGTGTATCCTGTTGTATCTCAACGGACTCGCTTACCCCGTCCGGACCTGCAACGTGGAGTTTATAGGCTGCTTGTGACGAGGTTCGCGTATCAATACTCACTTGCGCCACGCCGTGACGAAGTGATACCGAGAGGTCAAAGTCGGCATCTGTGTCTGTCGCAGGGAGTGCCCAGTTAACGACCTGTGCCCAGAACTTCCCAAAGTTGTCCCACGGGATCCATTCTTTCGACCATGCCGGTTGGACGTCCGATGTCCACGCGATCGATTTCCCCAATCCGAAATTCCAACCTGCCAAAATCGGTTCGTCTTTGTGGGAACGAATAAAAACCTGTGTGATCTCTTTCTCCGTCGTTGAGACATAGCCGTGAAGCTGAGGCACCTTACCCAGACCTGCCAGAATCGGTTCCCCCGGAACAACAATAACAGGTTGAAACGGTTCTTGAACAATGTAACGTCGTGTCTCTCGGACGGCTTCTGTTAGGACTGTCGGCAATTGTTGGAGATTTTGAACGAAGACAGCGCGTCCACCGCCGGTTTCTGCAACTTGCGTAAGGAGTTGTCTGTTGGCATCGCCTACTGCAATCGCCGTGATGCTGATACGTGCTTCAGCGATCTGTGCCGCGAGTTCAAGAAAATCAGATTCCGTGCCATCGGATTTACCGTCGGATAAGAGGACAATGTGTTTCCGTTTGGACTCGTTTGCTTTGAGCATCTCGTATGCGTCTTCAGTCGCATCTTTTATCTTTGTGGTGCCGCCTGTTGGGCGGAGTTTACTCACGGCGGAGATGAGTGCGCTGTGGTTGGATGTGAGATCAGAGATACGATGAACGTCGGTATTGAAACCGAGGATTCCAGCCACGTCCTCCTCGTCAAGGTTACGGATACCGGTGCGCACTCCTTCAATAGCAAGTTGAATTTTCTGTCGCGCCCCGACGTAATTTGCCATGCTGCCCGATGTATCCAATACAAAAACAATAGCGACGGCGTCTTTGCGTTCACGCGGTGTCATTTCCACTGGAAGTGCGCGTTCCAGTGCCGTATCGGTATAGCCACCCGGTCCGTAAGCGTGTCTACCACCGATAACGATTAGTCCGTGTCCGAGATCGTGGACGTAATTTTCGATGTGTTGTAGCTGTTCGGACGAAAGCGAGTCAACAGAAACGTTGCTCAGAACCAGAACATCGCTGCGTTGGAGTGCTACGAGTTCTATTGGCATCTCGGCGGGTGACATCACCTCAACACCGAAGCCGTTCTCCTCAAGGACGGTTTTGAGAGCGTCGGTACCTGCGAGGTTGCCCTCTGTGTATACGGAGACTTGTGGTTTGTCCTGAATCTGCACAACGGCGGACGCCTGATTATTTTCAGGAATTTCATCGGTTACGTTCAACTTCAACCGATACGTTCGACTTCCTTCTTCAGTAATCTGTTGTGTAAGTAGGGGATAAACGTGTCTGCCGCTTGGTAGCGTCCATTCAAAGTCGTCAATCGGTGTGTCTTCGTGATAGAGGGTGGCGTTCAGTTTTGGGATGCGCCCATCGGTTTCAATCACTGCCTCGATTCCGAAATACTGTCCCTTGCGGACTTGACTTGGTAGCTGCAGCTGTACCACTCGTACTGCATCATCGACAGCATTAAGAGGGACTGTTAATATTTCAACCTTGCTTGCCGAAAGCAGTGGCAGGTAGTCTTTGAGAGATGTCCCACCAGCGTTATGCGTTCCGTCGCTAAAGAGAACGATCCGTTGGTGATAGTCATCCGGCAGCAGTGCAATTGCCCGCTTAAGTGCTGTGAGTATGTCCGTACCGTCTCGCCTAAGCGTCTGTTCTGTGAACGTCTCCAACGACACTGCAAGCGAATCTTCAGGAGGTAAGTCTTGCTTGGAACGGATTTCTCGAAGGACAGAGGTTTCCTTTGCAAAACTGATAATGCCAAACTGATCGGTGGGTTTCAATTTTGCGACAGCGGCGTTTATCTGTATGAGTGCTTCTTCGTGCTCCGTAGATGGAATGCTTTCGGAGGCGTCGAGCAGAAAGACGACAGCGAGCTGCTGTTCTTTGTGTGTGCGATGCAGATCGGCTAAGGCGAGAATCGCACATAAGAGTGCAGCACCTCTGAGGCAGAAGGTCACGCTTTTTCGCCACTTCGCTGCGCCGAGGTGTGCACGGCGCTGCACAAAGATTATTATGGGGATCGCAGCGAGCAGAATTAGGAAGAGGGGGGCGCGGAAATCAAACATAATATTTAGCCGTTAGCAGTCAGGTCGCCTACTGCGTAGGCTTTCAGCGGTCAGTAGGGCGTTTGCTTATTAGAACGTCTTTTCATGATACAAGCAAATTCCTGACATCTCAATGTTTTGTGAGTTGACATAATTCCTTCCTCAATTCTGCGGTGTGTAGTGCTGCGTCACGTTATTTCGGCGTCTGCCTGATACTTCTGCTCGTCGAATAACGCAATGAAGGCGATCGCAGCAACGACTGTTACAACGATAGGCACCATGAAGATTTTTGCCCATGCGTGTCCACCTTCGGCGTAAGCGAAGTAGTCGTGGACACGTCCGCTGACGATATGCCCGACTAACATACCAAAGCCGTTAGTTACAAAGAGAAGTAGAGATTGAGAACTCGCTCGAATATCTTGTGGACTCAATCGCTCTACTGCAATCATCCCACCAACAAAAAAGAACGAATAACAGATCCCGTGCAGTGTTTGTGCGCCAATGACCAACCATACGGGTTGACCTATAGCGAAAATAGCGTACCGAACCGGCCACGCAAGGATGCCTAAAAAGATGGTAAACCGCATCCCAAACCGTCGCAAGCACGGAAACAGAAGGAGCATGAGGACGACCTCGGCAACCTGCCCAAGGCTCATCGCGAAATTGGCACTACTCCCGGCAAGCCCAACGCCGTGTTCTGCCTCGGTCAGAAACAGGTAGGTTAAATTGTAATAGAAAGGAAGTTCGATCGCGACGACAAAGGAAATAATCAGCAGGATGGCGAAGTTACGATTTGAGACAAGAGAGAAGGCTTCAAGAAACGCATAAGGATTCTTCGCCTCTTTGCTTGGTGGTGTGTTAGGCAGTGTCAGACAATACGCACCCATAATGAAGGAGAGGATAGCCCCGAAGAGGAGACAGTCGCCGACGTGTGGAAGGGTTACCTCCCGTCCTTCCCAAAATCGAAGGTACAGACTCAGCACCCAATTAATTGCAATCCAACCGAGCGTTCCGAAGACCCGGATGTTCCCAAATTTATCTGACTGTCCCATGTGATGGAAAGCGATAGCGTTCGTCAGCGCGATCGTGGGCATATAGAGAACGGCATGCAGGAAAATCGCTCCCCACATCATCGGGAAGCTTGTCTGTTTCCACGCGAAAAGTAGACAAACACCACCGAGTAGATGCGAAATCGCTGCGAATACCTGGGCGGGCATTAATCGATCCGCAATCCAACCTGCGATGATTGGGGAAATTATTGAGCCGATGGCGGTGGTGCCGAAGACGTAGCTAATCTGCTTACCGGTGAAACCGAGATTTTGCATGTGTCCTGCGATGAGTACTGCCCATGCACCCCATATAGCGAACTGTAAGAACATCATGCCTGATAGCCGTACATAAGTTACGAAATCTGTTTGTCTGTTTTCCATAGTCGGTTTCCTCCTTTGCCTAATCCCAACCTTCAATCGGCACTGTTGATTTCACTATGTGCATACCTGCATCTGCAGCTATGGCGAAAGCAGCGTCAGCAGATTCGGTATAGTCCACCACACCCGGCACAACAACCGGTGAAGTTAGGTCATCCACCAGATAGATTTTCTTTGCCAACTCAGGGTCGGTTTTCTGAATGTTTTCAAGCAGGTCACTGACAGTCCATGCGACGCAATGGCTCTTTGCCTGTCCAGCGATAATCACTCGGTCGTATCCGAGGAGCGTTTCGAGAAATTTGCTATTTTCTTTAGCAATCGTTTTCCCGTCGGCATCGTTAAGGACTTCCGGACGCAAAACCGAATAGTTTTCGGTCAACGGATTCCGTCCCTTGGTTTCGTAATGAATCTGGGTTTTACGGGCGATTGTATGGAAAAAGCAAGCTTCATCAACGGCGGAAACAATGGCGTGTCCAATGCCGCCGAGCATCGCGTGATAGGGCCATATCGCCAGTGGATATTTGCCATCTTCTGTGAGCGTTTTGACGTAATATTCGCCGTATGCCTTGAGCCACTCGTACTGATTTCGATCTCCCATTACGCTCTCCGTGACGTCGGGATTGACACGCCATTTGCCTGCATCAATGTCTGCTTGTGTAATCAGGGTCTGTAAGGGAGTGGGGTGCTCACCTGCGTCGTTAATCCAGAAAACTTCATGGAATATCTGCATCGCGGTATGTGTATCCATGGTGCAAGCGATTTTACTGATATGGGGTAGATTACGATAGATGAATTGACACAAGCGAATGTTATCCTCTACCGCGCCGTTTCCAGACCTACCACCGACGAAAAGTTCGTAATCCGGGATGCAGAACGTGTTTTGAACATCGACAAGGAGTAGGCAAGTCCGAAAAGTATCCTCGGATGCAGGGCGGATTCCATGTTCCGGTGCCCAATCCTGTGCGTCGCGTTGGCGTTCTTGATAAGGAATCCGCCAGACCTGATCTACCCGATCTGCATCGAAATGTGGGGGGAGTGGAAGTTGTGGTGTAGGCATAGCGTCGCTCCTAAAGTTGATAACTAACAACCCAAAACTGAGTATCCCCTAACATTTTATAGCACATCGCTGTTTTTATCAATAGGGTCATTTAGTTTTACATATCCACTTTATATATGTGTATATTTTCTTCTGTAGGCGGGGAATGCCCGGGGAAGCCCATACGGGCTTCATACCCGGTGAAGTCCATACGGACTTCATACCGTTGATTCTGATTAGGCATTCATACCCGGTAAAGCCTTTATAGGCTTTATACCGTTGATTCTGATTCCGAGCTGTGATCGCGACATTGCCGAAAAAACGTTAGCTTATGTAAACGAAAATCAAAATCAACCGAAAACTAAATAGCCCTGAGTTCCTCACAGGAGCATCCAGTTTTTAGTCGTTGACGATCAGCTATCAGTGGAATCAGGATCGTATTTTAACAGATGAATTCACGGAGGCTTCACGGAGGTTCTTGCGAAGCCTTGATTCTACTGGGTTCGCAAACGTGAATTTGTACTTTCTCCGTGAAAGCGAATTTTGGTTATATTTTATTTAACGAAATGGTTGTGGGTTGTCTGAGTCACGAATTATCGCGGATTATGCAGATTTCGCTGATTTTAGACAACGTTCGTTATTCTTCGTAGCACAAACTTCATGAAGTTTCAGAAAACAAATCGGTAATTTGTTTTGGATGCCCCAACTTGTTGGGGACACGGGGCACCGAAACACCCCCGAACAAGAATGTAATACAAGGAATGGAAATGTAAAGCTAAGACAAATTATGCTATAAAAGCATAATTTGGAGATCGCTCCTACAGAAGAGGGAAGAAGGAGTCGGGAATCGGAGTTCCCTCCTACAGGAGAAGAATAGAGGAAATCCCTCCTACAACTATAAAAAAAATAGGGACTCGCAGCCGAAGCTGAAAGTCCCTATTTTGCTTTTAGGTTAGTTCAATCTTTTTCATCCCTGAACAACCTTG
>JAPPNJ010000177.1 GCA_028818705.1 Candidatus Poribacteria bacterium
AGAACATACGTTTCAACGATAAAGTGCGTTCCATAAATCCGCTCTCCATTATATTACGAGCTACGGGTTTTGAGGTGATCTTAAGAGGAACACTTTAGTTAGACGAAAACATCTTAACAGCCAACTGCTATTTATGCTACCATAGCGCGACATGCGGCTGTCCTATGCATACATCACGTGTTATAATATACCACATAAAAAGCCACTTTGTCCATTTAAAGTCTACGAGATTTCCATGCAAAACCGAAACGAAGAACTGCAACGTTCACCACATTCCCATAAATACGCCATCCATTTTGACATCCTTCCAGAGATCTCTTATCTCAATGAAGACCTCCCGGTTCTCATAGCGGATCTCTTGCCAATTTTTCACGGGTTCCCAGAAGAGGTCTGGATCTCTGAAAAATGGGTAGACGAAGGGCTCGATTTTTGTCGGGTGGTTTTCTCGGTGTCTGCCGAATCCCCAGATGCGATTAAAACTTTCGGTAACTGGTTTCAGGCGATCTTCCGAGAACCCTCCGTCACCGAAGTTTTAGAACGTCTCGTCGCGCACGCTTTGGATGAACCCAACGCCGCCGAGGTTATGCTGACAGATTGGACACGGTTGGCGAATTAGTTATCCGTTTTCAGTTCGCTTCGCTTTCAGCTTTCAGTTAATCAGGACTGACGCAACGCGCAATAATGCACCTCGCATTTGGGGTTTTTGCTGGGGGGTATTTGCTTGAGGATTTCTGCGGATTTCTTCGCGTACGCCGCAGAATTGCGCGACTACGAACCGGACTGCTTTTGAGAAACACGCGTATTTCCAAGGGACCCTGTTTGTAGTAAAGCGATTCATTGTCTGTCCGCGTAAGGCCTATTTAATATCTTGTGGGAGTCCAGTTTACTGTATCTGCTACAGAAACCCTCTGAACTCTCACTGCGAGGCAAACTGATAACTGATAACTAAAAAATGCGTTGACATCGAAAAATAAAATAGGTATAATATTAGGTGAAAATCAGTTTCCAAAACACGATTTGGAAAAACAGGAGATAGTGATGATCCGACAAAACAATTGGCGTACTGTGTTGCGGAAATCTGTGGGATTTCAAAAATTTCTATTAGCAGTGCCGCTCCTTTCTTTGCTATTTGTTAGCAGTGCGTATTCGCAAAATGTTGATGAAATTTTTCAAAATTTCAAACAGGCTTATGACAAGTCTGATAATTTCAGCGCGAATTTTGAGGAGACAACACTGTTTGCGAATACGAAAAGCGTCGCTCGTGGACGGATTGTTTTTAGGAAACCGAATTTACTCCGTCGGGAGTACGTTGGTAAAAAAGATGCCGCTAAAGTCATCCAAGTTACTGTTTTTGATGGGGAGTACGGTTGGACGTATACGCCGATGCTCGACCAAGTGAATAAGATGAAATTGGACAACCCGAAAGGGCAGTTGTTTCCAGGTATCGGGGCATCACTTGATGATTTTGAAGCGATGTATGATATGGCACTTGTCCCTGACGAATTCGCGAATCCGAAAGGTATACACAATATTGAATTGACCCCGAAAAAGGGCTTGGCGAATCCGGCAGTGAAGGAGAAATTTCAAATCTGGGTAAAGTCCGATGGGTGGCTCCCCGTTCAAGTGGGTCACGAAATTGAACTTGAAGACGGATCTCGTCAAAGCGCGATTGTTAAGTTCTCGGAAATTAAACGCGATAAAAAACTCGCACCGGACCTTTTCAAGTTTGTGGTGCCTGAAGATGCCGAGGTCATCGATCTTTCCGAAAATTAGAGCCTATCTCTAATGATGAGAGAATCTCTGATGTGGCGGCAATATACATTATGGATTTCGGTACCCTTTTTCGGTTGGCAAATCTTCTAACGCTTTTACGGCTGTTCCTGATACCGCCTTTCATCTTCTGTTTTCAAGCAGATATGATGGTCCCTGCCTTCCTTATTTTTATTCTCGCTGCGCTAACAGACAATATTGATGGAAAAATCGCGCGGAGACAAGGTGTCACCAGTTTCGGGAAATTCATGGACCCGCTCGCAGATAAATTGTTAATCGGTGCCGCCTTAATCTGTTTAACCTTTTTTCAGGGCATCGGTGGCGGACTTATCCCAATGTGGATGGTTGCTGTCATTATGGGGCGGGAAGTGCTTGTTACGCTTTTGCGGATCGTTTTCATCGCAAAGTACGGGCAGGTGGTCTCCGCAAGCCAGTTGGGAAAATACAAGATGACTTCACAACTGATTGTTATTGCTATCGGTTTAGTTTTGCTTGCGGTCCAGAACGAGCAGACCGCCACATTTGTATTGAAAACCCGGGGACCGATCTATTTTATGATGTATCTACCCTTGGTACTCACAGTCGGGTCTGGTGTGGAGTTTTTCGTTAATAACCGCAAAGCTTTATCCGCACTGATCTTTTCAACCGGTTACGATCCAGAAGCAGGTGCGTGATGTCCACAGCTAAATCTTCACCCCCTAAAAAACGTGCTACGGAAATATGAGACAATTGATGAGGCAACGGTGAGTGTCAATGAAATCACTGTCATGCAAAGTCAACTTCACCCGAATGGCGCGATTTATACGCCTTTAAGCGTATGCCGTTTTTCGACGCGAGGTCGAGGTTAGAAGCCTCTTTCACAAGAAGTTGGAACTGTCAGAAATCGGGGTTAGAAACCCCTTCCACAAGAGAAATAAAGGAGAACCCTTAGAACATGTTAGATGAACAAAAACAGAAAGCTATCGACCAAGCGATCTCACAAGTGGAACGTGAATTCGGTAAAGGTGCTATTATGCGTTTCACAGACAATGATATTGTACCTGTCGAAGCGATCCCGACCGGTGCACTCTCGCTGGACCTCGCCCTCGGTGTAGGCGGTGTACCGCGCGGTAGAATCATTGAAATTTTTGGACATGAAGGGACCGGTAAGACAACTTTGGCACTTCATATCGTCGCCGAAGTACAAAAATTAGGCGGCACGGCTGTATTCATTGATGTTGAACACGCACTTGACACCACCTATGCGCGAAATATCGGGGTCAATATGGAAAACTTGTTGATTGCGCAACCTGATGCAGGCGAACAGGCGTTGGAGATTGTTGAGACGCTCATCCGGAGTGGGGCTATCGACTTGGTCGTTGTTGATTCTGTCGCGGCATTGACACCCCAAGCCGAGATTGAAGGTGAAATGGGGGACGCGCATGTCGGATTGTTACCGCGTCTGATGTCCAAAGCGCTGCGAAAGTTGTCCGGTGTTACCAATAAGTCTCAGACGTGTGTGATCTTTACGAACCAGATTCGGCAAAAAATCGGGATTATGTTCGGTAATCCGGATACAACACCTGGTGGACTTGCGCTCAAGTTCCATGCTTCCATTCGGTTGGAACTCCGCCGCGGCACTCAAATTAAAGATGGTAATGAGATTCTTGGGAGCAGTGTACGTTTCAAAGTGGTCAAAAATAAGGTGGCGCCTCCTTTCAAGGAGGGAGAATATGACGTTACCTTCGGACAGGGCATCTCTAAAGAGGGAAATCTCTTAGATATTGCCGTTGACAACGAGTTTATCCAGAAAAGTGGGTCTTGGTTTGCCTACAACGGTGAACGTATTGGGCAAGGCAGGTCAAATGCCAAGAAATATTTGGAGGATAACCCTGATATTGCCGCAGAAGTTGAGGCGAAGGTCCGTGAAGCGATGCGTATGTCGCCCGACGCGGGTGCCGGCGCGATTCCGGAAGAGGAAGATGATGTCCACGAGACGGTTGAGACCGTCGAAGAGGACTAAAATTGGTATAGCAAGGTCTTTGTGCCTTGCTATACAGCGTAGCTTGAATATTAAGATTTATGCATTTCCTCCTTAAAGGCCCCCTGATAAGGCGGATTTAGGGGTTAAATAACTGAATGCGATGCATTTTTGGCGAAAATATATCGCTTTTGGACGCAAGTTGATGTTTTTCTTGACACTATTTTTTCAAAGTGCTATACTCTAATAAAATGGTTGTCAGTCGTCGGTTATCGGTTTGGCTTCTGAAATTAGAAAATCTTTTTCTATCTCGGACGTGCTTATAGGTAACGACGATTACAAGAAGCTGTTAGAGAATCAGAAACCTCTTAACTGAAAACTGATAACCGATGACCGATAACTACTTGGAAAGTGAGAACTTGACGTATGGCTATCAAAAGAGGAAATTCCGAGGATGCCTTTGAAGAGCAGAAGACGCTCGATATTGTCTGGTATCAACAGCAGATGCGCGCACTTCAAGGGACAATTGACATGCTTGAGGGGGAACTCGAAAGCATGCGGCAGCAGCAGCGAGTTGTACATGTCAAGGAACTTGAAACACAGCTCTATGAGACGCAACGTGAATTGATGGCGGTGGAACGACGCAACAAGCGGTTGACGGGTACCTTGCAAGAAGCCAAGGAGAAGCTGCAAATCCTGAAAGAAAAAGTCGCTCAACTCAGTGCACCTCCCAATAACTACGGAGTCTTCCTCGGCGCGAACGAAGATGATACTGTCGATATCGACATCAGCGGCAGAAAATGGCGCGTCAATATGGATCCAGCCCTCAAGGGGAAACCGCTCGCAGTCGGACAAGAGGTTATTGTCAATAGCGGAATGAACGTTGTTGCTATTAAAAGTGCTGAGAGACACGGCGACGTTGTGAAAATTAAAGAACGCATTGAAGATGAACTCGCTATTGTCAGTCTCCGCACCGATGAAGAACGCGTCGTTAGAATCGCTGAATCTCTCAAAGAGACGCCTCTGAAAACCGGTGATAATGTACTCCTCAACCATACGACAAGTATGCTCATGGAAAAACTGCCGAAACGCGAAGTTGAAGACTTACTCCTTGAGGAGGTCCCAGATATCGGTTATACGGATATCGGCGGGCTTGATACGCAGATAGAGGCGATTCGCGATGCCATTGAGCTGCCCTACCTCTATCCGAAAGAGTACGAGGAGTTTAACCTCTCGCCGCCCAAGGGGGTGCTCCTGTACGGGCCCCCCGGATGTGGTAAAACCTTGATAGCCCGAGCCGTGGCAAGTAGTATCGCCGAACGCGTCCGAAAAGAGAGCGGGAACGATGAAGTTCGCGGTTATTTTATCAACATTAAGGGACCTGAACTGCTGAATAAATATGTCGGCGAAACGGAACGTAAGATCCGAGAAGTTTTCCAGAAAGCGCGTGATAAATCAAGGGAAGGGTTCCCTGTTATTATCTTTTTCGATGAGATGGATTCACTTTTCCGTTCCAGAGGCATGGGGATCTCATCGGATATGGAATCGACACTCGTGCCGCAGTTTCTCTCCGAAATAGATGGCGTTGAAAACTTACGCGATGTGATTGTCATTGGCGCGAGCAATCGCCAAGATCTCCTTGACCCAGCGGTTTTACGACCCGGCAGACTTGATATTAAAATTAAAATCGATCGACCCAACCAAGACGGAGCTAAAGACATTTTCGCAATATATTTGACACCGGAGCTACCGTTCGCAAAAAAGAGTTGTCAGCAATTCGCTGGGGATACACAGGCGGTCGCTGACCACTTCATTGATGAAGCTGTCCGTGAGATGTACGCCACCACGGATGACAATCGGTTTATTGAGGTGACTTATGCCCGCGGTGAACGTGAAACCCTCTTTTTTAAAGACTTCGTCAGTGGCGCAATGATTGAAAACATCGTTTCACGCGCGAAAAAAGCAGCGATCAAACGCTTTATCGGCTCTGATGGAACAGACAAAGGGATGTGTCTTGAGGATCTCAAGGCAGCCATCCGGGAAGAATATCACGAAAATGAGGATCTGCCGAACACGACGAATCCTGACGATTGGGCAAAAATTTCAGGGCGTAAGGGCGAAAAGATTGTTAATATTCGCGCCTTGATTAATGAACCCGCACGCGATAAAAAACAGGATACCCGAGTCACACGAGGCGGCACTTTTCTCTAAAGAATAGTTACAAGTTATAAGTCTGGTTTCTGGTTCTCAGGTTGCTTTGTTACCTTTTCATTTCAATTGGGTAACAACGGCTCCTAAGGAGGATGAAACCCTCGGAGACCTCTTAACTAAAAACTTATAACGAATGACTAACAACTATTAAAATGGAAATACCAATAATAATGGGAACAGAGACTGAGTACGGCATCTCAGTCAAAAATGCACGGGAGCAAGACCCGGTCGCTGCCTCTACTTTGGTGGTCAACGCTTATAAGACTTGTAGAGGCGATGTGCCGAGTACCGCTACTTCTGTCACATGGGATTACGATCAGGAAAGTCCATTAATGGATGCGCGGGGGTTCCTCGCAGAGACAGAAACACCGGTTTCCGAGGCGGACACCAGCAGTGCTGTTAATGACATTTTGATCAACGGCGGGCGTTATTATGTTGATCACGCACATCCTGAGTATTGTACGCCGGAATGCGCAAATGCGCGCGATCTCCTGCTATATGAAAAAGCAGGCGAATTAATATTAGAAGTCAGTCGGCTCGCAGCCGAACGGCTCCTACTTGACAATCAAGAAATTATCATATATAAAAACAACACCGATTACAAGGGGCATAGCTACGGTGCACATGAAAACTATCTCATGTCCCGTAAAGTCGCATTTGATGCTATCGTTGATGGGTTGATGCCTTTCCTCGTTACTCGGATTATCATCACCGGCAGTGGCAAAGTCGGTGCTGAAAATGGGGCGCAGGCGGCGGATTATCAAATCTCCCAACGCGCAGATTTCTTTGAGAAAGAGGTCGGGCTTAGCACTATGGTGAACCGACCGCTGATTAACACCCGTGATGAACCGCATGCTGATGACAAACTCTATCGACGTTTACACGTTATCGTCGGCGACTCGAACATGTCTGAATTCAGCATCTATCTCAAAGCAGGTATCACGTCTATCGCGCTCCAGTTAATCGAAAAAGGGGTTGTACAAAAGAAATTTAACTTGAAGGACCCCGTCGCAGCGATAAAGAGTATCTCGCGCGACTTGTCTTGCAAAGAACAGATAGAACTCGCAGATGGACAACTGTGGTCGCCGATAGAGGTGCAACGCGCATATCTCAAACTTGCGCAGCAACACCTCACGCCTGAGGAACGGACCCCAGGCGTTGAAGATGTCCTCAAAAAATGGCAGTTCGTGCTGGATAACTTGGAAATAGACCCAGCGCGGCTCAGCCGCTATCTTGACTGGGTTATCAAAAAGAAGTTGATCGACGCATACCGCAAACGGCACGCATACCAATGGGACGACGCACATGTTCGGATGCTTGACTTGCAGTACCATGATATTCGTCCAGACAAAGGACTTTATATCCGGCTACTCAAAAATGGGCATGTTAAACGCTTACTCAGCCATGAAGAAATTGTGCACGCAATGCACTATCCGCCTGTAGACACACGTGCCTATTTTCGCGGCACCTGTTTACGGAGATTTCCAAAGCACATTTATAGTGCAAGTTGGAATTCAATGATTTTTATCGGTGAATCGGGGGGACTTGACAAAATTATGATGGATCGTCCCCACTTCGGGACACAAAAAATTGTTGGCGATCTGCTGAACAACTGTACAGCAGAAGAACTCGTTAAGGAAATCCGAGGCAACGCATCAAAATCGTAGTCAGTTGTCGGTCTTCGGTTGAGAGCCTATCTCTAACAGTGGATCTGAACTTGGAGGAATCCAAGTCAGGGACCGATTATTACAAGCGTCTCTTGTCTGACAACTGAAAACTGACAACCGATAACTATAAAGGGAGAAAATCATGTCGACTGAAAAACAACAGGAACACCTCAACCGCCATGTCGATGAAACCGAAGACATGCAACCCGATGTTGGAAACGGCGAAATGGATGAGGCGTTCGTCGAAGATTTGGACACACTGCTTGACGAAATTGATGAGATTTTGGAAGAAGATTCACAGGAATTTGTCGAAAACTATATCCAACGGGGAGGGCAGTAGGCGTGCTCGACCTCAGCGATTATGGCACCTCCGGCTTTTTCCAAATCCTCAAACGTCGCCACCCTGAATTACTCGCGACGTTCAATGCGTCCGATGGTGCCTCAAATGCCCCCGTAACGGAAGCGTCATTCCGGCACTATGAAGCAACAACTGTCCTCGCGGTTGTCTATAACGCAGGTGTCGTTATGGCAGGCGACCGGCAAGCAACAGAGGGCTATCAGGTCGGCGAGCGACGAATTCAGAAGGTCTATCCAGTTGATCGGCACTCCGCAATCGCTGTTGCGGGGGCCGCCGGTCCCTGTATTGAAATGGCAAAACTCTTCCAAGTTGAGATCGAATTTTACGAAAAAACCGAAGGCGTGAGCCTCAGCCTCGAAGGACAGGCAAACTTCCTTTCACACTTGGTACGTTCAAACCTCGGACTCGCACTGCAGGGATTGATCGTCTTACCCCTCTTTGCCGGTTATGACCTGAAGCGGCAACGCGGTCGGATTTTTAAGTATGATGCAATCGGCGGGCGGTATGAGGAAGATGACTATTACGCAATCGGTTCCGGCGGTAAAGATGCCCGTACGACTCTTAAAAAACGCTACACACCAGAGATGGACCGTCAACGTGCCTTAGAAATCGTCGCCGAAGCTATCTGGGATGCTGCCGATGAAGATATCGCAACGGGCGGCCCCGATCTTATCCGGAAAATTTTCCCAACACTTTACACTGTTACTGAAGAAGGAGTCGCCGAAGTTCCTGAAACTGCCGTTGAGGAACTCTATCGCGAGCTGATCTCGCGGCTATAGGAGAATAGTTACCAGAAACCAGTTATCAGTAGCCAGTTAAAGAGGGGATATTGTGGCGGGAACATTATCTGTTACTGCCACGAGCAGGCTCGTAGCTGGAAACTCGTAACTGGAAACTGACAACCGATATGTCCACACCCTATTATGTTTCACCGGAGCAAATTCGCCAGGATAAAGAGGATTTCGTCAGTCGCGGCATCGCACAAGCGAAGGAGGTCGTCGTCTTAGAATACCGAGATGGACTCCTGATGGTTGCTGAGAATCCGCGCAAAACGACCTTCAAAATTTCTGAAATTTATGACCGGATCGCCCTCGCAGCAGCCGGTAGGATTGCTGAATATGAGATACTCCGTGTCGTCGGTATCCGTGAGTCTGAAGTTAAAGGCTTTCGCTACTACCGTGAAGATGTTACCGCAAAATGGCTGACGAATCTCTATTCCCAGCACATGGGCGCAGTCGCACAAGCCTGGGATGCCAAACCCTTGGAGATAGAACTCCTTGTTTGCGAATTAGGTGTAGCGGACGCACCTGCAAACTCAGGGCTACAGAACAATCAGATTTACCATATTGCTTTTGATGGTATCTATTCGGAAGAGGAAAATTATGCCGTTATCGGCGGGCGTGCTACAGCCATAACAGAAATCCTGGAGCAGCGGTACACGGATGGGTTAGAGATGTCAGCAGCACTCCAACTCGTAACGGAGACCTTTCGGACCATTGAAGCAAATGCCGCGGACGATTATGAAATAAATCCGCAGACAATAGAAGTGGCGTGCCTTGAGCAGACCGCTGAGCGCCGAAAATTCCGGCGGCTCTCCACGGACGAAGTTACGACACTTTTGGATTTTTAAAGTTTCTTGTGGTTAAGTAATGTTGTTTGGAGAATTCACATGCCCTCTGCAGAGCCTCTTTCCATTTCGTTATAGGCTTACGTTAGCGGATAATTTCAACAGAAACCCGATTTACGGAAAAATCGGAGCAAAAACCTAATATTTAAAAATATGAAGCGCAGAATTTATGGACTGGAGACTGAGTTCGGAATCATCTGGACACCAGATGTGGCGCATAGAAAGACGCTCACTGTTCAGAACGTTGTGATGTACCTCTTCCGAGAAATCGTAGCGGGGAGAATGTACCCGGATGTCTTCCTTGAAAACGGCGCAAGGTTTTACCAAGACATCGGATGCCATCCAGAGTACGCAACGCCAGAATGCGATGATGTTGCCGAACTCGTCGCGCATGATAAAGCCGGTGAACGCATTATCACACGGCTCGCGAGTACCGCGGAACGGCGCATGCGAAATGACGGGTTCTACGGAAAAATCTCCATTTTCAAAAACAACTTGGATACCCCCGGAAATACTTATGGATGCCACGAGAACTATCTCATGGAACGGCACGTCGATTTCCGTCAATTAGCATCGCAACTCATCCCCTTCTTTGTCACGCGTCAGGTCTTCGCAGGTGCCGGAAAAATCAAACCGAGCCATCGCGGCTATTATGCCATCTCACAACGTGCAGAGCATATCCGAGAAGAGATTTCTATCGGAACAACAACGGCACGCGGCATTATTAACACGCGCGATGAACCCCATGCCGACCGAGAAAAATATAGACGTTTACACGTCATCGTCGGTGATTCCAATATGTCCGAATTTTCGACTTTTTTGAAGGTAGGTACCACCGGTATTATCCTCCGTATGATTGAAGACAACTTCATTCAGCAACGCTTCGCACTCCGTAATCCTGTCAAAGCCATCCGAGATATTTCTGACGATGTCACATGCAAGCACCCCATTGAACTCCAAAACGGGAAACGCCTCTCCGCAGTCGAACTGCAGTGGCAATATCTCGAATGTGCCAAGCGTTACCTTGAGCAAGCCGAATCTGATGCAACGACGACACAGATTATGGCGCGTTGGGAGTATGTCCTCACCTGTTTGGAAAGTGATCCGATGCAGCTGGACAGGGAATTGGATTGGGTCATTAAATGGAAATGGCTGCAAACTTACCTCTCTAAGCGTGGATTTGAGTGGGACGCTCCCCAGGTGAAACACCTCGATTTGAAATACCACAATGTACGACAAGAGGAAAGTCTTTACTATACCCTTGAGAACCGATCGGAGGTCGAGCGGATCGTCAAAGATGATCAGATTCGGCATGCTGAGCACTTTCCGCCTGAACGGACCCGCGCAAAGTTCCGAGGTAAATTCATCAAGAAAGTCAATGAGGGAAAGATCTTATGTGGTGTCAATTGGAGTTATATCCAACTTTATGAACCCTATCAAATCCTCTATCTCTCAACGGATCCATTTAAGCCCGAATTTGACGAGGCAAGTCGCACTATTTATTCAATTTAAAAGTTGTCAGTTATCGGTTATCAGTTTTCAGTTAAGAGGCCCCTTATGGTAGTCACGTTGATTGTATCCACCATAGAAACCCTCTTTAACTGACAACTGAAAGATTTTTCGCAGAAAAATCGTACTGACAACTAAAAACCAATAACAGGAGGCTTTTGATGCCACAACCAAAGTACGTCTACTTCTTTGGAGGCGGTGAAAGCGATGGCAACGCCACGATGCGAACGCTGCTTGGCGGAAAAGGGGCAAATCTCGCGGAGATGAGCAATCTCGGCGTGCCAGTCCCGCCAGGATTCACTATCTCCACTGAGGTCTGTAAATTATACTACGAAAACAACAAGCAATATCCCACCGGACTTGACGAACAGATTGACGAGAATTTAGAGAAATTAGAGGCTGCACTCGGCGCGACATTCGGTGATACCGAAAATCCACTCTTACTTTCTGTCCGTTCCGGTGCCGCAGTCTCAATGCCCGGTATGATGGACACGATTCTCAACCTCGGCTTGAATGATAACGCCGTCAAAGGGCTTATCGCCAGATCTGGCAACGAACGTTTCGCTTACGATTCATACCGACGCTTTGTCCAGATGTTCGGGAATGTTGTACTCAATGTCGATCACGATGAATTTGAGCATTTACTCGAAGAAAAGAAAAAGGTGAAAGGTGTTGAATTAGATACCGAATTAGAAGCGGATGATTTAGCGGTACTCGTCAACGAATTCAAGCGTGCCGTCAAACAGCACACAGGCAACGATTTTCCAGATGACCCGCGTCAACAATTAGACATGGCACGGAATGCCGTTTTTGAATCTTCTGGCAACCCGCGCGCGATTACCTATCGCCGTCTCAACGATATTTCCGAAGAGATGGGTCGGACCGCTGTCAACGTCCAGGCAATGGTGTTCGGGAATATGGGCGGAACTTCCGGATCAGGGGTCGCTTTCACGCGTAACCCTTCGACCGGCGCGAACCAATTTTACGGCGAATTCCTCATTAACGCCCAAGGTGAAGACGTGGTCGCTGGTATCCGCACGCCCCTGCCTGTCTCCGAATTGAGAAATATCTTGCCCGATGTGTACACTGAATTGGTTGATATCGGTTTGAGACTTGAGAAGCACTATCGCGATATGCAGGATGTGGAGTTTACCATTCAAGACGGCACGCTCTTCATGCTCCAGACACGGAACGGCAAACGGACAGGGCAAGCGGCTGTCCGCATCGCTGTTGAGATGGTTGAAGAAGGTTTGATTGATAAACAGACCGCCTTGACGCGGGTGCCAGCCAACGATCTCGATCAGTTGTTGCATCCGAGCGTTGACCCGGATGCGAAGGTCGAGGTTATCGCGCACGGGTTACCGGCTTCCCCGGGTGCCGCTGTCGGTAAAGTCGTCTTTACCGCGCTCCACGCCGAGGAGATGGCAGCTGCTGGCGAAAAAGTCATCCTCGTCCGTACCGAAACGTCGCCAGAAGACATCGGCGGTATGGATGCCGCAGAGGGGATCCTCACGGCGCGTGGCGGTATGACGAGCCACGCCGCTGTCGTCGCACGCGGCATGGGAAAATGCTGTGTCGCTGGTTGCTCCGCACTCTTTATCAATGAAGACGCATTAGAATTTTATGCTGAGGGGAAACGCTACGCCGAAGGCGATTTCATCACGCTCAACGGCTCTACAGGCGATGTCCTCAATGGACAGGTCGCACTCATCCAACCTGAACTGAGCGGGCAATTCGGGACGCTCATGGAGTGGGCTGACGAAGCACGCGCATTGGATGTTCGCACGAATGCCGATACACCCGAAGATGCCAAAAATGCAAGGCAATTTGGTGCCGAAGGGATCGGGCTCTGCCGAACCGAGCACATGTTCTTCGGCACAGGGATTGATGCAGTGCGTGAGATGATTCTCGCGGATGAAACCGCAGAACGCGAAGCAGCATTGGCGAAATTGCTCCCGCATCAACGTTCAGATTTCATCGGAATCTTCGAGGCGATGGCTGGCTATCCGGTCACCATCCGGACGCTGGATCCGCCGCTTCACGAGTTCTTACCGAAAAACGAAGCCGAAATCCATGAACTCTCAGGGCGCATCGGCGTTGATGCGCGAAAACTCAGTGAGCGTGTTGAGGAATTGCACGAATTCAACCCGATGCTCGGACATCGTGGATGTAGGCTCGGGATCGTCTACCCGGAGATAACTGAGATGCAGGCGCGTGCGATCTTTGAAGCCGCTGTTGATGTTGCTAAACGCGGTATCACCGTACTCCCTGAGATTATGATTCCGCTTGTTGGGCATATCAACGAATTCTCGCTACAGCGCAAAGTCGTCGTTGACACTGCCGAAACGGTCTTTAAAGAAACCGGCACACGCGTCGAGTACCTTGTCGGGACGATGATTGAGCTGCCCCGCGCAGCACTCACGGCTGACAAAATCGCCGCCGAAGCCGAATTCTTCTCCTACGGCACCAACGATCTCACGCAGACAACTTTCGGCATGAGCCGTGACGACGCAGTGAAGTTCCTTGACGATTATGTCAAGAACGGTGTGCTTGAATATGATCCGTTCCAGATACTTGATCAGGAAGGGGTCGGCAGCCTCTTACAAATCGGTGCTGAAAAAGGTCGCGCCGCACGTCCCGATCTGAAGGTCGGTATCTGTGGTGAGCACGGCGGCGAACCGAGTTCCGTGAAGTTCTGCTACGGGTTAGGGTTCAACTACGTATCGTGTTCCCCGTTCCGTGTCCCGATCGCGCGGCTCGCCGCAGCGCAGGCTGTCATTGAAGCAGAAGATTAGGGCTTGTCCAGTTTCAAATTAGAGGTAAACCAGGTTTGTAGTAGGGCAATTCATTGCCCGTCGTTGAACGTTGAACGTGCGATGAATCGCAATACTACTAACCAACTCTAAAAGTTAAAGAGGCAGAAGATTAGGGCTTGTCCAGTTTCAAATTAGAGGTAAACCAGGTTTGTAGTAGGGCAATTCATTGCCCGTCGTTGAACGTTGAACGTGCGATGAATCGCAATACTACTAACCAACTCTAAAAGTTAAATTTGACGAGGCACTACAAGCCAAGATCCAATATCAAAACGCATCGCGAGGTGATACCATGAACGCACAAGAATTTGGCGCACTCCCTGCCGATGGAAATCCGGATGCCCTACTTTCGCCAGAAGGACTCCCGCTTAGACCTATCAAGATGACGTTGGAGGAATTCCTTGAAAGCGATTTAGAGGGATATGAATACATTAAAGGAGAATTAATTCCGATGCCACCTACGTCAGTAGAACACGGCTACATCAGTGTGAACCTAAGTTCTCTGCTACACTTGTATGTGCGTGAAAATCAACTGGGGCGTGTTCTCATATCGGACACAGGCTTCCGAATTGGTGAACATGTCCTGATGCCAGATATCGCATTTCTTACAAGCGCGCGGATCCCTGATGACCTCAGTAAAGCATCCCCTATCCCTCCGGATCTCGCCGTTGAAGTCGTTTCGCCAACAGATGTGTTATACAAGGTCGAGGAAAAGGTGTTCGCCTATCTTGAGGCAGGCACACAACTTGTATGGGT
The DNA here is from genome assembly GCA_028818705.1 of Candidatus Poribacteria bacterium. Taxonomy (GTDB): domain Bacteria; phylum Poribacteria; class WGA-4E; order WGA-4E; family WGA-3G; genus WGA-3G. Next base: position 14,672 of record JAPPNJ010000177.1, read on the forward strand.
ACTTAAACCGCGATCTAAAACTGTAACAGTCTACCGTTCGGAAACGGACATCACGCTCCTCACGCGGAACGACACCCTCACCGGTGAGAACGTTATTGAAGGATTTTCTTGTCAGGTGGCGGAACTTTTTGAATAGTGCTCCAATAACAAAGACCTGTTTCTTCAGGAAGGACAACATAATATGCTAATCGCAGATCTAAATGAAATTGAAGGGCGCACCTATCCTGCCCGTAGACGCACTACAAACCTTGTTGGCGGTGCATCTCCGATCCAGATAGGCGAATTCTGTATGGGGTTCGTTGTTTTAGAACCTAACGGTGGGCAAGTGCCGTGGCACAATCACGAACAGGAAGAGATCTACTTCATCGTTGAAGGCGAAGGCGAGATGTGCCTCGGTGAAGAGCGACAAACCCTCTCGGCGGGTCAGACCGTCTTTATTCCGTCATGGGTTTTTCACCAGTTGACGAACACCAGCGACACACCCATGCAGATGGTCTACTGCTATGGACCCGCGGGTGATGTGGCGCATTGGAAACAAGAACTCGCTGGCACACTCCCGAAAGCCGGTGTTG
>JAPPNJ010000198.1:0-6839 GCA_028818705.1 Candidatus Poribacteria bacterium
TTGGACGATAATCCAGATGCAGCCGATGTAGACGCTGTGACGGCTACAGTCGGCGAAGGTGGGGATACGCCACCGCCCACCAATGCACCAGCGAAGCCTGCTGCACCAACAGCGGTGACAAATGCTACCAATGACCTCAGTATTGATGTCAGTTGGACTGCACCTGACGATAACGGTTCTGCGATCACCGGGTATACGGTGAGGAAGTATAACAGTGCCGACGAATTGGTTAAAACGTTCCCGGATGACGATCCAAACACGACTGTTATTACTGGGACTTCCTATACAGTCGGTCCTGTGCCAGAATCGGATCGTGGCATGTTTTTCACGTTCACTGTCGCAGCTACGAATGCGAATGGCATGAGTGAGGAAAGTGATAAGAGTGTTGCCTATACGGTTGGAGCACCCAGCACTTGGAATTTGGATGTTAATCGTGATGGGCGTGTTGATGTCTTAGACCTCGTGCTGGTTGCTGTCTTTCATGGGACGCGCATGAACGGATTAGCCGCGGATGTCAATGCGGATGGGATCGTCAACGTTCAAGACTTCGCCGCAGTGGCTGCCGGTGTTGATACAGCAAATGCATTGGCTTTACAAGCCATCGAAGAAGTGCTGTTGGTAGCCATAGCGCAAGCGGGAGACCTTGAGAAGGCCGCCGAAGCACCGATGCGGTTCAACACACCCCCGGAAGCCCTATCTCTTAGCATCGCTTATGAAAATGTTACCGAGGCATTTATTGAGACAAGGCGCATTGCGGTAACCGATGTACGGCTCACAGAGACAGTCGCGCTTCTCGAAACCCTTTTGATGCTCCTCACAGAAATGCGTGCGATACCGGAGACGACGGCACTATTGCCGAACTATCCGAACCCGTTCAACCCCGAAACATGGATACCGTATCACTTGGCAACCGATGCAGATGTAACGCTGACGATCTACGATGTCCGCGGAGGCGTGGTACGGGCGTTGACGTTAGGACATCAGACTGTCGGCGTTTACGAGAGCCGGAGTCGTGCAGCGTATTGGGATGGGAAAAATCAACTCGGTGAATCTGTCGCAAGTGGAGTCTATTTCTATACGCTCACAGCAGGCAAATTCACCGCTACACGAAAGATGCTGACAGCGAAGTAGGAGTAGTTGTCAGTACGATTTTTTTTCAAAAAATCTTTCAGTTGTCAGTTGTCAGTAAAAGATTTTGGGACTATCAGAGCCCTCTTGTAACTGATAACTGACAACTAATAACTAATAACCAATTATGAAAAACTTTCTTATGTGTTCACTCACAATTTTCACGATGCTGTTCACAATAGGATGTAGCCGTATGGAAACGCAAGTCATAGGAAAAGGCGATGATGCTGCAGCAGATGACGTAGGAAACATCGGTAGGGTTGCCTTCGGATTTACACCGGATACGTGGGGCACGGACGCATACACGATCAATGCTGCGACGCTGCAAGGCGATACGTTGACCCTCAATGTCTCTTACAGCGGCGGCTGCGAAACGCATGCGTTCACCTTGGTTGCCGAGCAGCGGTTCTTGGAATCACTGCCAGTGCAGATGCGGGTGTCGCTCGCCCATAACGCGAACGACGATACCTGCGAGGCACTGATAACCGAGGCCCTTCACTTCGACCTCACGCCTATTAAAGAAGCTTACCGGAAAGGCTACCGGAAGGATACAGGCACGATCATTTTACGGCTTAAAGATGCACCGCCCAGCGATCTCACTTATGATTTTTAGACGTGGTTATCGGTTACGTTTCCATGATTTCCCCTTTTTCGTTTGGGTACGGGCTAACGCTTTCTTATAGCGTTCGCGTCCCATCTGCCGGATTTTGGTAACCGCGTGTTGGACGGCTTCCTCGCGCGATGTCGTTTTCGGTATCTCGATGGAGCTGCCGGTGGTCTGTTCGGAGACAAACCACTGGTCTTCTCGGAATCGACCGGGCAAACGGTGTACGACGATAGCTGCCCAGTCTAAGTCTGTCAGGTTTCCGACAAGGTATGCCGGCGAGACTTTCTGTTGATAATGATAGAATCCTTCCTTGATGGAGATTTGGAAGTCGATTTCCTGATATGTGAATGCCATAAAGTAACCAGTTGCCAGTTGCCAGTTACCAGAAAGAGACTCTCGATCTATCGAAAACCTCTTTAACTGGTCACTGGTTCTAATAGATTCAGGACTTACGCAAATTTGACTGCAGCCCGTTCTGTTGGATGAAATTTTTTGGAAAACACAGCGTTTTTGTAGCACAAACTGGGAAGTTTATGCTACAAAAGAGCAGCATGCGTAAGTCCTGAGATTGAATTCGTGCAACCCTGCAATGTTGCAAGGTTGCAGGGTGTCAAGTACGATGTGCTTTCGCGTTCGGGCAGGAGACGAAATGGGATTCCCGCCCGCGCACGAGTTTGCCTTCAGCTGTTAGGACGTTCAAAATTTGGGGATCCAGGGGATGTGCCTTGTCGCTCTGCTTTCCCCAAATAATCCGCATCCCGCACGAACTGCACCGCGAGTTCGGAAGTTTTTCGACATCCGGTGGATCGTATTTGTGGGCGATGTCGCGCATGATCGGCAGGATTTCGGCGCGTGGCACGCCGTAGGTTTTCTCAAGATATTCGAGTTTCAAGCCACGCCACGAATAACTCCACGTCCAGTGGTCTCTAATCAGATCGGTTTGGAGTTGTTCGGTCGACTTAGTGCTCATTTTGCTCCCTCCTTTTTTTGACTCCACGCGGGTCGCCTACCTGTTAGCTCTTCAAGATAACTCGCTGTTCGGTTCACCAGTTTTACTTCTCCTGTAGATGAAATATCCGTTCAAGCCACGCCTTCATCTGCTGGGTTTTCAATCCGATCCCACCAGAAGCTTCCATCGTGGCGATCGTGCCCCAGTGGAAGTCGTCAAGCGTCCGCATGTAGGTTTTGCCGAGGTTGATAAAAACTTGATCCATACCGCCATACGCGATTTTATAGAAATGTAAGCAGTGATACAAATCTAATTTGACTTCGTGCCGGATCTCTTCTGCACGTTCAGTCGTCATTCTGAGATCGTAAGCGGGTATCTCGGTCTCCGGGTGAATCAGTCCAAATTTGGCGGAAAGGATCAGGATACGAAGATTTGTAGGGAACGGGTACTTTTTGTCCGAATTCGCATCTCTGAACTTCCGTAGACAGCGATAGGTGGGACCGTCGTAGCGGTCGATCGCTGGGAGGAGTCCATCGGTCTCCACTTTCCGTTGTGAGCAGCTGATGATGAGTAAATAGTTCATTTTCATCGTGTCTCCCGTTATGTGTCAGTTTCCAGCGTACCAGTGGTCAGTCACCAGTGGCCAGTAACCAGTTAAGAGAACACATTGGTAAAAGTCAGGTTTCCCTCTTAACTGTAAACTGGTAACTGGTGACTGGCTACTTCTCCTCTGGTTACTTCTAAAATGAAGTGCTCTCAGATTCCATGACAATGCTGTATGCGCAATTTATGAGAATTAAGAGCTGTTGACGCTCGGTGAGTTCGCTGTCTACCATAAGCGCGTCAAAAACAGAAACCGAGAAGTCATCCTTGTCATGCGGATGTATAAACGTTTCCGTCTGCTTCAAGAGGGATTCAAGGAAATGTTTCACCGCGGGCAGGTTGTCGATCTCGGTAAGGGATGTGTCCTCATCGGAAACCTCCAAGGGTTCATCATCTGCTCTGGTGGTTTCGGTGTCGGGAGTCTCCGCTTCCAAGGGTTCATCATCTGCTCTGATGGTTTCGGTGTCGGGAGTCTCCGCTTTCGCTTTCATCTCGTCCAACGCGTTTTGAAGTGGCAAGCTTTCAGGGACCAACTTCGCGATCCAGTCCGCACCTTCCAAGATTTTCTCAAGCATTTTCTCATAATGCTCGGCAATACGAATGAGATTGCCATCCGACTTGCCATCCGGAATATCCTGAGTCGAGTGCATCGGCGTTGCGGGGGTGTCACCGACATCCAGCCAAAGCGAGGAGCCATCTGCATCAACAGCAAAGCAGAACTTCTCCATATCGATACCGCGATACTTCACCCGCGCCCCGGTAATCATCTTGTAATGTGCATCAATGACGGCTTGCCCGAGTTTCTCCCGCTTCTTTCGCTGAGCATTTAGCATGCGTTGCGCGAACGCTTGCACATAATCGACGGATGCCTCTATATCCTTCTTCAGCTGCTGAAGCTGATAGGTTTTGTTTTCGTATTTATGAACCTTATCGGTGTAAAGCATGCTTCCGAGGAGATTATGCCCAAAAGTGCGACTGACAGCGCGCCCAAAACTTTTTAGGCAGTTCTTGTATTTCTCCTCGTACGTGTTTTCGGCTAAGTCTTGTCCGAAAACATAAGTCTCAAATGCCTTCTTCGCCGCTCTATACGCCTGGTGGCATTCCGCCTGTGCAGCGTTCAACTTCCGCTTTTCCTCGCCAAGTTCGCGGCACATCTTCATGAATTCGGGGTCAGCAATAGCGATAAGTTGATCGAGTTCTGCGAGCTTCTTGAGTGATAGATCGCGCGCTTCTTTCTCGTACATCTGCTTGCAGTACGGTTCGATCTCGGTATTCCAATCCAAATGTTTATGGGCTTCTACCTTCTTCTGGAGTGCCCAGTAGTAATCCCACTTGTTTTCTTCGGGCTTGGATCGGACTCTGATGGTGCTGCCGTCTGCCATCTCGCGTACATTAGAGTCCAAGATCGCCTTGAGGGTGTCTTGCCATTCCTGTGAGAGAGGAAACGGTGCATCAAGGGACCCATCGTCAATTGACGATGCCACATCATCGCGCCATCTGCGGACGTTTGCTTCGGAGGTATGCCACAGATCCGCGAGCGCGATATTCGTGAGCTTGAAGTATTTCGGCAAAAGGAGCAGCTGCTTGCATGCCTTCCGCTTATCCGTTTTCGTCCAGATTTGACCGAGCGAGGTGTTCACTTCAGGGTCAAACTGGAAGTTGTCGGTGTTCAGGGTTTCGAGGTAGTCCTCGAAGGTGCCGCTCCGGTGCTCGACATAGACCCTATCGAGGTTGATGTTTTTCGCCGCGGTGGTACGGTGGAAGCCGGCAGCACAGATATAGAGTGCGTCGGTTTTTCCGTCGAACACCTCTTTGGGGAGTTCGTGTCGGCGGTAACATACAATCGGATAGGTGGGTAGATAGCCCTGTGTGCGCATCGAATCTTCAAGCGATTCGACATAGCCGGCATCGAGGGTGCGGTTGTTGAGTTCGTGGGGCACATAAATATCGAGCGGGCTTTCCCAACGCAGTTGCGTTTTGTCAGACATCGTAAATCTCCTATTGATTTACGGCTCCGCGGTATGCTACAATAGCAAACGCAAAGCCGGGGAATGGTTGTCAGTTATCGGTTGTCAGTTGTCGGTTAAGAGACTCTTGTGGCGGTTACCTTTTACATGACTGCCGCAAAGTCTTACCGAAAACCGATGACCGAAAACCGAAAACCAATACTATTGGTTTTGTAGGGACCGGTTATCCGGTCCCTTTTCTGTGTTAAGGGTTGTCAGTAAAGATCGTCGTTAGGTGTCGGTTCCGGTGCGGTTAGATGAAGTTTGATAAAATATTTCGGTAACGGACCGGCAATTCATTGCCCGTTCCTGATAGGCAGACGTGCGATAAATCGCACTACTACGAACCGGGTTTACCTCTCATTTCAAGGGTGACAGACTACCAGGGTCAATTCGCTTTTCTTGTTCGTAGATTTCGTCAACGCCGGCGCAGTCTCCGCAGGTAAAAGGCTCTCCGGATTCATCGCGCCAGCGGCGCATCGCATCAGCGATCTCGTTGGAGACTTCAAACATTTCATTGCATTCGGCACATTTTAACCATGTTGTCATAATAGTCATCGGTTTTCAGTACGATTTTTTCTGCGAAAAAATCTTTCGGTTTGCCTCACAGTGAGAGTTGTCAGTTAAAAGAGCGGTGCATCCAAAACAACCCATGCCCTCGGATCGCGTTTTGGGAACGGGAACGGATTGTCAAACGCTACAGGATCGCGGACATGGATCAGTGTCGCGTGCTTGGCGGTCAACCATTTCTCAGGTGGACGATGCATCAAAGCAGATAGCGACGAAAAAATCTGTTCACGATATTCCTTATAGAATAGATCGCATATCTGAGCGTCCGTCAAGTTCTGATATGTTTCTACCTTCTCGACCGTGAACATACCCTTCACCTGTCCGCCGCTCTCCTTGAGATAGACAATATCGCCCGTGTGGACTTTGCCGAATGGGGCACAGCGTACTTTCGTGAAACGGCTCTCAATGGTCTTTGAGCCGTCAAGGATCAGTTCTATCCAGCCTGGACTTAAAATTGCGAGATGGTGTTTCATCATCGGTTTACCTCCTAACGGTTTCCTATGCTACATTTGCTACATTCAAAAGAGTCTCGGATCGTCATCGTAGTACACGTCTTCGCAATAGGGATCATACTCGTCGTCGTATAAGTCTTCACACGAGACGCGTTCGCCATCGACTATTTCAAATAGGAACTCGTCAATATCCTCGATGACGCTGCGGATGACGTTTATCTCCCATAGCACCGCGTCGAGAGAGTCCGGGTGGCGGGGCGTTTTTCTGCTGATATCCAAGTTCAGTTCATGCTTGACTTTGCGCATGAACCATGTCGGATAATCGGGTTCTGCGGTTTTCGCAACGAAAGTATCCAGCAGTTTATCGCGAGTGAGTGCCCATTCCTGGAGTGTTACTTCGAGAATCGGTTTCATTTTTTCATGGTTGTCAGTACGATTTTTTTTCAAAAAATCTTTCGGTTATCGGTTGTCGGAGTTAAGGGTTATCGGTTAACGGTTATCGGTCTTCGCTTAAGAGAAGAGCC
>JAPPNJ010000198.1:6939-15218 GCA_028818705.1 Candidatus Poribacteria bacterium
CAACCGACAACTGACGACCGACAACCATTCTTACTGACAACTACTCCTCCAGTGTGGCGTTGGTATTGATTTCGGAGTTAAGGGTTATCGGTTAACGGTTATCGGTCTTCGCTTAAGAGAAGAGCCCTCTTACCGACAACCGACAACTGACGACCGACAACCATTCTTACTGACAACTACTCCTCCAGTGTAGCGTTGGTATTGATTTCGGGTGCGTCCGGGAACACCAAACGCCTATAGGCGATGAGCTGCTCAATCAGATCGGTGAGCATCCCGTGTGTTTGGAACTTCAGACGCGGTGCGAATTTCGCGCCCGGCACTTTAACGATAATCTGAATCTCGCTGGGTGTCGCTCCGGCACCCGCAGCGATAATACTGATACCGTCTCGCACAGGCATCGCACCCGGTTTATCAAAGTGGTGTCGCTCAAAGCTTTTACCGTTTTTCTGCTTCGGCGGTAGACTGTTTCCGTTGTTTTTAGACATTTGAAAGTACCTCACAATCGGGACATATATCGTTAGGCAGTGTGTCCGGGTTAAAGTCTGCTGGCAGCCGATCGCTATCTATCTCAGATAGAAACCCGTCTGCACAGACAAGGATGTGATCGTCTGTCATGTTGAGCATGATCTCGCCACAACCGGTGCATCGCTTGTGGCCAGTGGGTAGAATAAAGATTTCGTGCATAGCGTCACTCCTTTTGGCGAGGGCATATAAGGATACGGTCTTGGGACGCGCCGAGTTGTTTGCCGTTGTCCTGTAGGCGGAAGCCCTGTTTTTTGATAGACACGCCGGCAGGACTGTTCCATATCCGCAGGAATGTATCTGTTGGCGACACCCAGCACTCGCCGGACGGTGTGATCCCGCCTTCAGAGAAAAGTTTCATACTCCGGCGAAACCCGAAGTTTTTCGCCCATTCGGTGTGAAGATGTTCTGTGTGCATAGTGAACCTCATTAATTATCAGGGACAGGGATTTGCATTAAGACACCTTTTTTTCAATAAATTTGCAATATATATATATACGTACTTAATTACAAATTTTCTGAAAAAAGAGTGTCAAAGTCCAATTTTTGATAATGTCCTCTTTTGATTTTCGTAATAAGCCCTTTTCCCAAAAGTTTTTTGATTGCGATAGTTGTTCTTTGCCTTGTGAATTTGGAGTGCTTCTCGATCTCAGACGTTTTCCATACTTGTCCGTCTCCGAGTAAGCGGACGACTTCTGTTTCGGTAGGAGAGAGCACCTTGATGTCTTTACACCAGTCAGATACTGTTCCCAAAGCCAATCCAAATTCCGCTCTGATCATTTCCAACGATGCGCCCGCTTTTCTACGCCCCCGTACCTTTTCCTCCAATTCAGTCTGCGGTGCTATCGGCTTAAAGGTTTCCAACGCTGGCACTTCACCTTCTATTCGATTTGAAAGCCAGCATCGGATACTCGCAAGTATCAAGTCAATCCGTTTATCGTGAACCAGTGAATAACGGTCCCCGCGTTTTGAGAGTGTGGCGGGGTAGAATTCCTTGATAAACGTCCGCGCCCAATTGATAACGTAAGCATCGCTGGCGATCTTCAAAAACCGGGCGCGGCGATATGCCTGTGCCCCAAGCCCGCCTGCTTTGATCCTACCGAATAGCGTTTGCCCCTCGCTCACAGTATCCAAAACTTCATGAATCGCATTGGCGAGATCGGCATCGGCATCAAATATCTTGTCTTTCAATCGGTTGAGTAATGCTTTGAGAACAACACCGAGAAACCTGTCGTCTGTGACAGCGGTCAGTTCAAGTCCGGTCCCCGCATCCAACGCGTCACGGGTGGTTGCTTCAAGTTCTCTTTCTAAGACTGCAGCAACCCAGTTCGGATAATGGACAGCGAGGTACCCTCTGCGGAGTTTCTCAAGTCGCTGAGGTTGGATATTCTGGATAGCAAGTGCGAGCGCGACATCAATATCTTCATCATTCAGGATGTTTTCATCGTGAGTATCATCCTGGTATCCGACAGCACACGCCAAGGCGTTCGCGTATTCATGAGCGATCTGTTCCGTCTGTGCGAAACCGCCACGATTGCTCATCACTCGAATCTCACGGGTTGTGTAGATGTTTCTGTCAGTGAGGTATTCAACTGCGAGTTTACATTTCGATTCACGTTCTTTTTTCATAGATTCACGACGCTGTTCGGTTACCCATTCAACTTCTGCATCTTCTGGTAGAAGTGCTTGTGATTCAACGACTTCCATGTTCGCAACCTTCCCAAGATGGTGCTGGACAAAGGTTTCCAACAGGTGATCTGCGAGTGTGGAGAGTGCAAGGGACCGTGCAACTTTCTTGATGGCATCTTCGGAGAGATGGGCGTACTGATTCTGAAGTTGTTTGACTTTGTCGTGGTAGAGCGAGACGCGTTCAGTTTCACGTGGACGCATCGGCAATGCAAAGTTGTAATCGGCATAGTGCCATTCCGTGCCGCGCCGTCCTCGGTCCCGAAGCGTTGTCTGAACGCCCATAGACGCATCGCGGCTGCCATAAGTGAGTCCACCGACACGAATCGTTTTCGCCTTCGGGTCGAGGATAGAGATACCGACCCCCGCTGCAGAGGTGCCGATAAAGAGACGGCTCTCTTCAGGAAGCCGTTGGTGCTTCAAGACAGCATCGCAACGTGGATCGCCTTTTGTAAAAGAGTTGTAGACCACTGGTGCCTGTTCAGCGAACCGTTCCGCTATCACATCCCCATCACGACGAGAGGCACAAAACACATAAACGTGATGACCGTCTCGGAGTGCGATCTCTATAGATTCTATTGCCCCCGCAAGTACGATGGCGTTTTTCCCCTCGATATCAGGATATTTCCGCATCTCCACAATCCCTTCTGCCCGCGGTGCTGTGTTATAGAAGCCTTGTAAGTGTTCGCAACCTAACTCGGATGCCAATGCCTCAAGTGCGAGCGTGCTCTCCGTCTGCCCTGATACGACTAGACCCGTCGCGAGAAACATCTCCAGCAAAACCTTTTTCACTGCGGTGGCTTGATGGATTGCCAGCGAGAGCAGAGAATACCCGAAATCCACCTCGTCAATCGCTACGTATATATCGGAAGCCGTCAATCCGTTTTCATAGGCTTCAGTAACAGCCCGTCCAAGTGAAGGGAGGCATACGATCGCACCGTAGGAGCCGATAAACTGTTCTGAAGTCCCGGAGCCTTCGTGCCAGAGCCCCCATGCCTGCCGTCCGTGTCGTTTTCGGAGTTGGTGAGCGAGGAATCTTGTCAACGATATGCGAGGCGAGGCAATGATACCGATGCCGAGTTTCTGCATAGCGATAGCTACAATCGCTTTATAGATTTCTGTGGATTTGCCGGTAGACATGCCAGCACCGAGGTGCGTTAGCGTTTCGGGTTCCCAGAGTCGAAAATCTTCAAATTCGGGATCATCCCCGAGAAAACCTTGATGTTCAGAGACGATGGAGTTCGGCAATTTCCGCTTCAATTCCCACTCCAAATAGGAGCCGATGGGTGTGTCGGTATGGCAAGAATTGCAGTACCTGCCTGCCGTCAAAAGGTAGCGATCCACCCAATCCGCTGTGATGTCTCCGCATTTCTCGCACGTGCCAAACTGTGTAGACCAGACGCGCCGTTTTTCAATGTCGTTGGGTTGACCGTTCAATGCGAATTCACCGGTAATCGGGTACAGGTTTTCGTAGCGTGTGGCGAATGCGGGGATACCTTCATGCCAACCTGCATCAGGTGAAACGCCAAGTATCTCGCGAACGACGATACGTTCTTCTGGTGTCCAGTGTTGGAAACTGCGGGTATGAATGTCGATAGGTGGTGGAGGTGCTTGTGCTATAATTCTGTCGATTGCCGGTGGGATTTCCCACCAAGTGCCTCCACAGTTGAAGCATTTGCCGTCAACAGAGCCGTCCGCGTGCTTTGTGAAGCGAACCGTTCCGTCTCTATTCGATTGATGAGACGTGTTAGGGTTACGACAGTGTTGGGTTGGAAAATACTGTGAGCGTCCGCGGGTGTCCCACTGTATATCCAAATCACCGATTTGTGATTCAGAGACGATTTCGCGGTCGGAGGATTGTGTTTGGCTTTCGGGTGTGATCTCGGAGGTGACGACGTGGATATCTCGCAATACCGATTTCGGGAGTGTCGGCATATTGAGGATAGACCCCTCAACCATCGCGTAACGGTTATCCAGACGGCTTAACCCTTTCTCAGAGAAAATCTCAAGGAGCATACCGCCATCATCTTTAAAAGATCGTTTTCTATCGAGGTAGGGACAGAATGCTGAGAGACGCAGGCCTCCTGATTTTGTTTCGACGATGCAGGGCGGGTTTCCTTCGCAACCGGAGCTATAAAGTGCGAGAATCCTATTGACGATTTCCGGATGCTTGTCGACAAGGTATTTCTCTATATCAATATCGACAAGGTAGTGGTTAACGGGTGATCTGATCCTACGAGTAGGTGGGCCGGTCATCAGTTGTACGCCTGTCATCCGGTTCAGTGTCCACGTGTTCGCTTTTTTGCCGAAGGATGCAAGCGTGACCTGCCGCCTACTGCCCCAGAGATGTGCATAGGCAAATAGCGGTTGATCGTCGCCATCAATTTGTCCACAAGGGACATAAGAGAGTCCTGCGGCTTCTAAATCAGCAAGCCGGATTACGGTACCACACTTGAGTGTGATGTGCCGATCTGACATAATAAACCTTTTAGGTGCTGATAGACAGCACTATAAAGATGCAGTGATACAAATGCAAAGCGAGTGCAAAAGCAGCACCGCATCCATTGACAACAGATAAAAAAGTGGTATTGCAGCGACGTTTCGCTTCCACAAGGGAGGGAAACGTTTCAAACCATAGCATCCACACTCTGCTAAAAGTGAGGGGTTGGAGAGGTATCCCTTTAGTGAAAGGGATTAGCAGACCTCTCCGCGCCGCTGCTATGATTTACGGACACATAACGTGACCGGGACAATTGTTGCCAACCATCCAACAATAATTATACCCAACTTCCAAAGGAAAAGTCAAGTAAAATTATCCTATTCTTATTAAGAACACAGACTAGGCCATTTTGCTATTTCTCATTGTCTGTGTTATTATAAGAGTTGGCAATACCACTGTCATTAATCTCTGGTATTGCTGAGGGTTGCGAGGGAAACAGTTTCCTAGGTTGGATCCCTCGTGATCCTCCTGTATAATACCAAATTTACAGTCTACAAAAAATGTAGACGAATATATTAGTATTATACAATTTTTGTAAATTAATACAAACCACTTTTTTATGTTTCTAATTTTGTTGTGCTTCCAGCATAATTTGCGAAACACATACTTGATAAGATAACAAATAGAAGTATAACAAAAAACACTTATTTTTAGCAAGCAAAAAGTTAGAGAAGTTACCAGTTGCCAGTTACCAGTATCCAGTTAAAGCGGGTTTATTCAGGTTTCCTCTCTTGTAACTGGCTACTGTCCGCTGGTTACTGATTACTATCCATCCTTCCACCCTTCCATCCTTCCCGTCACCCTTCTATCCTTTTATTTTTTTTTATCGTTAAACAACAAAATTGGAAACGTTCATCTGTCCAGTGCCTAATTGTTGTTTAAACAATTTAAATATATAATTTTAAATTGTTTAAGGGTGGCATGAAACCACACCACACCTACATTCCCAGACTTAAAGGTAAAAGGAATTGTGATTAAAGGTAAAAGGAATTGTGATTAAAGGTAAAAGGAATTGTGATTAAAGGTAAAAACTTTTGTGATGTGGTATGGTTAAAGGTAAAAACTTTTGTGATTAAGCGAATGGGGCTTTGGTATAGCGGAATATCCATGCTGAAAATCGTAAAATCGCGTATTTTAAGGTTAAAGGTAAAAACTTTTGTGATTAAAGGTGAATTTTCATTTGAAAACTTTTTACCTTTATGGTAGGATAGTTGTCAGTACGGTTTTTTCTGCGAAAAAACCTTTCAGTCGTCAGTCATCAGTTAAAGAGGTTTACTGTTACTTGACGAGTAACCTCAACTGCCACAAGAATCCTGATAACTATTCATGATAATACCAGAGGGACATAATGGATTTATTAGCGCGCGACGAATTTATTAAAGCCAGCCCAGCGATCCAGATTCAAGGAAACATCACCCATTTACAACGCCGCGCATGGAACGTCTTGCTCGCGAACGCTTACGACGAGCTACCGAATAAAGAGATGCATCGTGTCAGCGTTGTCGAACTCGCTGAAAAACTCGGTTTTAACAGCAGGAATCAAGAGCATCTGAAGGATATGCTCAAGGCACTGACCGAGTGCATCGTCGAATGGAATACTTTAGGTAAAGACCGGAAACAGGTGTGGGGTGTCGCTTCACTGTTAGCGTCCGCGGAGATCGAAAAAGGTATCTGCACGTATGCCTTTGCGCCGCATCTGCGATTGAAGCTCTATAACCCGCGCGTTTACGCCAAGCTCAACTTAAGGTTACAGAACCGGTTTTCGGATAGACACGCCCTGATCCTCTGGGAACTCTGCTTTGACTATTTCGATGCCGCGCGCGATGCGGGCGAAACGCCGTTTATACCGCTTGAAAAATTTAGAGAGCTCATGGGCGTGGTAGACGCCGTGTATCCGGCTTTCAAAACGTTGAACCAGTGTGTTATTAAACCGGCGGTCAAAGAGATCAACGAGCTGACGAACTTTTTCGTGGAGGTCGAACAGAAACGCGATGGCCGGCGGATCGGGTTCCTGAAGTTTAGGATCTCGCGGTTAAAGGCGCTGCCCGCCGCGGAGCCGACACAGGAATCCCTGTTCTCGGATATTGAAGACCTGCCCGCGCTGGCGAACGTTTTAGTCCAGGCGGGTGTCGCGCGGCGAGAGGCACAGAAAATCGCGCATCAGGAATGGAAAGCCGTAGATGCGGATGTCTCGATGGCAGACTACCGAGATTTTGAGGCATACGTTCAAGAGAAGATAGGGCTTGCGAAACAGGCGACAGGTGTCAAGAACCTCGGCGGCTTCATCATCCAAGCGATCCGGGAGAACTATCAGGATCCTGCCCTCCAAGCGCAGTTAGCGGAACGGAAACACAAAGAACAGCGCGCGATGCTTGATGCGCTGGAATCCGAGATGCTGGAGAAACGGAAAGCCCTGCTCCGCCAAGCCGTGCGTACCGATCCTGGACTGCTTGAACAGGCGAGTGCGCGGATCAGTGCCCGTATCATCCGTAACCGGTTGGAAAACTATACTTCCGTTGCGGAAGCGTACCGGGATGGCGGGATGGTCACGGCAGAGCTCAACGCCATTCTCGCTGAAGAGTTCTGTGCGGAATTGCTTGCACCGGTGTTCGAGGCCTATGCGGCTGAGAAGGCGAGGATATTGGGGGAAACTGTCTGAATCGCGGAAAGCGCGGAGAACGCGGAAGACGCGGAAAATGCTACTGTAATTTGGACGTTTGCTTTTGAAAGGGAAGGGTGGCGTAAGAAAGACGCTCTTCCTTCTGTGTCCTCTGTGTCCTCTATGGTATTACTTTATTTTCAAAAAAAATACAAAAAATTTGACTTAATTTCATATTTTATCGTATAATTAAAGTGTGAGGAAGATGTTATTCTCCTCCCATAGAGAACAAAACGCCCGCGAGCACGCGCCCGCATTACGTTTCAAGACGTAGGGAACCTTGAAAAAAGTGTGCAACCGGCGCGTGTTTCGGGTTAATATCTTGATGTGCTTTCGTCTGTGTTTGATGTTTTTTACAAATTTTTCTTGACAAATTATGCAAAAAATGGTTTAATTGGCGTTAAATCAAAAAAAATGAATTTTTAACTTGACAAACCTTTTTTCACTGTATATAATTAAGGATAAGTTGTCATTAAGAAACGCTAATTTTATATAAGCAGGGGGAATTTCGCATGCCGAAACGTGTAAGCACAAAACAGTTACTGATGGCCTGCCAGATGTCATTTGAAGGTAAAGGCAACCGCGAAATCGCCAGCGAGCTCGGTTTTACTGAGGCAACTGTATCGAATTGGCGTAAGTTGGAGATCTGGCAAGAATTTGAGGCGGAACTCATAAAGGCGTATAAAGAGCAAGTCTTAAGCCTTGAAGATGCAACCCCTCCATAATTTAAGCGTTAATGACACTAAGCGCGAGGATTGCAGGGTACGCAACCGCGCAAAAAAGGTTAGTTTATTTTGTAAGAATGGGTTTGTTTCCCTGAATCCATTCGATCGTTTGAATGGAAGTTTCGCGTAGCGAGACTTAACACTTTTTTTATTTTTATTTTGGAGGAAAATAACCTATGTCAAATCG
>JAPPNJ010000219.1 GCA_028818705.1 Candidatus Poribacteria bacterium
CATGCCCTTAGGCAACGCTTTTAGTCGTGTAACCATAACTTTGATAAATGTCAGTTGTACTTGACAACAGCATCTATATTAAATTCAAGATCTTCATACTCGATTGTTTCACCTTTTTGTGGGAACCGCCCGAGCAGCAGGAGGATGAAGCCTCCGATGGTATCGCACTGATCTGTTGGGATTCGGGTATCTAATGCTTTATTAACATCAGCAATTAACATGCGAGCATCAACACGCCAGTCGTGTCTTCCGAGTTTCTCAATATGGGGTGTAGATCGTTTGCGATTAGCGGTTATTTCGCCTATAATCTTTTCTAAAATATCCATCAATTCTACAACTCCGATACAACTGCCATGCTCGTTAACCACAATCGCAACAGGTATTTCGGCTTGTCGCAGTTCACCCATTAAATCCATTGCTGACTTCAGTGCGGGTGCGTAATATACATCTTTCACAAATGACGATAAATCAGTTTGGTCGTGTTCGCTTGTGAGTACATCCATGCCATCGACGACACCGAGTAACCAATCGATGCGTTCACTATAGACGGGGATGTAACGATAGTTGGAAGAACGACAGAGCCTGAGAACTTCAGAGGGCGGTGATCCCACTATCAGTGGCGTTATTTCTGATAAAGGCATCATTACTTCTTGTGCTGTCAACATTGTCAAATCGAAGATGGCGCGTAACAGTTGTGCTTCGTGTTCTGAGAACGCCTCAATGTTCTCCAGGAGTAATTCCGCAAGTTGCACGCCAGATAGTGTCGTTTTTCGTCCCAAGTTTCCAAAGAATCCTTGTTTACGGACCTTAACTCCTTGCTGCTTGTCGTAAACAGCAAGTGTATTAGATTTAGATGGCTCTATGTTCGCACTATCTTGCTGTCTATGAACAAGTATCTGGTCGTTTCTGTCTGCCATGTCGTATAACCCTCCGTAAGATGTAAATTTTCCACACGGTTCCTGAATCCGTGCTTCTCCCTAAACGGTGGACATCCATGCGTATCTGTCTGCTGTAAAAAGGAAATCAAACGCCGCAATTTCAGAATTCTGCGAATACCTTCACGTTGGGATCTATGTTTGAGCGACGAGTGTCAACTCTGTTTTGCCCCCAAGCCCAGCGACAACAGGAAATGTTTTCTCTGCTGGTTTCCCGCCTTGTGGGACATACCGCACCTGTGGTGAAAAGTAGGCATACAGCGCCGTATTCCGAGGATTTGGCGTCGCGTTTGGACCTGAGCCGTGTACCATCAAACTATGGAAAAACAGTGCGCTTCCCGCGGAAAGCGGAACATCCATCTGTTGCTTTGCCACCTCTTTCCGATCAGTGAGTTCGGCATCTTGCTGACGAGCAATGTGTCCCCAGGACTGCATGCCCCATAGGTGGCTTCTCGGAATCACTTTAAAACATCCGTTTTCCGGGGTAGCGTCGTTGAGGGCGATGCTCACCGTAACAAGGTTGGGTGGCTCCATGGGCCAATACGCCGAGTCCTGATGTAATCCGTGTGAAGAGCCGTGGAAAGCAGGCTTGAACATTAATGTGCTTCTAAAAAGTAACAGATCCTGTCCGATGAGTTCTTGGACAACCGCGATGAGTTTCGGATGTTGTGCGAGATTGTGAAATACATCGGAGTACTGCCTTGTGTTTTCTGCTTTCCGTAGCACCGGCAAGTCGTCTCCCTGCGTTTCGCCTTCTGCAAACGGTTCTCGTTGTACGTGTTGACGTGCGACATCTGCTCGCTTTCTGTCTGCATCCGACTCATGTCCCGCAGCAAACTGATGCAACCGATGAATTTCTGCTTGGCATTCTGCTATTTCTTTTGCCGATAACAGATTTTCAACAACAAGATAGCCCTCTTTCTCAAAAAAGGTTTTTCGCGCCTTCAGTTCCATTTTAGCCTCCAATCAATTGTTTAATTTCCCAGATAATGCTTGAAATCGCAAAGCCTATATAGACGCATGAAGCGACAAGCATCATAAAAGTAGAAAACCGTTTCGGTTTTGCGAAGTCGGGTAGGAAGCGGTAATTCATGTAAAGTGTGAGTGGCACGTAAATTGCCATAGCAAAACCGCCCATGTATGCTGCATTAAAGAGGAATCCTAATTCACTGACATTCAATTGCTCCATTACGAAGGTGATCACACACCCACCGACGATCCAGATACCTGCGATGAGAAGGTACCACCAACTCAAACTACGTTTTTGTGCTCCCTGAAAGTTGGTGTAGATAATGTCAGAAATGGAACGCGACACTCCATCAACCAAGGCAAGTTGGGTTCCAAAAAGCGTTGCAACACCAACGAGTAGGAAGATCTTCTGCCCCGCTACCCCCCAAATTTCACCTAATATCTGTGCTTCATCGTAAATAAGTCTACCTTGCTCTGGGACAATCCCTTGCGGATGCAAAACCGCGAGCGCACCGAAAATGAAAAGTAGAATGGTGAATGTATTGAGTGCCCAAAAGAAAAGTATCTGATCGTTTTTAACATATTGCCACCACTCAGTAAAACGTTTGCGGTTTTCCTCTGTGGCCTCAAAGAGAAACCCGGTTGCAGGCACCTTCTCGCTCCTGCCGCGAAGTGGATTCTGTAGTCCGGGCAACTGTGCCCCCATACCGATGTTTTTATCCCGCAGATAAAATGTATAAAAGAGGTTTGCCGTCCCGCCTGCACCTGCGAAGACTAAGGCACTGAACAATTTTTTCACGGACATACCTGGGTCTATGTGCCCAACGTTCATCAAGCCTGCGCCGAGTTCTTTCCATGTATCCATTGAACCGACGGCAATAGCAACAAGAATTAATCCTATCGTTACGATAGCGACGAGCACCTCAACAGTGTTTTCAACAGACTGATAGATCATTTTCGGTCCGAAGAGAATGAGCGCAACTCCTGCAAACGTCACGATTGTCCAAAAAGTGTCAGAGCCCCAACCGCCAGGTCCAAGCAGGAGTGCTTTCAGGGCAAGCCCTGATGTTCGTGCCCATCCCGGTGCTATCCAGCCCACTACAGTGAGTAGAATGAACAACGGGGCGAAACCGCGCCAGATACGACTGTAGCCTGTATACACCGTTTCGCCTGTAGCGATTGTCCAGCGTCCTACCTCAAAGTTAATCCAAAGTTGGAGGAATACACCAAGTGCCGCCGCCCAGATCATGCTCCCGCCATATTCAGCGGCGATAAGTGGCCAAATCACACTCTCACCTGCACCGATGGACAAGCCGACCAAGATAGCCCCTGGACCCGCAATTTTCCAAAACGGCAACTGCTTCTCAGGTAACTCAACAATTTTAAAATCGTCAAGCGGTTGATACATTTTATTTCCTCCAGTGCGTGGCGTTTAAGCTGGCATTATGGCATCTCGTAACACTTCAATGGGATGTTTCGGTTGTACGCCTGTTCCGTGCTCAAGTTGGTGTCTACAGGAGAAACCAGCGGCGCTGAGTGTGAAGCTTCCCGGTGGTTTCTCACGAACAGCCTCGAAGAGCCGTAATTCGCCGATATTCATAGAGAGTTCATAGTGTTTTTTCTCGTACCCGAACGCACCCGCCATACCACAACAGCTCGAATCGATGACTGTGACCTTGTGTTCTGCGGGTAGACTTAGCATCTTCACAGTTGGCTGGATACCAATAAGTGCACGCTGATGGCAATGTCCGTGCAGCAGGATATCCCGCGGTTCCGTCGAGAATTCCAGGGGCAATTCACCATCTCCAACCAGTTGTGCAAAAAATTCTTCAAATGAATAGGTTGCTTCAGCGACACGTTTCGCATCTGGTGTGCCGATTAGCTCGACGTAGTCATCGGTGATCGCGGATGTACAACTCGGTTCACACCCGATAATTGGGATTCCCTTGTCGGCGTAGGCGCGAAGCGTGTTGATGTTGTAACTGGCATTCTCGATTGCTCGATCAAGCATCCCTTCTGAGATGAGCGGACGACCGCAGCACCGCTTTTCAGGCAGAAGCACTTCGAATCCGCAGGCTTCTAACACTTCCACTGCAGCTTTGCCGATAGAAGGTTCACTGTAGTTCATAAAGGTGTCGGAAAAGAGGACGACTTTCTTGTTTGATGTCCGTCGGGAACGACGCTTCCGAAACCACTGTTCATAAGTAGGACGTACAAAGGTGGGCATATCCCTTCGTCGGTCAACACCGATTACTTTCTCGGCAATCCATTTGGAAAGCGTATTGTTGACTGCCCAGTTGGAGAGAGGCGAGAACATTGAACCGAGCGGTGCGAGTGCTCCGATTTCACCAAACAACCGTCGATGCAAGGGTAAACCGTTTGCTTTGTGATAGTGCGCCATTACCTCATACTTAATCTTCGCCATATCCACGTTGGATGGGCATTCTGCCTTACACGCTTTGCATCCGAGACATAAATCCAAAACTTCTTGTAGCCGTTCACCCGTAAGCTCTGTATGTGGTAATGTTCCTGAAATAATAGACCGGAGCGCGTTTGCTCGACCACGCGTGGAGTGCTCCTCTTCACGTGTGCCGATGAAGGAAGGACACATGGTGCCAGTTAGTGTTTTTCTGCATGCGCCGACACCATTACACATTTCAATTGCTCTACCAAATCCTTCTTGACTGGAAAAGTCGAAGTAGGTGTCAACTTTAATGGTATTGTATTCTGTACCGAAGCGCAGGTTTTCTGTCATCGGCGGGGCATCAACGATTTTGCCCGGATTCATAATACCCTCTGGATCAAAAGCTTTTTTCACCTCCGTGAATGCTTGATAGAGTTGTGAACCGAACATACTCTCTATCCACTCACTCCGGACGAGGCCATCGCCGTGTTCTCCACTCGTCGTACCGTCCAATTCTATGAGTAAGTCTCGGACTTCGCGAGCGATGTTATGCATCTTCTGAATATCAGTTTCGGATTTGAGGTTGACAATAGGGCGGTTGTGCAATAATCCGACACTCGCATGTGCGTAGTAGGCGGCGGTGGTGTCGTGAGATGTAACGATCTTGTCAAATCGACGGACATACTCTGGTAGATTTTCTATCGGGACTGCGGCATCTTCAACGAAGCCAACCGGTTTCGGATCACCTGTCATGCCCATCAGCAATCCGAGTCCGGCTTTTCGTGTTTCCCAGACGCGTGATTTTTCTTCAGCAGTAAGACAACGCACGAAGGCGTAACCGAACCCTGTACTTTTCAAGGTCTTTTCAAGCCTATCCAGCTGCGATTCTAATTCCGCCTGCGTCTCACCGTAAAATTCGACCGCAAGAAGCGCAGCAGGTTCACCTTGTATGAAGGTCGTAAGTCGTGAAAATTCTAATGAGCCTCGTGCCATATCAAGGATTGTTTTGTCTATAAGTTCTACGGCAGTGGGGTTACATTCCAAGATGGGTTGCATCGCCTCCATGGAGGTGATAAGTGATTCAAAATGGACGACACACAGAGCCGTTAACTTGGGAATTGGAACGAGGTTCACTGTTGCTTCAACAGTTGTGGCGAGTGTCCCTTCAGAGCCGATGAGGATTTTGGTCAGGCTAAATGGGTGATTTTCATCGCATCCGTCGCGACGATAGGGCGTAACCTCTTTTGAGCCGGCATCTGTAATAAATTCATCGAGATTATAACCGGCAACACGGCGTAAGATACGTGGGTAGCGTTTACGGATTTCTGCTTCGTTATCTGCGGATATTCGACAGAGTTCCCGGTAGATATTTGCTTCTAACGTGTCTCCCTGCTTTTTAGTCTCTAATTCCTGAAGTGATATAGGTGCTGCGGTAATTTCGTCGGCATTAGAAAGCACTAAGTCGATCGACATGACGTGATCGATGGTTTTACCATAAATAAGCGAATGTGAGCCTGCAGAATTGTTTCCGATGGTGCCACCGACGTTTGCTCGACTGCTTGTGGCAACGTCAGGGGCATACATCAAACCGTGTGGTTTCAGTTTATGGTTCAACTCATCTAAGACGATACCAGGCTGAACACGTGCCCAATGTTCAGCGACGTTCACCTCAAGCAGTTGATTCATGTATTTGGACATATCCAGTACGATAGCTTCACCGACACTTTGCCCAGCAAGGCTTGTGCCTCCACCACGCGGAAGGATCGGCACCTTGTGTTCTGACGCGATTTGTACTGTTCTTATAATGTCCTGCTTGTTTTTTGGAATTACGACACCTATTGGTTGGATCTGGTAGAGGCTTGCGTCTGTGCTATAGAGTGCTTTAGAATACAGATCGAAGCGAACCTCTCCGGCAAGTGTGTCGGATAATTGCTGTTCAAGGGTTTCCGATATGGAAGTATTCATATTTTTTGTCCAAAAAAACGATGATATATCTCACAAATTGCAGCCTGGTTATGCAACGATTAAAAAATTAGAAAAATTTGACATCATCGTCTGAGTAAGGTATAATTAACTTACAAAGTGCCCCTGTGGTGGAATTGGTATACACGGCAGGTTGAGGGCCTGTGCCTTAATTGGCATGCTGGTTCGAGTCCAGTCGGGGGCATTACGCCTCTTTTTTGCTGTCCACTCTACCGAACGTTTCCCAGCAATTCTTGGTATACCTGATACGTCCGTTCTGCAATTGTCTCCCATGTAAAATTTTCGATGCGAGTGAGTCCGCGTGCCACCAGTGTATTTCGAAGACTGGCATCGTGTGCGATTTGACGTATGCGCTCTGCCAAGGCATCGGCGTCTGCTTCAGGAAAAACAAGTCCGGCATCGTCAATCACGTGTGGAATTTCGCCAGAATCGGAACCAATGACAGGCACTTCGCATGCCATTCCTTCTATGAGAACCCGCCCAAAGAATTCTACCCATTTTGCTGTCGTCCGAGAGGGTAGAACTAAAGTGTCCATACAATTAATATAAGCGGGCACCTCTTCAGGTGGCACCGCGTCTATCCACACAACCTGTTCAGAAATACCGAGCATTTGAGCTATCTCTTGGAAATGAGATTTATCTTCTCCTTGTCCGACGATTAGGAGTTTGTAGGCGTATGCGGCGGTATCTTGACTTACAAGGCAAGCAAGTGCCTCAAGCAGTGTGTCTATACCCTTCATTCGTAGCAGCCTGCCAACATAACCGATGACAAAACAGTCCTTAAGTCGCAGGGCATTTCGCAGTTCACTAACCTCCATCTTATAGAAGTGACGCACGTCAACGCCGTTTGGAAACGGCGTTTGTTGTCCAGTGTAACCTCGACTGGTTAGAATTTTGCCAGCGTTTACACTAAGCGGAAAGGCTCTATCGGTTTCCCGGAAAACGCGATGTTCAATCCACACGGGCAGTACGCCAAATCGCTGTTTGATTGGTATACTGAGTGAGGTGCGAAAGATAAAACGGCTGTTCGGACAATACTTGCGTTTCAAGTGAACTGTCTGTAGCGCGTTGAGGCTCCATGCCTCCTCCTCTAAGTGAATAATATCCGGTTGGAAGTCCCGAAAGTGGGGCTTCACGCCACGGCGGTAATAAAAACGGCTGCCATATCCGGAGAAACGGATTGGACACGGAAATTCCTCACACGATGTGTCTGGTTCCCGTTCAAAAACAATATCTTGAAAGCTTTCATACCAACGTGTAGGCGTGATAACACGTAGCGTGACATCCGGACGCTCAGCGATAAGCGCGAATTTTCGCCGGTACGGCTTCATAATGTAGGAATGAGAGAGAACTAAGACACGCACAACAGTTTGTTATTTCGGTTTTAATAGGAGTATTCTGAATCTGTTACTAATTATTCCTCCTCTGGATCCTCTGTAGATCTAGCAAACGCTGTATTCGGTTCCTGATTGTGGATGGTAAAATCCATTTCGGGAACTGTTTCTACTTCATTTGATGCGGCGAGGACATTCATCAAACCCTCAAGACGTTCTCGGACGTCGGTACGCTCTTGCGAAATAGCTAACCGTTCTAAATTCAGTTCCTCTTCAAGGTCGCGATTACGTTCTTCAAGCCTTTGAATATGGGCATCGCGTTGTGCCACCTCATTGTTGAGCCTCGCAATTTCCGCCTCAAGTTCGAGTTTATCAGCTCTCAACTCTTGAACAGTCGAAATTGCAAGTTCAACATGCTCTTCTAAGAGTGATACAATACTTTGTTCCAATGATTCAGCCATAATTGAGTCTCCTTTTCAAAGTTTCAGGATTGTCTATTCGTTCGTGTTCCTACGGGTTTGGAACTCTCCACTGCTGGGTTCGGTTTCTATTTTAAATTAATAAGCGATAGGTGCTCAGTGTCTGCCCAATTTGGACATTCATGAACGTAGTGGAAGAGATACTGCTGAGCATATCCGACGCCATCCCCGAAATAGTTGTACGCGAATTCACGTATTTCACGATGCGTGGCGCGCCGGCGCAAATAAAGGGTCTCAAAAATGCGTTTTATCCAGACATCAATCGGCAGTGCTGCAAGATGTCCAAGCGAGAATAGACAGATACAATCCGCTACTTTTTCACCAATACCTTTTCGACGGATTAATTCTTGTTTCGCTTCAGGATATGACAATCGTTTCAGTGAGGTGAGTGCGAGTTCACCACTAATCACTGCCCGCGCAGTATCCTGAAGGTAACTGGCTCGATAACCGGTGCCGCATTCAAGAAGATCTGCCTCAGTTGCTGTCGCAAGGGCATGCGGACTTGGAAAACTATAATCCTCGTACGCTGCGATGCTTAATTTTTTCCCGTAACGCTCAGAGAGCCTGCGGATAATCCTACGGATTCGAGAAACATTGTTGTTTTGTGATAAAATAAAGGAGGCTATTGTCTCCCAGAGTTCTTGGTTCAGAATGTGCATGCCCCAGAGGGTCTGGATTGTCCGATGAATGTATGCGTCGTTGTCAACTTCCCCAAGGAGCTTCGGGACATCGCGCTCCAGATCCAGATAGTGACGAAAATATGGCAAAAAAGTCGTCTCATCTTCGTTGGTGGAACTCTCAACATGTAGTGTAGTCCCTTGTTGGGAAATTTTGAGTATCCGTCCCTCCACGACGCCATAATAGGCATCATTTATCTTGTTCCATCGAAATGATTGTCCAGATTCCAGGGTATATTTCAGACTAAAATCTGTTACATTCTGAATTTGCATTGCATATCTTGCTGATTTTTACAAAGACTTGGCGTTGGAACCCTTGTTATTTCCTAATTAGTATATAGTATATTTTAAAAATTAGCAAATTTTTATCGAATTTGCTGATGATTGCTTCCATGAAGGGACTTACTTAACAATTCCACTGCTTTAGGCTGTGGAATTGCCAACTACTACAATTTGACATTCGTTATGTTTATATGTATAATATTAACACCTCTTCATGTATGAAAGTCTGTTAGATATCAACCGAATTTGGTCTGGGAATGGACCAGATTCATTCCTTGTTTTACATTCAGGAGATACGTTAATAAGACATGATTATCTTTCTACGCGAGAAATTTATTGCGCAACTTTTTATGTGGATAATCGCCATTGTGTTCTTAATCGGGACTGTATTCCTCTATAGTAACACGCGAGGTGGAGGTGAGGATCCGGAAGGAGAAGTTGTTCTCAGGATTGATGGTACTGAGGTCAAACGTGGTGAGTTTGAAAACGCAGTCGCTAATGCTCTGGAATCTGAGAGGCAAAATCAGAGATTCGGCACCCCTGATCGAGAGCAGACGCAAAAGTCAGTCATTGATCGTTGGGTACAGCAAACGATTCTTGGAAGTGTAGATATCGCTGACGCCGACGTAAGACGTTATATTAGGAGCGATGCAAATCGCGTCCAGCAGTACAATCTTTACGAACAATTCGGGGCAGCCGACATCTATACAGGGAATATCCGTTTACAGCTCAGTTCGGCCGCACTCCGAGACAGCATACAAGCCTTGGAATTGGTAACCGACACCGAAGCAGAACAGGCATATCGACTTGAATCTGATAAGGCGAAAGTCAAATTTATTGAATTTAAGCATAGCGATTACAACTCAACGGTTGAAGTTGACGACGCGGAAGCAGAAGCCTATTATGAGAAGAATAAGGACGATTACAAATCCCAAGAACAGGTAAACGTTAAGTTTATCAGAGTAAATCCTGCCAATTTTGTTTCTGATTCAGTGGTTAAGGAATATTATGATGCGAATCGGTCGACGTTTACTACTCCGGAAGCGGTCAAAGCACGCCATATCTTAAAGAAGTTTCCTGACAATGCAACTGATGAACAGAAGGCGGAAACCGAGGCGGCTGCAGAGGAACTGCTTAAAACCGTTAACACAGCGCTTGCAGCAGGTGCCGATTTCGCCACGCTTGCAGAAATACATTCGGAAGGTCCGTCCGCAGCGCGCGGTGGTGCACTAAGAGGCTCGAATCCAAAACTCCCCGCTGGAGACTATTTCGCCCGTGGTGAAATGGTGAAGCCTTTTGAAGAAACTGCGTTTGATGTCCTGAAACCCGGAGAAGTGAGTGGTTTAGTCGAGACGCAATTCGGATATCATATAATCAAGTTAGAAGAGAAAAAAGCGCCAGAAACGCAACCTTTCGCCCAAGTCCAATACGAAATCCAACAAAAACTCGTTCAAGTCAGCGGTGTTGACGAGGCAAAAAGGATCTCTGACGATTTGTTGTATGAAATCGAAATTCAGGACTATGATGCTGCGCTTGCACATGAGAACTACAAAAATCTCTCGCTCACTGTTTTGGAGACGGGATTCTTTAGCCGCGATGCCACAACGATCCCACAAATCGGCGCGAGGTGGGGATATGAGGGGTTAATCGAAGATGTCTTTGATATGGAAGTGGGTGTGATAAAGGTAATTGAAGCGAAAAAACGGACTGGTGAGATAGAAGCTTATTTTGTTGCCACCGTCTTAGAGAAGAAACCTGCGGCTATCCCACCATTCGCTGAGGTGAAAACAGAAGTGATTGAAGCACTAAAAGAAGAGAAGACAGCAGCGCTTGCCTTGACGGATGCACAAAGTCTGTTTAATCAACACGTCAGTGACGAATCACTGGAGGGATTGCTTAAAAAGTATAATGCACCTGAAGATTTGACGACGGATCGACTCTCGGTCCAAGAAAGCAATCTGTTCTCGCTTAGTGCTAATAGCAACTATATCTCTGGTATGGGGAATTCTGCTGAAGCAATGTTTGCTGCGTTTCGGATGAAAATAGATGAAATCGCAGGTCCCTTTAAGGGTGATTCTTCCGTGTATATCCTTCAACTTGTTGAACGACAGGAGCCAGATGTCGAAGCGTTTCAGATGGATCCGGCTGAAAAGACGCGACACCTTCAGACCCTTATCCAGGCTAAAAAACGAGAGGCGTATCTGAATTGGTTCGCTGCACGTAAAAAAGTAAGCGAACTCTGGATTCATCCGGATTACCGTTAAACGCTCAGATGACGTGATTAGTGAACCAAAAAAAGGAGTCTAAAATCTACGATAAGTGGATTCATAGATAAGGATAGGTGGCGTCAGGTTGATAGTCTGGCAGCAAGGCATCGTGTGTTTGTCCGGCTATGAGGTTTGTGCCGTCAGTAAAGCCTTCGGGACGGTGACGGAGAAAATCAATCAATTGATTTCGCCAGGGCGTCAATTGGTTTTCAGCCCCGCTCGGATTCGCCAGATCGTGTGTTTCATGAGGATCGTCTTGCAGATTGAAAAGGTGTTCCCGACCGGTCTGAGAATACCACACGTACTTATGGTGTCCGTCGGTCACGTAGTGATTTCCATGACTATACTCATAACAGCCAGAGTGCTCACCGTGCAAGCAATCCCGTACACGGTCGGTGTCTCCGCGCATGATAGGAAGCAAACTCCTACCAGTACAAGTGCTGGGAATCTCGACCCCAGCGGTGTCCAAGATAGTGGGCATGATGTCCTGTAGACCGACGGGACTGTAGCAGATGGATCCTTTCGGATATCCCCAGTTTGCCGGTGCTCGCATTAGAAAAGGCACTCGTGCTGAGGCTTCGTAGGGCCAGGTTTTCCGATATAGATTGTGATCGCCCAGCATCTCGCCGTGGTCGGATGTGAAAATGACAAGGCAATCTTTTAGTCCACCGGTGTATTGGATCAGACGACCAATTTGATCATCAATGAAATTAATCATCCCGTAATAAGCGGCACGGGCACAGCGCATGTCGTGGTCATCAAGACAGATTTCCCAAGCATTTGGATCCAGGCCCTTCTGGGTTCCCTCAAATTCGGGTGCCCAGTCGCCCACCACAGGTGGAGGGATATCCCGGTGGATATAGCGCTGGTAATAGTGAGCCGGTGGTGTGAGCGGTGGGTGTGGATCTATAAAAGAGATGTTAAGAAAAAAAGGCACCGTTGGGTCACGTTTTTGCAGAAAGTTGAGGGCGCGATCAATGCACCAGAAGGTATGCATCTGCTCTTCAGGTAAATGATGCGGACGGCCAACCCATCCGTTGGCAGAGACACCGTGTGCCATGCCTGGATCAATATCGTTGCGGCGGTAATATTCCTGCAGCCAATCGACGTAATCATTATGGTTGCCTCGGGTGGCATCAGCCAACTGAAGGTGATCGAAACCGTATCGCTTGCGTGGCGGGATCAGATGCAGTTTACCGATCATCTCGGTTTGATAACCTGCTGCAGACAATTCGCCAGCCAGGGTGTGGGGCGGATTCCACTCCGCTCCTTTAAATCCAACTGCACCGTTTGCCGCTGGTGCGGTACCAGTCATCAGACTGCGCCGTGCCGGAATACAGCTCGGGCATTCAGCATATCCGCGACGAAAATAGGTGCCGGTGCGACCGATCCAGTCCAAGTTTGGTGTTTGCAGGCAGTCGGGACCGTCGGGATCCAGGCCCAAACAGTCGCCACGTTGTTGATCGGTAGTGATTAACAGAATGTTAGGGTGGGTATCAGGCATCTCAAACTCCGGGTGAGGAAACGCCAAATCAGTGTGCGGTTAATTAAGGAGTTCGTAGAAGAAGTTACGGCGCTTAGGCGTATATCCCAACTCACTAATAGTCCTTTCAATTTCCTCGATTGGCATGCAGTAGACGGTTCCAGCTTGGCTAACAACGTTTTCTTCTATCATTGTGCCACCCATGTCGTTTGCGCCGAACTTGAGGGACAACTGCCCAATCTTGGGACCTTGGGTAACCCACGAAGACTGAAAATTTTTGAAATTATCTAAGAATAATCGGGAGATGGCAAGGGTCTTAAGGTATTCAAAGCTTCCCGCTGGGGGTATGTGTTCCATGCGGGTGTTGGCAGGTTGGAGGGACCAACAGATGAAAGCAGTAAATCCGCCTGTTTCGTCTTGCAAGTCACGCAGACGGACGAGGTGTTCAACACGTTCGGCGTAACTTTCTACGTGTCCATACATCATTGTTGCGCTTGATTTGAGTCCGACGAGATGTCCCTGACGCATCACTTCCAACCATTCATCAGCAGTGCATTTTTTGGGGCTAATTTCGTTGCGGGCATGTTCAGTAAGGATCTCGGCACCGCCGCCAGGAATCGAATCAAGTCCAGCATCCCGTAAGCGGATGAGCATTTCTCGCAACGACATGCGGTTTATTTTGGCAAACCAGTCCAATTCTGGTGGTGAAAATCCGTGGATGTGTATGCGGTAGTTCGCTTTAATCCACCGAAGTAGGTCTTCGTACCAATCCAGTTTTAGTTTCGGGTGTAGCCCGCCCTGCATGAGAATCATCTCGCCACCAAGGTCGAGTGTTTCCTGAATTTTTTTGCCAAGTTCGGCGCGTTCCATGACATAGGCGTCGGGATCGCGACGATGGCGGTAAAAGGCGCAGAAATCGCAATCAACGTAACACCAATTAGTATAGTTGATATTTCGGTCGATAATATAGGTAACGTGACCTTCAGGGTGCTTCCGTTGCCGGATAACATCCGCCGCGTGCCCCAAAGCAAGTAGATCATGGCTTTTGAAAAGCGTGAGGCAATCGTCAAGGTCTAACCGTTCCCCCGCAAGCGATTTTTCGAGAATAGGCTGGATGTTCGTAGCCATTTAAAGTTCCTTTAATACATAAATGTACAGATACACAACTCAATATTTCAATTTTACCACTTTAAAGTTAACTTGTCAACTTTTCCGCCATTTTAATTTGACTTTTCTGGAGAATTGGGTATAATTAATAGTTGTTCTTGATCTGAATCCGTACCTAATGAGGGAAGCAACAGCAATTCTTAAAAACCCAAGTCTTTAGATTTGGGTTCAAGTACGTCTATCGTACTTTATCAAAAAATATTCGCATTCTACAAAAATTTGTGGTATAATTGTAATATCCGTTGGGTGAGAATGCAAGCACGTGCAACCTTGCACGTGTCTCGCCCGTCCACTTGCATGGATAGAACGGATGCGGATGTTTCTCACAATCCCACGAATCAGGTTTATGAGTTACTGGGGCTGCTATCCTCCAGTCGTTTGTGATGAGAGTGAATCGCTAAATAGAGGCGTGTAGATGCCATATCTTCATGCTTGCCAGAAACGATTTGGAAGAAAATCTTAGTGGACTTCGTAGGTTTTTGGGAATATTTCATGATTGTGTGTCGGTTGGTGCCTGCAATTTTGCATGCGTAATGCCGAATATCTCTATAAGAAACAGAAAGATACCCAGCCGCTGAAATAGGGTGGTTACCATGGGAATCCTACTCCTTTAGGTGTGTGAGCAGTCAAAATGAATGAAGTGGTCTATAATGAGGATTTGGTGAAGACAGTGGAAAATAAATATCTTGCAGTGAATGTCGTTGCAAAACGTGCACGCCAAATAAATGCGGACGGTTTGCCTCTTGTTCCCTCAAGCGTGGCGAGCAAAAAACAGAAACCGGTCGCTATTGCTACACAGGAATTAATTGATGGGAAACTTCGTTATGAACAGAGCGAAGCGAAGGTGCCAGTTTCCAGTCCACCATCAATTTTTACGGATCCTCAGGATTCAGATGATGCAAGCGATATATTCGGTGAAGAGGTTGTTCATGAGGGAGAGGAAAATATTGAAGAAGAAGAACCCGAAGAAGGGATCTAACCCGGGTTAACCCAGAGATGGCTTCTGTTAGAAGCACCTCTTGAAAAAAAAGAAGAATCACTTGACATTCTACGATAAACTGGTTATAATTATAAGGTATTTGCTGACGTGGCTCAATGGTAGAGCAAGTGATTTGTAATCACTAGGTTGGAG
>JAPPNJ010000060.1 GCA_028818705.1 Candidatus Poribacteria bacterium
GGGCGTTCCGACCGTCCCAATAGGCTGCTCGACTTTTGTCTTGATAGACCCCGACAGACTGATGCCCTAATGCTAACGTCCGCACCAACGTCCCATCTACAGCATAAATAGCAATGCTAACATTTGCAGGTGCTGCTAACTGATACGGGAGCCATGTTTCAGGGTTGAACGGGTTCGGGTAGTTCGGGAACAACATCGTCTTTTGTGGTGTCAACACTGCCAAGAGTTGTTCCAAGAAAAGGATACCGCGCGCATACGTCGGAGATACATCTTGAAATGGCTTCGCTTCAAGGAGCCATTGTGAGACTTCTGCGGCGGTGAACGGAAACCCACTGTGCATTTGCAGCGGGGCAACTGCCACCTCACCGAGTGCTACAGCCACTAAAATGAGGTCTACTATATCGACAACACCATCACCGTCGACATCTGCCGGATTGTCGCCTATCTCTCCAAATTTTCCGGCAATCCGAACTAAATCCTGAATGTTCACAACACCATCACCGTTGACATCTTCTGATGGGTATCCTGTTTTGGACGTGTCAGTGTTTAAGTTCCACAAAAGCACCGTACCATCCCTACTTCCTGACGCGAGTATATTTCCATCTGGACTAAACGCCACGCTATTGACATCGCCCGTATGTCCTTGGCGTGTGTATATCAACCTCTCTGTTCTGACATCCCATGCCCTGATAGTGCCGCCATCTATAGCTCCACCACTTGCAATGTGTTCGCCATCAGGACTAAATGCCACTGACCCAGTAGCCCACAGATATCCAGCGAGCGTATGGAGTTGCACGCCGGTTTGTGCATCCCATATACGGATTGTTCGCTCACTACTTCCGGCTGTGAGGTATGTGCCATCGGGACTAAATGCCACGCTATAGACTTCGTCCGGATATATTGTGAGGGTGTGGAGTTGGATGCCGGTTTGGGTGTTCCATACACGGATTGTCCCATCCCTACTTCCCGAGGCAAGTCGTGTGCTATCCGGACTGAATACGACGCTATAGACTTCTTTTGTATGTCCTTTGAAATGCCCTTTGAAAGTGCGTAGGAACTCACCGGTTTGGGCACTCCATAAACCAATCAAGCCGAAGTCGTAGCTTCCGCCCCCGAATGCAAAGCATGTGCCATCGGGACTAAACGCCACAGTATTGACACTGCTTGCATGGGCTTTGACGCTGCGTAGGAACCCACCTGTCCGGGCGTTCCACAAGCGGATAGTGTCGTCCCAACTTCCACTGAGCAGGTGCGTGCCATCGGGACTAAACGCTACGCTACTAACAGTCTCCGTATGGCCCGTGAGGGTGTGGAGTTGTATTCTTATTCGGGTATCCCATATATGGATGATGCCCTCTCCTGCTCCATACGCACCCGATGTTCCATACGCAAGACGTGTGCCATCGGGACTAAATGCCACACTACTGACATAGGAAGTATGTCTTGTAAGAATGCGTATCAAGGTTCCTGTCTTCGCATTCCACACACGGATGGTGCCGTCCCAACTTCCGCTGACGAGGTGTGTACCACCCGGACTAAACGCTAGGGTGTTCACATTGCTGGTATGCCCTTCAAGGGAGCGGAGGTGTACACCTGTCTGAGTATCCCACACGCTGATAATGCCATCCGTATGTCCGCTGACGAGGTGTGTACCACCCGGACTAAACGCTACGCTGCTAACAGGCCGCCAATCTCTTGTGAGGGTGTGGAGGCGTGCACCTGCCTTCACATCCCATAAACGCACCGTGCCATTCCAACCGCCCGATGCAAACGTGCTACCATCGGGACTAAATGCTACGCTATCAGTAGTTGACATATCCTCTGTCAGTGTATGTATCAAGGTTCCTGTCTTCGCATTCCATAAACGGATGGTGTCGTCGTCCCAACTTCCGCTGACGAGGTGTGTGCCATCAGGGCTAAACGCCACACTACTGACGACAGGGTCCGTGTCTCCGAATGTAGTGTTCGTATGTCCTATAAGTGTGTGTATCAAGGTTTCTGTCTTCGCATTCCATAAACGCACCGTGCCATCCCAACCGCCCGATGCAAACGTGCTACCATCGGGACTAAATGCTACAGTTCTAACAGCATTGCCTCCTGGAAGTGTGTAGAGGAGTGTACCTGTCTGAGTGTTCCACAAACGCACTGTCCCATCCAAACTTCCGGATACAAGCGTGCTGCTATCCGGACTAAACGCTACACTATCGGCACCGCGTGTATGTCCTACAAGTAGGTCAAGTTCTTCACCTGTCTGTGCATTATATATCCAAATACCGATAGAGCTCGCCACCGCAAGGTGTGTACCATCAGCCGAATACGCTATTTCTTCTATAACTCCCTTCCCAAGTCGCGCCATGGCACCTTCAGGCAAGTGCCATGTTGTATAGTCTTGAGCGAAAGTATTTCGTACCAAAACAAATATCACAAACCAGATCAGTAAAATCGAAAAACATTTATTTTCGGAATTAGTTCTTTTGGACTTGAGAAAGTTTTTAAAGATGATGGATAGAATTTTCGTTGTTTTCATAAGTTTCTCCATAAAAGAACGGAAAGTGGCACAGGATTAATCGGTCAAAGGTATCAGATCAGGCGGTCTCACATCAGGCACAGGAATGCCAAAATCAGGTGGCACAGGATTAATCGTGGGGTCTACAACAGCCCCCATAAATAACACTGTCTCTGTATAGCTATCCCGAATGGCGAAAAAAAAGGGGCGATCTACAACAAAAGGGATAGGGGGTATAGATTCCGCTGCTGCCTCTGTTTGAGGTCCTTCAAAAAAAATAAAGCTATCCGCGGAGGCTTGGGTGCCCTCTTCATTGACTTCAATGACTGCTGTATGGCTCAGATAACTAATAAACACCGGAACGGATGAACCTGTCATGCGACTGAAATCGGCACGCGCTTCGTCAAAGGCGATACCCATAGCGAGTCGCTCTAACGCGGCTTTTAGCTCTGCTGAATATTCCAGTTTGAATTTGGGGATGACGAGCGACACTTCCCTTTGGGAGAATCGCGACATCCAACCCTCCCAATTCTCAACGTTCAAACGGTCTAAAAAAGTGTTGAGATCAAGGTCGCGATACGGCAAAAAGATATACATACGCATTTGACAATTCCCATAAGGGAGACTGATAGCCTGAAATTGATCGCCTGCATAATATGGGAGCCAATCGGTTCGGCGCATCATTGGGGTCTTTTTTTTCTCGCCGTTCGGGAGCAAGAAAGGTTCGTCCTGTGTCAGTGATACCTGAAATTCTTCTTGCCAATTTCCCTTAAAATAAATCCCGCTAATCAGACACGCTATCGTCGCAGGGTCAATCGCTTCGACAATACTTGGTATCGCTCCGTTGGTGTTAGCATTCACGCTGTCGTTAATCGTTGAAACATTCGTCGGATCTGTGAAATCGAGTGTTGCGATGTCTGTATCCAAGAATTGATCATTTCGATCCAGAAAACCGGGATCAAGTTCAATAGCGTCAGCAGTCCAAAGTGAGTTTGCGATTGAGAGTGTTACTTTTGAATCAGGTGCCTGAAGTGCTCTTTGCAAGTCCACATAGTTGGCATTGAGGGCCTGGGGGTCTAACGCTTGCAGTTGTAAGGCATATCTTATCGCCTGTTCGGTTTCACCCGCTGCGCCGTTGCGCGCCATTGCGAGCGCGACAGAGAGACTGAAAGGCGAGAGTAATATATTTTGATCCTGTTGGGTCTGCCGGAGTTCCTTGAATAATTTGAATCCGAACATCGTATTCGCCTGAACGAGGTTTGGATTCACAGAACCCGTCTCGTCTCGGTTGTTGTCAATCATACTGTGATTCAATCTGTCACACCCGACAAGCGTCAGTAAAATTAAGCCCATCAGTCCGAGCGAAAGTTTTGTAACTCTTTGCTTTCGATTCATCCGTTTTTCCCTCTTTTTGCGAAAGTTTTGAAAAAAGCATTTGAAGTTAAAAGACCTCGGTAAATCTTTTATCTCCTGAAGTCCTCGAAGCTTCAGTGTCGGCTTCTTCAGCAGATACGTGTAAGCGATCGAAGCAGCCATCGCGTAGGTGCAGACATGTTTCTCACAAAAGTGCTGCAATGTCCGAGAGTTGCTTTCATGAAAGGCGACGCGGAAGGTCAGAACCAATCTCTCGTATTAAGCGCAAATAAAAGCCCAACCGTCGTTGGGGGCGGCATCAGCCGAGAACCGCGCGTTATGTCCATGCGTGTTTCCAACTTCAACCGCATGTGGGTCAATATGAACAGAGAAAAATAAAACGTTAATCTGATTTTCATATTTTGCATCTTTCTATTTCGAAATAACGAATGCGAAACGACCGGCGTGGTCAGCTCCTTCAAAAGGATGGGATGCTTCAAACAGCCTGTCAGGGAGCTCTGGATCCCCGGCTTCAACGGTCCCATTTGCAATCAACCATAGGCCCCTACCGGTTTCAGGGTGCGGGTATCTATCATCTCGAACGATGCTGAAAATCTTCGGTAACCCCTCGCGCGTTAGCACAAATGGTTCACTCGCGACGAAAAATTCTGAGAGCCGATCCCCTGTCATCCAATCGGGTTGGTCAAGAAGGCGCAGACGCAGCGACGGGGCAATCTCAACAGGGCACGTTTCAAGGCCCAGCTGTTTCGCACGATCATAAATGGTATCAAGTGTAGCAAACTCATCCTCAGCAAACCCCAACTCCAGCATAGAAACAACAACAATATCAACCGTTATTGCCGCTGCCGCTACCGGGAAATCCGGATTTTCAAGGGCTTGCGTGGACCACAGACTGACTTGGCATTTTTCCTGCGACAGTGCCGCTAACAGATCAGCACCACTCCTATGGGTGCCGAGGGTTAGGGTAAAATCAGCAGCGAAATCCTTTTCACCTTTTGTGGCTTCCTCATGACTCGCAAAGTAAGTCTCGTAAAGTTTCTGAAAATGTTCAAGGTATGGGTTGCTGACACCCAAAATCAATAGAACTACAACAACCAAAGCAGTTCCGAAAGCCACCCACGGCAAGAGCGGTTTCATTTTCGGAGCAGGGGTCGGTTGCATGTCAACAATCTCCCGCATAATCTTCTGTTTGATATGTGCGGGTATCTGCACGCTGCCGAGAACTTCTTGGATCAAGAGTGCCTCTTTTTCTTGTAATCGTTTTCGGGCGCGATGGAGTCGAGTCCTTACTGCCTCCACCGACACCCCCAAGAATTGGCTAATCTCGCTTGTTGTCATTTCGCCGAGATAATGGAGCGTCATCACTGTACGCTCACGCTCCGACAATCTTTCCAAAAGTTTTTTGACGAGCTCACGACGATGTTCAGTTGCTTCTGTTTCGCGCTGTTCGGATACGTAGCGCGCATAGTCAGATTTCACCACTTCTTCCATAGGTGTGTCCTCCAACGATTGTACTTGCTCCCCAGGTTTTTGTCTGTCCAGCCAATTCACACACTGATTCTTCGCAATAGTATACAACCACTTAGGAAACGCTCTCGGATTTCTCAACGTTGAGAGTTTTTCATAGGCTTGAAGGAAGGTATCTTGTGTAATTTCTTCTGCATAGAAGAAATCATCGATTTTCTGCCAGGCGAGGGTATGAACACTTTTTTGGTATTTTTCAACTAAAATGCTGAATGCTGAGTCGTCGCCTGATAAAACGGCACGGATCAATTGAACATCGTCTTCTCTCTCCACAGAGTTTCCTCCTCATGAACAAATTCGGTCGTGTTAGCATCCACTGAAACGTCCAATTAGATAATGAGTCTCGGACTTTGTGCAATGCAATACAGGCCCTATGATTATAAAGACACATTTTTTTGCCAAAACGTTACATCACGTGAAAAAATATTTTGTCAGGCAGCGATTCAACCAAAATCTAAAATTACGATGAACAAAAAGGTTGTGGCGAGATATACTTAAAAATTGTGGACAATTTTAGGTGTAATTGGCATAGCGAACGGCTGGAGCTGAGGCTTTAGGATAGGAGGGCATTTCTATAGATATAGCACCGCGCTGGAGGCTGCGTTTTCTCACACACTTCGGTTTTTCTTGCGGATGGTATGTACAGGATGGCATTCACATTTAGGCTACCGTTCTCGTTCCGAAACAAGCAAGTCAAACGAATTGCTCTGCCATCCACCTTCCATAACGATGTTGTCTCGCGTTTGGCGTAAACGCTCAACCATACGTGCCTTCATACGACGGAGTACATGCTTGTAGCCGAGATGATTCGCTAAGTTATGGAGTTCGTGCGGATCGCTCTTCATATCGTAGAGTTCGTCCTCGCTGTAGGGGTTATAGACGTACTTCCACGAACCCGTCCGGACCATCCTAACAGAAGCGAGCGTCGGTTCGTACCCGTGAAATTCAGCGAACACGTCATCTGGCCAATCCTCTACAGTTTCCCCTCGCAACAGCGGTATAATTGATCTACCATCAATATTCTCAGGTTTCGCTGCGTTACCGAGTTCCAAAAAAGTCGGCATGAGGTCTACAAGATTTACAAATTCATCACACGTCGTTCCGGAGGACGTTGCCCCTGGCCATCGGATCACAAGAGGAATGTGGTGTGTCTCCTCGTACATGTGGAACCCCTTATTGAAGAGCCGATGGCTGCCGAGCATATCACCGTGGTCAGTTGAATAGATAATCACAGTATTTTCCGCCAAACCGTTAGCTTCAAGACAGTCGAGAATCCGTCTGACCTGGTCATCAATGAAGGTGCAGAATCCCCAGTAGGCAGCGATGACCTTTTGCCAATCGGGCCACGTTAGGTGACTGGCATTCCATCGGAGCATCTCCTTCTGTTGGATGAGGGGTTTGTTAATGAATTGTTCATCAAAGTTCCCCCACCGTTCAACAGTATCGGGGTCGTACATCGTGTCGTAAGGAGTTGGCACGGCATAAGGGAAATGCGGTCCGAAGAAATTTGCGGCAATCATAAACGGTTGCTCAGAACCTGAATAACCATTGATTAATTCAATGGTTTTATCTGCCGTCCACGCTTCCATTGTCCGTTCAGCAGGAAGCGGGTGTCTCCCATAGAAAGGTGCCTCGCCGCCCCACTCGTACGGTTGAACAGCGTCCCTATCAATTCGGAAGTCAACTCCGTCGTCGCGAAGCCACTGATGCCACTCGCGATACGGATGCCACTTGTCGTAGCCCCAAAATTCCGTGTCCCCCTCTTTGGCGAGATGCCACTTACCAATGCAACTCACCCGATAGTCTGCTTCCCGCAAGAGTTTTGGATATGCGGGTTTGTCAAGGATCTGATTTGCAAACACGCCGTTAAAATTCCCCATGTTTGAAAGCTGCCCGTGATTGTGCGGATAGAGCCCAGTGAGCAGCGAACCGCGCGCAGGTGAACAGAGTGCGATAGGGGTATAAGCGTTCGTAAATCGCATGCCTGTTTCGGCGATTTCGTCAATGGCGGGTGTTCTGCAAATTGGGGCACCGTTGCAGCCGAGGGAATCGAAACGTTGTTGGTCGGTAAGTAGGAAAAGGATATTAGGAGATGCTGCCATTTTTTAATTATTCCTTGCTAAAAAGGTTCGGATACGATAGCGATATTCTTCGGTCCCTTGAAGTCGAGCTCAATTCGCTCAAACTGGACGGAATGTTGTCGATAGTAATTTTCAATTGCCGTCAATAACTCATACTGTCCACGACGCTGTTCATCCCAGAAGTTGCAGCAGGGAATTATTACGGCGGGTCGAACAAGTGCCGCCTCTCCCAGTTCACGAAGTGCGCCATCTGGATGAAGTCCAACCAGCAAGTCATAATAGTCCGCCATATCGGGATCAAATTGTTCAGGTCGATGCGCAATGCCTTTGAGTACAGTGCGGCGCGGGTCAATGAGTTCGCATGCGAAATTTTTCTTTTTTTCGAGAAGTCGGGTCAATATTCCCTTTCCACCGGCAACATCAGCAATAGAGTGGACTGCATTGGTGTATCGCTCGGCAATGAAATCCGCGACGACTTCAAATCGCTGGGGATCGCCGTATACTGGGTGCTGTTTTCTGCTCATTTCAAGTTCTCCGGATTTAACGCCTCCAATGCTGGGTGGACGAACCGTCCTTCCTTCCGAATAAGGTTCCCATCGAAATACATTTCTCCACCGCCGTGCTCTGGCGTTTGAATCATTACCATATCCCAATGGACAGCGGATCGGACGCTGTTATCTGCCTCTTCGTAAGCCTGGCCGGGTGTAAAGTGAAAAGACCCAGCGATCTTCTCATCGAACAGAATATCGAGCATCGGGTTTGTTATATATGGGTTGAACGCAATCGAAAACTCGCCGATATAACGTGCCCCTTCGTCTGTATCAAGGATGGCGTTTAGTCTTTCAGTATTATTCGCCGATGCCTCAACAATTTTGCCATTTTCAAAGCGGAGCCGGATGTCAGTAAATGTCGTCCCTTGATAAATTGTAGGGGTATTGAAACGGATAGTACCATTAACCGAGTCCCGCACGGGTGCAGTGAAGCACTCGCCATCGGGTATATTCTTCTCACCGGCACAAGGAATAACTGGAATGTCCTTGATGCTGAACCGCAGATCGGTATCCTCACCGAGGATGTGGACTTCATCCGTTTCTTCCATCAGAGATTTGAGGGGCACCATGGCGCGTTCCATTCGACTGTAGTCGAGTGTGCAAACATCGAAATAGTAATCCTCGAACGCCTCTGTGCTCATCTGCGCCTGCTGTGCCATCGCTGGGTAGGGCCACCGTAGGACAACCCACTTCGTGTGTGGAACACGATAATCATTGAGCGGTCGTATCCAATACTTTTGATAGCGCTGCATTGCTTCCGACGGGACATCAGACAGTTCTGTGATGTTGTGGCTGCCGCGGATGCCAATGTAAGCCTGTACCTTTTTCATCCGAAAGGTTTCATATTCGCCAATGAGTTTTATGCCGGCATCGTCCCCGCCAAGAATGATTTCACGTTGGATACGGTTTTGTTTGAGTTCAACGAGCGGAATCCCACCCGCTTTCCGAACGGCTCGGATGAGTGCGATGACCATCTCCTGTGGAATGTCAATGCCTTCAATGAGCACAAATTCGCCGGGTTGGACTGTTGTGGAATGGTTGGTGAGAACGTCTGCGAGTTTATCAAGTCGTGGATCGTGCATATTTACCTCAGAAGTAGTGTAGTTGGATACAAAGATTTATCTAAAAAATCATAATTAAGGCGTTTTCTTTAGAACAGCCATCACATTGTCAGCGAACGATGCCCACCATGTATAATCTGCTTGCACGCGCAACAGATGTGTGTTCCCCGGTGCATCGTTTGCGCCTAAACCGGGTTCGATAATTTCTGTGTGTGGGTCGTTCTCCAGCTGCTTAGCAATTCTATTTTCCAATCGTTCAAAGGAACGGATAGCAAAGATATTTACAATTTCCGCTGATTGTAAATCCAAGAGAAAATCGACGTTCCAATGTAAGGTTTTACCGCGCTTCGGCAGTAGGTCAGGAGGTCCTAAACCGCATTCGATGAACCGATTTATCATTTTTTCTCGGATGGTGTGTGGTGGCTTATGACCCGTTCGGGTTGCATGTCGGACGAGCCGTCGTGATAGTGAAGTGGCACCTTTCTCCGAAAGTGCGGATCCAACATAAACATAATCGCCTGCGAGGAGTGAGATAAGCTTCCCTTTCTTAAAGCGTCCGAATTGTAGTGTGGTTTCTTGCTTTAGGTGAATCCGCAAGATGTATGTTCCGGCTTGCGAGTCATTGCCGATGATAAAGATACTTGGAATTTTCACTCAACCCTCTATTACCGTGAAAATCGTGTTGGATGTAAACCCGTGCCAGATTGCAGATTAGGTGTTATTTTAACGCCTTAGTCTATCATAATTTGGGATAGATAGCAAGTTTATTAGTTTCCAGTTATCGGTTGTCAGTAGAATTTGTGTGTTGAAACAAAAATGGAAATCTATTAGAATAAGGTTCAGGCAGGATTGGAAAGACAAACACACATTGATGAGGTCAAAGGGCTAATGAAAGTAGATCGATTGTCTATTGGATATGTCACGGTCATTGTTTTACTGGTGATACACCTTCTGCCTGTCTGGGGTTTCAAGTACTTTCCGACTCAAGACGGGGCGAGCCATATCTACAACTCTTATGTCGTGAAGGAGTACCACAATCACGAAAACTATCGGCTACGCGAAGTCTATGAACTGAACGCTACTGTCTTCCCTAACTGGACCTCTCATGCGCTCCTACTATTGCTCTTATACGTTTTTCCACCTCTTATTTGTGAACAGATTGTGCTGACACTCTGCATCAGTCTCTTACCGCTCTCCCTTTTCTATTTCCTCAACCGGGTTGAAAAAAAGAATATAGTGTTTGGACTGCTTGGGTTTATCTTTGCCTATAACTACCTACTCCACATGGGTTTCTATAATTTTGTCCTCAGTATGTCCCTATTTTTCTTTACAATGGGCTACTGGTGGAAAGTAAAAGATAAACTTCGACTGACAAACATCATTGTCATATACGTATTGTCGTTGGTGACCTACCTCACCCATTATCACTCTTATGCGGTGCTTATCATGTCATTGACGTTCTTTCCACTCTTCTTATCGGCTTATGATGTGTTACATCGGGTATGGAGCAATAAGGAGACCTCACAGCCACTCATGCACCGACTTAAGGAGGGCATAGGGACACACAAATCTACACTGACTTTTATAGGTAGCCTCATACCTGCTTACTTTATCCTGTTCTCTTACTACTTCTATCTTGCCAACAACCACGGAGGCAACAGCAACCATAAGGGTGTTGAATGGTTAAACGACTATTTCTTCGGCATGAAATCCTTAGTTTCTTTCCATGATGATCAAGTGTTCATTGGACGTGTGCTGCTAATCTTTTTTGCCATCGTCTTTGTACTCACAATTATCAATAGAATCTGGCAGTGGTATCAATTCCGTGCATCAGAGGCATGGAAAGAGACTGGCGAACCGCTCTGGACCCGTGCTGTGACGCCAATGGATGGGTTCCTGATCATGTCCGTCATTATCACTGCGATGTTCTACATAGCCCCCTGGTCTGGCTACAGTGGCGGTTGGATAAACGACCGATTTCATCTGTACATATTCCTTATTTTGATTCCATTCTTTGCCGTCAACTTGCATCGATACATAAACTACGCCATGGCAGGAATTATTATCGCCCTATCCTTATGGCATCTGGGTTACCATGTTCACACTTATAGTCTATTGAACCGAGACATCGCCAAGGCGGTTTCGTTGGATGGTATGGACGAGAAGGATACGATCCTTACCAGTGAACCCGGGGAATGGAGAGGTCTTTCAGATTCGCTCGGTTTTGAACCGAAATACGTTGAACCTTTCGGTCACCTTGAGTGTCTGCTGGCGGTGCATAAAGGGATCGCTTACCTCGACAACTATGAGGCGGGTACGGATCATTTTCCGCTACGGTATAAGGACAAAGAGGATAGGCATCAGAAATATCCTGCCGATTTTGCTATCATCTGGCGGACAGAATACGGGGATGTCGACGGTCTGGAAGAGGAATATGATCTCATCGATTCCAACGACTATAATCGACTCTATCGCCGCAAACGCACGCCACCCGATCCAGAGATGTGGGGTGGCGGAGCCGTTGTTTCCTTTGACATGCAGTCCGAAAAAGGTCAGACAGCACCGGGACATATTCCAGTGTATGTGGATACAACTTACACCGATGGAAAATACGGATGGTTAACAGTGTCAGAGCGTATAAACTCACTAAACAAATTAGGGGTTGCACAACCTTATACAGACAGCATTTTGGGGAAAAAAGATGCGGTCTTCCGAGTCGCACTTCCTAATGGAAGGTATGAAGTGATATGCTATTTCAGCGCAAATATAGCAGATGAAGCGGATAGAGCTGAACCGTTAGAGGTAAACCTAATCGCGAATGGTGAGAAGCAGATTCAGCGATTGAAGATTCCTGTAGGAAATGAGACAGTTGATAGGCGTTACAATATTACGATTACGGATGAACATTTAACGCAAGTGATATATACCCACGAAAAAAGTAGGTACCAAAGATGGGTTTGGAGCGGTTTTACGATTCGTTCAACAGATGGCGGACCGAATTTTCGTCTTTCTAAGCAAATCGAGGAATGATGATCGCGCGCGGAATGTTTAATACTGCGCTTCTTCTATAGGTCCATTGATCCACCGAAGGTTTGGATGGTTGCCGTTGATAAGTGACTTCCCCACCCGGATCATTTCCTGTGAGAAGTCAACTGCATCAACACCGTCTACGTGATTGATGAGCGATCGTGCTATCTTTCCGGGACCGCATCCGACATCTAAAACTTTCCTCGCGATTCTCCCAGCAAACTGAGAAGTATTTCATACGTTTCATCTGGATACGGAGGTCGTAACTCATAAGTTTCTGCCAAACTTCGATTCTTGAATCGGGATGCGTAATCGTCCCAGTATTGTCGTGGTCTTGTGGTTTTCATATTTTTTAGATGGGCAAAAAGTCTAATTCCAACGCATCACCTATAGGGACATAACCTATTTTCATGTATATGCTGTTGGAAGTCGGATTCGATAGGTCGGTATATAGACTGCAAAATGAATATCCATCCGAGAGGAGTTTCTTCGTTAGCAACATAACGCATGAAGTCGCATATCCTTTACCGCGGTGTTCAGGTGGCGTGTATACGGGACCGATTGTTGTGCCATTTCTCATCGGACGGGATACACCAGTAATAGACACCGGACCGTCGTGATCCCATACGTATAGCTGCTGATCATTGATGAGCTTCTCCACACGGTTCTTAGCATCCTCAAGATTGACAGGTTCACCTAGTTCCTCCGAAAAGGCAACAATCCATTGCACCATGAGTGAATGTTCATTCATTCGCGCGAAACGCATCTTTCCCAGTGAAAGTGGAAGGTTTGCCACGGTTTTCGCTTCAAATACACGCATGCGCCTGCTTAGTCTCACCGATACACCAAGCATACCTTCAACCCAGGCATCAGAAAAAGTTTGGGCTTCTACTGCAGGTCCAACAACACCCGGTA
Source organism: Candidatus Poribacteria bacterium (assembly GCA_028818705.1). Taxonomy (GTDB): domain Bacteria; phylum Poribacteria; class WGA-4E; order WGA-4E; family WGA-3G; genus WGA-3G. The sequence goes on from JAPPNJ010000060.1 coordinate 13,040, forward strand.
TTTGGACATCAATTCGGCGCAGGTGGCGCACAAGATGAACGATAGCGGCTTGGATATCCGTGTCAATTCTGCTCAAAACGATTCTCTTAGGCGAGGTCATTACTACCACCCCTACGACTCTCCCGTGCTCCAAAATACTCAAGAGAAGCGGCAACTCAGACCCATAATAGTATGGATCTTCAGCGAGCCTATAAACTAAACCGATAGGCAAATTGTTTTCACACTCATTCTGTTCCAGATAGGCACCTGAAAGTGAAATAAGTTCGCCTGCCTGACTATGCGATCGTATTTCGACCATTGTTTCCCGTTTCCTTTCATCATTTCAATTACCATACATACAAATGAGGTTCTTTTTCCCGAATCAACTCCTTCACCTGAGTCGATTTGACTTGGAGGACAATCTCTTGGCTGCCCATGAAATTCCGCCATTTTGTATCCGGAAGTAAATCCATTTTGTAAAGGATTTCCCGAATTGATTGACATATAGCCTGGATGATTTCGCCGCGCGTTTGATGATTGTTTGCTGATTCGAGTTTCTTAAGAGATGGTTCTATAATGTCCATCCATTTCGGGAGGCTTTGTGCCTGCCAGTGCAGCCATTTCCAGTATACGGGAAAGCACTTATTGAGCAGACATAGAAGTCTTAAAGCACCTTCGACAAAAGCACCCTGTCCGATGAGCAAACCTATACCGTCACCGCGTTTAGCTAGACGATAACTCGAATTGTAGTCGCCATTGTGCCAAATTCCCCATAGATCACTCGCGATCTTCCACTTCCAGATGTCTGTTGGGTAGTATGCCTTTTGGAAAGCGGATATGCGTTCACTAAGGGCATTAGAAGGGTCGTAGAGAACAAAACCAGAGGACGCGTAGCAGAGGTCATTGTCATCAGCAGCAGCCCATTCCTCAATCGTCATCGGCGGATAGGCAGATTCATGAAAATTACGATAGACTTCGTCGATGGTATTTATCCGTACTGTTTTAGGTCCCAATTTGGCGGTGTCAATTCCTAACAACTCATCTGGAATAACTGTCTCCAGAGCCTGAGAAATAGAAGAGCCATACTCTGCAATATCCTGTTCCGACAACAGTAGTTGGCACTTACTCGGTCCCCAGCCATGATCACGTGACAGTTTGTCATCGGCACCAAGAACGTCCGATCCTAATCCGATGACTCCAGCACTGAGACGGGGAAGGACATCCGGAAAGCGTTCTTTTAAGACGGGTAGAAAGACTTCATTAAATAAAATTTTACAGTATACGTGCCCCTTCAGCGGTAACTCACAGTTTTCAGGATTGAATTGCGAAGCGTCTCGTTCCTTCATCAGCCCTCTCTTAGATATGCTCTGTGTGCCCCAAGCCAACTAACTGCGAAATCCACGATAGACGTATTAGCCGAGCGCATTCACTACAGCGTTGCCGACCTGTGAGGTTGTGGCTTGACCGCCCAAGTCGGGTGAGAGGGTTTTGCCGCTCTCGACGACCTTTAGTACAGCTGCATCTACCGTTTGCGCCGCTGCCACCTCACCGATGAAACGCAACATCATCGAACCAGAAATAATTGCCGCCAACGGATTAGCGATGCCCATCCCCATGATGTCTGGGGCACTTCCGTGAACCGGCTCGAACATCGACGGGAACCGACGTTGTGGGTCGATATTGCCGCTCGGCGCCAGTCCCATGCTTCCGGTGATAATTGCACCGATGTCCGTAAGGATATCCCCAAATAGATTGCTAGCGACTACGACATCAAAGTCCTCTGGTCTTCGCACGAAATCCATACACGCCGCGTCCACAAGTAACGATTCCGCCTCTATGTCGGGATACTTTGCGGCTACTCGTTCGAAGGCTGTATCCCATACAATCATGCCGTAGCCTTGGGCGTTCGACTTGGTGATCGAAGTGACTTTGCG
>JAPPNJ010000045.1 GCA_028818705.1 Candidatus Poribacteria bacterium
AAGCAAGATGCCCCTGGAAACGAGTGGTTCATTACTTCTCCAAGTGAAGTTGAAAGAGTGTATGAAGGGAATTTTGGGAATTTAGCGTAAACTAATTCTAAATTCATATATAAAGATAGGGTTAGGTGCGTGCCGAACACCACAAATAACCATAAAGGAGAACAATTATGTACATCGTGACAGATGACTTGGAAATTATAAATTTCTATCAGTACCAAAATTTAAGTGTAGAAGGGGAAGACCCGGGTAAAGGTCAACTCGTCTTGACAGCACAAGACGGTTCCAAACGCGTCATTGCCGAATTTGCTGATTTTGAAGATGCATACAATCTCTTTGAAGATATTCGCGATGCCCTCGCGGCAGGGGAGACATACTATAGTCTAGAGACATATCAATAAACAACTCTATTTCAGCGATAACCTTGAAATTCTATGAAAGATAGATGAGCCAACGTTCATTTCACTCGTACCAATCCTTGAAATAAGGAGCAGCATGTTATGACTGACCAGTATAAAGGTTTTGGAAACCTCTCAGATCGGATATAGCTCGAAGCCTCATCGTGGAGTTATTTGGAAATATAGGAGTAAAAAAAAGAAAGAAATCGTTGATAGTATGCCTCCAACCCATCTTCAACGCGGTGGACTGCCGTTAAAAACTAAGGATGTCGACCAGTTTATTGGGAACAGATTATTAAAGGTACAAACGCAATAGTATCACGGATGGGCTTTATGCTATAGTGCATAACATCTCGGAAATTCTGTCGGCAGCGACGCTTTTGACCCACCAAATCCCTACTAATCAATTTTTTCTTTAGGTACATATCAAAATACTCTTGATACTATCGGCAATATTAATACTCTTTCAGTTGTCGTTAGGCATATCCTTGACAGCGCGACGGACAGGATTTAGCAGAGAATATGAAAGAATTAAATCGTCTCGTCAGAGAAAATTGAAGAATACAGGAAATACAAAGCAAAATATCTGTCTGCTGTAACCTTTTCTGGCACCCTTCCGAAACGATTGCGTAAGTCCTAAATTGAACAAAAAGGCTTGCATTATCCCGATATACTGTGCTAAAATAGGTTAAAATTAGAAATCTGCCCGGACATGAATTAAAACTGTCCCGTGAAATAAGTTAACTCACTTAATGAAATACTTCACCTACTTCGGAAACCACCTCATCAACGCGAAACTACCCGACAATTCAGAGGTATATTACGCCAAGCCGCCACTGCCGGGAATTAAGCGTGATGCCCTCAGCGAACATACACAGCGCGCTTTTGAAAATCCACTTGAGATGCCGCCGCTGCGTGAACTCGTTGACAGCAACTCAAAAGTGCTCATTCTCTTTGACGATAACTGCCAACCTTTTCCAGCTACCAAAAAACCGGATTTGCGGCAGATTATGATTGAGACGCTGTTGAAGATGCTGGATGGGTACGGCGTGGAGAAAAAGAACATTCAACTAATATGTGCGGTGGCACTGCACCGTAAAATGAAGGAACACGAACTCGCCTATATGCTTGGGAAAGATATTATGGACGAGTTCTATCCTGATCAGCTCCGAAATTTTGATGCGGAGGATGTCGATCAGATTGCTGACGTGGGGAAGACGGAAAAGGACGAAATTGTTGAGACCGATAAGGCAGTTCTTGAATCCGATCTGGTGATTTATGTGGATATGATACAGATTCCGCTCAACGGCGGGCATAAGTCTGTAGCGGTGGGGCTCGGCACGTACAACTCTATTGCGCCACACCATTCACCACACATGACTTCGGAAAGTCCACACGTGATGCAACCGGAAGGTTCACACATGCACGCCTGTATCGAGCGGATGAGCCGTCTTATTCAGAAAGAGACAACTATCTTGGTTCTCGAAGCGGCGATGAACGGTGCGATCTATCCATTCCATCTCCGCTACGTTGGGAAAGCGAACCGGGACTGCAACATCGCAGAGCGGGTTGTGAAAACCTTCACACCGGCAACTTTGTCCCTTTTGCCTGAATCAGCGCGTTATTCGATTCTTAAGAGCGTACGGACGGACTACGAGCCGATACAGATTAACGCAGGTGATATTGATGCTGTCCACGCCAGGACCTTGACATCAATGAAGGAGCAATTGACCGTAGACATTCCACGCCAGTTCAGCACGTTGGTGTTTGGATTGCCCGATATGAGTCCTTATGCCGTTGATGCGCGTATTAATCCCGTGTTGGTGGTAAGCGACATCCTGGGTTATGTTTTCAACTGGTTCTACAATAAACCCATCATCAAAAAGAATGGGGTTGTTATCATTATGAACCCGACTTATGAGATTTTTCATGAGGAGTATCATGTCGCTTACAAGATGTTTTATGATGAGGTGCTTGCTGATACAACAGAGCCGTTTGAAATGCAGCAGAAATTTCAAGAAAAATACGCGAAGGATCCGTATTTGATTGAATGCTATCGGGATCGGTTTGCACACCACGGTTTCCATCCGTTTACTGTCTGGTATTGGGCGACGTATCCGCTGAAATATCTCGCGAAGGTCATCCTCGTCGGTCCAAAGGAACCGCGGGTGGCACAACGCTTGGGTGTTGATTGGGCGAAGAACTTAAATGACGCGCTCGCAATGGCACGCGAAATCTCAGGGGAAGATGATGTGGTTGCTTTGACGATGCCTCCGTTTTTCTATGCGAATGTTGGGGGTTAAGCGACACATTCTATAGACATAGCACTCCACTGGAGTGCTGGGAATATACCCTTCTGATAGAGACAGTTTATTGTGTTTTGGTAGGCGGTCGCTCCTACAGCGTGATAGTTTCGGACAAATAATCGGCGAGGTTAGAAACCTCGCCTACCAATGCTAAGGGAAAACTGGCGATTTTATGAAAGAGTCGGATGTTTTAATACCCACCAGTACTATCGGGAGTTATGCACCGCCGAGTTGGTTGTGTGTGACATTAGAAGCAATCGGGCGCGGGGAACTCGGTGAAACCGACATCAACGAAACCTTTGATGACGCAGTTCGCACAGCGATTGCTGATCAAGAGCGCGCTGGCGTTGACATCATCACAGAAGGCGAGATGCGCCGACAGGACTTTGTGCTCGGTTTCTATGAACGGCTGACTGGATTAGAACAGCTGCCGGCACCGAGAACGCAGGGGCCGGATGGACACGATCAGCGAGGTAAATGGGTGCCGTCTGTTCCACTTGCAGCACCTGAGGGGCTCGGTATCCTCGCGGAATTTGAATTCGCGAAAAATGAAACGACGAAACCGCTTAAGGTAACATGTCCCGGTCCGTTCACGCTTTCCGGACGTATTCAGACGGGAGGTATCTATAAGGAACGCCTTGAAGTCGCCTATGCCTGCGCGAAGATTATCAATACAGAACTACGGAAGCTTGTTGCTGCAGGGGCAGAATTCATCCAACTCGATGAACCTTCTTATGCGGTTTATCCAGACCGACCTCTGGAATTCGTGAAGTTGTTCAACCACACGATTGAAGGTGTGTCGGCTAAAATTGGACTGCATATCTGTTTCGGTAACTATCGCGGTAGGGCAGTCGGCAAGCGTTCATATCGTCCGCTCTTTCCGCATATCCTTGAAGCGGATTTCGATCAACTTGCACTTGAGTTTGCTAACCGAGAAATGGCAGAAATCGCCCTATGGAGTGAGTTTCCAAACGACAAAGAACTCGCCGCGGGGTTAATTGATGTAAAAAACTACTACGTAGAAACACCAGAGGACGTTGCTGTGCTCCTTCGTGAATCACTGGAACATGTCCGTCCTGAAAAACTTGCTATCACACCAGATTGCGGTTTTAGCCAAACAGCGCGATGGGCTGCTGCTGCCAAACTAAAATCGATGGTAGCGGGGACTGAGATTGTGCGTCGTGAACTGACAGGCACAACATCGTAATAAAAGAGACCTAAAGCCATGAATACAAATAAGAAAATACCCACTCCTGAAGAAATTGAACAAGAATTTCAAGAATTTGTGCAACGGAAGTACGGCGGCAATGTTCGCGTGATTAACGCGACTGCGAACCAACCGACACCGGAGGCACAAACCGAAGAACCGGAACCGAAAAAGACTTTCGATTTGAAGTTTGACCTAAAGCCGAAGGAAATCAAGAAATACCTTGATCGGTACGTCATTCAGCAGGACGAAGCAAAGAAGGCACTCGCTATCGCTGTCTGTGACCACTACAACCACGTACGGGAATGCCACGAAAATCCAAGTGCCGCTGACACCGATTACTCAAAGCAGAACATCGTTATGCTCGGTCCAACTGGCGTCGGTAAGACGTATCTCATCCGACACATCGCTAAACTCATCGGCGTGCCGTTTGTCAAAGCCGATGCAACCCGATTCAGCGAAACCGGCTACGTCGGTGCGAATGTAGATGACTTGATTCGCGAGTTAGTAGCACAAGCTGAAGACAACCTTGAATTGGCACAATACGGTATCATCTATCTTGATGAGGCGGATAAGATCGCAACCCCTCCGAATATCATGGGACGCGATGTCAGCGGACGTGGCGTACAGATCGGCCTCCTCAAATTGATGGAGGAGACCGAAGTGGACTTACGCGCCGGAAACGATGTCGCTTCGCAGATGCGTGCTGCAATGGAGTTCCAGAAAAGCGGAAAGGTCGATAAAGAGGTTATCAACACTCGTCACATCCTCTTTATTATCAGCGGTGCGTTCACTGGTATGGAGAAGATTATTAAGAAGCGGATGCATCAAAGCAGAATCGGGTTCAATGCCGATGTCGTCAGTCAAAGCGATGATGCAGCAGACTATTTTGAGCATGTCACACCGCGGGATTTTATTGATTTCGGCTTTGAGCCTGAATTCATTGGACGCCTTCCGGTGCACGTGGTCTGCACAGAACTTGGCGTAGATGATCTATTTCACATTCTGAAACACTCCGAAGGCTCCATTATCCGACAATATGAAAGTGCTTTTCAAGCGTATGGTATCACGGTTCTGTTTGCGGACAGTGGATTACGCCGAATTGCCGAGAAAGCGATTGAGCAGAAAACAGGCGCACGCGCCTTAATGACGGTCTGTGAAAAAGTTCTGCGCAACTATAAGTTTGAACTTCCGTCCACAGGCGTCAGCGAATTTGTTGTCACTGCTGAGGTTGTCGATGCCCCCGACGCCGAGCTAAAGCACATAATCGCGGATGCTGACCATAACCGGAATATGGTGATACGTGAACAGATTCGGCGGTATGAAGCACAGTTTTATGCAAAGCACCAATTGCAAATCCGGTTTGATGATGAAGCAACCGATCTCATTTGTGAACGTGCGATCGCAGCTGAAAAACCGACACAGCAGATATGCGATGAACTCCTTGAAAGCTACCAGCACGGTCTGAACCTTATCAAACAGAACACTGGACAATTTGCATTTACCTTTCCAAAGGCAGTCGTGGAAAACCCTGATCAACTCCTTGAAGAATGGATTCGCGAATCGTACACCACAAAACGTTGAACAGGATGGATTATCAGTACGGGTTGCTGCGCAACCCTTTCAGCAGTCAGTACGGTTTTCTGCGAAAACCTTTCAGTTATCTGTAAAGAGAAAACGGATGCATGTTAGCCACCTCTTAACTGATAACTGAAAGCGAAGCGGACTGCTGGCTATAAAAAAATTATGAATACCAAGCAAAAGAGATCTTCACCTCCCGAACCGATAGATATCCGAGAAACCGGCGCGCCGCTCAATGGTGAACCACAGTTCAGCGACCAGCGGCTGTTTTTGCAACTGCATGTCTTTGCGGACTGTCCGAACCCTAAACTGATTATTGAAACGCTCGCAAAGGGTAGTTTAAATGCGGTCTTATACGACGATTTGAACCATCCAAGAGGTATCGGCGTGCTTTTTGTCGCAGAGAATCCGACAGAATTGATGACAGAATCGCGCGCACTACTGCTCAAAACACGAGAGATACCCAATCTCTTATATCGCCCAGAAATGACGATGATCGGTCGCACGTATTCAAGCGGCAGAGAACCCAATTTAGAGGAGTGGCTGATCAACAGACCGCGCCGAAATGTTCTTAATGCCGATTTCCCGTGGGCGATTTGGTATCCACTGCGCCGAAAACCTGAATTCTATCGCCTTGAACAACGCGAACGCGGCAGAATTTTAGGGGAACACGCGATGCTCGGACGGAGTTACGCCGCCAGTGGGTATGCCAGTGATATCCGTCTCGCCTGCTTCGGGTTAGATACGAACGACAATGAATTCGTTATCGGGTTAGTGGGTCCTGAATTGTACCCGTTATCACGGCTCATACAAGACATGCGGCAAACAGAGCAGACTACGAAATATATTGAATCGCTCGGTCCTTTCTTTGTTGGAAAAGTCAGGCAGCAATTCGTTAGATGCCTTTAAAAGAAATGGGAAGTTTGGAAATTAAAGAATTAAAAAAATTAGCCAGTGCCAGCAGCACGCAACAATGGCGCGTGCGGATCTTAATTGAAAACCGCTAACGCTCTAATTGCCTATTTTCACGCTTGGCGAGTAAATTAAAAGATGAGAAATATTCTTGCCGTTTGTACAAAAGAACTCTACACATATTTTGTCTCGCCGATCGCCTACTTCGTCTGTTTTGTCTTTACAGCGATTTCGGGTTTTCTTTTCTCCATTCTGCTCATCAGCACGAGTAACATGGGTGGCACGGGTGCGGATGTGATGCAGACGCTCTTCGGAAATATGGCTATCATCCTTCTTTTTTTTACACCCGTACTGACGATGAAACTTTTCGCCGAGGAACGGAAATCGGGAACCATTGAACTCCTTCTGACCTCTCCAATCACAGATGGACAGGTAGTTCTCGGCAAATTTCTCGCGAGTTGTATACTTGTGTTTATCATGCTTGCTTTAACGCTCTTGTTTCCGTTACTCGCACAGCACTTCGGGCACATGGACGCGGGGCCTTTGTTAAGCGGTTACCTCGGCATTATCTTGATTAGTTGCTCCTTCCTTGCCCTGGGTCTGCTCATGTCATCAATGTGCAAAAATCAACTCGTTGCGGCATTGACGAGTTTCGGCATTCTGCTCACGCTTTGGGTAATCGGTGCGCTCTCAACTCGCGGCGGTCCAATCGACAAATTTCTGAGCTATCTGTCCCTATCTGAACACTATTACGATTTTGGGCGCGGTGTTATCCTTCTCAAAGACATCGTCTACTACGTTAGTTTCACATGCGTCTGTCTGTTTGCGACGTTCAAGTCCATTGAGTCATCAAAATGGAGGTAGAGGATGGGTAACAGAAACATTACAGGTCCACTCTTTGGACTGTTGACGTTAATTTTTACCTTTGTTGCTATCGCAAACTGGATCTTCCAAGCACGACTTGCCTTTTGGATCTGTTTACTGCTTGCGCTCGTCTCGCTTGCTATATTTGCTCGCTTACGATTTTCAGAGATGATCGACTTTTTTGTAAGTCGTCAAGCACGTTATGGGGCGAACGTTGCATTGAGTATCGTCGGTGTTATTGGCATTGCAGTCTTCGTAAATGCTATTATTGCACAGCGCCTTGACAAAAGGGTAGACATCACAATTAATAAATTGTACACCCTATCGGAACAGAGCCGCAAAATCCTCGAATCTGTTGACAAAGATATCCGCATCACCGCATTTTTGGGACAAAACGTATCTGCCCAAAACCAGCAGCGCGCCAAAGATATATTAGAATTGTATCAGCGTGAAACTGCATTTGTGACCGTCTCTTATGCTGATCCATATATTGACCAACTTCTTGCCAATAAGTATAATATTCGGGTAGATGGAACGATAGTCTTTGAAAGCAACACACGGCACGAAAAGGTAACGACGATCGAAGAACAGAAATTCACGAGCGCGATCCTGAAACTTATTCAAGACGAAACGAAAAAGATTTACTTCCTCGTCGGTCATAATGAACATGAAATCGAAGATTTCAATAACGAAGGATACAGCGGCGTGCGAGCCGAGTTGGAGAATCAGAATTATGCTGCATTCAGCCTCTCACTTTTGGTGGAACCGGACATCCCAGCGGATTGTGAAGTGTTAGTCATTGCTGGTCCGAAAAGTATTTTGTCGCCCCATGAACTTGATGTAGTGACGGCATATTTAGCGCGCGACGGAAAATTGCTCCTTATGTTAGATCCATCGCTCACCTCTGCAGAGGACGCAAATAGTGGTCTTGTCCGACTCATGAAGAAATGGGGGATCACTATAGGAAACGATCTCGTCATCGACAAAATCCAGTTTGTTCCATTGTTTGGACCCAGTGCTCCAGTTCCAGGACTTGAACTACATGAGATCACACGTTCAATGCGAGATTTGGTAGCATTTCTACGTACCCGTTCTGTTACACCGAATCACCAACAGAGTCGGTTGGACCTCAGTGTTAAATCTCTCGCGAAAACCATCGGCGGTGCACAAGATAGTTGGGGAGAAACCGAGCGGGACACCGATGGCACTTTTAGTAGAGACTTAACCTACACCCCTGGTTTGGATACCCCGCCGCCTGTATCCGTTGCTGTGGCAGTTGAGAAAAAAGTTAGCGATGATGATCAAGAGGATACCACACGCTCCCCAACTCGGATCGTCGTTTTTGGGGATTCGGATTTTGCAGCGAATGCTGCGCTACGAGAAGCAAATCGAGACCTCTTTTTAGCCACAATCAATTGGCTGACATTAGAGGAAGATCTCATCGCGATCCGACCTATTGATTTAGAACAACAAGCGTTGCGTCAGATGCGTGTCCAAGATGTCCGCTTGGTGCAAATAACATCTGTTTTTCTAATGCCCTTAATCATTTTTGTTGGTGGGTTGATGGTCTGGTGGCAGCGTCGCAAAGGAGAGAACGCGTGAATTTTCGGACAACCCTTGTCATCATCATTTTGCTTGCAGGCATTGCTGGGGCGTATTTCCTGTTTTTTCAGGAATCGACAGACCCAGCATCGACAGACGAGAAATCTCCGATTCACGAAGTCTACAATATAGAACGGGACAGCGTCCAACAGGTGGAACTTTCGTTTGCAGACGCAGCATATCAAAACCTAAAATTGGTAAAAGAAGCATCGGGCAGCTGGCAGTTACAGGTTCCGTTTCAGGCAGACGCAGACAATAAAAAAATAAACCAAATGTTAGATGATATTCTAAACAAACGCGTCAAACACACCATTGAAGTGTCAGAACTGACCCAGTACGGACTGGATACACCGAGCATAACGCTTGCACTTTGGACGGATAGGACGGCACCGGCGGTCACCTTTCTAATCGGCAAAAAGGCGATTAACTATTCTGTTTATATCCAAGAGAAATCGGAAGCACACGTCTTTCTCATTGAGTCCAGCGCGCTTGATGATCTGACGAAGTCCCCGAGTGACCTCCGCGAGCGATCCGTTGTCAAGTTCAATGCTGAAACGGTGTCCAATATTCAACTCACGTATGGAGATGTACGCTCGACTTCTCAATCAAAGACTGTGAACTGCGAAAAGCGGGAGGACACATGGTACGTTACACAACCTATCAAAGCGAAAGCGGATGCTCAAGAAATTGAGAAGATTCTTTCGGAACTGCTTTTATTGCAAGTGTCAACCTATGAAGCAGATGGCGCAAACGCGACTGCCTTAGCCCAATTAGAAAAGTACGGATTAGATGGACCGCGTATCCGAGTGAAACTTACAGACAGAAATATTATCCACACACTTAACATCGGCTCGACAGTTCCCCGGAAAAATGGGCAACAGGAACATGTTTATGTGAAAGATGTTCATTACGAATCGGTCTATACTGTTCCTAATGACATCTACCATCTTCTCAACAAAACCGCTTTCGATCTGCGTGATAAACGGGTTATCGATTTTCAACGGACCGCCACAAATCGCTTTTCTATTTCAATCAGAGGGCAAGCAGACGTTGTCTGCACAAAGGGTTATGATAATATATGGGAATTGCAAACACCGACCGGGAAAATAAAGACAGATGCGAAAGCGGTGGACGACCTGCTTTTTGGGGTTGACTCACTTGAAGCCCTCGCATTTGTTGAATCTTCCGCCAGAAACCTGGCATCATACGGGTTAGCAGCACCGTCAATGAAGGTCGCTTTCACACAAAAGGGTGAAGAAAAGCCAGTAATTCTGCTTATCGGAGATTCCGCGGAAGATGAAACTGTCTATGTCAAATCTGAATATTCACCGCAAGTTGCTCGCGTTGAACGTGCGCTCATTGACAAGATTGCCTTAGGTGCAGCAGGGTTACGAGATAAACAGGTTCTCAATTTTCATATTGATGACGCGATCCGACTCACTTTACGGGGCGAGGATGTAGATTCTTTTACATGCCAACGGCTTGGAACGAATTGGCGACTCACTGCTCCAGTGAAAGAGGAGGCGAACAATGCAGAAGTAAACGCTATCATCTATGAACTTGATAATCTAACGGCGGACACATTTATAGGGAACATTTCTGCCCTTACGGATAGTACTACGGGCTTTAATAATCCTCACGTGCAGTTGACTATCGAACTGCGGAATCAGAAAGTATATACCCTGCAAGTTGGCAAAACAGAGGCATCCGGGCATTTCTATGCCCGACTTCAACATGCACCAGATTTAATTTTTCTGCTCAATACTGAACTCGTTCCAAAACTGAAAACAACACTCACACTGCTTCGGATGTCGGAACGGTAAGTAAATGGTTGTCGGCTATCGGCTATCAGTATTCAGTAAAGAGATTTCTTTTTACAGATGGCTTGTTGCTGATCGTCGACGACTGATGTCTATCTGAGCGATTTAACGTTATGCAGACGTACATTATCGTAACAGCTTATTTCCTGTTTTTTCTTGAACTCCTTATCATTAGCCGATCCTTTTGGTACGCGCGGCGCGAACGCAATAGGCAGAGACCGGCTTATACCCCAAAGGTAGCGGTTATCGCACCCCACTATGGCTGGGATGCTGACACAGCAGAACATGTCAAAGGACTGTTGCACCAAGACTATGCGGGTGTGTACGAAGTTTTCTTTGTGACACACCAAAATGCGGATTCAGGGCATGATGTTTCTTATCCGCACCTATGCGAAATTGCCGAACCGTATCCGAATATCCATGTCCTATTAGCACCGAACATCATTGAAAACGAGCTGCCCCGTTCGCAAAAGGTGCAGAACCTCCTGACAGTGATAGAACAACTGCCGGGAGATATTGAGGTTATCGCGTTTGTGGATGCGGATGTTGCTATCCAAGAAAATTGGTTAACGTTGCTTGTCGACCCACTCCAAGAACCAGATATAGGAACGACAGTCGGCGGACGGTTCTATTTCCCCCAGACATGGAATATCGCATCTCTCGTGGAATCGATATGGGTAAACTTTCAGATGAGTGCACAAGGCGATCATCCACACACGATGGTGTGGGGTGGTTCTAATGCATTTCGACGTGAGATGCTCGAAAAAGCCCAAATCCTTCAACGTTGGGAAGAGGCGACAATTGAAGACCTCAACACAACGCTTGCAATGCGAGACGTTAAGCAGAAAATTCATTTTGTTCCAGACTGCGTAGCTATCACGCGAACAACTAATCGGACCTGGCACCAGATCGTCGAATTTACAAACCGTCAGATGATTATGACATTTCACATGGGACTCTGGAGGCAATGGTTAGCGATTCTGATAGTGTTTTTACCAAAAGGTATCTGCGTGATTGGATCAATTCCATTTTTATTTTATAGAGGAGAGTTGCTACCGATTGCCTTTATCCCTTTTCTGGAGGCATTCAGTTACCGGCTCTACTCGAAAAACCTACCGCGTTGGCTCCGAGAGATGCCGAAGGTCCGGCAGTCGATTGGTTTAACTTCCTACGTCACTTCAGTCTCACTATTTCTGGCGGGTCTCAACGCCGTATATGCTGTATTCCAGCGTAAAATCACTTGGGGCGGGGTGCAGTACGAGATTTTGTCTGCGACAAAATGTAGAGTTTTAGGTAGAGCCAAGCCAAAACGGGCTTCACTATAAAACTGAATGTCCATGATGTTAGGAAAACATTCTTGTTTTTTTTTTGAAAATGTGGCATAGTATTTTTCAAGACTTTTTATCTATTAAATCTGGACGCTGCGCTCCGTTGTCGCTTGCGGTTTTTAGTTAATTCTTAAGATTATCTGTGCCGATAGCGATCTTGATGTCCCACAACGGAGAGAAGATTCCTTTATAACAGAACTACAGGAGCGAAAGATGGGTTCAGAAAAAATTACCAAACCAGAAAAAGAATGGAAAGAACAACTTACACAGGAAGAATATCAGGTGACCCGGAAGAAAGGGACAGAACGCGCTTTTACGGGGAAATACCACGATTGCAAAGAGGCAGGAACCTATCATTGTATCTGCTGCGGAAGCCCACTCTTTAGTTCTGACACGAAATACGACTCTGGAACCGGGTGGCCCAGCTTTTGGGAATCTATCTCGCCTGACTCGGTTGAGACGAAATCAGATTTCAGCATATTTTTCATGCCGCGCACCGAAGTGGTCTGTAGCCGATGCGATGCTCATCTTGGTCACGTCTTCAACGACGGCCCTGCACCGACGGGTAAGCGTTATTGCTTGAATTCCGCGGCACTCACACTGGTAAAACCAGAAGCAGATAGCGAATAGCGGTTAGCAGATAGCGCACTGCTAATTGCCAATTGCTAATTGCTAACAGCAAACAGCTATAAACAAAGGAGAATTGATGGCACTACGTAGTCGAATCTCACCACGATTTTTTGTCAATGAACTCGCCAGTGCTATGTCGGAAGATTGGGATACTTCCAGCAAGTTCGTGCGTTACCAACTCGCTAAGGAAAGTTTTAACTGGCGACATCCGCTCGGTGCAAAACACGGTAAAGGCGATGCCATCCAACTGGTGAGCCTCCGTATTACCGATATGTGCAACCTCCGTTGCCACTCGTGTGGACAATGGGGCGATAACGGTTACTTGCTCGGGAAATCTATGAAAGAGCTCAAGCAGCGCGAGGTTCCGGTTGAAGTCTATAAAAACCTTGTGGATCAGATTGTAGATGCAGGCTGGTCCCCGGTGTGGTACATCTGGGGCGGTGAACCGATGCTTTACCCCGACATCATCGAATTGATGCACTACATCAAAGACCGTGGAATGCCGATATCACTGGTTAGTAACGCCACACATATTGCCAGACGCGCCGACGATATCCTGGAAACCTGCAAAATTATCTACCTGAGCGTTGATGGACCAAATGAAGATATTCACAATACACAACGTCCCGGTTTAACCCCAAACTACGACAACTTTAAAGACGTTAAGGCTGCGTTGGAAGTACTCAGTGCAGCAAAAGAGAAGCGGAACGTAAAGTTTCCTTATATTATTCCACTCAGCTGCGTTACGATGTATAATATTGACGTTGTTGTGGACCTTTACAAGTTTACGAGTCAATATGCCGATGCCCAGATCTTCTATCTGACGTGGTGGATAGATTCCGAATCAGCACAAGAGCATACAGAAGACTTTGAGAGTCGTTTCGGTTTTAAGCCACAGACCCACTATGGCTGGATAGGGACATGGAAGGATTTTGACCACGGTGTTATCTTGGATCGTTTTGAAGAGATGGAAAGTCTATCCAACAAAGAACAGCGCTGTCCACCTATTATGATGCCGAGACTCAACACGCGCGGCGAAATCCAACGTTATTATACTGATCATGAGCAAACCTTTGGATACAACCAGTGCGTCAGCATCTTCATGACAATGGAGATTGATAGCAACGGCGATGTTAGCCTTTGCCGAGACTATCACGACTATATCATCGGCAATATCAAAACAGACAAGGTTGTCGATATGTGGAATAATCAGAAAGCGGTGACGTTCCGGAAGTCTGTGAGTGATGATGGACCTATGCCTGTATGCCGCCGATGCTGTGGATTGATGGGATTTTAATTGGCTGTCAGCAGTCAGGTCGGGTTGCTATGCAACCCTTTTGGCAATTAGTCAGAGAGGTTTCTTGTGGCAGTTGTGTCACGCTTGTCTGCTACACTCCCTACTGAAAGTTGCCAAGGGCTTCCGATCGCCAACTACCAATCATCATTTACTAACTGACAACTATTAGAGGAGACTCTATGAAAATAGGATTACGTATTCCGGGCACAGCCCGTCAACTGCCTTTTGCAGAGTTCTGTAAATGGTGTGCAGATAACGGGTTTGAAGCCGTTGATATTGGAGAAACTACTCCCGAAATTGTCCAAACCGCGAGAGACGCGGGCCTCGTCATCGGTTCTGCAGATCTCCCGGGGGTCAGCGACCTGCTGAGTGCCAAAAAATCCAAACAGAAATCAGGGGCAGCAGCAGCAAAAGCGGCTATCGAAGCCGCTGCTGACAACGACGTTCATATCATGTTCTGCGTCTTTGTGCCAGGAGACGCGAGTCTCGGTCGGGCAAAAAACTTTGAGATTTGGAAAGAGACTATCCCCCCGATCGCTGAGTTTGCGGCGTCGAAAGGTGTGACGATAGCCGTCGAAGGTTGGCCCGGTCCGGGACCTGCTTACCCTGCTCTCGGTTGTACACCGGAAATGTGGCGTGCGATGTTTGAGGCGTGCCCTTCTCCGGGTTTAGGACTCAACTACGATCCGTCCCACCTCGTCAGAATCGGCATCGACTACCTTCGCGCTCTTAATGAATTCGCGCCCTATGTTAAACACGTACACGGAAAAGACACGGACTTCGATGAAGAGGCACTCTATTTGCACGGCAACTTAGGACCGAGCTTCGGTGATGCTCGCGGTTTCGGTGAAGATTGGTGGCGTTACACCATCCCCGGGGATGGTATTGTGGACTGGCTGAAAGTGGTACAACGCTTAGAGGACGAAGACTTCGACGGTATTGTTAGTGTGGAACTTGAAGATTACCGTTATTGGCGAACATGGGAATCAGAATCTGACGGTTTGCGCCGCTCACGCGAATATCTTGCCCAGTATGTGCGGTAACGATCCAGCGTTTGTGTAGGGGCGTCCGGCTATCCAAAAAATACAACCGCGCAACTAAGGAGAATTACTATGAAGGAACTTCTTAATATGGGCATGACTTCTTCACCTGAGAAGTACCTTGCTCACCTCATCACAGCAGAGGAACGCACGTTTTTTGAAGAACAGGGTTACCTGTATATCCCGAACGCGCTCTCTACAGAGATGCGTGAACAGTTGCTAAACGCTGTAGATACCTTGCACAACAAAGCACTCACTTCAGGTAGAGCAAAGCCTGACTCGCACTGGGGCTGGTCAGATTTCTTAGGTGCTGACGATGCACTTTTAAATCTTGTCGATCTGCCGACAACGTTACCAAAGGTGTGGGGAATCTTGGGATGGAATATCTATCTATACCACGCTCACATGCACGTCAAACCGCCAGCGGCTCCAGATGCTGAAGAAGGTGAAGGATGGCTGGAGTGGCACCAAGACAGTGGACGCGTTAATATCGAGTTGGAAACCGATCCACGTCCGCGTTTGTCGCTGAAAGTGGCATACTTTCTCACAGATGTTTCCGAACCTGGGCGCGGTAACTTCTATATCCGTCCGGGTAGCCACATAAAGTCAGATATGAACGTTCCATTGTCCGAAATTGCCCGAGATCCGCGCGAAGCGACTGCAGATGATGTCCCCGACGATGCGATGCCGGTCTGTGTAGAACCTGGAACCGCCGTTCTGTTTGATAGACGACTCTGGCACTCGCGGAGTCCGAACCACTCAGATATGACCCGGAAGGCACTCTTCTACGGTTATGGCTACCGTTGGATTCGTCCGAAAGACGAAATGACGGTTGAACCTCTTTATGAAAAATGCGATCCGATTCGTCGGCAGCTGCTCGGTGCAGCCACCCGAAATAACGGACGCTACGTTCCCTCCGAAGACGATGTACCGCTCCGTGGCTGGCTCATTGACAACCTCGGTGACAATCCTGCTTATGCCATGGGACCGCGACATGCTTAGTCTCTGCATTCTCAAGGCGAGGTCGAGTGCCTCGCCTTTCTTTTTTTAAGACGTTCCCATATCGAATCCGGAGAATTTCCATAGCGGAACATCTACCTTATATCAGTCCAAAAGGAGTTTTACCAAATGCATCGTTCGCGCTGCTTTCTTATTCTTATGATGCTCTACTGGATCATTTTCATAGCGTGTGACGAGGCACAGCAGATAATGAAACCTGTCGTGCCACCCGTTCTGTCAGAAGAAAACGCACGAGGCATACGCATTGAAATCAAACCCACAGAGGAAGGAAACCCCGCACACGGCTTCGGCACGCGCTCGGTCTATATCAACGGCATCGGTGTCGCTGCCCTCAAAGACAATACCCTTCAGACGTTTCCCATCAACACACTGATTATCAAGGAGGTCAACAATAACACCAACACGTTTGTCCAGCACGTCGCCATCATGAAGAAAACCGACGATCCAGCGCATGCCCCATACAACGGATGGCTTTATACACAACACACACGACAGACAGAAAGCGCGAAGTTCGTAGCAGTCGGCGGTGATGTCCCCGGTAGCACGAGCGAGGGTTGCCATGCTTGCCACGCACAAGCACCCAAAGACAGCGTCTTTACACAACTCCCGACACCTGACACAGCGGTTGAAGAAGTGCCACTCCCCTCCGAACCTGAACCCGAACCCACAGAAGAACAACCTCAAGAAACCGAAGAAACCCAGCCCCCTGAAGAAACAGAGGATGTCCCTTCAGAAGTCGATCCAGATCTTGGCCGAGGCAATAATCCGGTGGGGAGCTAATCTTTGAATAATTAAGCCGTTGAAGCACTGGCTGCAGGGCGTTCCTGCAGCATAGGAATGACGGAACTCCGTATCCTCACATCAACCGCTGTCTCAGTCTCTATCCTTGGCTTTGGGTGCTCGCGATGATCGAAAATGACATAATACCCTGGGGTGTGTAAATATTTTGTCAGAAGTGGTATACACCTTTCGCCCCGCTGGGGCTTTAGCCCTGGGACTAAGGACATTTCTATACACCTTTCGCCCCGCTGGGGCTAAAGATACTGCTGCAATGAAACCTAAGGACACGATGAAAACGGGCCGATTTGCAGTCGTCAATTTGGATCGCTTAATGCCAAAAACTTTACACACCCTTTTCCTTGATTGCCACCACAATTTGTGCTAAACTCTACCTCATTTGTTCACACAGAAACTCTCCAAAGGAGTCTTAACGGATGCATGGCTCGCATTACTTCCTCATTCTTATAATGCTCTGTTGTGTCGCTTTCATAGCGTGTGACGAGGCACAGCTGATAATGAAACCTGTCGTGCCATCCGAACTATCAGCAGCAGGCATACGCATTGAAATCAAACCCACAGAGCAGGGAAACCCCGCACACGGCTTCGGCACGCGCTCAGTCTATATCAACGGCATCGGTGTCGCTGCCCTGAAAGACGATACCCTCAAGACTTTCCCCATCGGCACGCTCATTACCAAGGAGGTCAACAATAACACCAACACCTTCGTCCAACACGTCGCCATCATGAAGAAAACCGACGAAACCGAGTATGCTGCACACAACGGGTGGCTTTATACACAACACACACGACAGACAGAAAGCGAGAAGTTCGTAGCAGTCGGTGGCGATGTTCCCGGTAGCACGAGCGACAGTTGCCACGCCTGCCACACACAAGCACCCAAGGACAGCGTCTTTACACAACTCCCGACCCCCGATGCAGCGGTTGAAGAAGTGCCACTCCCCTCTGAACCTGAACCCGAACCCGAACCCACAGAAGAACAACCCCAAGAAACCGAAGAAACCCAAACATCCGAGGAAACAGAGGATGCGCCTTCAGAAGTCGATCCAGATCTTGGCCGAGGCAATAATCCGGTGGGGAACTAATCTTTGAATAATGAAGCCGTTGAAGTACTGGATGCAGGGTGTTCCTGCAGCATAGGAATGACGGAACTCTGAATCAGAGAAGTTTGTGGAAGTCAACTGAATAGCCCCACGGTGAAAAAAGTTTGCTTGACTTCAGTCACAAATTCGGCTATACTATTACATTGACACCCCGCATTTCTTGAACCTATCAACCTTTGTAAAACTCAAGCGATGTGGACGTAAACCCTAAGACGCTAAATATAGATGCAAACCCATAAAGAGAACGATATCCTCGAGTTTTTCGATGTCCCCATTGAACACTTTCCGGATAGGAGTGCGCGGTGGTTGCTTCAGAATAAGGAGAACGTCCGGGGCTTGATTGAAATCCTCACTCGCGACATCGCAGCGCGGATTGACTTCAGTCGGCTCGTTCCATTGAACAGGAGTTTTATTCCGGATACGCTCCGAGAGCAGGAGTCAGACCTCGTGTTTCGTGTGCCATTCAGAAGCGAAGCAGGCACCGATGAGGTGTTAATCTACATCCTCATTGAACACCAATCGACGGTAGATGAGACGATGGGGTTTCGGGTGTTGTTTTATATGATGCTCATCTGGGATGCGCAACGTAGAGAGTGGGATCAAGAGAAGGTACCGAGGCGACAGCGGCGGTTGCGTCCGATCCTTCCGATAGTTTTTTATACAGGGGATCGTCGGTGGGAAACGCCGTTTCGGCTTGATGCGTTGATGGACATTCCTGCTGAGTTGTCGCGTTTTGTTCCGAGTTATGATCTGCTGTTTTTGAGCGTGAAGGAGACAGATGAGAGACAACTCACCGAGTCGGGTCATCCGTTTGGATGGTTGTTGCGAGTGCTTCAAAATGAGAGTGGTCCGAAATCGGCTCTGAGTGATGCGTTAGGTGAAGCGGTGTCGCACCTTGAGGGTCTTGATTCGGAGCGAGCTGCTGAGAGACGCGAGGCGTTAGTATATCTGGTATCGCTGATTCTGCATCGTCGTCCGGCATCCGAACACGAAGAGTTGATAAGTGTAGTGGAGCGTCATAGCCATGAAATGGAGGTAGGCGTTATGGCACAGTCAATGGCAGAAGTGCTTTTGGAGCGAGGCATAGAACAAGGCATAGAACAAGGCATAGAACAAGGGGCGCGTGAAACAACCATTAAAAATATCCTTTCAGTCCTCAGAGCGCGCTTCCCACAGAGCGACCCACAACCCGTCGAACACGCACTTGGCGCAATCCCGAATCTTGAGCGTCTCACAGAACTGCTCCTCATGTCCGTGCAGACACCTACTTTTGAAGCGTTCCTACAAGCCTTGGATACATAGTCAGATACTCAAACCTGAGGCAACATGCGGAAAAGACTAACTTTTGAACAGGAAATGGATTGTCCCCGACATTTAGCGACTGTTGATGAGGTAGTTCCCCAATAAGGCATTTTCAGTTGTATTATTTTTATTCAACCCGAATCCTATTCAGCTTAATGCTCTGCTGTGTCGCTTTCATGGCGTGTGACGAGGCACAGCAGATAATGAAACCTGTCCTGCCACCCGAACTATCAGCAGAAGGCATACGCATTAAAATCAAACCCACAGAGCAGGGAAACCCCGCACACGGCTTCGGCACGCGCTCGGTCTATATCAACGGCATCGGTGTCGCTGCCCTGAAAAACGATACCCTCAAGACCTTCCCCATCGGCACGCTCATCACCAAGGAGGTCAACAATAACACCAACACCTTCGTCCAACACGTCGCCATCATGAAGAAAACCGACGACCCAGCGCATGCCCCATACAACGGATGGCTTTATACACAACACACACGACAGACAGAAAGCGCGAAGTTCGTAGCAGTCGGCGGTGATGTCCCCGGTAGCACGAGCGAGGGTTGCCATGCTTGCCACGCACAAGCACCCAAAGACAGCGTCTTTACACAACTCCCGACACCTGACACAGCGGTTGAAGAAGTGCCACTCCCCTCCGAACCTGAACCCGAACCCACAGAAGAACAACCTCAAGAAACCGAAGAAACCCAGCCCCCTGAAGAAACAGATGATGCGCCTTCAAACTTCCGCCCAGACATCGAGGTGTGACCTGAAAGGTTTTCAGGAGAACTGAATGATCCTATACAAGTGGTTTAGATAACTTGATTATTTTCGGATTTCTGGGTATAATTAATATAGGCAATTTAAGGATAAAATTATACGTTTTTACAACGGAGGAAGAAGTGGCTAGAAAAAAAATCAGTGTTATTGGTGCGGGGAACGTCGGCGCAACAGCAGCGTTTCTCATTGCACAAAAACAGCTTGGAGATGTTGTCCTGATAGACATCGTTGATGGTGTTCCGCAAGGTAAAGCATTGGACATGGCACAAATGGGCCCCGTAGAACTGTTTGATGCCGCGGTTGACGGAGATCTGGATTACGATGCAACGGCAGGCTCCGATCTCGTAATTATCACATCAGGATCCCCACGTAAACCGGGGATGACACGCGAAGACCTGTTGCAAACAAATGCCAATATCGTCGGCAGTGTCACAGAAAGCGTCGTGAAACAGTCACCAGACTGTATCATCATGATGCTCACCAACCCGTTGGATATCATGACCTACCATGCATGGAAGGTCTCAGGATTTCCTTCACACCGCGTTGTGGGACAGGCAGGTGTGCTGGATTCGGCGCGGTTCCGCTATTTCATCTCCCTTGAACTCGGTGTATCCGTAGAAGACATTCACGCCCTCGTCCTCGGGGGACACGGTGATACGATGGTTCCACTCCCACGTTATACCACCGTCAACGGTATTCCGATACCACAACTCATACCGGAAGATCGCATTGAAGCGATGGCACAGCGGACTCGCGATGGCGGTGCCGAGATCGTTAATCTTCTCAAAACGAGTGGATACTATGCCGCCGGCTCCTCGTTGGCACAGATGGCGGAAGCGATCATTTTGGACAAGAAACGGCTGCTGCCCTGCTCTGCACATCTCACCGGGCAATATGGCATTAATGACCTCTATATCGGCGTTCCCATCAAGCTTGGCGGAAACGGTGTCGAAGAGATCATCGAAATCGAATTAACTGAGGACGAACTCGGGTCCCTACAACACTCGGCACAAACTTATCAGGAAGGCATTGCATTGTTAGGATATTAGGCAGCTCCACAAACTTGTCTTCGTATCGTAGATAATATTACCTAAGCTGCTACCTAATAACAGCGTAGGGGTAGATTCCCGCATCTACCCCTCCACTTCCTCAAACGTGCCTTAATGTTAAGTTATCTGACAATCGCAAAGTATTTGAATGGGATTCGCTGTTTCAAACGACTCTGGTATGAAGAAAACATTCCAGAAACAGCAGCGCCTACCTCTCTGTCCCAACAACGACTTTTCGATCAACGTGCAGAAGTAAAAAATCACGCCTACCACCAATTTCCAGAAGGTCTACATATCACTACTGAAAATTCTGAGCTTGCTGTGCAAGAAACGGAAAACGCTATGCGTCGTGGCGAACGGTGTCTATTTGAAGCAGCTTTTCGCCTGAATGGGATATTTGTTCGGTGTGATATTATTCAAAAAGACAAAAACGGATGGCAAATTATTGAGATACGCGCATCAAAAAGAGTAAAAAAAGAATACTATCTTAGTTTAGCTTTACTAAAGCATGTGTTAGATGAACAAAACATATCCGTCTCTGCCACCCAATTGCTGCTTCTAAATAGTGAGTGTGTTTATCCAGAACTGTCTAATCTGTTCGTTATTGAAGACGTAACGGATACGGTCAGTCTGATACAGAAGAATGTCCGATACGATTTGCAGTCATTTGAAATGATCCTCAATAGAGAAGTTGCTCCAAATGTCTTAATCGGAAAAAATCTATGCAACCTGCCTCACGTATGCCCCTTTAAAGCGCGTTGTTGGGAAGCCATCCCCAAAAATTCAGTTTTTACCATTCCGAGAATTCGAGATCCTGAAGCGACTGCGCTTGCAGAAAACGGTATTTTTCACCTGTCCGATCTCCCAACTAATTTTCCCCTGACGCCAACGCAAAATATTTACGTTAGCAGCGTTCTCAACAACAAACCGACAATCAATAGTAGAGCAATTCAGCAGGAGTTAGCAAAGTTGCGATACCCAATTCATTTTCTCGACTTTGAAGCCGATAGACCTGCTATTCCGATGTTCGAGGGTTTTACACCATACCAAGAATTCCCGTTCCAGTATAGTTGTCATGTACTTCACCCAAACGGTGAACTTACGCATCACGAATACTTACATACCGATCCAACCGATCCGAGTCTACCGCTTGCGAAATCTCTGCTCAGTCATATTTCTGACCGCGGTTCTGTAGTCGTTTACAATGCCATTTTTGAACGCGGGATACTTAAACAGTTAGCCGAATCTTTCCCCGAATATGCTCCGGCACTGCAATCAATTGCTAACAGGCTCTGGGATCAGATGGTGTTACTCAGAAAGCATTATGAACATCCTGACTTTTGTGGCTCCAGATCCCTGAAGGTGGTGCTTCCGGTTTTGGTGCCTCAGCTTTCCTATAAGCATTTAGACATCCAAGAGGGTGCGGACGCGCCAGCGGCGTGGAATTTGATGCTCGATGCCAATAGCGAATCTGAGAAACAGATGTGGATTAAACATTTGCAAGCATATTGCAAAATGGATACACTTGCTATGGTTGAGATTCATAGCGTATTGCAAAAGCAAAGCATTCACTACGTCGTAGAATAACGCAGTGAATGCTTTTGTTTTTAATGTTTGCCTGAACGCTTCAAGAGTGGCGTTTCACTAACTTTTATCCTTTTTTTCATCCTCGTTAACAACTTCATATTCAGCGTCAACAACATCGCTATCTGCCGATGCAGCATCACCAGGGTTGCCAGATGGTGCCTCAGCGGAAGCAGCACCTGCGTCCGCCGCTTGTTGATATATCTGCGCGGAAACTTCGTGCCAGACCTGCGTCAATTCGTCCGTTGCGGATTGGATTTCTGCGTGGTTGTTTGCTTCCAACGCTTGCTTGACCTTGGCAACGGCGGCGTTCACCTTCTCCTTGGCGGCATCGTCCATCTTGTCGCTCAATTCGCCTATGTTTTTCTCTGTTTCGTAAACCAGAGAATCCGCACGGTTACGAGCCTCGACTTCCTCGCGTTTCTGCTTATCCTCTTCGGCGTGGGCTTCGGCATCTTTTACCATCTGATCAATTTCGGCATCGCTAAGACCGGAGGAGGCAGTAATAGTAATCTTCTGCTCTTTGCCAGTTGCGGTATCTTTGGCAGACACGTTAAGTATGCCGTTTGCATCAATATCAAAGGTTACCTCAATCTGCGGCACACCTCTCGGTGCGGGTGGTAAATCGCCCAGACGGAAGCGACCGATGGTTTTGTTGTAAACTGCCTGCTCGCGTTCGCCTTGGAGAACATGTACGTCAACTGCTGTCTGATTATTCTCAGCCGTTGTGAAGACGTTCGATTTCTTGGTAGGAATGGTTGTGTTCCTATCAATCAGACGTGTGAACATCCCACCGAGGGTCTCAATACCGAGTGAGAGTGGCGTAACATCAAGTAAGAGAATGTCTTTAACTTCCTCATCACCGGAGAGTACACCGCCCTGAATTGCGGCACCGATTGCGACGACTTCATCGGGATTCACACCTTTGTGGGGCTCTTTCCCAAAGAGTTGCTCTACGGCCTCTTGGACTTTAGGCATACGGGTCTGTCCACCGACGAGGATAACTTCGTCAATGTCGGAAGGCTGCATCTCTGCATCGGCGAGCGCCTGTTGGCACGGTTCGAGCGAACGTTGGACGAGATTATCTGTAATTTGCTCCAGTTTGGCACGCGTGAGCGTCAAGTTAAGGTGTTTCGGACCGCTGGCATCGACAGTGATAAACGGCAAGTTGATGTCTGCTTGTAACGTACTGGAGAGTTCACACTTTGCGGTTTCTGCCGCCTCTTTCAAGCGTTGTAGTGCCATTTGATCATTGCGTAGATCGATCCCTTGGCTACTGAGGAATTCTTGCGCCATCCAGTCGATCACCGCTTGGTCAAAATCGTCACCACCGAGATGGGTATCACCGTTTGTGCTTTTCACCTCGAAGACACCTTCTCCGATTTCCAGAATAGAGATGTCAAATGTCCCACCACCGAGATCATAAACGGCAATTTTCCTATCGCCTTCATTTTGGAGTCCATAAGCCAACGATGCGGCGGTTGGTTCGTTGATAATCCGCTCAACCTCTAATCCAGCAATTTTGCCAGCATCCTGTGTTGCCTGACGCTGTGAATCGTTAAAGTAGGCGGGAACAGTGATAACGGCTTTTGTGACTTCCTCTCCGAGATAGGTCTCGGCAGTCTCCTTCATTTTCCGTAAGACCATAGCGGAGATTTCAGGCGGTGAGTAATCCTTGCCATCAATATTTACAGCGACGTCACCGTCTGTATCGGATTTTAATTCATAAGGGACACGCGAGGAATCATCACCGATCTCGTTATATTTCCGCCCCATGAACCTTTTAATCGAAAAAATTGTATTTTGCGGGTTTGTGATCCCTTGCCTTTTAGCAACGAGTCCAACGGGGCGTTCTCCTTCTTTGGTAAAACCGACGACCGAAGGGGTTGTTCGATTTCCTTCGGCGTTCTCGATTACCTTGGCATCACCACTTTCTAAGACTGCCACACATGAATTTGTTGTGCCTAAATCAATTCCAATAACTTTGCTCATTTTCAAATGCTCCTTTACGGAAATATACTAAACTTTGGACAATTTTTTCAGCCGGTGTGGTAAGATTCTTCTATACAGATGCCGCCCCTCTGGGGCTGTACACCTGGGGTGTACAGCATTTCTATACACATACCGCCCCTCTGGGGCTGCAATTTGGTACTCTGAAAACGTTTTTTCAAATTGCCCTCCGGAATAAAATCACAGGCTATTAAGCAGGTTTTCACGTGAGATCAGGCGATATATTCTGATAAGCCTGCAGGAATATAATTCGAATCGTCCAAACTTTCTACAATGAACAGTAGCAATATTTATGCCAATATTAATTGCTTGAAACATCTAAATTCCTGCTGAATGTCTGCCAAATTGGCACAATCTTAAATGGACAGCGATCTCAGCAGTCAATTTGACTTACCGCGAACACCGGATCTCTGTTTGAGGCGTCCCCATGTTGTCGGTAGTTTCGATTCAGGGTCAACTGCCAAGATATCTTGAATGCCACCTTGAATTTCTTTGATTTCATCTTGCGAGAGACCGCGGTTAAAGAGTGCGAACTCATCAATGATACCGTTATAGTAGCGGTTTAGGGCGGGCGGTTCCTCCATTCCAACCATAAGAGGCGCATCAATCGGGACCAACTTGTCGCCAGTTTTGGGGTAATCTATTAAGACTTCGCCATCAAGATAGACTGTCCACCATTTCCCACTCTGAAACGAAACGGCGACGTGTTGCCACTTGTCTTTGACGACATCGCGCGGACTTTGTGCGGGGACAGCACGCCCACCTGTTAACTTCCAACCCATCCATATAAAACCGTCAGGATGGAGCAGCACCTCAAAAAACTCTTGAACATCTGGTCCCTTAGCGGCTATAAGCTGCCATGTGCCGGGACCCGCTTTCAGCGTCGGTTGAATCCAAGCGGCAATCGTAATCCCATCGGTAAATTCAAATGCATCGGAATGCTCCACTCGGACAATCCCATCCTTTCCGCCGAAATTAACCGCTTTCCCATATTTGCCATCCGTCCACGACGTATCGCCTTCTAATTTTCCATCCTGTTTGTTCCCAGAGAGATCTTTAACAGCCTTACCCGTTCCCTCTTCAAAAGCGAAGTAGACAACTAAACCTTCCAGTTCACCCGCTGTCCTGACACTTTGAAAACTCCCTACCAGATACACAACACATAAACAAATCACTCTCACACAGCCAGCTTTGGTTTGCAGGTTACGCCAAAAGTTACGCATGAGTATCCTCCAGTTTTATAGGAATTATAGTAAAACCCGAAAATAAGTTGACCCTTCACGATAGCAACCCCACATTGCACGCTCGTAGGGGCTGGGTAACCCAGCCCCTACGGTTCACCGCGCGTCTAAATAATTACGGGCTTCATTATAAATAGGGCATGGGCGAATGTAATCAACATCCGCCCTGAAATAAACATAAAATATATTTCTAACTAAGCAAACGGGAAGGTGCCTTGATACCCGCGGGGTCGAGAGACGTGCCAAACACCTTCATACATCGGTGTTACCTGATAATGGCACACGACATTGCTGCGTTCCATATCGTCGCGCTCTTTTGCGCCTTGGTGGGGAATATGGTTGATGAAGACGACACAATCACCGGCTTTCGGATGCAGAATAACGTGTGCTTGTGCGTCACACCACGCTTCAAACTTGGGGCGATCCAGGGGATAGAGGTGCGGCGGCTCTGACAAATGTCCACCTTTGATAAACTTGAGGTGTCCTTCACCAGGATCGTTGTCTTGAAAATAGAAGGTTGTGTTAATTCCTACAGGTGCCATGGCAAATGGATGCTCTTCGACGTACCGCTTTTCCTCCCAATAGCCGTAGAAATCCATGTGCCACTCTTGGAGATAGGGTCCAGGATTGATGTGTGCGCGCAGGCTGCGGAGTTGGCACTGCCTACCCATCAATCCTTCGAGATAAGGACGGACACTCGGGTGCCCTACAAGCGGTTGGTAAGTATCGGGTTCGCGATCAAGGAGGGTATCAAACCACATATTGCCGACTGCGTTTAAGCCTTCCTCCCAACCTTCCTCGCGTGCGTAATTAATACGCTGACGGATATTTTCCGTCTCCTCTGGAGACAACGCGCCCTCTAATAAAATGAACCCTTCCTGCTGTAGTTGCGCGAGTTTATCTTTGATGTCTGCCATCGTTTCATCTCCTCCTGAAGATTCAGAGTTGTTGACAGTATTCTATACCTTTAAGGTCAAGGTGTCAATCTTAATTGCATGGCGGTCGGCTATCAGCGATCAGCAGTAGGTTATCGGAAAGTGTAGCGACCGTTAGCAGTTAGCGGTTGGCAGATAGAAGATCAGCGAGGTTAGAAACCTCGCCTACCAAGTATAGGTAAATTTTAATTACCAGCGAAAAGTTTGGCGATCTTGGCATACAAGC
The DNA here is from genome assembly GCA_028818705.1 of Candidatus Poribacteria bacterium. GTDB lineage: Bacteria > Poribacteria > WGA-4E > WGA-4E > WGA-3G > WGA-3G. The sequence continues at coordinate 27,027 of JAPPNJ010000045.1, forward strand.
CCCATCCACTAATTCCGGCAAATGCAATAAGCACGGCTGCGGAAATAAGCGCACCAACGAACATGAATGGACGTGTCCGATAAGCTGCAGGCAGCTTAGCGTTCAGATATAGTGCGGCAAGCATCATTAAGGCAATTGAAAAATTCGCCAAAATAAAACCAGCGATCTGTGTCAAGATGTCAAATGGGATGTTCAACCAGATTAGCACCATCGTTGTAAGAAAGATATAGAGACAGATCCATCTGCGAATCGTGCCGTAACTCCATTCGTACTGTGGCCAGATTGCTTGAAAGAACTCTTGTATTACCCGCGCGTAGATTTCCGGTAGTGCTTGCAGCGTTCCCCACAATGCCACAATGATACAGATATAGTATACCCAGACGAGTGAACTATGGATATTTTGCCAGACGCTCGCCTGATCGGTCAGCAGGCTCCATCCCTCAAAGGTGCTTTGCGTGCCATACAGGACAGCAGCACCAGAGATCATGAACGCGCCTGTCACGATGAAGAGTACAATCGCACCCATGCCAATATCCCATCGTAGCGGCGCAAGGATTTGACGGAGTTGGCTCACCTTCTCAGGTTGTTCAGGGAGGTAATCAATTCTGCCCCTGTTCGAGGCACGTTGGCGGATAGCCTCGATGTTCTGATGTGATGTCATGCCCCAGCGGTGGATACTTACCCAATTTGCGTAAACAACGTAGCCCATTACAGAGCCGCCAACATATCCGAACGCTGTTGCCATTGTCAATAACGGATTTTCGACTGCATCCTTAGGTGCCCATTCAGGAAATTCCGGTAGATAGCCAAAACGGAGGCTTCCAACCAGCGCCTTACCGAAGTCGGGACGCACCATGAGTGTACCAATAATTGTTCCGAGGACGAGAATACCACAGATAATAAGTTGTTGTTTTTCGAGTTTTTCAAAGGAGATACGTAAACCGAAAAGGAGTGCGAGGGTGATGAAGCAGGAGGTGATTAGGTTTTCCCAAACAGGTTGTGCGACACCTGAAGGCAGGGCATCTTGGAATAAGAAATGCAGTAGGGCGCCACAGGGTTTGCCAATTGGCACCCATGCTAAAGGCGCCCCTATCATTTCAAAGAGGACGATTGCAATAAGGAGCCATCCCCGCGGTCCAGGGAGTTTTGCGAGGCGATTTCCAATATATTCGCCACTGACCGCTGTATAGCGCCCAAGTAGGTAGGTTACAAAAATGCCTTTCACGACGCAGCTGAGCAGCACAAGCCAGAGTAAATTATACTCTGCCCATGCACCTGCCCGGACAACGACAATCGTCTCCCCTGCACCAATACTGACGGAAGCAACAATCGCTGCAGGTCCAAACACAGCGGCGAGGGCTATGATTTTTTTTAGGGACCACGGTTCAGTATAGGGACCGGTAACGGGTGGGATGTCAACAGGATCAGAACTTTGGTTTTCTTCTGTCTGCATAAAGGTTTCCTGATAAAATGAGCGGGTTCAAGAAAACCCGCTCACTCTCGGACGCTCTATTCTAAAGGCTCTAATGGCTGTGCGTTCCCGAAGACCGGCGTTGGAGCATTACCCGGTGCCGCCCACCGCGAAGCGTTTGCAATAACATGTCGAACGTTCTCGTCGTAATAGATCGGATACGTTTCATGACCGGGACGGAAATAGAAGATTTTGCCTCTCCCGCGATAATAACAGCACCCACTCCGGAAGACTTCACCACCGGGGAACCAACTAACGAAAATGAGTGTGTCTGGTTCAGGAATATCAAAGGGTTCGCCATACATTTCGGCGTGTTCAATTTCAAAGTATTCGCCTAAACCTTCGACGATTGGGTGCCCGTGTTCAATGACCCAGAGGCGTTCTTTTTCAGCGGCTTCACGCCATTTGAGGGAACAGGAGGTGCCCATCAAACCGGTAAAGGGCTTAGAGTAGTGCGCAGAGTGGAGGACAATAAGTCCCATGCCATCCAAGACTCGGGCGCGAACTTTGGCGGCGATTTCGTCCTCAACAGCGGCGTGTGCAGCGTGCCCCCACCAGATTAAGACATCAGTGTTTGCGAGCACATCGTCGGTTAAACCGTGTTCGGGTTCATCTAAAGTTGCACTCCGGACTTTAAAACCACCTGCCTTGTCGAGACCATCAGCAATCGCACCGTGAATCCCATTGGGATAGAGACCACCAATGAATTCGTTTGTTTTTTCGTGTCTAAATTCATTCCAGACTGTAACCTGAATTGGTTGTGCCATAAGTTACTCCTTATAATAGTTATAAGTTGTCAGTTGTGGGTTGGGGGTTAAGAGGTTTCTGCGTAACAATTCATCTTTTTTCTACTGAAACTTCAGAACTGGAGGCTGATATTTCTGATGTCACTATCGAGGTTTCTGCTGCAGCGAGTTCGGCATTAGGTTCTATCGGCTTTAAGGGTTGGATCGATAGTCGGCATCCGAGGGCAGTAAGAACAGCACTGAGTAAATCAATCCGTGGGGGCTTTTCACTTGAGAGCATATCTGAGAGGACTTGCGGCACAACGCCAATTTTTTTAGCAACCGCTGAAACTCCACCTTGTGCCTCGACGACATTCTGAAGACCCATTAAAAAGAAGGGCGTGTCACCATCCTCCTGGTATTCCTCAAGTGCCACATCAAGATAACCGATTGCTTCCTTCCAGTCGGAAGTAAACCGTTCCATTAGAATTTCTTCCCATGTCCGATATTTTCTCATGGTTGTGTCTCCGTAGCCTGCTATTCTTAGAACACCAATTCCGTCTCAACGGCTTCATCGTAGTCTATCCCTTCCACTTCAAATCCGAAGAGATTTCGGAAGCGGCGTCTGAAACCCGCGTAATCGGAGAGTTCATGGAAATTATCGGTATCGATTTGCTCCCACCGCTCGGCTACTACGTTGGTTATTTCAGGTTGCAACTCGCGGTCATCAAGCCGGATATAGCGTTCAGCATCGAGTTGCGGTTGCAATCCCGGTCCGAGATGCTCTGAGAACAGGCGTCGCATCTGCCCAATGGGTGCTTCATTGATTCCCTTGGCATCCATAATGTCATAGAGGATACTGACATAAAGCGGCACGACAGGAATCGCTGCGGAGGCTTGTGTAACAACGGCTTTGTTCACCGAGATATAGGCACTGCCACCGAGTTGGTTTGCGAGGCGTTGATCAAGGGCGTCCACACGTATCTTTAAATCGTCTTTTGCTCTACCGATAGTTCCATCTCGGTAAATGGGCCAGGTCATGGAACCTCCGATATAGGTATAGGCGACAACGGTCACCTCTGAAGCAAGCAATTCGGCATCTGCTAATGCGTCAACCCACATCTCCAAGTCCTCACCGCCCATCACGGCGATCGTATCAGTAATCTCCTGTTCATTCGCGGGATCAATCGTTACAGGTGTGATGACTTCTCGATTGAGATCGATTGTTTTTCCCGTATAGGGTTCGCCGATTGGTTTGAGGACAGATTGATGTGAGGCACCGGTGTTCGGGTGGACTCGACGTGGTGCAGCGATACTATAAACGAGGATATCGATTTTGCCGAAGTCTGCTTTGAGTCGGTCAATAGCCTCCACTTTCATCTCATTGGAAAACGCATCTCCGTTGAGGCTATCGACATAAAATCCGTCCGATGCTGCCTGTTGATGGAAAGCAGTAGTGTTATAGTAGCCTGCTGTCGCGGTGCGTCTGCTATCAGCTGGACGTTCATAGAGTAGCCCAAGCGTTTTGGCACCGTAAGCATAAGTTAAAGCGATGCGAGAGGCGAGTCCATACCCTGTCGATGCACCGATGACGAGGGCATTCATACCTGTCTCTTTGTAAGCAACGCCCTGTTTAATCTTACCTATCTGGTTTCGGACATTCGTCTGACAGCCAGTTGGATGGGCGTTGGTACAGATAAACCCGCGTATTCGAGGCTTAACAATTTGAACTGCCATTTTTTAACTTTCCTTCCGGATTTTTAATCTTACCTTGCGGTTAAACAACGTGGGTTGGAAACTCCACATCCCTTTCTCAAACCCGCCTGCGCCGTTGTTGCAGGCTACGGTCTTTTGTAGCATAGAATGTCAGTCTGTGCCGCCTCAGGAGGTGTCTACTTAGAGTTTCAGTAACCAGTTGCCAGTGGTTTCATGCTTGGAGTATTCTTCTCCCGAGTCGCCCTCCACTTCGTTTCGGGCTGCGCTTTCGTGACTCATAATACCAATTTTAAGTTTCCTCAAGAGATTAATCCTCAATTTCAATAACCATCTCAACTTCAACTGGAATTCCACCGGGCAGTTGCACCATGCCTACTGCGGAGCGGGCATGTTTACCCTTATCGCCGAAGACCTCGACGAAAAAATCGGATGCGCCGTTGACAACCGCGGGCTGGTCGGTGAAATCGGGTGCTGAATTAACGAACCCAACCACTTTGACGACCCGCTTGACTCGGTCGAGATCACCGAGGGCATGTTTGAGGGTACTTAACAAACCCATCGCAACCTGACGTGCCGAGGCGTAGCCTTCTTCGATAGTAGCATCCGTGCCGAGTTGGCTTTTATAGATTTTACCTTCGCCTGTTCCGGGTCCATGCCCCGAGGTAAATATGAGATTGCCGGTCTGTACGGTTGTGACGTAATTCGCTACAGGGACCGCTGGCTCTGGCAATTCTACACCTAATTCTTCAAGCCGTTGTTCTATTTTCATCTGATTATCCTTCTGGAAATGGATTAAATTCTAATATGCCGCAAACACGGCACTTTTGACGTTCTTTGGAATATGGGCTTGCAAGCTGCGCTCTAAAGCAAGCAGAAGCTTACCGTGATCGTTTGTATGTGCCTCTATTATTAAACAGATTTTCGGCAATTTTGTCAAGTAAAGTTTTTCGGGAATCTCCACTTGCTTTATAGATCGGCTTCTGCTAAAATGTGAGAAGGTTTAACCAAAATACCCCTATATCTTCATTAAAAACACAAGGAGCAACTATGAAAGTAGCAGCGATTTTAGGTGAACGGCAGGCAGGACTTGTTGACGTGCCAGATCCAACGCCAAAAGAGGATTGGGTAGTCGTGAAAATTCACGCGTCGCCGATGTGCACTGAATATCACGCCTTTGAACACGGGTCCAAAACCGATGGGATGGGGCACGAAGCAGCTGGTGAAGTGGTTGACATCGCACAACCCGGAAAGGTGGAAATCGGGGACCGAGTGGTTGTGATGCCGCAATATCCATGTGGGAAATGTGTGCTTTGTACCGATGGGGATTACATTCACTGCGAAAATAACTACAATTTCGAGGAATTCACGGGTTCCCGTTACGGTAGTGCGACGATGGCGCAGTATATCGTTAAGCCGTCTTGGTTGCTTCCGAAGATTCCAGATAATGTGTCTTATGAACACGCCTCACTCGCGTGTTGCGCCTTGGGTCCGTCATACCGTGCCTTCGACGAGATGGGGGTCAATGCGACGCATACTGTGCTAATCACTGGAATAGGTCCGGTCGGTTTCGGTGCGATTACCAACGCCCGCTTCCGTGGTGCGAAAGTTATTGCAGCGGAACTGATTCCGTGGCGTGTTGAACGCGCAAAACAGATGGGAGTCGAAGCGGTCATCAATCCAACAGATGAAGACGCTGTCGATCAGATTCGCGATCTCACGACAGACGGTCGCGGTGTTGATTTTGCCCTCGATTGTTCTGGGAACGTCCAAGCTCACCGGCTCTGCATTGATGCAACTCGTAGACGCGGGACCATCGCTTTCGTCGGGCAAAGTGGTAGAAACGACACTGTTCTCCACGTCAGTCCAGATCTCATCGGCAAAGGGCTACGGCTCGCTGGGGCATGGCACTATAACCTCAATCAGTTCCCTGGATTGATGAAGGTCATTGAAGGTTCACCGCTCCTTGATCGACTTATCAGCAATGTCTTTCCGATGAGTGAGATCCAACAGGCATTTGAAACTTCTACATCTCACGAAAGTTCTAAGATTATCTTGAAACCGTGGGAGTAGATTATGCCAAAGACGCACAAGCCGAATATACTTCTCATCGTGTCAGATGACCATGCGGCACCCGCAATTAGCTGCTACAGTAGTGAGATGAATCGCACTCCGAATATCGATCGGATTGGTGATGGCGGAATGCGATTCAACAACTGCTTCTGTACGAACGCCATCTGTACACCGGCGCGCGGCTCTATCCTGACCGGAAAGTATAGCCATAAAACCGGTATCAAAACCCTCTCAGATACAATTGATCACACACAGGAACAGACACTCGCACAACGACTGCATGCCGACAGGTATCAGACAGCGATTGCCGGGAAGTGGCATCTTGGACACGGGGGTGTCAGCGATCCGCACGGCTTCGATTACTGGAATGTCTTCCCTGTCCAAGGCGCCCATCTCAATCCTGAAATGATTGAGATGGGAGAACGGAAAAAATTCGATGGGTATTCCGCAGATATCGTGACGGACAGTTCGCTGAACTGGCTACAAAACCGGGATACGGATCAGCCGTTTTTCTTGATGACGACCTATAAAGCGACGCACGACCCCTTTTTCCCGAATCCGAAGCACTTGCATCTCTATACGGACGAAATTTCTGAACCACCTACCTTCAACGATACCTATAAAAATCGTGCGGCAGGCGCTGCGATGAACACGGCGAAGGTAGACACCATGCAACGGAAAAATCATCTCCCTGAACCGACACCCGAAGGTCTGGAAGGCGATGCGTTGAAACGGTGGAACTATCAGTGTTACATGCAGAACTATCTGTGTTGTGCACATGCCATTGACGAGAACGTCGGACGATTGCTGGATTATCTGGACGCGGAAGGTTTGGCGGAAGACACAATCGTTATCTATTCGGCAGATCACGGGTTCTTCCTGGGTGATCACGGTTGGTACGATAAACGGTTCATGTATGAGGAATCAATACGGATTCCGTTGCTTGTCCGGTATCCACGTGAGATTCAAGCGGCGAGTGTAACCGAACAGATTACGCTAAACGTCGATTTCGCGCCAACGCTCCTCGACTACGCTGGCATACCAATTCCAGATGATATACAGGGACGCAGTCTCCGAACATCGTTGAACGGAGAAACGCCAGCGGATTGGCGAACATCTATGTATTATCGGTATTGGATGCACCTGGCGCATTTTAACATACCGGCACATTACGGTGTGCGAACAGAACGCTATAAGCTCATCTACTATTATGGTGAAGCACTGGGATCAGGTGGCGCGATTGATCGCTCGACACCACCGGAATGGGAACTGTTTGATCTGGAAAAGGATCCGCACGAGATGCATAATGTCTACGAAGATCCAGCGTATAGAGGGGTTGTTGTGGAACTAAAAGCGGAATTGGAACGGCTGCGGGATGAATTGGGGGATTATGAGTAGGACGGATTGGAAACCTTTGAGAGTTCCCCTTGAGGCATTTTATTTTAGGATGTCAATAGGTTCTTTACGTTCCCTATCTGTTCGGTCAAAATCCCGATCAAAACTGATGAGTTGGAGGTTATATCTCACCGCAGCAGTATACTGATAGGTATCATCAAAATCAATGTTGAATCTCTGAATGGGCTGGTTTAAAGTCTTAAGATCTTCCAAGGTTAGCGAAAGTATGCGAATACCATCAACAACCATATCGTCCATAAACCGAGTGAAGAGTGTAAAATTCTTCAACCGAAACAAAGCAATACCGATAGAATAAACAGAAAAATCTGTGATGAAGATTGTGTTTAAATCAACAGACTGGAGAAATGATTGAACTTCGGCCGTCCTCTCTTGACGCAATAACGCTTCAAGAAAAATATTGGTATCTACAAGATACACTAATCTCTCCATTCCATTGTTTTCTTCTGAAGTTCAAGTGCTGTATATTGGTCACGATATTCCACCAAACCACCGATCCAATCTAATTTAAGTTTCTTTTTTCGCTTTGGAACCTTTTCAGTTAGAAGGGCATCAATGAAATGAATTACGTCTTTATGGTATTCAGGCGGAAGCTGCTTGAGTTTCTCAACAATAATAGATTCCATTTTTATTCCTACTCTTTGATTTCTTTTGCCCTGTTATTCGCTTACATAACACCATTAGGACAATTTCCACTCGATTGTGTTAAATCTCAATTATGTTAAATATTGTAAACTATCTTGAGATTTAAAGCAATGTCTTTATCTAATCTTATAGGACTATTTAACTTCAGGTTTTCTGTAGGTTCTAAGAGATAACCGTTACAAGAAAACTAAACATTCCTACGACTTATATAAAATTGAGTCTTTACAAATCACAGTCACGAGTTGTCAGGATAGGGGCAATCCCTTTGATGTCCCCCTAAATCATTAAAGGAAATTTTCCCATCTTATCCTAAAATATCAAGTCATATATGAGTTTTCCATGATATTGTTAGGGGCGTTTTGGTCATCTTTAAAAACACTAACATTGAAGAGAAAACGCCCCTACATTATTTCAAAACTTTATCCATCGCAATCTTACGATGAAATGTTCAACAACTATTATCTATCAGCTTTAATCCGCCCCCAAGTGACAGCGAGTTTGCCTTCAGGTTCGACATCAGAGACGAGTATTTCCATGTCCTTCTGGATGTCCTTTTGGGATAAAGCTTCGCTGTAGATAGCGAATTCGTCAATAACACCGTGCGCCCCTGACGTGGTGGCTCTGTACTTAAACTTGTTATTTCCCCCGATTCTTGGGGATTCATGAAATTTAGGAAATCCTGCGAACCCTTTCGCTGTAGCGATTTCCTCACCATCCAGATAGAAGAAAGCACTACCCCCGAAATCCCACGTTGCGGCTACGTGCATCCACTTATCTTTTTTAACAACGTCAGCCGCCTGTGCGGCGAGATAATAGTCTGTATCCGGTGCGTCTTCTACCGCGAAGTGGAACTCATTTTCCCGTTCTCCAATGACGGCACCTTTTCCAAAGGAGAAGAAGACGACTGCGTTGTTGGCATCGAATAACCTAAAGGTCCCAGCATCGCCACCATTCCAGTAGGGCTTAAACCAGAACTCAACGGTGCCGGGATCGGTCATTAAGTAATCGAATTCAATGTACTGGTCCAAGTCTTTGCTGAGTTCTATGCCCATCCCGTATGGCCCATCTTTACTTTTGACACGCTTTGCACCACCCACAATCCTACCGTCATTTCCATTTCCGCTGGCATCTTCAACGACATTTCCTTTTCCCCTGAAAGAAAACCACACTTCGGGGTCTGCAGTATGCCCAATATGAGAAAGCAACATCAAGCCAAAAATAAACATCACACCAAATACTAAAGGTTTATAGATAGCCTGGATAGTTCCGTTAAACATAGCGTCCTCCTTATTAACGCATGTGTGTCTGACATTATTGTTAAACATTCTAACACATTATGGAAAATGGTTTTGGAGTGCTTGATAGTCCCATCCGAGATAGCAAAATAAGATTAGATGGATTGGTGAGATAAACTCCTTCTGCCAACATTGTAAATTACCTTGAATTTTAAAGCAATACTTTATATCATGTTTGATAAGAAAAAGATAACTCTATCTCGCTTGAGGATGAAAATGACACCGAAACAGAAATATCTTTTTGACCTACGTGGTTATTTGCATTTAGAGAATGTCCTAACACCGCAAGAACTTGGCAACGCGCAGACAGCCATTGAACGGCTCGTGCAAGCATCGCCAGAGGAATTGCCGTCTGGGATTAGTCGCGGTGGCGAAGGGTTTTCAAACGGGTTCTCAGCGGATAAATCGCTTGAGGCATTGACCCTGCATCCTACCACATGGCCCATCATCAAAGAACTGACCTGGAATAAACCTCGTTTCAATCGCGGATCGCTTGTTGTAAATACACATGAGCGGCAGGAGATGACCCCGCTCCACTGTGGTGGTGAAGATTTCCGCTGGACTCGACGTTACGGTGTCAGAAACAGTCAGATATTCACGAACGACATTGTCTGTTTCTTCTATTTCACGGATGTCTGTCCAGGTGACGGTGGTTTGATAGTTCTACCGGGTTCCCATAAAAGCGAGTTTGAACGTCCAGAGAATCTGTTTTTCCCTGAACCCCACAATCCAGATGCGCCACTCCATCCAGCACTCGTTAATGTGACACCAAAAGCGGGAGATGTTGTGATTATTACCGAGATGTTGACCCACGGCGTTCTGGTGTGGAAACCGAAAGATCGGGATCGGCGTTTTCTGATTCTACGGTATAAAACCCAGTTTTTTCAAGACGAGCGCGGTCTCCGCGAACCGTTCCCACCCGAAGTAATGAACAGACTCTCTCCAGAGACGAAGGCGCTGGCGGCTCACGGTTCAGAATGGGAAATAAAGGATCTCGTCAAACAGGATAATGTGACACTGACCGTATAAATAAGAATTCAGGAAATAGACAATGCTCAAGGAACTAACGAAAAATGAATGGTTATCGCTCTTAAATATCCCTGAGAATAGAGTGCCAACGGTTTTAGTACTCCGAGGCACACGCAATCTGAAAGCCAACTACGCTAAGCATAGTGCTTTTTTCACAGATGTTTTTGAAGTCGGATCGCCGAACGGCATTTTCGAGGATGTGTTGATTGGAACTTATAAAAATGTAGATATTGGTTATGCTTCCGTGTACGGAGATGCGATGGCATCTGAAGTCACCCATCTTTTCGGTGTGCTGGGAACATCCTTGGTCATACAGACGGGTTGCTGTGGGGCATTAACCGATAGTATTCAGTCAGGTGACCTTGTTTGTGTAACGTCTGCGTACTGCGGTGAAGGGGCAGCGCAGTATTATTTACCACAAACCCAAGAAATCGATGCTTCACTTGAACTTGTTGAAGGGTCTCTCTCATTACGTTCTACATCCGTTGCTACACACAAAGGTCCTATCTGGACAACATCGGCACTGCTTGCGGAGGGAAAAGAAGAGATTCAGGAGTGGTCCCGTCAGGGTTATATTGCTGTAGACATGGAAACAGCGAGTACTTTTGCTGTTGCGGAATATTTTGGGATGCAACGCCTGTCGTTGTTGTTCGTTTTTGATAATCCGGATCAAGGTGAACATATTCTCTTAAGCGATGCTGAAAAGCAAAAACGGAGAGCACTCGGAGAACAAGCCGTTATTGATACGGTCTTTGCTACCATAGAAGACTACAACCATGGAAATCGTTAGAGCAGAACTCACTGATGCCGACATACTTGCTGAACTGAACAAGCGTCTTATCGAAGACGAACGGCACCCTGATCCGATGGACATAGCCCAGCTTACTGAACGGATGCAAGAATGGTTGACAACTGATTATATCTGCTATATGGCAAAGGAGAACGGACATGTTGCCGCGTATTGTTTATACAGAGATGATGGTGGCTATTATTATATGCGGCAGTTGTACGTAGATAGAGCACACCGACGCAAAGGTATCGCTACACGGTTGCTTGATTGGTTGTACGAAAACGTATGGACGGACAAGAAGGTCAGACTGGATGTCCTTGCTCACAACGAAGACGCTGTCGCTTTTTACAAGAGATATGGATTTAGAATTGGTGTCTTCAGAATGGAAAAGTAAGAAACCTAAGGGAACCTACAATGAAATACGATGAAATAAACCGAACCTTTGATTGTGAACCGACCCTTACGGATACAGAGGTGCTGCAGTATTGTAGAGACGGCTACCTACAACTCCAAGGGGCTGTCCCTGATGAGATTAACCAGCGGACGTGTGATTATCTGAACGGTGATCTACCGATCAATCCGTGCTTTCTCCCGGAAGGCATAACGCACGCCGATTTAGAGCGGATGCGAGATACGCATGAACCGAGTTCAATTTTACTGGAAGATTGGTACATTGAACATGTTCTGATGAATCGTGAACTCGCCGGGGCATTGCGCTCACTGCTCGGTAAGAATGTCGGATTACCGGTGTTGGTCAGCAATCATCGTGTTGAGTGTCCGATGCCCGCACAAGGGTGGCATCACGATGCGGATCACGTTTTTGGACCTGAAACCAATTTCGTCGAGGTTTTTTACTTCCCACAAGATACACCGCTGGAACTGGGTCCGACGGAAATCTTGCCGGGTTCGCATATTCGCTCGACAAGTCGAGATATAGCCGCGAAAGGCGTTTCAAGTGAGGGACCTGCTGGCTCTTTTGTTATCCATTCGCAAAGCATTCTCCATCGTCGCGGTGAGTCCTCTGCGGAAGGATTGCGGCACATGTTGAAGTACAGTTATTGGCGTACAGTACCACCGACACGGGATTGGAAGGAAGAACCTGATTTCGATTTCCAGATGGCGGAGTACGGCGGACACGGCGTTGCGAGATATGTGGCGCACATGTTCTATTGGTTATGTGGTAAAGGAGATGCGTTCCGTCTTATTGGTGGGCAGGCATGGCCCTGGTCGAGTGTGAATCAAATTGGACCTTCCTACGGTTTTGGACATAAAGAGGGGTATCTTCCGAATTGGCGGAAGGATAATCCGGACGACTATGCGGTGCCATAAAATCGGCCGCGATCGAGAGGGAGTCGGGATTTGGAAAGAATCAACGGTATGAATGCCTTATGGCATTCCCCGCCTCCTACAGAAGAGATATGGGTTAATTTTCCGAGATAAAAATTACTTGATTCGTTTCTACGTTTCGGAGGGTTTGGACTTTGCCGCAGAGCCATCGGACGGTTAGTGTATCAACTGATGTTGCATCGCCCAAGCCAAAATGTAGACGGAGATCGTTTTGACTGAGGTAGCCTGAGCCGCTTTTGACCTCACGGATCTGTGCCAAGCCGCCAGAAACAACCGTTACCCGTGCGCCAATCGCATCTCGGTTGCAATGTGTGCCGACTAACTTGATTTCTAACCATCGCCCCGTGTTGCCCCTGTCGTTCCGCAAAACCGTCGGTGAATCTTTCAGGTTAGAGACAACGATATCTATATCGCCGTCGTTATCAATGTCGCCGAACGCCGCGCCTCGACTGACCTTCTGGATTGCTATTGCATTATCAGCGATTTCCGAGAAACTGTCTCCCCGATTATTCAGAAAGAGTTGATTCAGTTGTGCGTATGTACCAATCGGATCAATTTCGGCGATATTGTCGTCGAGGTGTCCATTGGCAATAAATAGATCCAACCAACCGTCGTTGTTGAAATCGACGAAATCGACACCCCATGCCAAATAGGGGAGGCTTTTCTCACCGATACCTGTTATAAAACTCACTTCGTTGAAAAAACCGCTCTGTGCGTTGTGGTAGAGGCTATTCGTCTGGTCCTGAAAGTTTGTGATCACAATATCGAGATAGCCGTCGTTGTCAAAATCGCCGAGGTTTGCACCCATTCCACTGTAAGCGCGTCCCTCTTCGCTCAGTGCAACTCCTGAGAAAAGGGCGTCTTCCGTCATTTTAACACTGTTAGGATTGTTGCGGTAGAGGAGGTTCGGCGTTGTATCGTTGGCGACGAAAATATCGACATCTCCATCGTTATCTATATCACCACAGACAACCCCCAATCCTTTGCCAGTCGCCTCGCTTATACCAGATATCTCCGACACATCAGTGAAAGTGCCGTCGCCGTTGTTAAGGTAGAATACATCCGCAGCGCCGAGGAGTGCCTCCGGCGTGCAATACGTCCGAATCCCCTGTCGAGTGCACTCCGGGTTTGTCCCTGGATTGAATTGCACATAGTTGACAACATAGAGGTCGAGATCACCGTCTACATTTATATCTACAAAAGCGCAACCACTACTGAATTGATCTCCACCAACTCTCGCACGCTCGGTAACATCAGTAAAAGTGCCATCGCCGTTGTTGCGATAAAGCACATTCGCGCCGTAGTTTGTTACGTAGAGATCCGTGTAGCCGTCGTTATTATAGTCGCCGACACAGCACCCCAACCCGTAGCTGGTATTGCCAACAGATGCTGCTGCTGTTACATCAGTGAAAGTACTGCCATCGTTGCGATAGAGGCGATTTGTCGGTCGGATTGGAGAAACTACTCCAGGTAAGTCGCTGCCGTTGACGAGATAGAGATCCAGATCGTTGTCATTATCATAATCGAAGAGAGCGACACCACTGCCAATCGGTTCGATAAAGTACTTTTGACCACTCTCACCGTTCGCATGACGAAAGTCGATACCGAGTTCCGCTGTTATATCAGTGAAACGGATCCCATCGGTTTGTGAAGACGTAGGTTGTGCAAGCAGGGCGTGAAGGATAAACACAGCCAGCAGTAGTCCTACTGTCGAGGTTGTCAATTTTTTGTTAGGGCGATTTAGTTTCCGGGTTTTTCTGGATTCAATGGAAGCAGTTGGGATTTGGAAATCCCTCCTACAAATGATCCTGAATTTTTTGTAACGCATAGTCGGTGTGTGTGGTATAATGGTGGTTAGTGATTGGTTATAAGTTAAGAGGGGCTGATAACCAAAAGACTCTTAACTAACAACTAACAACTAAAACGAAGCACAGCGCAGTGTTACTAAAAACTATAAATGGAGACTTTCTAATGGCTAATAATCTACGTTTTGGCGTTGTCGGTTTAGGTATGGGTATGAACCGCTCCAATATGATTCACGAAACAGAGGGTGCCGAACTCGTTGCTGTGGCGGACCTCGTCGAAGAGCGACGCAAGACGGCTGAAGAACGTTTCGGCTGTGAGAGCCACGACGATGCGCTTGAGATGTTCGATCGCGATGACATAGACGTGGGGATGATTATGACCCCGAGTGGACTCCACGGAAAATTTGGAGAAGAAGCGGCACGCCGCGGCAAACACGTCATCACTACAAAACCGATGGACGTCAGCGTTGAAAATTGCAACTCCCTCATCAAAACCTGCGAAGACAATGATGTCAAACTGCTGGTCGACTTCGGCGAACGCTATGGTCAACACAATCGTCAAATCCAACACGTGCTCGAAACAGGTGGCATTGGCAGACCATTGCTGTGTGAACTCCGTATGAAGTGGAAACGTCCGGATAGTTACTACGTCGGTTGGCACGGCACATGGGCACTCGACGGTGGTGGCTCTATCATGAACCAAGGTGTGCATTATGTCGATCTAATGCTCTGGTTCATGGGTCCCGTCAAACGGGTTATCGGCGCACACTTCGATGTCTACGATCACGAAAATTGTGAAACTGAGGATATGACCTCAGCGATTCTCGAATTTGAAAGCGGTGCACTCGGTCATGTCCTGACAACAACGACATTCCCTGGCAGCAGTGTCTCTATGATTCACGTCCACGGCGAAAAAGGTATCGTTGGACTTGGACCGGATATATGGGAGTTCGTCGATGATGACGAACCGAATGTTGAACTCTCGCCTTACCCGAACAACGTGATTGAAGATGCGATTCGGGTTATCCACGACGGTGCATCTCCAGCGGTTGACGGCTATGAAGGTAGACGCTCTGTTGCACTGAATATGGCTATTTACGAATGCGCACGTACCGGTAAATCGGTCGAACTGTCATAATAGATAGTTGTGGGTTGTCGGTCTTGGGTTGTCAGTTAAAGAGAGGTTTGTTAAATCAACCGCCTCTTAACCGATGTCTAAAGACCGATAACCGATAATCATTGCAAACTGAATACGCCTACCATCATCTATATCACACTTGCAATTCGGTAGAAAATTCGATATAATATTTGTTTAGAAAATAGAGACAAAACCCTCTCATCACATTGTAGCGTAAACTGTTAGTTTGCGCATCACACCGGCACAAACTAACAGTTTGTGCTACAAAATTCAGGCAGAAACTCGGTATAATATTTATTCAAAAAATAGAGACAAGACTGTAGTACACTCATGAAAACCGCGAAACTGATTACGATGGGCTGTAAGGTCAATCAATACGATACGCAATCCATGCGCGAGACACTCTATCGCAATGGGTACACTGTTCTTGATGACGAGACGTCGCGTCAACAGGCTGACCTCTATCTCATCAATACATGCACTGTAACGAATACCGCCGATCAGAAAGCACGGCAAGTTATTCGGAGAGCGATCCGACAGCAGCCGAATGCCAAGGTGCTTGTTACGGGGTGCTATGCTGAAAGCGACCGTGAGGCGATTGAAGATATACCGGGTGTAACGTTTGTTTTCGGCAACCGAGAAAAGGCTGACTTTCAGGACTACCTCGACCTATTGCACGCCGAAACACCCTCTCTAACTGCAGACGTAACTGACACACCGAACCCTCTTCTCTCCATAGAACCCGTTCAGCACGACGCCATTCGCGAACACGCACGCTTTAGCAAAGGGGTGAGCGATGCCGGTAAACGGACACGCGCACTCATCAAGGTACAAGACGGTTGCAGCGCATTTTGCACTTATTGCATTATCCCATACGTGCGCGGGCGAATGACGAGTCGCCCACTCGAGGACATCGCTGACGAAGCACACCGTATCGCTGACAGCGGTATCAAAGAGGTTGTCATCACTGGCGTGCATCTGGGAGCCTACGGCATGGATACCGGTAGAGACAGAGATATTGCCAACATTTTAGAGCATATCCATGACATAGATGGTATCGAACGGATCCGTTTTAGCTCAATCGAACCGATGTATTTCCCCGATACCCTCGGTGAGCGGATGGCGGCACTTCCGAAATGTATGCCACACTTCCATCTCCCACTTCAAGCCGGTTCAGATGCAATTTTGCGACAGATGCGGAGGCGTTACACGACAGCCCAATTTGCCCATCTCGTTGCGAACTTACGCCGCGTTTTTGGCGATGATGTCGGGATTACCACCGATATTATGGTCGGGTTTCCTGGCGAAACAGGCGCACATTTTGAGGAATCGTGTCGATTCGTTGAAGAGATCGGATTCAGTCAACTCCATGTGTTCCGCTATTCCCCCCGCAAAGGCACCCCTGCAGCAACCTACCCCGATCAGATATCACCACACATCTCTGCTGCACGGAGCCAAGCGATGATTGCGCTCGGCGAACGCCTCAACAGTGCCTTTCGACAACGGATGCTTGGGAAACAGAAAGAGGTGCTCATTGAATCAAGCAGAGAAGGGAAAAATAACCATCTCGCCGGTTTTACCGACAACTATCTTCGGGTCCTCGTGGACGCGCCAGAAAGTGCGATTAATCAGATTCAACGCGTCACTCTCGGTGCGTTAGAAGGGGACTGCATCGCTGCTGCCTAACCCTCAAGACTCCTCCGCTTTTGCCTTTAAATCATAGAGAATATTCACGGCATCCAAGGGTGTTATCTGCGTGAGCTCCAATTGTCGGATCTCTTCGACGAGTGGATGCGTCTTGGGTGTAAAGAGTGCCATCTGGAGCGAATCGCTCTGGATCGTTTTCCGCGAGACCCGGCGGCGCGGTTTCGGCATCGTTGGCTGTGCTTTTGGGGATTGCCCTGTGGCACCATCTGCCTCAACACTGAGATTATGTTGTTCAAGCACCTCAAGGATCTGCTGTGCACGTGTGATTACGGCTTGGGGTAACCCGGCGAGTCGCGCGACGTGGATCCCGTAACTTTGGTCTGCCCCACCTGGAACGACTTTTCGGAGAAAGGTTACTTTCTGCCCATCTTCATGAACGGCGACGTTGTAATTCTTCGCACGTTTGTATTTGCTGGCGAGTTCCACCAATTCGTGGTAGTGCGTCGCAAAAAGGGTTTTCGCGCCCATCCGCTTTTCATCTAAGAGATACTCCGAAACCGCCCATGCGATGCTGAGTCCGTCAAATGTGCTGGTGCCGCGCCCAACTTCGTCAAAGATGACGAGACTGTTGCGGGTGGCATTGTTAAGGATATTCGCTGTCTCGTTCATCTCAACGAGGAAAGTACTCTGCCCCATCACGAGGTTGTCTGAAGCACCAACGCGTGTGAAAATCCTGTCTACGAGACCAATTTTCGCTGCAGCAGCAGGGACAAAACACCCGATTTGTGCCATCAAAACGATAAGTGCGGTTTGCCGCAGATAGGTGCTCTTACCGCTCATATTCGGTCCCGTGATGATATGCAACTGCTCGTCGTCGCAGTTGAGTACCGTATCGTTTGGCACAAAACCCTCTTGTGTAAAGAGCTGCTCGACTACAGGATGCCTGCCGTCTCGGATAACGATTTCGTCTACTGCTGCGACAGTCGGCTTGACGTAGTTATATTTCGATGCAATATAGGCGAAATTGGCGAGGACATCCGTCATTGCGAGTGCGGCTGCGATTTTTTGGATGGCTTCCGTAAATTTCGATACCTCGTCGCGAATCTGACAGAAGAGTTCATACTCCAGCGTCTGTATCCGATCCTCAGCGTTGAGGACCTTCGCCTCCTGCTCCTTGAGTTCAGGCGTGATGAACCGCTCGGAGTTCCGCAGCGTCTGTTTACGGATATAGTGGTCAGGCACCATGTGCAGATTCGGTTTCGTCACATCAATGTAATAGCCGAAGACCTGGTTGAATCCGATCTTTAAGGATTGGATGCCGCTGCGTTTGCGCTCTTCTTCTTGCATAGCAGCGATCCAGTCCTTTCCTTGCCCCACAATCTGCCGAAGTTCATCAAGCTCCTCACTGTAACCATCACATATCACACCGCCTTCGCGAATCGTTGCGGGTGGGTTCGGATGGATACCGCGTTCGATTAACGCAACTAACTCTGGGAGCGGATTCAAGGTGTCATTGAGGGATACCAACAACTCACTACTACAGTTTTGGAGTTGCACTTTGACCTCGGGAACCAAGCAGAGGGAGTCTTTGAGTGCATGTAGGTCGCGTCCATTCACAGAACCGAGACTAATACGTGAAATGAGTCGTTCGATGTCGTACATCTGCCCGAGCGCTTCACGTAACTCTTCCTGCAGGTTGATTTGGATTTTAAGTTCGTTTACCGCGCCGAGGCGTTCTTCAATCTCTTTTTCATCAAGCAGAGGTTGCAAGAGGCACTGCCGCATCTTTCTACCACCCATCGCTGTCACCGTGTCATCGAGGACTTCAAGGAGTGTCCCTTTCGTGGAGCCGTCGCGAATAGAGGCAGTTAGTTCAAGGTTGCGTTGTGTGTCTGCGTCGAGCACCATGTAGTCTGAAAGCGTGTAAGTCTGGAGGGAGACGATGTGTTCGACTTCCTGTTTCTGTGTCTCGTTTAGGTAATAGATAATCGCGCCAGCAGCAGAGACTGCAGTCGGGAGGTGTTCGCATCCGAATCCGTCAAGCGAAATGGTTTGGAAATGTTCGAGGAGTTCGGTACGGGCGGTATCCAATTCAAAACGCCAGTCGGGTAAGAAGTTGAGGGTGACTTTGAGTTCGGCTTTGAGACGCTCAAACATCGCCTCATCTTCAAGGGTATCAGAAAAGAGACACTCTTTCGGGGAAAAGCGGTGTATCTCTGCCCAGAGACGTGCGGGATCTGTCAATTCGGTCACGAGAAACTCGCCTGTAGAAAGATCGGCAACAGCAACGCCGTAGGTGTCTTTGTTGAGATAGATTGAGACAATATAGTTGTTTACCTTATGCTCAAGGACTTTCGGATCGGTCACCGTGCCGGGCGTAACGATTCGGACGACATCGCGTTTGACGAGTCGGTTTTCGTCTCGTGCGAGTTTTGCGTCCTCGGTCTGTTCCAAAATAGCGATTTTATGTCCGGCTTTGACGAGTTTGTAGAGATAGGAGTCGAGTGCGTGGTGCGGAATACCTGCCATCGGCGGCGGTGGGTTCTTCTGGCTCTTGTGGCTTCTTGCTGTCAAGGCAATCTCAAGCAGACGTGCGATAAGTTCTGCATCTTCAAAAAAGGCTTCATAGAAATCGCCGACGCGACAGAGTAGGATGGCGTCTGAGTGTTGTTTTTTTACCTGTTTATAGAGTTCCATTAACGACAGGTCGGACTGTCTTGAACGTGCCATGCAGTTTTCCTTGGTATGGTGTGTGGTTATCTGTTATGTGAAGGGTTAATTCTTAATACCGTAGCACATTCTACGTTTTATGTCAAATGTATTTTGGTTGGGGGCTATTAGCGGTTGGCACTTGGCTGTTGGCAGTTAGAGGACGGGAGATAGGGTGTCGGGATTAGGAAAAAATCAGAATCAACAGTATGAATGCCGTGTGGGCATTCCCCGTCTCCTACAGAGGATATCTACCCTTTAACAAGGGTTTTCACGGAGGCTTCACGGAGGTCTTCTTGGAGCCTTGATTCTACTGGGTTTTTGAACTTGAAATTGTGTGTTCTCCGTGAAAGCGGTTTTTAGTTATATTTTATTTAACGATATAGTATTAGATATAAGTTATAAGTTCCTGTAGTTTGAACAGTTTTTGTCTGGTTTATCGCCACCTGCCAAAACATTTCTTTTTTATCAGTTTTTACAAAAACACAACTGGCAGAAACAGAAGTTCACAGACACCGGTCAGCAGCCCCAACGGGGCGAAATGTTTATAGAAACGCTATCCCCCAAGGCAAAAGCCCCAGCGGGGCGGCATGTCTATAGAAAGCCGTCCTTCACACCAAGTAAGCCCCCGGTGAATGCCACACGGCATTCATACCGTTGATTTCGGGGCGGCATGTGTAGTGTTTAGTAACCGTTGGAAGCAATCAATTTATTCAATTCTTGTCCGAGTAGTTGAGGATCTCGACAGACGAGGAAATCCCACTTCTTCAGCTTGCCCCAGTTATTGACTGCGGAGATCCACCGTCCGGCAGCAGCGTGTTTAGCGTGAACTTGATCGGGTTCAAAGCCTTTGATTTCCAAAACGAGATGGACACCGTTGATGAGTCTAACGATGAAATCGGGTTCATAGATGCGAGGATCACCGTCGTGTTCATAAGGAATGCTGAGACCGAGGTGATCGTTGCGCACATAACATTGGACGACTTCCGATTGCTCCAGTCGGAATTTGGCTGCACGCTCCCACGTACCGGTATCCAAGACAACCTGATTTACATGACTGCATTGTGTTTCGGTACACGGACGCGCTGTGAGAAAGTCAACATCAGCGGATGTCCCGATTGGGGCATAGCGGTTCAGGATAGGAAGGAGCGGGATTTCACCTTTTGTTTCATCGGGTTGAATAGCAACCATTAACCGCTCGACAATACGCGTAACGTATTTTTCTTGTCCGAGTTCACACGGATCACATCCACGGAAATCTACCTTTGTTCTAACATAGGCACCAACGAACCTGAAGACTTGTGGAAAGAGGCGGTGCCGAGAGAGTAATCGGAGTTTCGGATTGCTGTCTGGGTCTGGAGCGGTTTGGCTATCACCAACTAATTTGTGCACAATCCGATGTGCAATCCCAAATTTGATGGCTTGGAGGTGTGTGGTTTGGTAATATTCTTCACGGTCTTGTAGTTCCACCGCGCCTGGACCTGATGCAGAAGGCGCGCCGATTTCATATCCGACAGCGGGTTTGACATAGAGTGCCGTAGGGTTAATTTCGGGTTGAATACTGAGAGGTTCTGTGGATTCAATGTCAGCCTTAATTTCATTCTTTTGGAGGGCAAAGGCGTACCCCTCAACAATCGGAAATCGGATCTCAAGATGCTCACGTTCAGGTAGTGCTCGGACGTGATTTTTGGGTTTGTCATCAGGGACGCGGGCATTTGTGCGCCTGCCTCTGAAAGGAATAACCGAAAACGGGATGCCATAGACATCAACGTATTCCTCGGTGAGCAGTCCAGTCTCTGGATCGGGTGTGTAGTTCATACGGCGTAATCCGCGCCCAACGACCTGTTCACAGAGCAGTTGACTGGTAAAAGCACGCAGTCCCAGAATATGCGTGACGTTGTTGGCGTCCCATCCCTCGTTAAGCATAGCGACAGAGACGACACATCGGATCTGTTCACCCGGCTGTCCGTGTTTACCGATTGTGGCGACGATTTGCCGTAAATCTTCGGCGGCTTGGCTTCGGTTTTTATTCGGATCTTCGCTCTCTGCTGCTGCCAGCATCTTGCTGTCAATACGTAATGTTCTTGTTACGTCTTCGCTGTTTGCAAGCAGTTCAGGAAAGATTGCGCCTTGTTCATAGACTATCTTCGTTTGCTTCTTCCTCCGTCGTCTTCCGGTGCTGCCATCATCAACGACTTCTGTCTCACTTTCACCGGAAATTTTTCGATAAAAATACTCTGCAATATTAGTATCGGCACAAACAATGATTAAAACCGGTGGTGTTTTTTCCTGTGCATCCGATGCTTCTTGGATGTATTCAAAGCGTTCTTTCCACTGGCTGGCGAGTGTTTGAAGTGCAGGTTCCGCCTCGCGATAGATGGCTTCAGGGTTCGGTGTTCTTCGTCGCCTCCCCGGGGATGTATCTGCAGCTGAGAGGTCATCATTAATTGTCTTCCACAATCGGAAAAACTTGGGTTCTGGTCTGCCGGTGGTATCACTGACGGGCAATCGCGGGATCTTGGTAATACCACTTTCAATTGCGTCCACCAAACCGAAATCGCTGACGAGCCACGGGAAGGGTGAACCTTCAGGATGTCCACTCCCTTGAATATAGAACGGCGTGGCGGAGAGGTCTACGCAAAACTTCACGCCACAGGCTTGGTTAAACGTGTCCAAGCCGCTGACCCAGACGGTGGCTTCTTGGCGTTCTTTTTTTTCTTCCGCAGAGAGTTTCTCCTCAGTAGGTGCGGGACGGTAGGCATGGTGTCCTTCGTCGTTCAGTACCATAATCGGGGCGCGGTCGTAGAGTTCACCTAAGACGCGTTTGGCAAAAGCGTACGGTGTTTCCTCTCCCTTATCGACAACCACATAAGTTTGACCGCTTTCACTATGCGGAGATTCGGGTGAGAATTGATGCCAATTGGTCACCAATACCTTCCCGCTATTGAGCAACGGACGGAGCTTTGTCGGGATAAGTTCAAATTCGTCGTAGTAGTTATCAGTGTCTTCAGGACGGAGAACCTGCAGCCGTTTTTTGATGGTGAGGTTTGGACAAACAACGAGTGCTGCCTGCGGAAAGCGTTCGTCTGACGGGACCTTGCCACGATTGCAGAACGCCCACGCGATGAGCATCGCCATCACAACGGTTTTACCGCTGCCGGTCGCCATTTTACATCCGTAACGGATGAGGTCTGGGATATTGGGTTCATTAGGTTCGTCAATCAACTTGGCAAGGTCTTCACGGGTGAATTGCGGATTAAAACGCGGTCCTCTACCACCTTGAAGGATTTCAACGAGATAGATTATCGTCTCAACGGCTTCGCGTTGGCAGAAAAAGAGCCTTCGTAATAAATCTTCGCGTGCCCAATGCCGTAGCAGCTCTTTTGTTACAGAGGTAGCTCTTTCGTACCTTGAATTGCGCCACCGCTCGACATCTGCGCGGAGGGCGTTGACTAACGGGAGGTCGTCCCACTCCTCTTCTCGAAACATTTGGAGTTGTGCGCTGCCGGTGCGTTGGGTTTTGTACCAGTAGCCTGCGTCGCGCCGTCCAGATTGCTTTACGGCCTCACCGGTTTGGGTGTCGTAAATCCAGTGGGCATTTGGTTTCTCATAAGGATTGCACAGGATCGGTTGCTCTACAGGTTGGATTGGGATGTCGGATCCGTTTTGGTTCATGAAGGTTCCTCATTTTGTGTGTTAGCAGACTTTTTTTGTGCTTTCCATTTTTCTACAAAATCGGGATCGTGTTTTTGTAATAATTCTAAGCATCGGGTTTCTACCTCTGGCATCCTATCTGTTAAACCGTTCGTTAGGATATCCTTAATGCCATCTGATTCATCGAATTTATCAAAGTACTCAGCTAAGTTTTCCAAGGCTTGATCTTCGTGTGAAAAAACCTTCAAATCTGGTATAGTCCTTCTTATGATAGGAACCGAACTTCTCCCATCCAACTCAATACTGACATAGGCAAGTGAAAATACTGTCCATGTCAGAAACAAATCCTTATACTCCGAACCTTCTACTAATAAACGGTTAAGGAATTTTGTGAGACCTTCATACGTTTCTTGTGTGTGTAGTTGCCCAAGAAAATTTATGAGACGGCGCGAGCGCCACTCTAGGTCCTCACTATCGTCCCAATTAACCTCTGAATCAACGACCGAATTTAACAATTCTAAAACGGGAGAAACTAATTTTGGATTTTTTCTGACAAAAAGGACTTCTGCTGCCTTATACCTGAAGTCCAAACCGCGTGTCTTATCAACAATCAGATCCAAAAGACCACCATCCGGGAGTGCTTTGACTGTTTCAGAATATAACCGTCCTTCGGTATCGGGTAGGTGTACAGAACCCTCTAATACAGAAGCTGCATGTTCTCTTTCTAATATCCTTATTTGATCTTGCAGGACGTTTACCCGATCCACGGCTTCCTTAAATCCATTGAGGCTTTTCTCAACCCTATCCGCTATCAATGATTTAACAAAAAACCATAAGGCAATCCCAATAACGGCAAAAATCCCTACGAAAAACGTAGTCCAACCCCACAACCATTTATTATTGGAATCTCTCAATGCTCTTTCAAATTTACCAAATTCCGCATTTATAAGCTTGGCATTGGCATCAGCGAGTTTTGCTTGAGCATCAAGGAGTTTTGCTGTTAGTTCTATCTTCTCATTTTCTACAGTCTGAAGTTGAATTTTGAGGGTTTCAATTTCGGAATTTGGTTTTTGAGCACTTTGATTTTGCTGTGCAAAGGATAAAGTAATCCCTATGATGATTAATGTTGCTAATGATAGGTATGTTATAAATTTTTTCATTCTCCGCGTCCTCTTAGACCGAATCAAACAGAACACACACCATAGCACGAGGTTTCGGATTTCACATTACGAATATGAAATGATTTCTAGAGGAAGATAGAACTCCATTCATCCCAAAATGGACTACTTGACGTGTCACCAATCCCAGTACGCGGACGACCCTCTTTTTTGTAAACTGAACTAGGCCAGGGGCGTTCAGACCCGCCTGCACTCCCATCAATACTTGTACGCAAGTAGTAGTCAGCAAGGGTCCGCAAAGATGGATCTTCCCAAGCAAGACGGAGCGACAAACGTGAAATGAGAGTACCAATTGGATTGAAATGCTTAGATTTGCTATTATAATAATGTGTATGTTCATAATAGACAGTTCTCGCTCCTACATTGGGTCTCTCTGGAAGACGGAAAGTCTGCTTAGACAATGACCATGTAGCCAGATCCGCAACACAAAGCAAATCAAGACATTCACGAGGATGCAAGACATGCGAAATATCAGACTCCCATAATTTTTGTCTAATATTATCTTCAGGGGTTGAATTAGAACCTTTCCAAGAATGGGAATGTGCCAACAACCCGTAAACAATAGGTGCGTGTAATTCCTTGTAAGGTGTTCCTGTCCGGACTGGATATAAGTTTTTGACTTCTACACAAGTCTTGACAGTTTTTTCAATATGCTCTGCATTCAGTGTGGTCTTGCATTCAAACGCTGCAGCGACACCGGCTGCTAGAAATATCTTTTGACCTTCGTCGATTAGTTGTTTGGGATATATGCTTTTTAGGACCAAAACATCAATTTGTGGACTTATGTGACCGTCTTGACCGATGATTCTTCCTTTTGTAACGACCTCATAGGTACGAGGGAGCCATCCACTTAATAAATCACGCCAATTTTCTTCTCCCTGATCTCCGGCGGTACCCGGATCTTCAGAGGCTCGTTTTTGAATTTGTTTGTAATTTGCAGCCATTTTGTCCCTGAGCTGCCGCATGAAGTCGTGTAGATCGTGTTTTTTTTCTTCGGACATTATGTTGTTCCTATATTATGGGTAACCCAAGTTGTCGGCTTTTCATACACATAGCACTCCGCTGGAGTGCGTGCAATTGAATGGATGGATTTCTATAGACATAGCACTCCGCTGGAGTGGAGAAACTAACTGACAACCCTATCTCGAATGTATAAAACTCGTTAGGTAGCAAACTGGGTTATGCGTAATTGGATTCTGTTGCTTTCGACAATCTCTGTGTCACGAGTGTATAAAGGCTGATTCCCGCCTTCGCTGCTTCGTCTGTCAGCGTGTGATAAAGTTGCGCGTCAACAGGAACATTGAACGGGCCCTCATATCCATTCCGTGAAGGTGCTTTTGGAATCGGCTCACCGTCCATTTGGTAACATTCCTTCATTAGTTCCCACGCTGTTTTTAACTCCGCTAATGCCTCAGCGGGTGTTGGTCCGAAAGCTGAGACATTCGGGAGTTCCACGAGGTGCGCGAGATAATCATTATCTTCATCGAAAAACATATTAATCGTGAAGCCATCAAATACATCTTTGGTCATTGTGTAAATCCGAAATGCAGTCAATCAACACATACCGCCCCGCTGGGGCTAAAGAATGTTGGGCACCGCGATACTATAGACATATCGCCCCGCTGGGCTGAAACACAGTTTGTAGTAGTACGATTTATCGCACTTCCTCTTTGCTTACTCTCTTTTTGTGAGTGGCACACGGAGTGTGCCTACTACCTTAACGTAAGTTACCGCCATTTCATAGACATAGCACTCCGCTGGAGTGCAATACCTTGAAACAACAATTTTCTATAGACATATCACCCCTCTGGGGTGGAAAAGGGAAGTGAAACACTTTTCTGAAATGTGCAAAAACTGTTGGTGAAAACCTGGGTTACTTTAATACCTCAGCTCCCCTAAATTATGAACCGCCATCACCTCATTCCCACGCGGGTCAATGACTTTAACAGCAACCTGCCGATGCTCACCAGCAGGAAAGGGAAAGGATTCTGTGCCGCTGAATTTCTCAAAACTGTCGGCATCAATCACACCTTTGAGGGCGCGGGCGATTTTGTCCCACGCGCGCCTGTCCGGAAAGAAGGCTTGCGTGATGCAAAAGGTGCGTCCGTCATAATCCGAATCCACAAACCACGCCGCTACCTTATCCGCACCGGCGGAACTCACCGTGTTATCTACGGGGTTGTAGATGTCCACACCTTCCATTTTGACGATGTATTCTCCGTTGGTTGTCTCTTGAAGTTCTGTACGAGGCATTCCAAACACGGTGAATAATTGTGTTGAAGGTGTTTCCTTGAGTAGGTCTCCCATTGCAACATCGGGGTTGATGTGTGCTATATGGATACGGACGCTCGGATTCGGGTCTTCTTGGATGATGGCTTGTGCGGCACCATCGAAACTGAAACCTGCAAAGACGAGATCATCATATCCGAACCGATACGCAGCACGGAGGCACTGTTCGACTTGCATCGCTGTTACAGGGCCGTGTTGGGGACCAAATGCGACAGCAACAGAGAGAGTATCGCGACCAGAGGTCGCTCCTACAGCATTCTCCCAATCTCCTTCGGCGTGGAGGACATCTCCCTCAAGTGAGTCAAGCGTAGCAAATTTCAGCATTTGGTTGTTGGGAAACCGGACACCGTCATTTCGGAGCAGGCGGATCATCTGATCGAGGTATGCTTCGGCATTAACAGCATCCTGTCCATCTGCATTAGCATCATAAGTGTCCAATGGTTTTTCAGGTTCGCCACCGATAGGGGAATCAATACCCAATGACTCTTCGGCGGGTTGCACTGCTTCGACTGTAAAGGGACCGCTTACCCGTATCCGTTTTCTGTCCACCTCTGGTTGATCGACTAATTCCTCGCCTTCAGAGGATTTGGCGATGCAGTCATTGACCTCATTCATCTTGTCACGCCACGCTTTACGGTAATCGGTTAGAGCATCCCGCAAGGCTTGGGGCCAATCAGTATCGGTATCAAAAGGGACCTCCCACTCCTGCCATGCTGTTTCTGGGAGTTGCCAGCGCCGCCGATCGGCATCTGTGATAGATCGCTTGCCATCTCGTTTTTCCTTTGCTGCCAGTTTGGCGAGGAGCTTAGAGCGAATTTCCGGTGTAACTTTTACTAAGGCGCGGTTTAGTATGTCCAATTTCTCTTTGAGAATCGGTTCATGTCTTGCGAAGATAGGGTCAAGCCCGGTGTTTTGAGCAATACTTCCAGCGGTAATGTGGGGTACATGTTTATTCATGAAGCCGCCCGCGACGCCTTTCGATAGATTTTTGAGTTCATAGTAATCGAAGGATCCTGTTAAAAGACGTTGCCGTGCTAAAGCAACCGCGACGCGACTCGTATCAATTGTAATCCAACGTCTGCCCCACTGCTCAGAGACATAGGCAGTGGAGCCGCTGCCACAAGTAGGATCAAGAACGAGGTCGCCGGGATCCGTGGTCATGAGGAGACAACGTTCAATGACTTTTGGACTCGTTTGAACAGCATAAACTTTAGTAGCTTCTGGTGCTGTGTCATCCCAAGTCGTAGTAATTTCCGATACCGGCGAATCAGAAAAATAGTAGACAGTCCTTAGTGCTTTCACATTAGCAAGAACTCTATTAGCCCTGACAAGACGATTAAAGCCCTCTAAAGTGTGTCTCCAGTGTCCGTTGGTAGGAATCCCATACTGATTACCTTGAAAATGTCGTAATGTGCTTTCTCCCGCACCTTGTCCGTGAACTGGAAGAGTCATAAAGGATTTTGCATCTGTAGATAATAAATTGGGATTTTCTTTCTCTTCCCTGGTTAGTGATCGGCGTGCTCCATCCGCCAATTCAACATCCGAGAAGATAGTATTCTTGTTTGCTTCTTTGTCAAGAAAAAGGCGATGAAATTTTAGAGATTCCTTGTTCTTTGTGTACCAAATGAGATAATCAGAGATTCGACGCGGTGCCCCTTTTTGTTGCGTCCCACCTGTAACTTTGTACGTAATTAACGACACAAAGTTCTCACTCCCGAACACCTCATCCATGATACACCGCACACGATGGATATTTTCATCGCTAATCTGTACAAAGATACTTCCACTATCTGTCAACAAGTCTTTAGCAACAATCAGGCGGTCGCGCAAGTAGGCGAGGTAAGAGTGAATACCGAGTGTCCATGTATCTCGGTAGGCTTTTATCTGCTCGGGTTCGCGGGTTAAATCTTGCTCTCTGTCCTTTACATCGCGCTGAAAGACGGTGGGTTGGAAGTTGGAGGCGAACTTGATACCGTAGGGTGGGTCGATGTAGATCATCTGGACCTTGCCTGCCAGGTCTTCTCGGTGTGCAAGGGAACTCATTACGGTAAGGCTATCACCAAGGATGAGGCGGTTTGCCCAATCTACATCATGCTGGTAAAAGTCAACGGCTTTGCTGTAATCCTGTTGTGGATCGGCGAAGAGTTCACGCTGGACGTTCTGGCGTTCTGCGACCTTTAAAATGGCTTTGGCACTCACACGCTCATGAATATGCAATGCAACGGGATCGACGGTGAAGGATTTTGTCTCCTGTTTGCCTGCCCATTCAAGCCATGGGTCGTGTTGCCTGACTGCGTCGGCAAGGATTTTGGCTTCATCTTCGGAGAGTGCTCGCTGCTGTGCAATTTGTAGGAGCTCCGGGAGTTTATCTGCGTCTCCGTTTGGGTCGGATCGGAGGTTAGGGGGTAGATGTGGGTTGTAGGCGTATTCCTGTTTGGGTGTTTCTTGGATTTTGCCTTGTGCGGCGATGCCTGCGGGTGGGTTGTTTTTTCGGGTGGCGGTGTCGTGTCGGTAGTCTTGGACCTCTTTTTGTTGCGTGGTGCGTCTGTTTCTTGCCATTACGTGTTCCCTTTTATTGATTTTTACTTGACTTTTACTTATTTTTGATGTACAGTATTCTTGATAAGTGCAATACAATATATCAGATAAGCGTTATTAAGTCAAGGAGGAAAACTATTAGTGCCACAGCGCCCCACTAACCGTCAAGCTGAAGCGAGGGATCTCCTCAATCAAGACCTCAGTGGGCTTGAGGCTGTCCTCCAATCAGATATAATCACAATCTTTGGTCCGATACGGCCTGGATTAAAGAATATTATCAGAAAGAGTGTTGAAGGTATCCGGTATCGCCGGGGTAGAATAGCCATCGTTTTAGACACAATTGGTGATGTGATTGAAGTCGTTGAGCAGATGGTAACTGCAATACGCCACCACTATATTGAAGTCGATTTTCTGATTCCCGACCGAGTCATGTCCGCGGGAACCGTTTTTGTGATGTCAGGAAATCGAATCTTTATGAATTCCTTTTCGTGTTTGGGCCCGATCGATCCTCAAATTGAAAGGGCCTTGAACAACTTTAGGTTTATGAATCAGATCCCTGTGAGGATAAATATTCGTATGCTTCATCTTTTATTTCTTCAAAGCGTTGATTCATAAACTGGTTTCCACGAGGTTTGTGCTCGTGCAGAGAATATGTATAATCACCAAAGCCTCGAACATCTTTCTGGTTAAACTGTTCTAACCATCTATCAAGGTGTGTGTAGAACGGTGTATCATTAAGCCACGGTTCAAGTTCCTCCAGATGCTCAATTGTTAATACCGTAAGAGGCATAATTTCAAGATGCTTCTTCAAATCATTGCGTTTCACAAAACGTTGGAATTCCGAGTTCAAAAACCAATTCATGCACGGTGCTCCAAATACGCGGTCGGAAAGAACCAGAACGGGGTAGATTTTTTTTACGTTGGAAATATCTATTCCTTCAATCTTCCTCCTCTCCTTTTTATTCGTGTGTCCTAAAGTTTGAATCGCATGCCACAATTGCCCAACGCCTTTGGGCTTTTTCCTTCCCTCTTTGGTTTCTGTTCCAACAAGTTTGGTCTGAAGTTCTTGGCGCAATTTATTAAAATCACCGCTAAATCTAGCCCTAGCACTTAAAAGCGGAGCTTTACATTCTAATAGAATGAGGGTGTCATCACTACAGACTACAATATCGGTACACTCATCCACGCCTTTTCCAATATATTTGGGGTTAAGAATGCACCGCTCCATGGACGGTTTTTGGGAGTTGATGCCGCGTTTGATTATTGATGCAGCATAATCCTCGAAAACATCGCCCCATAAACCAATAATTTTCTGACCGTCGCCCTTCTTAAGCTTTTCTAATTGATCCCGAATAATCCAAAACACACCAGTTTGAAGTTTATCCAACAAGAAACTGATGTCAACGCAAATGATACGGTCTTCGCTTAGCCTTACAAGCGGGTACTGTCTCCACAAACGAAACTCGTTTGCCAAACTAGGAGATTTTTCAGTTTCGGCTGCGAGGGTATTTACTGAAATACAAGTATGTGGAAGTAATTTGTCATACAAGGATTTTAGGTCTGGCGAACCTTTAAAATCGATGAATAAACTTTCTTCGCCTTCCAAAATTTTTTCAAGTGAAAGAGTCAGGTACTTCGATACTATCAAAGCAATAAGATGGTAGTAATTCCTTAATGTCAATCCGGTTGCCTGATAAAATAGGTCGTTCGCATCAATGTTTGAATTAACCTTTTCAAGGCGATGAAATAATTCGTGAGTACGCACCAAAAATTCACCATTGCTACGCGATGAAAGTAGGTGTATTCTATACTCCACAAGTGGGATGAAGTCAACCATTACACTTCTTCTGACCGCTGCTTGGTTTTCTTCTTCTATTTCCAAATCATTTTGGGAATTACGTTTATCTTCGGCTGACAATCCATTAGCAATCAGATAACTTCTCGCCAATTTGTTCTTTACTTCCGTCTGATTCATATCACTTTTCGAGTGCGCATCAAAAAGACAAGCAACCTCCGTTAATAAGCGAAGGGTTGGTTGTCTACCGAAAATGAAACGTCCGGTTGGATTTTTATCGGCGATTTGCTCTCTCAAAATACGCGAACAGAACGCTTGCTGAAAAGCCATCTCAGTCACAGATGAGTTTTCACTATGCTGAATCAGGCAATTAATGCCCGATAGGATTATCAAAACCTGTTCAGAATTGAGTGTCTGTAGAATCGTCGTTAAATCTTCTATAGAATCTGGAAAACCTATATCAGATGCTGTAATATAAACACCTACTGCGATATTTCCAGTACGCGTTAGGCCTTGTTGATGCATGTTTGATGTTTTAACTTCCTGAAGTTTTTAATATAAGATGTTTGTTAATTTTACTCTTTTTGCGCTGTTTTAGAATTTGTATTGGGACATCAGGCTTTAGAAATCCAAACAGACTACATAACATATTTTAACATGTTCCAACGGTAATGTCAAGTTTCTCTGACAATGAAAACCCAAGTTGCCCGTTGTTTATCTACATGGCACTCCGCTGGAGTGCAGGAGACGGAAAACCCCGATTCTATAGACATAGCACCCCTCTGGGGTGGCGAAAAAGGTTGCAAAACCTGTTTGGACGTCCATAACTCGTTAGATAGCAACTTGGGTAATGAAACTATAAATCCTGCAAATCCTGATTTTGACAATAAAAACGGCGAGGTTAGGAAACCTCGCCAGTGATGGGGACAGATTTATTGTTGTCAAAAAAACTACTGCATCGGTGAAAATGGCGCAGGCAATAGAAGCTTGCTCTCCTGTGTGATCGGTCTGACCGAGCCTTTGGGGGGCCAGACGCCTTTCTCTCGCGTTTCGGCTCGGACCCGTGCGCGTTCTTCAAAACTCGTGTATGCCCAGACATGGATGAAATTGTTAGTACCACCGTATTCGGAGTACCAGCAGCCTGCCAGCGGCGAGAACGCCAAGCGATCGGGGATAGCAGCACTCCACGCTTCTAAAACTTGTGGCATGCCTTCGGGAGGATAGGTGTATATACGCATTTCATATATCGGTCCGATATCTCTGTCGCCCAAGGGTTCCATAAACGGGGCTGGTAGAAAAATTTCCGATACCATTGACACGATGAGATCGCTGGTATCAGGGGGCCAGACTGGATTGGGTTCGGCTTCTGCGGCGCGTCGGATCTCTGCCCGTTGTTCAAGGCTTTCATAGGGCCAGACGGCGACCATCTGATTCAAGGGTCCGACCTCGGTATACCAGTGGGCGCCGAGTTTCGATAATTCTTGGCGTGCTGGCAATTTTTCGCTGAAGCGATCCCAGTATTCGTTTAGTTGACCGAGTTTCAAGTTGTAGGTTCTTATTTCGTAGATCATGTTGTGCCTCCGGCGTTCGTCAGTCCAGTTATTGGAACAATTTCGTTAATTTGTGTGAATGATACCTTAAAGGTGTGATGGGTGTCAATGGTTTTTCGAGGGGGTCGGTTGTTAGTGAGTGTCGGGATTTAGAAATCCCTCCTACAGCGGACTGACGTTCGCAAGCGTGATTATTTTCTTGACGATGGCTTATATGTGTGTATAATGAAGGGAAAATTTTGGTTAGGTTTTTGGAAGGAATTTAGATGTCGAATTCAGGTCCGAATCTACTCTATATCCATTCCGACCAGCATGATCCATACGTGATGGGATGCTACGGCGACCCGTTGGTGCAGACGCCACATCTTGATAGGCTCGCCTCTGAAGGGGTGGTGCTCGAAAATGTCTATTGCCCTTCTCCAATCTGTGTGCCTTCCCGTATGTCGATGTTGAGTGGACGCTACCCTTACGAGAATGCGGTGTGGACGAATAGCCATATCCTTGATTCTGGGATTCCTACTTTTGCACACGCCATGGGTGCGGCGGGATATCAGCCCGTGCTTATCGGGCGGATGCATGCGTTAGGACCCGATCAGCTCCACGGGTATTCCGAACGTCTCGTCGGGGATCACGGTCCGAACTATCATGGGGGAAGCGGTGTCGATCACGGTGAACTTTCCGGGACTGCGGGACCGGCGCGTGTGAGTCTCGAAAAATCTGGGGCGGGTCAGAGCGCGTATCAGGTTCACGATGAGGATGTGACTGCTGCGACAGTCGATTATCTTAATCGACTCGGTGTTCAGAAACGGGCGGGACTTTTAGATACACCGTTTTCGATTTCCGTTGGGTTTATGTTGCCACATCAACCTTTTGTTGCGCGTCAGGAGGATTATCAATTTTATGAGGGACGGATGACAATGCCTGAAAATCCTGAGCCTTTTTCAGAGGCGTTGCACCCTCACTTCCGACAGTGGCGGGAACAGTGCGGGATTGCTGAGGTATCCGATGCGGAGATTATTCGGGCACGTACGGCATATTGGGCGTTGGTAACACGGATGGATTTAATGATTGGGCAGATTTTAACTGCGCTCCAAGAAAATGGACTGGACGAGAATACACTGATTCTCTACAGTTCGGACCACGGTGAGCAGGTTGGCGAACACGGGCTTTGGTGGAAACAGACTTTCTATGAGCACTCGGTGAAAGTTCCGGCAATTTTATCGTGGCGTGGGACTTTACCGGAAGGTGAGCGGTGCGATCACGTTGTCAGTTCGCTGGATTTGAATGCGACGATGTTGGAGGCACTGGATGCGCCTGCTTTGCCGCACTCTCGTGGACGAAGTGTCTTGCCGCTCCTTTGCAACGAAGACTCACAATGGAAAGACATTGCCTTTTCTGAGTATTGTACTGACGACGGTTGTTATCATCGAATGGTTCGAGATGGGGATTGGAAGTTGAATTACTATCACGGACAACCGTCACAACTTTTCAATCTGAAGGAAGATCCGAATGAGTTGCAGGATCGTGCAGATGACCCGGCATGCCAAGACATCTTGGAAGAATTGAGGGAGAAGGTTTTGGAAGGTTGGGATCCAGATTGGGTCGCAGCACAGATAGCAGCAAAACGGGCAGACACACAACTTCTGGGTAGGTGGGGACGGAATACACAGCCAGCCGACCAATATCGTTGGAATTTATTGCCAGAGATGGATTATTTGGATTGAACCGTAGGGTTGGGGAACCCAACCCCTACTCAGTCTTCATACAAGAGGAGGGATAACATGGCGAACAGTCCAATACTCAAGGGTGAACCTTTTAGTAAAGAAAAAACAGCAGAAATAGCCGAACAATTCTTCCGTGATGGATTCGTTTACATTCCTGGTGTGCTGACCGAAGGAGAGGTTAAGGCACTGCGAGAGAAAACCGATGAATTTTTCGCGGATCCGCAGCTCACAGATCGGACGAATCCACACCTGGCGGATGTCAGATATATCCAAATGGGTGCACATGCTGACTCTCAGGAGCCGATGCCCTTTATTTTACGAAACACCATTGAACTTGATCCAATCTTCCGGGATATGCTTCTCCGCGAGCCGATTCTCAGCTTGGCAGAGGCAATCGTTGGTGAGAATTGCAAGTTTTGCGGGCAGAATGTCTTACGTAATCTTCCTGGACTCTCGATTGATCGGTGGCATGTAGACGGCTCGGTGCACTTTCCTGTTACGGAAGGGATGCCGCGCCACGATCCGCGCTTACGGATGCCTGTGATGTGGTTTACTGTCCAGATGGCATTGAATGATATTGATACAATCGAGGAAGGACCGACGCAATATGTGCGCGGGAGTCATTACTCCGGAAGGCATCCCAACGATCAGGAAAATCCCGAATTCGAGGGAAATAAACCCGTCTCCATTCTCTGTAAGGCGGGCGATATCTATCTGCAGGATCCGCAGTGTTGGCACCGCGGTGCGCCGAACCTTTCTAATAAGACGCGTTATATTATACAATCACAATATGCGGCTTATTGGGCGTATTGGCGGTTTAACCTTTGTAATGAAGTCCCTGTTCCTGAGGATGCGCTTGAAGGTGCAAGCGACCAATTATTGAATCTTTTAGGACGCCCGCGTCCAAGTGAAATGAGGACTTAGTTATCAGTTATCAGTTGTCAGTTATCAGTAAAAAATTCTCCGTTCTTTCGACCTAACATTATATGCCTGACGTGCGATGAATCGCACTACTACAAACAGAAATAAGGAGATAATCGCGACCGGGAGATCGCTCCTACAACAAGAGATTTGCGTAGATAGTCGCGACCGGGAGATCGCTCCTATAGAGAAGAGAAAGGAAAAGAATATGTCCGAAACGCCACTTCATTTCAGAACCATTACTGAGATTGCGGAAGGGATTGCTGCCAAGCAGCTATCACCTGTGGATGTTACGACTGCGATGTTGGAACGCATAGAGCAGCTTGACGGTCAGTTGAAGAGTTATGCCACAGTAATGAGGGAACACGCTATGGCATCAGCGCAGGAGGCGGAACGTGAGATTAACGCCGGAACGTATCGCGGTCTGCTTCACGGCATCCCTATTGCGGTGAAGGATCTCTGCTTCACAAAGGGTGTCCGCACGATGGGTGCGGCGAAAGTGATGGCGGATCATGTGCCTACATTTGACGGCACGGTCATCGCAAAACTTGAATCGGCGGGTGCAATACTGCTCGGTAAGCTCAATCTCACCGAAGGCGCGATGGGTGGTTACAATCCCGAATTTGATATTCCGAAGAATCCGTGGAACCCTGATCGGTGGACGGGGTCGTCATCAAGCGGTTCAGGCGTTGCTACGGCGGCGGGGCTGTGTTTCGGTTCACTCGGCAGCGATACAGGCGGTTCAATTCGCTTTCCGTCGGCATCGTGCGGTATCGTCGGAATTAAACCGACGTGGGGTCGAGTGAGTCGTTATGGTGTGCTTGCGCTTGCCGAATCGATGGATCATGTCGGTCCGATGACGCGAAGTGTTGCTGATGCTGGGATTATGCTTGAGGCGATTGCTGGATTTGACGTGAACGATCCAACCTCTTTGCCAAGTCCTGTTCCGAATATGCTTGAAGGAATTGGACAGGATCTCCGAGGCGTCCGTATTGGGTTTGACGAAAACTATGCAACGAATGATATTGACGTTGAACTTGCTGAAGCCGTGCGCGCTGGTGTAGGAATCCTCGCAGATCAAGGTGCTGAAATCGTTGAAGTGGAGTTGCCGGATGTGGACGAATACGTTTCAGCGTGGCCCACATTGTGTTCCACCGAGGCGGTGTTAGCACACGCAGCGACTTATCCCTCGCAGCGGGACGACTACGGTCCTTGGTTCCGAGGATGGCTTGATATGGGTGCGAAGGTAACTGGTGCCGACTATGCGAAAGCGAACAATCTGAGAGCTGCTTGTACAGGGCATCTCAGAAGGGTATTTGCGGAGATTGACGTGTTGGTATGCCCGTCAATGTCTGCACCACCGCATAGAGTCTCAGAAAAGATGTTGTATGGGACGTACGGCGCCAGAGATCTGAAGTTCCAACGGTTTACTGTACCGTTTGACTACAACGGCGCACCGACGCTATCCGTGCCGTGCGGCGTGAATAGCGAACGGCTACCGTTGAGCATTCAATTTGTCGGAAAACACTTGACAGAGCCGTTGTTGTGTCGGGTTGGGCACGCTTATGAGCAGGCGACGCCGTGGAGTGACCTACATCCCGATATTTAGAAACATCCTATACACCTGTCGCCCCGCTGGGGCTTGATTCTTAGGGATAACGTTTTCTATACACCTGTCGCCCCGCTGGGGCTTGACTTTTTCAAACACCTATCATAACATAAGTTCGTCATAAGTTTGGATTGTTGGATTTCGCTTATAGAGCATTCTTATTATCGAACTCACACTACATGCTAAATTGACATCTATAGTGCTATTTCTGTGGCAGATGATACCCCTCTTTCATCGTTTGGATGCTGTAGAGGCAATTTTCAGCTGTTATATAAAGTGTCTTGCTCGTTTTACCGCGTCCGAATGCAACGTTGGTGGGTTTATCCGGGGTCTTGACGTACGCCAGTTCCTCTCCTTCAGGCGTGTAGACGTGGACGCCTTGCTGGGCTTCGTCGCGCACTGCTACCCAAAGATTCCCCTCCGCATCAACAACCATACCGTCTGGGCCGTCTTGAGGTGCGTAGTCAACGAGCACTTTTCGGAAAGTGGCAGTGCCTTCGGGTGAGAGATCGTAGGCGAGGAGTGCCATACGTCCGTTACGTAGCGGCACGTCATCAGGGAAGGTTCCCATCGCACCGTTGTCGTGACTGATGACATAAAGCGTTTGCTGATCTGGAGAAACGGCGACACCGTTGGGTTTGCCTGCATCCGTAACAACAAGATGAACAGAACCGTCTGTATCTATTCGATAGACGCCAAAGATGGGTTGTTCAACGGGTTCATGACCTGCGTACCGAGGATCGGTAAAATAGACGCGTCCCTTCTCATCAATTGATAGATCGTTGGGTGAATTGAAGGGTTTTCCGTTATACAGACCGGCAATAATCTCGCTTTTACCCGTCTCCATGTCCGTCCGAGTAATCCTGCGTCCTCCAAAATCTGCGCCTTCGGCAACAACCAAGCGACCTTGCGCGTCAAACTTTGTTCCGTTGGACATTCCACTGGGAGAGCGGAAAATGGTTGTTTCTCCAGTCTCTGGATTGTGTTTCCAGATATTTCCTGCCTTCATATCGGTCTGATCTGTGAAGGTGATGTCGCTGAAATAGACCGTCCCATCAGGTGCGACGGAGACACCCTCCGTGAAATGCGCACCGTTGAAGAGTTCTTTAAGTTCCGCACCTGGGGCAAGGATATCATTGTGACCTGCGGTATTGCCAATCAGTGCGGGTGCTAAGGCGAAACTTGCAGCAACGGCACACGCCAAGGTTTGTGATACATTTATATTGGGCATATTTCACTCCTTTACGTAAAACAGAGGAATTTACAGTAAAATAACCCAAGTTGCTACTTATAAGATTTTAGATAAACGCACCCTATTTTTTCAAGTCGGTTGATGATTCAGAGGCATTTTGTAGCGTAAACTGTTAGTTTGCGCCCTTAAGATGCACAACCTCGGTGAAGTCCATACGGACTTCATACCCCGGTAAAGCCTTTATAGGCTTTATACCGTTGATTTGAATGCCCTAAGGCATTCATACCGTTGATTTTGATTAGGTTATGCTACAAAGAGGCAACTTAGGTTAAAATATACGATGAATGATACAGTGTTAACCGGCGAGGTTACAAACCTCGCCTACCGACGGTGAGTGTTCTTGCTTCTTCCGATTTAGTCTCTTGAATGGAAAGATTTTAGCAGACATCGCGAACACTGTCAACCCATCGGGTGTGGACCGTGGGTTGTTATTCCTTGCCGGGCATGGGCGTAGACGGCATCTTGAATCTCAAGGATACGCACTGCATCAACAACCGTCGGTTCAAAGGTGTTTCCATCCCGAATGGCGTCAAATGCCCTCCCCATTATTCCTTGTATGCGCGCACCATGTGAAATATCTTCACTAAACTGGACGCCCTCGGTTGTATGGACCTCAATCAGTGGTTCACCATTGCGACCGTACTGCTCAAATACCGACGCTCTCGTTCCAATGAAGCGGAAAAAATGATCGCCGCCGCGCGTACCAGACGGATACGTATAACCACATTCAACAATGCCAGTGATACCGTCCTCCGTTCGTAGCACTCCGACACCACTATCCTCCACACGCCGACTGTACATGGCGTTGGACATGACGGCACCCACGACTGTAATTTGACGATCGCCAACAAACTGGAGGAATGTATCGATACCGTGTGCTGCCTCGACTGCCCAGCAGCCGCCACCTGATATACTCGGATCGTTGTGCCAAGCGGAAGGGGTCGGATCGTAGCGAGACGGGGGACCGTTATTCAGTCTGCTGCTATACAACACGAGATCTCCCAGACTCCCATCAGCGACCATTTCTTTAACGACACTGACGATTCGGCTTGCACGATTTGGCAGTGTAAGTGCGCTGAACACACCGTGCTTTTCAGATGCCTCAGCGGCAGGACGCAACCGATCGGCACAGTCAGCGAACGGTTTGTCCAAGAGATACGGAATGCGCCGATCTACGCATGCTTGGACGTGTACTGGCATTTCAATA
Source organism: Candidatus Poribacteria bacterium (assembly GCA_028818705.1). GTDB lineage: Bacteria > Poribacteria > WGA-4E > WGA-4E > WGA-3G > WGA-3G. Next base: position 66,544 of record JAPPNJ010000045.1, read on the forward strand.
TGTTTTCCAGCGACGAGTGCTGCATCAGGCTTACTCGCATCAAGGCATTCCGCTGCTGTCTCATACCCAGGACACTGAAAATCGTCCATGAGTTGTTGTCGGGGTGCGGGATCACCATCCATAACTCCGACGATCTCATGTCCGAGCCCGTGTGCTGAGCGCGCCATACTTCGTCCGTGATGACTATAGGAAAGAACTACCAGTCTCATGTTTGCCTCCTAAATGTATCAGTTATCGGTTAAAAGAGGGTTTTGTTAACCGAAAACCTCTTCACCGACAACCGACGACCGAAAGGATTTTCGGAGAAAATCCGAACCGACAACCAGTCTTCATCTATAAAACGAATACATCGGCATATCCGTGAAGAGTCGAATCAGCACCCATATACCACCTATCATGAATTCGCCTAGGATTAACCCCAGAAAGAGTGGATAAGCTTTGCGATATAGGCGAATCCCGCCTACTTTCAGCAATATCATTTTGATCCCCCAACTGAGAAAAATCGAAAACCAGAGTCTACCGATTGTCCATTTTTCGCCAGCGACCATATAACCCGCAGGATGAAAGGGCCAGAACGGGAATATTGTTCGTAGCCACCAGAAGAAACCCGTAAACAGCGCGCCAACACCTATAAATATTACAGCAGGAATGTCGATGTCAACTGGGTGATAGATCCAACTTTGTAGAAGGTTATATCCGCCTGTTCCGAGGTCACTGACGACTCCGATTTGATAGCCGACGAGGAGGTATGCCCAAAACGATGCGAGAATCCCTACCACTGCAGCGAACAGCATCGCCACAATTAGCCTGCCTGATCGTATACCCGCCTCTTCAGCGATTTTAAAGCCTTCAAGCGTGTGTGGCATCGGATGGGCACGAGAACCTCGATTGAAAGTGAGGTAGAGGCGCATCATCGTTAAACTGCTGGGTGAAATCAGGCGGGTCCCGAAAATATCGGTGAGGATATCGTGAGGCGTTGCGTAAGTTCGGATTGTCGGCGGTCCAACTTCTGCACGGATACGGGTCAAACTCATCGCCAAAAGATAGTAAATTAGAAAGTACAGAGCGATTACCCAGAGATCCATTCCACCTTGCCATGAAAAGGCGAATAAAAAGACGAGACCACAGACGAGTCCAATTCCCGCCCATCGGTAGCGTATCGGTTCTCGACTGTCGTCTATTCTTTCGCCTGGCACGTGGTAACCCCGAAAGACGTGTTTGAAAACAGCGAAAAAATAGCGTCTGCCACCCCAGAGTGCAAGGCAGGCAAGCACGAGATAACCGCCCATCACCTGTTGCCAATCGTAGGGGAAGCCGGGCATAACATCAAGTCCAAGTGCGCTGCCCAACACCCGTTGTGCTTTCCAGAACCAGTAGAAGAACCAAATAGAAAACGACATTTCCAAAGGCATCAGAAAAGCAAGACCAACGGCAAACGAGCGGATATAAACCGGTGTCCAACCGATTGATTTCCACGGCTTTTGGGTGAAGTATTGCCCAAGTTCGGCATGTCGCACCGGGATTTCGGGTATCTCTGGAAAAAGGACATGAAAACCGTTGATTAGATTAATACCCCCAGCGATCGCGAATCCAAGCCACATCATTCTTGACCGGAAAAGTCGTCCGTCGAGCCTTGTCATTTCCAGAGGCAATTGCACGATGGGATACGTTAACCGTTCCCGTTCGATCCATTGTCGACGGAGGAAAACATTGAGGCAGATCATCACCCATATCAGGACGGTCAAAAAGATTGTCCACCAGAGAATTGGGCGCAACCAACCCTTCAGATTCTCCATTCTGTAAATGGTATTCTCTCCGTCATAGAATCCCGTCAAGCTTATCTCATCGTTGAAGGTGAGCCACGGTGGAAGATGTCGCCAGAAAAGCTGCCGCCATTCATTTTCAGGTGTTGCGAACCAGAAAGCGTCTGTTATGGTCGGAATGACCGTTTGCATCATGTCGTGCCCGGCGATCGCCGAGGAGAGCGAGAGTATCACAAAGACGGTTAATAGTTCGCCCTGTCTAAGTGCGAACCGCGGGAGAAATCGGTTTAACAGGAGATTAAAAGGGATAAGCACCATCAACGTAATAACTACGTTGTAGATGAGCGACATCGTCGTGGGCAGGGTGCTCCAAAATTTGAGGTGGTTTGCCATGATAAAGTAGGTATTGGCTGGAATCAGTAGCAAACCGAGTATGACGGCACGGAGCGTTACACCGGGATGAGGTCTTTGGTTTTTAAGGGTGGGGTTCGCCATAGGTATCCTTCTCTGTTGTTATCGGAGATGATACCTTAAAAGTGGGGTTGGTGTCAATTCATTTTTCTGTGGTAATAGGGCTGTTTAGTTTTAAGGGATAAGTTTACTTATGTGAAGGTTAACGTCGTATGAGTTTATACCCTATTTTCCAAATAGCTTCAATTTTACTCTTTACCCTTGGTTACAAAAGTGATTTTAACTTCAGTCACATTGCCTGCAGCATCAGAGACTTTACCTGCGATAACATAGGTAGTTTCGTTGCCAATCTCTTTGCCTTTAACAAGTTCGAGTGTGCCTGTGGTGCCTTCAACCTTTCCGAGCCAACCGACATCATCGCCACCTTCGGTTTGGAGGGCGATATTTCCAGTCATCTCTTCACTGAAGGTAATCTCGATTATCCCATCGCTATTAATACCTTCGGGATCGACATCCTTATCACCATCTTTGACAGTGCCACCTGTCACCGTGGGACCGCATCAGTCAAAAGGGGCTACAGTATATATAAGCGTCTGGGTTCCATCTGCCCAAGTAACCGTCAGGTTGAGGGCACCTTCAGGGAAGGGACCGGCAACTGTCACCGTTTTACCGGAAGGGACAGCGGTACCAGCACTTACCGTGACATCAGCGGGTGCATTGTCGAAGGTAAGCGTGATACTTGCATTCGCGGCAATTGTCAAACCACTTGGCGGGGTTGCCTCCACGAAAGCAGCTGGCAGAGCTGCCTCTTCATCTATGGCATCATCACCACCACAACCAGCGAGTATGGAAATAGCAAATAAACTCACCAGTAATAACACCTTCGTCATTGGCGTTAACTCCCTGTCATCAAAACACACTTACTTCTCACCCTGTTGGCGAATTGCAATCAATTCCTCCAGAATCCGTCTGTGAAGCCGATGTAACTCAAGTCCAATGCCTATGCCGATGGCGGCGAATATACCAACCCCCAGAATCAGTTTGGTTTTTAAGGACATGTGTGGTTCCTTTGTTGGAGATAGTTAGGAAATTGCCGAGATGAGTCGAGGGAGAAGAAAATTGGGTGCGGTTGAAAACCGCACCTACCAATTTAGAAGTTTTCTATAATCGCTGCGCCGAATTCGGAGGTGCGGACTTTCGTTGCGCCTTCCATGAGACGCTCCAGATCGTACGTTACCTTCCTTTGTAGGATGGTTTTCTCAAGCCCAGCAATAATCAGGTCAGCGGATTCTTGCCAACCGAGATGCTCTAACATCATTACCGCAGAAAGGATAAGTGAACCTGGATTAACAACATCTTGATCGGTATATTTAGGGGCAGTACCGTGCGTTGCCTCAAAAAGGGCGACTTCATCACTGAGGTTTCCACCGGGTGCCATGCCGATGCCCCCGACTTGCGCGGCTGCTGCATCCGAGAGGTAGTCGCCGTTCAAATTCGGGGTGACAATCACATCGTACTCATCGGTTCGCGTTAAAATCTGCTGCAACATGCTGTCAGCAATTCGGTCGTTGACGACGATTTTACCCTCTGGACACTCACCGCCATACTCGTCATAGAGTTCGTCCTCCGTAATCGTTTGCTCGGCGAACTCCTCTTTGGCAAGCTCATATCCCCAAGCACAGAATGCCCCTTCGGTGAACTTCATGATGTTGCCTTTGTGCACAAAGGTGACGGTACTTCTATCGTGGTCGATTGCGTATTGAATCGCCATCCGCGCCAAGCGTTTCGTGCCGAAAATGCTAATCGGTTTTACACCGACACCGGAGTCTTCACGAATGTCTACGCCCATTTCGGAGCGAAGGAGTTCGATAAATTTCTTCGCTTCCGCTGTGCCTTGCTCCCACTCAATACCGGCATAAACGTCTTCAGTGTTCTCACGGAAGATAACAACATCCATCTTTTCAGGATGCGTGACGGGGGCAGGTACGCCTTGGAAATAGCGAACAGGACGGACGCATGCGTAGAGTTCAAGAACCTGGCGGAGTGTCACATTTAGGCTACGAAACCCACCGCCGACCGGGGTTGTCAGCGGTCCTTTGAGGGCGACCCGGAAGTGTTCGATTGCGTCGAAGGTGTCCTGCGGCATCCACTCTTTGTATTTCTCCATGGCATTTTCGCCGGCGAAGACATCAAACCAGACAATGTGTTTTCCACCGTTGTAGGCGGTCTCGACAGCTGCATCAACAACACGCCGGGTTACCTTCATGATATCTCGTCCGATACCGTCGCCTTCAATGACAGGGATAATAGGGTTATTCGGTACGACGAGACGGCCATCAACGAGTCCGATCCTTTCACCGTCTGTTGGAACTGTTATTTGCTCGAATTCAATCACTCGTTATTCCTCTCTCATTCGTTACAGTCGTCTTCTTTCAGACCCAGTGTAAAATGTAAAGTCAAGGCAAATTGTGCTAATGGCACAATTTCAAACCGCGCCTACCTCGGCTGGGTATTCAGTACGGTTGGCCCCCTCACCAGTGGTAACTATCCGCTGAAGAAATCCTCGCTCGCCATCCGATTGTGCAGGGCAACGACTTCGTCGGGAATCGTCATATCGTCGGTCGGTTTTGGAATCACACCGGGATCCGGTGGGATAACGGGACGGATAATTCTCATTTCGAGTTGTTCGCGTGCATCCATCATCCAGCCGAAGCCTCGGAAGATGTAGGTCAACAGTGTTCTATCGGTTTCGTGGATGTCCATCCCTTCTTGGACCGACCATCCGCCAAAGTCGGTGTTCGGCGTTAAACGGAGTGGCGGTTGGTCTTCACGTCCGGGTCGGATAAAGCCTTCAACGAAAGCGAGTTGGTAAATACGCTGTGCGATACTTAAGCGTTTCCTCTGTGTATCGTTGAGTTGAATATCGCCGTTGTCAACCGCCTCCAAGAAAGGATTGAAATAGATGGCGGGTCTGGGGTCTTGCTGGATTTCATCGGAGCGTCCAGCGGCGGCGATTTCTGGGTGTCCAAAGGTGGGAAGCGCAGTCAACATCCGCTCTTGAATTGCCGCTTCAAGGGCAGCATCATCCAGTGATTCAATTTGGTTAATAAACGCCGTCATATCGTGAATTGCCCCAAAATGTCGATTCCCATCTAAAGTCATCTGAGAGGCAACAAAAAAGTCTGAGACTGCCCCCGTGTGCATAGTTGCAAGATAGCGTGCGACGACGTTGGAACCTGCAGAGCCGTGGTGGGTTTGTATGATCCCCATCCGTTCAAGAATATATGCTTCAACAGGCGTTGCCTCTCGTCCCAAAAGCAGGCTATATGAGGTTTGGAAGGCAGTCTTTCCACTTTTCTCGTGTTCAGTGATGAGGTCGCTCGCGCGCATTGCGAGAACTTGGGGGTGTAGTGCGTTGTTATCTCGGAGTTGATGCCGCATATAGGTAGAAACGGTTCCTACGGCGACATTCTCCATGTGTGTATCTATAAGTTCGGCGAGAAGCTCACCGGAATCTCTTGTCCCGGTAATTCCCTTTTGATCTGGATTGGTGAGTTTACGGAGCGTTGAGAAGTGTTGAATGACAGCTTCGGGACCTGCCTCTGGAAAAGCTTTAACAAATTCTGCGACCTGATTGATGAGGCGTTGATTCCCGGCGAGACTTTCTCTGCGCGCTGTCGTGATCTCATAAAATTTCCTATCTATTAGTTCTGTTAGTGCTGCTTCTTCATCACTTCCATCCGTCCCTGTCTCAGGTCTCCTACCGAAAAGCCCTACGAAGATAACATAGGCAGGACTCAACCGGTCTGTGATAATCTCACTCTCAGTCACAATACCGCGAATGGCAAAACTACGGATGTTCAAGGTCATCTGAGTGCCAGCGCAGTCAACTGCGGTTTTGTGTAGTGCCGGATTTGCGAAAACAGTTGTCGACTGAGGCATCGAACTGAAACTGTTGAGGACTGCTACAATGTTATCCTCACCTAACTCAGTCGCTCTGTTTAAGGCATCCGTTACTGGAGCATACACTGAGGCTTCAGGCATCTCAGACAGGATTTTTTGAATCGCGACTACCTGCTTCGCCTCCAAATTCTTATTCAAAATCAGTTCTCCTTCGTTGACTTTTTATTTTTACCAGTAAGTTTCATCTTGCAAGCTTCACTAAAATTCTAAGGCGTTTAGATCTGGACAATCACCTTCTATAATTGGACGGGTGAAACGATTCAGATTCCGTTGTAAAAGTTTCAGGCTGACCATTTTAAAACCTTGGAATATTCTATCAGAATTTCTATTATAAAGTCAAGATAAAAGTTTAGATAGTTATCAGTTCTCAGTTTTCAGTTCTCAGTATATTATCAGTCAGCAGTCAACAGTCAGAGGATAGACGAGGCATGTAAATGCTGGATGGCTTCGGCTTTCATAGCGATTAGCGTATGGGCGACAAATTATGCTTTCGTAGCATGATTTGGAAACCTGACCTACCGAGTGTCTGAGACACCTATATATTCTGATAACTCATTATAAAAGCACCTGACGCTTTAAAAATTTGACTTGCAGAAATGCGGATTTTGTAGTATCATTATTAAGGAGCATATTTGATTAAGAGGACTCTGCGCGTACCGACCCTCTGGCAGAATTACAAACAGACATCAGTGGTGCGTTGCACGGTGCCTCGCATTCTATTTTTTTACAGATAAGGAGCTTAACTACATGAGCAATGAAGCATTAGGAATGGTTGAAACACGCGGACTTGTCGGAGCGGTTGAAGCTGCCGACACTATGGTGAAAGCCGCAAACGTCACGCTGATTGGAAAAGAGACGGTCGGTGGCGGTTTTGTCACTGTTATGGTTCGCGGAGATGTCGGTGCGGTGCAAGCGGCGACAGACGCTGGCGCTGAAGCGGCAAAATCAGTCGGCGAATTAGTGTCGGTACACGTCATCCCTCGCCCACATTCAGATGTGGAAGCCATTCTCGGCGGGAGTCCAAGCAAAAGCAGCAAATAAATAGGCTTTGTAGGGTGACAGATGGCACTCGTGCCTCAGCCCTACACCGCTTAGTAGAGAACACGTTCACATAGCCCCGCGGTCTATATTTGGACCCGCGGGTAGTTCAGCATGTGTTCCCGTTCGCGCGCCCTGCGCGATGAGGTACTGGAGGGCTGAATGGCACAAATTGACGAAAAACAGATAGAAGAAATTGTTTCTCAAGTCTTGAGAACCCTACAACAGAATGGACCGGTAACAACAGCACAACCGGCAGTATCCACAGGTGCGAGTTCTTCTCGTGCAGGTGTTTTCGGCACAGCTGCGGAAGCGATCACTGCTGCAAAGACGGCACAGGCAGCACTCGTTAAACTTGGGTTCGCTAAAAGACGAGAGATTATTGAAGCGATCAAAGAGGCCTCGCTTGCTAACGCCAAACGCCTCGCTGATCTCGCTGTACAAGACACAAAAATGGGCAATGCGGCACATAAAGTGATGAAAAATGAGGGTGCCGTGACACTTTCGCCCGGCGTAGAGGACCTGCTGTCAGAGGCAGTCTCAGGTGATTCTGGGACGCTTCTTATTGAGTATGTCCCCTTCGGCGTTATCAACTCAATTACCCCCACCACTAACCCGACATCAACGGTAATCAACCACGCGATTATAATGTTAGCGGCTGGTAACGCTGTTGTGTTTAGTCCGCACCCAAATGCCCGTGACTGCACTGAAGAAACGATGCACGTTATTAACGAAGCGATCGTAAAGGCGGGCGGTCCAGCGAATCTGCTCACCTCTGTTGCGAACGCCAGTTTGCGGACAGCAAAAGAGATTATGGATCACGCTGATATCGCCATGGTCGTTGCAACCGGCGGTGCTTCAGTCGTGAGAGCAGCATTATCAAGCGGGAAAAAGACCATTGCCGCAGGTCCTGGAAATCCACCGGCAATTATCGACGAAACCGCTGAGATTCAAGAAGCAGCGAAACATGTTATTGCGGGGACCAGTTTTGACAATAACCTGCTATGTATCGGTGAAAAAGCACTTTTCGTAATTGAGTCTGTCGCAAATGAAACGGTTCGGGAACTTACGCAAAGTGGCGGGCATCTGCTGAACGCAAACCAACGTGAGGCATTAGAGACAGTTGTCACGGAAAATGGAGAGTCGAACAAGGAATATATAGGCAAAGATGCGACGACTATTTTAAACGCCGCCGGTATTACCGCACCAGCAGGAACGGTAGCGATTGTCGTAGAAGTTCCAGCAGATCACGGGTTTGTCATCAACGAATACCTGATGCCGATTCTGCCCGTCGTTCGGTGCCGAGATTTTGATGAGGCACTGGCAGGAGCAATTAGAGCAGAAGGCGGACGTGGACACACTGCAGTACTCCACACAAATAACACCAAACGCATTACGCAATTCTCGAAAGCGATGGATTGCTCTGTGACAGTTATTAATGCGCCTTCTTACGCATCTTGTGGGCTGGAAGGCGAAGGCTACTTAGCAATGACGATCGCGGGTCCTACAGGTGAAGGATTCACCCGCCCACGCACCTTTACACGCCAGAGACGGTTAACACTCGCAAACAATTTATCAGCACATACCCTGTGACGCAAATAGTTTGACCTGCGGCAGGTCTGCCGCTTATTCTTTTAGGAAGCCTCTTCTAAAATCGAATCAGTAGTATCCGGTTTTCTGTCGGTTCTATAGTCCAAATCGCGAAATGTAAAGCTAAGACAAATTGTGCTTTATTAGCACAATTTGGAGATCGCTCCTACAGAGAATGATGGAATCGGGTGTTATGCAAACAGAAATTGAGAAACTCAGAGCGCTAATTCGCTATTATGAGCACAAGTACTATATCGAAAACGAGCCAGAAATATCTGATTCGGATTTCGATGCGCTTATGAAGCAGCTTGAGGCACTCGAAGCGTCGGATCCTGGACCTATCCCACCAGATTCGCCGACACAACGGGTTGGAGGTGGCGCAGAATTAGGCACCCGATTTCAGCATCGTAATCCGATGCTGAGCCTGAACAACAGCTACGATGAGAAGGACCTACAGGAATTCGGAGCCCGCGTGCATCGGTTGTTAGAAGGGGCACCTGTTGCATACGTTACAGAACTAAAAATCGATGGGTTGGGGGTTTCCTTAACCTACGAAAATGGAAGATTCACGCAAGGGCTCACGCGCGGAGATGGCGAGTATGGCGAGGATGTAACCGACAATTTACGAACGATCCGTTCTGTGCCGTTGAGACTTGCTGAAACTGATACAACGGTGCCGCCCGTTCTGGAAGTGCGCGGTGAGGTCTTCATTCCGAAGCACCGCCTTGGTGAAATCAACACCCAGCGCGAGGCAGAAGGTGAATCGCCATTTGCGAATCCACGGAACGCTGCCGCTGGTTCGCTGCGACTGTTAGATGCCTCTATCACCGCCTCCCGTCCATTAGATATTTTCGTGTACACCCTCAATTACGCCGAAGGATTTGAATTCGCAACACATACGGAATCGTTAGAACACATGTGGCGTTGGGGGCTCAAGTGTAATCCATATACTGACTGCCACAAGTCAATCGAAGACGTTCAGAACTATTATCAACACTGGGTAGAAAAACGCCATGAACTCCCATACGAGGTTGATGGTGTCGTCGTAAAAGTTAATCAACTCTCCGAACAACAAGCCCTTGGTACCACCTCCAAATATCCGCGCTGGGCAATTGCCTACAAGTTCGATGCCCAACAAGCCATTACAACCGTTGAAACAATCGAAGTGCAAGTAGGACGCACTGGGGCACTGACACCGGTTGCAATTTTAAAGCCTGTATCAATTGCAGGTGCGACAATCACGAACGCCACCCTCCACAACGAACAGGAAATTAAGACAAAAGACATTCGCATCGGCGATAAGATTGTGTTAGAACGTGCCGGGGATGTCATTCCTAAGATTGTTGAGGTACTAACAGCGGACCGGATTGGAGATAAAGCCCCTTTTGAATTCCCAGATCATTGCCCAGCGTGCAAAACACCCGTCCAACGCACAGAAAAAGAAGTCGCAGTTCGGTGTGTGAATGTGGGGTGTGTCGCCCAACTGAAACGTCGTATTGCGCACTACGCTTCGCGCAATGCACTCCAGATTGAGGGCCTCGGTCCTGCAACAATCACCCAATTAGTAGATAACGAATTAGTCGGTGATGTAGCAGACCTTTATACGTTAGAGGTAAAACCATTAAGTAAGTTGGAGCGGATGGGTGTACCATCCGCCCGCAACCTTGTTCACCAAATTGAGCAAAGTAAGATGGCACCGGCAGAAAAATTGCTTTTCGGACTCGGTATTTTTCATGTCGGCGAGAGCGTGGCAGAACTGTTAATAGCGAATTTCCGATCTATAGATAGACTGAGTAAAGCAGCACAAGAAGACATTGAATCGGTGAAGGGAATCGGACCACAGATCGCAGAAAGCGTATCTAACTTCTTTTCGCAAAATCAGACGCTACTTGAAAAACTACAAACAGCCGGCTTACACTGTTTTACAGTAGAAGCAGAATCCACTCAAGTACAAACAAGTGAAACAATAGATGACTTTTTCAGCGGGAAAACATTCGTTGTCACGGGAAGTCTTGAAGGTATGACCCGCTCGGAAGCGTCTAATGCGATTAAAAGTCGCGGTGGCAGGGTCACATCAAGCGTGACAAACAAGACGGATTACCTCATCGCAGGTGAAAATGCGGGGAGTAAATACGCGAAGGCAGAAGAATTGGGTGTTCCAATCCTGACAGAAACGGACTTTTTTGCGCAACTTTAGTAGCAAGCCGATTTGTAACTACTCGCTCACCTGTCTCTCGGACGATTTGTAATAGTCACAAGATGTCCGTAAACGACACTCTTGACAATTCGGCGTTTTCTTATGACACACTCTTGCACCGTGCCCAACGATTAACGCATGATATTCATTGAAGAGATCGACATCGTGGGGGAGGTTGTCCATAAATAGGTCGCGAAGTTTGTCATAATCGTATCTCCCTTCAACCCATCCCAATCGCGAGAAAAGTCTATAGGTATACGAATCGACGACGAAACTCGGTTTTCCAGCGGCATAGAGAATAATGGTATCGGCTGTTTCGGGACCGACCCCGTAGATGGAGAGGAGTTCTTCACGTAATTCGGGAACATCTTGCGTAAACATGAGGGGCATGGGGCGTTGCTTGATATGTTCCACAAATGCGCGTACCTTCTGTGCCTTCATACGGAAGTAACGCGACGGTCGGAGGAGACGCTCCAACACAGTTTGGCTGACAGAATCTATCTCTTCAGGTGTAAAAGTACCCGCAGCTCTGAGATTATCCAACGCTTTTTCTACGTTACGCCAAGATGTTGCTTGGGTTAGGATTGCACCGAGTGCCACTTCAAACGGTGTATCGGCGGGCCACCATTTGCGGTGTCCGTGTTGCGCAAGAAGTTGATTATAGAGGGAAAACAGTTTATCAGTTAGATTACCTTTCGTCAGAATTTGCATTCGTAGCGAGTCCTCAACGGAGAAAAAAGGGGAAATTATGGAATTAAGTTTCAGCACGAGCGCGGGCAACGGCGCATGGAGCCTTGCCGAATGCGCAGCGTGGGCAAAGGCCAACGGGTTTGATGCAATCCGTCCTAACGCCACTGGCGTTTTTGAACCGAGTGCCATTATACAATCTGGCGTAGGAGAAGTCAAGGAAATTTTAGACGACAACGACATCTATCTCGCCGCGCTAACATCGCACTGTAACCTACTTGACGACGATGCAGAAACGCGAGAGAACGCACGCGACGCACTCATCCAGGCGATTGAAGCAACACACATTCTTGGTGCCCCCGTATTGGTGACTTACGCTGGTAGTGCTGTTGGCTGGCATTTTTACGGACAGTTCTCTTCAGAACCCGGTAACCCCGGCGATAGGTCGCTTGAACTCGTCGGAAGATTCAAGGAGATGTGGACACCTGTTGTTCGTTTTGCTGAAGAGAAAAATGTACAGATTGCCTTAGACTGCGCTGTGCGAATGGGCAATATCGCTTGTAATCCTGAAATGTGGGAGCGTGTTCTCGATGCAATTCCTTCGGATTCGCTGGGGTTGTCCTGTGATCCGTCCCATTGGCTATGGATGGGCATTTTACCGGCTGAAGATGCTATTCGTATGTTCAACGGCAAATGGTATTACGCAGATGTGAAAGATTGCGAAATTAGTCCGCAGATGAAGTTTCGGCAAGGCATTATCGGGAACTGGTGGTGGCAATACCGTGTGCCGGGACGCGGTCAGCTGAATTGGGGAACTATCACTGGTGCGTTGCAGGAATCTGGCTATGACTATGTGCTTTGTGTTGAAAATGAGGATCGTGGTGCCCCCGGGTTAGACGGTTTTGCACTTGGTGGTAGGTATCTTCGGCAATTTCTCTAATAGTTATCAGTTGTCAGTTATCAGTTGTCAGTTGGAAAACTGAATGGTTCTGGCATCAATTCCGCTATTTCTTGAAATTGATTATGATTTATGCTAACGTATAAGTATATCCTGAATCTGCACGAAACGGTGGATAAAAAATGGTAAAGCAATTACAACCGAAATCACATCAAATTGCGATTCTCGCTGAAGGTTCGTTTGGTATACTTGAATCGAAAACCGCCACAGTTCTCGTGCGTTATCTCCCTGACAACGTGGTTGCAGTCATTGATAGCGATAACGTGGGAAGAGATGTTAGTGAAGTCATTGAGATTGGCGAAGGGATTCCAGTTGTCCGTGACCTTGCCGAGGCTATGCGGTTTAATCCGACGATGCTTGCTATTGGCATCGCACCACCCGGTGGGGAACTACCATCTGCCTGGCGCGCGATCCTTCACGAAGCGATACAAAATCGCTTACACATCATGAGTGGCCTACACCAATTTTTAAGTGAAGATACAGAACTGTCCGAAATGGCGGAAGCAAACGACGTTATCCTATGGGATGCACGAAAACCGCCCCCCGATCTGCCTGTCGCGACGTGCAAAGCCGCTGATGTCGATGCAACCGTTATCCTGACTGTGGGTTCAGACTGTCGCGTCGGGAAAATGCTATCAGGGATAGAGGTTACGCAGGCTACGCGAGCACGTGGCGTGAACGCCGAGTTCTGTCCGACAGGGCAAAACGGTATCATGGTATGGGGCTGGGGCATTGCGATTGATGCTGTCGTCTCTGATTTCACTGCGGGTGCAGCGGAAGAAATTGTACTTGAAGGTGCCAAAAACCACGATTTGCTGATCGTTGAAGGGCAAGGTTCGTTGGTGCACCCAGGATATTCCGGTGTAACGTTGAGCCTACTCCACGGAAGTTTGCCGGATGCGATGATATTCTGTCATCAGCCATCACGAGATACCGTTGCTCGGTACACGGTGCCGTTACCGTCGGTGCCTGAAATGATAGCACAGTATGAAGCGATGGCTGCGCCGATAAAACCTGCCAAAGTGATTGGCTTAGCGTTGAATTGTTTCGATTTGTCCGATGCTGAGGCACGTGAGGCGGTTCGTCACGCAGAAACAGAAACGGGTTTGCCTGCAACGGATGTTGTTCGGTTCGGTGCTGATAAATTGGTTGATGCTGTTCAGAAAGTGCATGCAGAAAGATAAACGGAGAAGTTCCAATGAGCGAATCAAAAATGCCAGAAACGTTTAAACATCCAAATGTTGAAATCGCTGTTAAGAATTTCGGTCCGATTGCAGAAGCCACAATAAATCTCTGTCCGTTAACAGTGTTCGTCGGACCAAGCAACACTGGCAAAACCTATTTCTCTACGCTTATCTATGCACTGCACGGTATTTTTAATGGTTTCTCTCGATTACCGGATCGGTCTAGGCAAATAGGTGACTTTGATTTCCATAGTTTGTTACATCGAGATAATACAGACCGTCAAGCGATTCTCAAAAAGTTCAATACACTTGACCGATCATTTAAGTTTGCTGACTTGCCCCAGGCGACTCGTGTCATGTTACAGTCAGAGATCCAAGACATCGAAAGTCTAAAGGCCGAGCTCAAACGCTGCTTTGACCTTAATTCAATTAGGGAACTGATTCGTTTAAAAGACGGTCAACGCGGTGAGATGAATATTGCTCTGAAAGTCAGTGAGGAAATCCAGAGTCTATGGCACTTCAACTTGGATGCCTCCGAATCATACCTTACCACGCGCGGAGCATTTAACAAGAATTTAGTTCTTTGTCCTAAAGAATTGTTAGAGTCAAAGGAAAAATTTTACCTTGATGATTTATACTCCCTGTCTTTCAGTAAAAAATTAAACAAATATACAGGAGACAGAGCCTACTTACCAGCCGCACGAAGCGGCATTATGCAAAGCCATCGGGTAATAGCCAGTTCACTGGTCAAGCATGCGACTCGCGGCGGACTCACTCCGCTGGAAATTCCGACATTTTCAGGGATAGTGGCGGATTTTATGCAGCGGCTCATACTCTACGAAGAATTTGACGGACTTTACAAAGAAATTAACAAAGAAATATTCTGCCTCGCTGAAACTATAGAATCCAATGTCCTCGCTGGTCAGATACTTATGAAACCTTCTGCTAGTGGATATCCGGAATTCCTTTGTTGTCCGAAGGACATAGGGGAAGAGGTCCGTCTTACACGTGCAGCCTCCATGGTGTCTGAACTTGCTCCGGTCGTGCTTTTTCTCCGTGGTGGAATCCGTCCTGGCGATATGCTCATTATTGAAGAACCAGAGGCACATCTACACCCGGGTGCGCAAACTGAAATAGCATTAACCCTCGCAGGCTTAGTCCGTGCTGGTGTGCGTGTAGTTGTGACAACCCATAGCGACTGGCTCCTCAAAGAAATTGCGAACCTGATTCGGATAGGTGAACTCAAAAGAAAAGGCGTACCGGAAACTAAAAAGATTTCATCAACTCAGTGGTTGTTACCTGAAGAAGTGGGAACCTGGTGGTTCCAAAAGGATGGAAGCGTAAAGCAGATTCCGTTCGACCGCACTGAAGGTGTAGAGCCTAAGGATTATGAAGATGTAGCTTATGAACTCTACGACCGTTCTGTAAACCTCCAAGATCTACTTGAAGAAGTTGACAGGAGGTAGGGTAAGTGGGATTAAAAGAGCTTCTCACAGAAATTGAGAAGCAGGTAAATGATGAATGCCTTAGCAGATCTTGTAGCGGAGACGGATGCCGCGTATACCTGACGGACGTTCCACCTAATCGGGTTATCATAAATCTTGAATGTGAGTTTGAACGGCGTAGGATTACTACCAAGCGATGTGACTATGTCCTCTTCTATGGAAACGCTTCGCAAAGTAGTTTGATTGTTGCTCTCATTGAACTCAAGAGCGGCACCTTTAAAACACCAGCCATAACTGATCAATTGCAAGGCGCTGCTGACTTCGTCACAGCGGTATTTGAGAAATTGCCTGAGAAGGCGAACAAGACTCTAAGTAAACTCAAAATTACATGTATCCCTATTCTGTTCCACGGTAAAGGTATTGATAGATTCCAACTTCGTGAACTTGAACGTGCTAAAGTGCGTTTCTTTAGTCAGAAACCAGCCATTCAGAGACGCAAATGTGGTGAACCAAAGAATCTTGCTTCAGTTTTGAGTGGATAAACAGGTTCTAAAATTTCGGTATACTCTCAAATAGAGGTTTCGCAGAGAAAAAAATTAAGAAAGGAGATGTGAAACTTATGACTGATGAAGAAAAATTTCGATTTGACTTATCTGGCTTCCTTGTCCGTCCAGCAATCCTCGAACGCGATGAAGTGGATGCGATGGTTGAGCAAATTGAACGGATACACCACAATCCAGACGCTCTACCGCCGGAACACCGCGCCGTGCCGGGCGGTCCATCGAGTGTCCTCATTGACCATCCCAAAGTGCTGGATGTTTTACACGAGATCATTGGACCCGATGTTCGGCTGGAGAACTGCTCTTCTGTCTGGCGCGAAAAAGGACAGGAACACGGTGGACTCCACGGTGGTGGACCGCAACAGGCGGATCCAATTTTCGGATATCGCGTCAATAATGGACGCATCCATGCCGGAATGGTGCGCGTCGTCTTTGAACTGACGGATATTTCCAAAAAGGACGGGGCAACCCACTTTATAGCAGGAAGTCACAAATCCAATTTTCCGATGCATCCCGATCACATGTCGTTAGAAGCGGGGAAACGGAGTCCATTCCTGATGACCTACGAATGTCCAGCAGGGAGCGCAATTTTCTTCACAGAAAACCTGTGTCACGCCGGTCCCGTATGGCAACGTGAGACCCCGCGTGTGGCAGTGCTAAACGCTTATGCACATCTCGCAACGCATTGGCACCGGTTGCGGATTCCACCTGAAGTACTCTCCGGTTTACCGCGCGAAAAGCAGGTATACTTCCGCGAACCGTGGGTTGCCGATTTCCGCACGCGTCCGGCAACAATCAACACGATCGACCGGTTTCTGAACAATGATGAACCGCCTGTTAATACTGATACCAAGCCGTGAGGGAAAAGGCTGTTGGTGTTTTTTTATAGAACTTACGCAAGATAGCAATAAATCTACTTCAGGGACAATCAAGACGAATCTGTTGAGGTGATATTTTTATGCATAATCAGTATGAATATGTTGGACAACATTTGGTCATGTCAAGCGCACGGGAACTTATCCTCGAGTTTTTCTCAGGAAAATCTGGTGTTCCCAAACGAGATATGATTAAAAAGGTTGAGACAGCGCATATAGAAAGAGGCGGAACGCCACATACAAAGAAAATTCATCCTGTGTCGGATGCCTTGGACAATCTTAAGAACAAAGGTCTCGCAGATAACCCAAACACAGGTTTTTGGGATATTAAAGGTCAACCAGGGTATAAACCCGATCGAAAGGCTGTCAGGCGACATCGCTCGCAGCGACGTATTAAAAGTCAACCAGGGTATAAGCCCGATCCTGTGGACAGGAGAGAATATCCGACCTCTGATAAGATAAGGAAAGGTTCCGTCTATTTTTATTATTTTCCAACCGCCAAAGAGAATGCTGAGTTGAAAGGTGAAAATAAGTGGGCATTCAAGATCGGATGCACTGAGGGCAATCCACAGCGCAGAATAGACGAGCAGAGGACAGGAATGTCAGAAGAACCTATAAAAGAAGCCGTTATCTATACAGAAAGCCCCAGACATTTAGAGCAAATTATACACGATTCTCTAAAAAAACAGAATATGCATATTCAGGATGCTCCGGGAACGGAATGGTTTCTGCTCTCCCCAGATATGGTAAAAAAAATAAAAGAGGCTTTTGAGGTTTTTGAGAAAAGTTTAGATTTTCAGAGCTCGACTCAATGATCAAGCTATGTTTCTAAACATTGAATAGGAGGAGGATGAAGTCCGGGCAGAGCGTTCAACGAATTGTGTTGGTGAGGTTGGGAAATTCTGTTAATGATGCAACGGATGGAAACTGGAAAAACAAGGATATAAAACGAAAAAGGTGCGGTTAAAAACCGCACCTACCTATTTTAAGGGGAATTTACTGTGCGACTGGTAAGGTTACGGCACCGTTGGCACAGCAATCTCACCGGCAATGATGGCTGCCTTTAGTACTTCGACTTTTTCAAGGAGTTCAGCGGAAAGGAGATCTTTGTTCCCATCAGCAAGCATATAGCCGACCTTGTCCTCAGCAAGACCGAGGGAACGAACACCTGCCATAAGATTCCCAGCTGCGAACTCTTGAACAACGTTGTAGGCTGACTCATCAATTCCGACACGCAACCCAGTCAAGATGATACCTGGTGCCATGTCGGTGATATCGATGTAGTTCCATATCACATACCGCCCTTCTGCGAGTTTCGCTGTCTCAACAGCACCGAATCCAGATTGGTCTGCCATGGCATAAATCACGTCAACGCCGAGTCCATACTGGGTTAAGGCAATTGTCCCGCCAACATCGGGTTGGTAGAACCCTTGTTGATCGTCCGCAACATATCCCTTGATAATCTCTGCATCTGGATTAACAGCTTTGACCCCAGCGACATAACCGGCTTCAAATTCGTGCAGCAACGGTACATTCGCCCCGCCGAGATAGCCGACTTTTCCAGTCTCTGTTTTTAACCCAGCGATCGCCCCCAGTAGAAAAGTGCCTTCGTTTACTCTGTGTGTGAAGGAGACCACATTTGGAAGATCCACGGCAGCATCAAAGATAACAAACATAGCCTCTGGAAACTCTGGTGCCACGCGTGAAACAGGATCACCCATTTGGTACCCAGAAGTGATAACGAGGTCTGAACTTCCAGCAGCGGCACTTAGCTGCACGTCCCACGTCTCGAAGTTACTCTCCATTTCGGTTACTTCAACACTGGGGTCCATTTTAGCCTTCTGCGCCCCGTTATAAAGCACATCGCAGTAGGAAGAATCGCCGAGGCAATCGCCCGGATAGACGAAACTTACCCGAACTGGAGTAGTCCCTATCATTTCAGGTTGATCGGGCGGCATCATGGTGTGGATTTTTTCACAGCCACAGATAGAAATTAGAAGAATTAATATGCCTAAAAAGGTCTCCACGTTTTTCAACTCGTTCAAATATTTCATTTTTCTCCTATAAAGTAGCAGACACACTTTGTGCGCTGTTACGATCCAAAGTTAGGACTCACGCGATTCATCAGGCAATTTTTTCGCAGTAGGCATGCTTGCTGCGCAAGTCCTGTTAAAGTATTAACGACACGCCTTATGCCCTTAGACTTAAAACATTAACGGCACACGTCGTGCGCCGTTACGATTAGTTCCGCTAATGTTAGGTGAAGAAATTCCCGATTAAAGTTCTTATACTGTTAAGGAAAACTGAACGCAAGACTTCCCTATCCAACACGCAAAAAAGCAACGTCAACAGCCTCTTCTATCCTCAAAAGTCTTGTTTTTTCACGTTGAATAAGGTATAATAATCGTAGGCTATTCGTAGCGGTGAATTGCTTATTAGCACTATATTTTTCAACACAAATATTATCACATCGGCTATAAAAAATGACATAAATTTCTCCCGATAGAATGTACGGAGGGAAACCTGATGAACATTCTTCACGAACTAAATGAAAAACAGAGAGAAGCAGCAACACACAAAGATGGTCCCCTTCTTGTCATCGCAGGTCCCGGTACTGGAAAGACAAAAGTCATAACACACCGCATCGCCTACCTTATCCGCGAACTCGGTATTAAGCCGGAGAACATCCTCGCGCTCACGTTTACCAATAAAGCTGCGGAAGAAATGCAGAAACGCATCAACGACGAAATTGGCGAACCTCACGGATCCAGCATTCAGGCTTGCACGTTCCATACATTTTGCGTCAAAGTGCTCCGAAAGCACGCGCAGCAGATCAGATTAAGCGAGAACTTTACCATCTTCGATCAAGAGTTCCAAGACGAGATTTTAACGGAGAGTGTTCGCGACTTGAGCCTCAACGCTGATGATTACCCGCCATGGTCCCTGCGAAACATCATCAGCCGTGCCAAATGTACATTGCAGAACCCTGTTGATGCCGTGGATTCAACAGATATTCATGGGTCTGGAACCATCGAAAACATACGGGGTGTACTGCGGACCTATCAAGACAAACTCGACCTATACGATGCTCTCGATTTTGACGATCTCCTCGTGAAAACCGTCGAATTGCTTGAGCAGGCAGAAGGAGTCCGAGAAGCCTACCACAGAGAGGTCTCCTACGTCCTTGTCGACGAATATCATGATGTAAATAATGTGCAGTATCGTCTACTCCAAACGCTTTGTCAGCCACCGGACGGGAATCTCATGGTAGTCGCGGATGGAGATCAGGCTATCTATAGTTGGCGCGGATCGAATCCACAGTACATTGACGATTTCAAATCGGACTACAACCCACGCCAGCTTGAATTGGACGATCACTACAGGTGTAGCGAGAAAATTTTGCGGGCATCGGAGGAGGTTATCTCCCGAAATCCTAAACGACAAAAACAGCATCCGCTCAAAACTCACAAAGACGAAGGACCGGATATTTTCCACTATACTTTCGATACACCCGTAGCGGAAGCACTCAATATCATCGATGTTATCAAGAAATTGGTGGCGCAACGTAACTACTCCTATCGTGATATAGCGATCTTTTACCGAACACACAGACTGGCAAACGTTTTGGCTGATCAGTTGCTACGCGAAAAAATCAAGTTTCAGCGGGTTCAACCGACGAATTCTTTTGGCGAAGGGAGTAGTAAGAATATTCTCGCCTATCTGCGTTTCATCCAGTGGGAACTTCCACAAGACTTGGAACGTGCGATCAAGTTCCCTGAGACCTATATCGACGATCTGACCTGGGTACGCCTTCAGTGGTTGGCACAGCGAGAACACATTGAGTTTATGGAACTTCTGAAAAATATTGAAGCATATCCAGACGATGTCGGTCCTTTGACCCGACGAAATGTCCGTCAATTCTGGACACAACTTGCGGATTTATCAGTTGAAATCGAAGGTGAAAAAGTCGATAAAATCATCTTAAAACTCTTTGACACTCTGGAACGCTCTCGCTCTCCGTATCGCGCAGAGGAACTGGAGGTTATCGAAAGCCAACCCGAACTTTCAAACCTTGGCACCGTGCAAGATGTTCTCTATAGCGCTCTCGACCGCGATGAACCTATTCAAATTACTGCCAGTCACGGGATCGATGAATACTGCGCAGCGCATATCATTCATCAGACGCTTGAAACCTATCTGGATCACACAGTGCGCTTGCAATCCTTGGATCAAGAATCAAATGGCGAGACGGGGAGCCCTCATCCCACGCCTACAATCATGGGAAGTAATGGCGTACATGTGCTTATCGGTGATTTTGAAGAAATCGGGGAAAATGGACGGGATACGCGGACGATTCTCATCGGTACAGCAGATGTAGTGAACACAGACGTGATTCGCCTCGGTTCCGAAAACGTCCGGAGCATTGCGGCACTCAAGCTTTGCCAACGGCTTATTAATCGCTTTGAAAGCCCAAATATGGCAGATATGGTTGTCTACGATCTGGAGACGACTGGCATCAACCCGAAAACTGCAGAAATTGTTGAGATTGCTGCAAACCGACTCAGTGCCGTCGGAGATATGCTTGAAGAGCACCATTACTATGTAAGACCTCCAGGCGGATACATTCCGTATGCTGCGACTCGGATTCACGGAATTAATGCTGAAACAGTTAAAGACTCACCTGGCATCGAAATGATATTGCCTGAATTCCTTAGGGTCATACATGATAGGATTTTGATTGGACACAATGTGGCGGAATACGATAATCTCATCCTTGCGCGTGACCTTAGACGGTACTTGAAAAGAGACTTGTCTGCTCCGCATTACGATACGCTCGCTACGGCGCGGCGTCTTTTCCCTCGGCAACGATGTAGCATTGGTGCACTTGCCGAGAAATTTGAGATTGAACACGGTCACCTACATGGTGCCGTGGAGGATGTTAGAGTCAATCGAGAAATTTTCAAAGAACTCATAAAAATTGATGCTTATAAACGCGAGGTGAAATCCCTGACCGAACTTCTACCACTTGTCGGTATTGGTATCCTCACTAAAACTGAAGCACTGGAATCGGAAGATGCTTCCAAAGAAGAAAGTCTAACAGAGACCAAGGTGTTCCTCAATGCTGCAAAGCGTTTTGTCAAAACGCATGGGGCTGGACTGCCAGATCGTTTCCCACTTGAAGCATCAGAAGCAACACCCTATATGGAAGAATTACAGGATGCCTCCGTTCCAGAGTTTCCAGAAGACATTGAGTGGCGACAACGTCGTATTCAATTCATGAATGCCGCGTTCCATTTTGAATCAATGGGTTATGGACACAGACTTACCGACTTCCTGGATTATCAGAAGTTACTCACCAATGTAGATGAACTTGATGATACGACTGAGCAGCTGACGTTGATGACGTTGCATGCAGCGAAAGGAACAGAATTTCAGGTCGTTTTCATCATTGGTATGGAAGAGGGGAGTTTTCCGATGTGGCGGCAGAATATCACAGAGGAAGAACTTGAAGAGGAGCGGCGTCTTTTTTATGTCGGTATGACGCGCGCACAAGCGCAGCTTTATCTGAGTTCTGTCACGTACCGTTTTGGAGATAGGGATCGGGCAGCGTCGATGTTTGTCCGGGAGATTCCGTCTGATTACGTCGTCAAATGGAGTCCACAGTACAAGACATAGCACACTATCGGTGGTTTATCCCTACACCTGCGATTGGGTATCTGGCGGGGCTGAGAAATTGGATTTCTTCTTGTTTTCTTTCGATAAGGTGAAAAGTCTGCATATTTCACCCCTTGTTTTATGCGCTTTTCTTGTCGTTTTATCATAAAATCCATAAGTGTATCCACGCCCCCAAACAAGGCTGAAAGTTGTTCCTTTATTGATAGCAAACACTATTCAGAAGTTTGCAGCCGTTTAAGGGTTGCCCGGAGCTCAACGAGTTCGGCCTCTGCTGCTGCTGCGCGAGCCTCCGCTGCATCTACACGCGTATCAGATGGATACAACCACTCATCACCCACTGGATCATATAGAAGCAGAACTCCTTCATGTTCACCAAGTTCCAAGCCCAGCGTTTCAGATGGAAGCCTATCCTCCACAACACCTATCTCTTCATACATACCCTCCACAAGACGAAAACCTATGAACGATGGTTCTATCTCATGATACGGGTCGTAGATATAATACTCTCTGACTTTCAGCACATTCGCGTAAAGCTCTTTTTTCTCACCCAAATCTTTTCTGACTGTGCTTGGACTCGCAACCTCCAATACAAAATCAAGCGTCGGATGCTGTTCCCACGTTTTATATACCCGAAGTTCTTTCTTCGAGACACCCCGAACCATGAACACATCTGGAGAGACCCACCTCCGGGGATTGTTCTCTTCATAATACAGAAGTAAGTTCCCCCCAACGTGCACGTCTGGTACATCCCGGAAGTGTCTCCTCAGAATATCTATGTAATCTATCATCACTTTTTGATGTCTTTCTGTTTCTGCCATCGGTTGACCGTCAGATTCGGGATAGACGACTGTGGGGGCAGAACGTAGTCTTTGGTGCATCGTGCCATCTCCTCAGTTGCTATCAGTTAGCAGTTCGGGGCTATTCAGTAAAGAGGTTCCATCGCGTACCGCCTTCGCGAAACCGCTAACCGCAGAAAATTTATTTCGTGTTGCGGTGAAATTGTCTATAAAGACTGTATAGAAATAGATACCGCTCGCCACAGATTCACCTACCTTATTTGGAGGTTAACTTCCATGATTTTATATCATAGCATAGACTGCCTTGAAATGCAAGAATTTTCGAGAGTATGCAAATCTTTCGTAGCCGAAACTCAAAGACATACTTACTTCCGAATCAGCATCTTCCGCGTTGCAGTGAAGTCACCTGCTGTGAGGGTATAGAAATAGATACCACTCGCAACAGACTCACCGACGTCATTTTTCCCATCCCAATACGCCGCACGCCTGCGACTATGATAGGTACCCGCAGTTTGATGCCCTAATTCCAAAATCCGAACCAAGGCGCCATTTACGGCATAGATACGCAAGGTGACATTCGCAGGTTCCGCGAGTTGATACGGGATCCACGTCTCTGGATTGAACGGATTGGGATAGTTGGGCAGCAGTGCAGTCTCCTCCGGAACCAGCAACGCTAAGAGGCTTTGCAGGTAAGCAATACCTTGTTGAAAAGTAATAGAGCCGTCGTCTTCAACCTGTGCCTGTTCTATCCACGTTTGTATCATCGCAGGATCCAGTCTGTCTATGCCCTCTATAGCAAGAATGGAAGGCGAGGCTGTCTCTGTTGATTCACCCATGTGTTGCGCCACAAGGATGAGATCTAGAATGCTCACTTGACCATCTCTATTTATGTCAACTTTCGAGTTGGCAGGTGCTGTTTCACCCAAATGCTGTGCTACAAGAATCAGATCCAGAACGCTTATCTGTCCGTCGGCATTCCCATCCCAAGTCGGGCCGAACTCTACACTGATAACAAGAGGGCGCACGCCAGCAGGAATTACCTCACCAGTGACAGATCCAAGTTGAAAGTTCTGCAGGGTTAATTCGCTGTTTCCATCTACTTTCGCTGAGAAAGTTACCGATAGCAGCGTCCCTGCGCCACTCACACCACTTTTGGCAATGCGTGCTGAACTCAAGCCTGTAATTGTCCCCGCAGTGTTATCAATTGAGCCCTTCTGAAAGAAGGTCGTTTCACCTCCTGTCTTCAAAAAATCACCCTCGTTCACTCCAACCACTTTAAGTACACGAGAGTCAAATGTTAAATCAAACTGCCACCCAGCTAAGCTTGTGACTTTTTCCGCATTGATACGGAGTGTGAATGTATCGCC
The DNA here is from genome assembly GCA_028818705.1 of Candidatus Poribacteria bacterium. Taxonomy (GTDB): domain Bacteria; phylum Poribacteria; class WGA-4E; order WGA-4E; family WGA-3G; genus WGA-3G. Next base: position 91,055 of record JAPPNJ010000045.1, read on the forward strand.
GACGCGAACACTCGTAGTGTCTGTCGAAAACGTTAAACCGGTGCCGGAGGATACTACCGTGTATTCCGTGTCAGGGGCAAACCCAAAGAAACCAACGACCGCCGCGTGTTTTTTATGACCATTGTAGATCCCAACTAACAAAACATTTGGCCCCTGCTTTAGTGTGACCGGGAAGAAATGTCGATAATCATTGCTCCACACCCCGTCGCTCCACACCTCCCAAGGTTGTTCGTAAAGAAACTTGCCGTTGAGCAAAACTCTTTCCGCGCCCCAACCCCCAGAGAACATGGTTGTCTGCTGTTCACGCGGCGCGTATAAGATAATGGAACCATAAATCATGTTCTCATCATATTTTCTTTCCATACCCACGGCGTTTAACACCGTGCCAATGTTGCCGCCCTCCACAAGCATAGGTGCAATTTTGCCTGATGTCCACACATTTTCGCCGACAGCATCTCCCTCTATTGCTCCATCTGTTGAAATCGCTAACTCTGTTACAGCACCGCCACTCGCTTGTGAAAGTAAATCCACTCCGTCATGAAAGCCCCCTCCCGGCACCAACACCCATAACCAGGGTCCCTCTATTTTGGGCCCACCCTGTCGGAAACCCGGATTGTTAAACCAATAAATTCTTGTATTCTCTTGTAACCCATCCAAGGGAGATATATCTAATATGTTGTTACGTTCAAGTCGCAGGTGTTTCAAGTTGGACAAACCTGCGAGGGCCGAGACATCCGATATCTTATTAGTGTGGAGTTGTAGGTCTTCAAGGTTTCTCAAAGATGCCAAAGGTGAAATGTTTGATATACGACGGTTGTCCTGTAAATCAAGCCTTTTCAAATTAATCAATCCTGATAGTGGTGAGATGTCCGATACGCCACTGCTAGCAAT
>JAPPNJ010000089.1 GCA_028818705.1 Candidatus Poribacteria bacterium
AGGAGGACATTTCATGATTTATTTAGCAGTGTTGGCGTTCGGTGTAACTTTAGGATTGCCGATCGCCGTTATTTTCGCCTCAAGGGCACAAGGCAGTGCGACAAGTACAGCCCTTGAGGGTATTGCCCGTCAACCTGAAGCCACGGGGCAGATCCAAACTGCAATGATTATCGGTTTGGCACTCATCGAATCGCTCGTTATCTACGCGCTGTTAATGTTCTTTATCTTGCAGACAAAACTCCCGGAAGGCGAAATGCTGAAAGAGATGATTGATGCAGATGCGAGACGAGTCGCGACAGATGTCAGAAGCGGAAATTAAATAACTCCTTTCTATAAACATCTCGCCCCAACGGGGGCTGAAACAAGAAAAAGGAGGCGTTACGTCTTCAATTCAACAAAAGGAGACGTTACGTCTTCAGTTTCAAAACAGAGTACAGCAAACTTATGCGAGACACCAAATATAGGATTGCAAACTGTGCCTTATACGCCTGCTGCGTTATTCTAATGGGCATCTGCGTCAAGAGTGCGTTCGCTGCTGAGGCACCTGCTGGTGAATCAGGACTGTTGAGTGTGCTCGGGATTGACCCGAAGACGATTATTATCCAAGTCATCGGTTTTTTGGTTGTGCTGGCGGTGCTGTGGAAGTTTGTTTTCGGTAAGGTCGGTGGACTTTTAGACGAACGCAGATCTGACATTGTGACGCAATTGGAGCAATTGAGGACTGATCGCGAAGAGTTGGACCAGCTGACTGCGGAGACGCGCCAACGCTTAGCCGCTATCGAGACCGAGGCACAAACCAAAATCCAAGCCGCAATTGAACAGGGAAATGCTGAGCGTCAGGAAATCCTGACCCAAGCACGCCAAGAAGCAGAAGATGAAGTCACAAGGGCCAGGGCAGAGATCCAGCGAGAAAAAGATGAAGCGATCTCGGAACTGCGTGGCGTTGTTGCCGAACTCGCGATTGATGCTGCGAGCAAAATTATAAGCGAGGAACTCACTGCAGAACGGCATCAGCATATTATCGATGCATCCATTAGTAGATTGCCGACGGATCCACATTCGTAGGACATCCCGACTCAGGCGATCTTTTAAGATTAAGAATATTATTTTTATTACGGTGAAAACCAACCATGAGAGACATTCGGGTTGCAAAACCTTATGCCCGTGCCCTATACGATGCAGCGTTGGAACAAAATGCTTTGGCAGAAATTGTTGCAGATATGGATAAGCTGCGGGAGTTAATTGAAGCGTCTGAGGAGCTCGCGCAATTAATATCAAGTCCTGTTTTGTCTCCGCAATTTAAAAGCGAGACGTTTGAGCAGGTTTTTGCCGATGCGACACATCCGTTAACAATTAACTTTCTCAAGTTACTTGCATCAAAGCAACGCGAACGCTATCTTCTTGCGATGATGGATGTCTTCTCAGCAATTGTTGATGAAGCTGCGGGCAGGCTTGTTGCACAAGTGACGACGGCCGTGCCGTTAACACCAGAACAAGAAGAGCAACTCGTAGAGCATTTACGTACTTACTCAGGAAAACAGGTGCGCTTGGAAACTACGGTTGACGCAGAAATTCAGGGCGGATTTATTGTGCAATTAGACGACACTGTTTTTGATGCCAGTGTTGCGACCCAACTTCAACGCCTGAGACACCAACTTGCACAAGGTTCATAGTTATCGGTTGTCAGTTATCAGCTGAAAGACGGGTTCGCAACAATTTACACTTACTTGGCGTACTTCAGGAGAAGATAGATTGTTACAAGGAAACCTCTTAACTGAAAACCAAGAACTGAAGATTGACAACTATGACTCCCACAGAGGACTGAAAATATGGCAAGAGAAGTCCGACCGGACGAAATATCAAATATCCTTAAACAACAACTGCAACAGTTTGAACAGGACGTGGATGTCTATGATTCTGGCACAGTGCTGGAAGTAGGCGATGGTATCGCGCGGGTGCATGGACTTGCCAACGCTATGGCGAGTGAGATGATCGAATTCCCTAACGATATTTACGGCATCGCTTTTAACCTCGAAGAAGACAACGTCGGTTGCGTTCTGTTCGGTGAAGATCAACTCATCCACGAAGGCGATACCGCCAAGCGGACAGGAAGGCTTCCAGAAGTCCCTGTCGGTGAAGCACTCCTCGGACGGATCGTCGATGCCCTCGGTCAACCCCTTGACGGCTTGGGTCCTATCGAAACTGAACACCGATTGCCGGTTGAGCAGAAAGGTCTCGGTATCGTTCAACGACAACCGGTTAGTGAGCCACTCTATACAGGCTTAAAAGCTATTGATAGTTTAACGCCAATCGGGAGAGGTCAACGTGAACTTATCATTGGTGACCGGCGAACGGGTAAGACCGCGATTGCACTTGATACCATTCTGAGCCAAAAGGATACAGATGTTTACTGTATTTATGTCGCTATCGGCCAAAAAGGATCAACCTTAGCACAAGTTGCGAGTACGCTTCACGAGCATAACGCGATGGAATATACGACTATCGTCTCGGCACCTGCAAGCGAACCGTCCCCGCTTCAATACCTCGCGCCCTACACCGGCACTGCAATGGGTGAATACTTCAGAGACAACGGTAGGCATGCTCTCATCATATACGATGATCTGACAAAACACGCGTGGGCATACCGCCAGATGTCATTACTTTCACGAAGACCTCCGGGCAGGGAAGCTTATCCGGGTGATGTGTTCTACTTACATTCACGTCTGTTAGAACGCGCAGCGAAACTTAGCGACGAATTAGGCGGCGGTTCACTCACAGCACTTCCGATCATCGAAATCTTCGAAGGCGATTTGACGACCTATATTCCTACGAACGTTATTTCTATTACCGATGGACAGATATACCTTACAACGGATCTCTTTAACCAAGGGGTGAGACCCGCAATTGATGTGGGTACATCGGTTTCACGCGTCGGTGGGGATGCGCAAGTCAGGGCTATGAAATCAGACGAAGTTGCAGGTACGCTTAAACTGGATTTAGCGAGTTTCCGAGAAGTTGCAGCCTTTGCCCAGTTCGGATCGGATTTGGATGCGTCAACACAATCTCTACTCTTACGTGGTGCGCGTCTCGTTGAATTGCTGAAGCAACCGCAATATGAACCGATGCCTGTGGAACGTGAAGTCGCTGCTATCTTCTGTGGGACCAACGGTTACTTGGATGATGTTCCAGAAACGGAAGTGGGACAGTTTGAATCCGAACTCCTGCAATACCTCGACAGAAATCACGCAGACCTGCTCACAGAAGTTGCAGAAACAGGTGAATTGAGTGACGAACTGCTTGAGACCTTACACAATGCGGTGAAAGCGTTCAAAGAGAACTGGGTAACCTCATAGCGGAGAGCGTAATTTTGTAATGTAAAGCTTAGACAAATTGTTCACAATTTGGAGTTAAACGGAAATAATGGCAACCCTACGAGAGATTCGACGGCGCATCGCCAGCATTCAGAATATTGAACAAGTCACCGATGCAATGCGTGTCGTTGCTGCAGCGCGGCTCCGTCGTGCACAAGAAAACATTAACGCGACGCGTCCTTACGCAGAGAAACTCAATACTATTTTAGGACACCTGATTTCACAAGTAGATACCGGGGACGAACCCTTGACCCATCCACTGCTTGAGAAACGGGAAGTCGAGCACGTCTGTATCATTTCCGTCTCCGGTGACCGGGGATTGTGTGGCAGTTTCAACAGCAACGTCATCCGGACAACGACACAACGCGTACAACACTACCAAGAGAGTGGTGCAGAGGTAACGCTTATCTGTATCGGTAGACGGTCTCACGAACATTTTGCGCGACGCGGTTACGACATCACCGACGCGTACACGAATATCTTCCGTCAGCTTGAATTTCAAACAGCTGTTGATGTTGTTCACGAGTTTGAACATCTCTATACTGAGAAAACGATCGATAAAGTTGAAGTTATCTACAACAACTTCAAATCTGCGATTCTTCAGACAGTGCTTGTTGAACAGCTTCTTCCATTGGTGCCTGAGTTTCCAGAAGGCGATACGCTTTTCTTAGATTATATTTATGAGCCAGGTCAATTGGAACTCTTTGAAATGTTACTCAGCAGGCATCTGAACATGCAAATGTGGAAAGTGCTTTTGGATTCAAATGCGGCGGAGCAGGCAGCACGGATGGCAGCGATGGAAAACGCTACGCAAAAAGCGAAAGAACTTATTGACGAGTTGATTCTTCAACGCAATAGGGCACGTCAGACACAGATTACGACAGAAATTTCCGAGATTGTAAGCGGCGCAGCCGCACTGGAGGGTTAGTAACAAACATTTTTTTCAAAAGCGAGGAGGTCCCAGATGCCAATCAATGTCGATGAACAAATTGAAACGGCGATGGAACGTGGTGAATTCAAAGATTTGCCGGGTAAAGGTAAACCGATTAAGTTGGATACGAACCCCTTCCTGACCCCACAAGTTCGGATGGCGAACCGGCTGTTGAAAGAGAACGGGTTTGCCCCCCGATGGATTGAATTAGAGAAAGAGATTAGAGAAGAAAAAGCACAACTTAAGAGACTCCTCATTAATCTGAAAGCCCGTAGAGAGCGGTTAGTTGCTCTCATACAGCGATATCCGCATCGGCGCGAAGCGGTCATCCGGAGTTTTGAACATGAACGCGCCCGCGGTATTGCGCAGTATCGTGAAAAACTTGAAAATCTGAATCGGAAAATTCAACGCGTAAATCTTCTTGCTCCCGCTCAAAATCGACAATACGCGTTGATTAATAAGGAAGCAGCACTGACTCGGTTCCAAAAGGCATGTCCGCGTCTTTGACCATTTACAGTTTGCATGCGATATAGAGACATTTACGGTCCAGAAAGGCACGTTGTGGTGCTTGTTCTTGCTTGGTCTGCCGACTATGAACAAGCAATCTTTCACATCAATGCTAAAGTGCTATCGGCTGTGAAGTGGGTATGGTTTCACGGCGAAGGGCAAATTCTTAAATACGAGCGTACGAACGATGGGTTCTGTTTAGTAGAAAGCAGTAAACCATTAGAAATACCCTTGGAAAATAAAAAGGCGTTTAAAGAAATCCCTTCAGTATTTGGACGCGACTAAAAGTCAACTCCTGAAAATTAAAAAGGAAATATCTCATGAATGAAGGAAAAATCTTAGAAGTTGTCGGTGCGCGAGTTGACCTGGATTTTTCGGGCGGTACATTACCGGATATCCTCAATGCTGTTAGAGTTCAACGTTACGACGGAAGCGAGTTGATACTTGAGGTGCAACAGCATTTAGGAGAACATCGGGTGCGCGCTGTTGCAATGGATACGACAGACGGTTTAGTCCGTGGCACAGCCGCAATTGACACGGGTGGTCCGATTACTGTTCCTGTCGGCGATGCCGTACTCGGCAGAGTTTTCGACGTGACAGGTCAACCGATCGATGAAAAAGGCGAGACGAATGAATCCGAGCGATACTCGATTCACAGACCGCCCCCGCCACAAGCAGAACTCAGTACTGTTACTGAAATGTTAGAAACCGGCATCAAAGTTATCGATTTGATTCAACCGGTTGTTCGGGGTGGAAAAGTCGGATTCTTTGGGGGTGCCGGTGTCGGTAAGACAGTGCTCGTTGCTGAACTGATTTACAACATCGCGACGCAACACGGTGGTTATTCCGTCTTCTGTGGTGTAGGTGAACGGACACGTGAAGGCAATCAGTTTTGGCTTGAGCTTGATGAGTACGACGTAATTGACAAAACGGCGATGGTATTCGGGCAGATGAACGAGCCGCCTGGCGCTCGCCTCCGTGTGGGACTTGCTGGCTTATCCATGGCAGAATACTTCCGGGATCAGCAGGGTCAGGACGTTCTTATTTTTATTGATAACGTCTTCCGCTTTACACTTGCAGGTGGCGAGGTATCAGCACTGCTCGGACGGATGCCGTCCGCTGTAGGATACCAACCGACCCTCGCAACCGAAATGGGTGAATTACAAGAACGCATTACCTCAACCCAACACGGCTCAATTACCTCATTCCAAGCGGTTTATGTTCCGGCTGATGACTATACGGATCCAGCGGTTGTCTCTGTATTCGCGCACCTTGATGCTGTAACACGGTTGGAACGGAACATCGTTCAGAAGGGAAGATTCCCCGCTGTTGATCCGCTCACCTCAAGTTCGCGTATCTTATCAGAAGATATTATCGGTGATGAGCACTATCAGACAGCCTTTAATGTCAAGCAGGTACTCCAGGAATACCAGAGTCTTCAGGATATTATCGCTATCCTTGGTGTAGATGAGTTATCGGATGAACAGAAATTGGTGGTTAGCAGAGCTCGAAAAATAGAGATGTTCCTGACCCAACCGATGTTTGTCGCGGAACGTTTCACGGGCACTCCGGGGAAATATGTCAAGATTGAGGATACTGTCCAAGGCTGTCAAGCGATCTTAAACGGTGATTGCGACGAACTCCCTGAACAGTCTCTACGTTATATCGGCACCATCAATGAGGCATTCGAACAAGCGAAAAGTGGAGAATTAGACGAAGCAGCGGATTAGTGCTTAGCGGTTTAGCCGTCAGCCATCAGTTACTGACAACTGACAGTAGAGCGCAGCGGAACACCCTGACCGCTGACAGTGAACGGAGTGAACGCCCTAATTATGCTAAATAGAAGTTTTCGCGTTGAAATACGGACACCAGAGCAGTTGATTTATGAAGGGGATGTGACGAGCATTCGCGCGCCGGGAGTTGAAGGTAACTTTGAGATTCTGTCAGGTCACCTTCCCTTTCTCACGGCGTTAGATATTGGTGAGATCCGCATTCGCGAATCAGAGTCACTGCAGTTAATGGCTATAAGCGGTGGCGTCTTTGAAGTCCTCCGTACAGGCGTTACAGCATTGGTTGAGACAGGGGAATGGGCATCAGAGATTGATGTGGAACGCGCTGAAAATGCCCGCGATCGCGCACAAGCAGAACTTGCGGCAAATGCGTCGGATCTAAACCGTCCCCAAGTAGAGGCAGCACTTACGCGTGCGAACAACCGTCTCAAGGTCGCGAGTAACGTATAGACGCCCTTTATTCTGACCGGTGTCCTGCGAAGCCGCGCGGGTTTTCAAAGGCATCTATCCACAGATCACACCACTCTTGGTACTTGGAGAGAACAGATTCAGGATTTTTGGGGCTTCGCACAATAAAGTCGGGATGTGCGGTTCGTCCGGTATGGTGTCCTGTGGGTTGATAACGCAGATCTAACGACCAACGGCACCGGTCGGACGTGTTTGGTTGCGAACGATGCGGTGTGAAACGGCTCAACAAGATGAGGTCGCCGCGGTAACATTCCAACATAAGGGGTTCGACATTCGGCATCAACTCTGGAACAATCATAGTCCCACCTTCTTTTTGATGTCGGAGATAGCCTTTATCTTCGGTAATACCGGGCAATGCCTGAAGACAGCCCATCTCTACTGTACTATCGCCCAACGGAAGCCAACATGTGATGATATTTGATCCTTCGGCTTCCGGCATCATAACCCCGGCATCCTGATGCCACGGTACTCCACCTGCCCAACTTGCATTTCCATCTATAACCGGCGGTTTGGCCCGCAAGTGCTGAATTGGATTACAAGTAATCTCAGGTCCAACAATCCCTTCAATAACATCCAAAAGATTGTCATTTTTCAAGAATTCAAAGATGGCTTTACCGCGGTAGTGCATGATGTCCAACCCACGCACCATCTCACCGGACTGTGCCAGCAATTTTCCAAATCGGCGGTCGAAAGGTTCGTCTTCGTAGAGATCTTTGATTTCACCTTCCTCTTTTAAAGCAAGGGCACGCTCCGAAATCCAATCCGAAATCTCGTCAATCACTGGTTGTAGGTCTTCGTCAGTCAAGGCATTTTTGACTATTAGGACCCCTCGCGTCCAAAAGGTTTCACACTGCTCTGGCGTGAGTTTCATAAGGAAAATCTCTCCCTTTTTATGAGGTTCGCAAGCTAAATCTGTGTCTGCTCCACATTATCCGTATAAAAAGTTATGCATATATGATAGCATAATAAGGAAAAATTAACAAGGAGCTCTACAGAATGAAAGGCAAACGGATTGTGATGCCAGCGAAGCGTTCGGCAACGCTGGAAGACTTTGAACTTGACGAAACGCTTACGCCGAATCAAATCTTACTGAAAACGCACTATAGTCTCATTAGTCCCGGTACTGAAGGTGCTGGGTATACTGCGCTCCAAGAGGGTACGCGCTTCCCACACGGTTCTGGTTACACGGCAATAGGTGAAGTCCTCAAAGTCGGTGAAAACGTAACGAAATGTGTCCCGGGGGACCTCGCCTTCTGTTATGGTCCACACGCTTCTATTGCTAAGACAGAGTCAGTCCTTTTAGCATTCAAACTACCATTGGGTATAGACGAGAAATTGGTTCCATTTGTCCGAATGGCAACGGTCGCGATGACCTCTCTACGGGTGTCATCGGCTGAATTTGGGGATACTGTCGCCATTATTGGCTTGGGGTTGGTGGGCAACTCTGCATCACAACTTTTCAATTTGGCAGGCATGCAGGTCATCAGCATTGAACGTGTGCCACGCCGCCTTGAAATCGCGAAACAGTGTGGTATTCAACATCTGATTAATCCTGACGAAGAAGATGTGCTGGAACGCGTTATGGCATTGACAAACAGCGAAAAAGCGAACGTCACTGTTGAAGCGATCGGAAACCCACGGCTCGTCGAAATGGCTTATCAACTGACCGGCAGGAAAGGTGAAGTTATACTGCTCGGATCTCCTCGCGGAGAATTTGTCACGAATGCAACAGAAATTCTGAATTACAGCCATCGTATCGGTTTAGGTGCGATTACACTCAAAAGTGCGCACGAGTGGCTCTATCCGACGATACATACAGGTGAATCGAAGCACTCGCTTGAACGCAACTCGCAGTTAGTGTATTCACTGATGCGTGAAGGCAAGTTCAAAGTAGAGGAATTGCTGACGCACGTCATTGACCCGGAAGCGGCGCAATCTGCTTATGATGGATTGACGGATCGGAAAGATGAATACTTAGGCGTAATTATGGACTGGACATAGTTTTTAGTAGTCAGTAATCAACGGTATGAAGTCCGTATGGCATTCTAATCAACGGTATGAAGCCCGTGTGGGCTTCACCGGGGTTTGCTTCGCAACCCTTTCAGTTGTCGGTTGTCAGCGGTTGGGATTTGGCAATCTCTTTATAGTGCAAAATATTGACTGGAAGATTGGCGAGGTTGGAACCTCGCCTACAAGGGATGGAACATTTTAGCAACAACTAAACAGGCCACCGATTCTGAAATTCTGCTACCATTGCCTCAGGCGCCCCGTGTTGCCCTAAGAATTCCAAAAACGCTTGATAAAGCCGACGCGCTTCCACCGCATCCGATTCAAATCGATTTTGCATCTGGTCTGGATCAGAAGGCAAATGGAACAACTGCTTGGGTCCCCCTTGGTTCTCTAAAAGCAGTGCCCAAGTACCATCAGTGATGCTTCCGTGCGGGCTACCACCATCAGGGCTCCATCCACCAACCCAAGCACCGTGTGTCACTGCATAGTCGCGCCCAGTGTCGGTGTCCCCCATGATAGCCGGTAAGAGACTGTTGCCTTCCACTTGTTCTCCGCGTTCTGCCCCGAATACATCAATGACTGTGGGGGCGATGTCGGCGATACTGGTGAGGGCGTCCGTATGGCGAGGCGTTGCCTCCGGATGGTAAACCAGCAGCGGAATATGGATGACTTCTTCATACATGCTAAGATTCTTTGCGAGGAGTCCGTGTTCACCCAATAGGAAACCGTGGTCTGCCATGAAAATTATCATTGTATTTTCCATCAATCCCATATAGTCAATTTTACGCAAAAGCTGCCCGATCCAATTGTCAACCAGAGATGCTTCTGCGCGATAGAGGGCGTTGAGACGTTCCGTCTCACGTTCATTCATAGGATTGGGACCGTAAGGCGGATAGATCGGTTCTGGTCCATCGTAGTCGCTTGCATCGAAACGCTTCAGATACCATTCGGGGGCATCCCAGGGTTCGTGTGGATCGAAAGTGTCTACCATGAGGTAGAAGTTTTCGTGTTGGTGGTTACGCTCCAACCAATCGCAAGCCGTCTGCATCGTCTGCGCAACGAAGGTATCTGCCTCGGTCTGTCGAAAGGAGATATTTCTGAGATGATTGCCGAGGCCGCCAGGTAACCTATTCGGATGTGTTCGGGTATATGTCCGATACTGCAGTGCCGCCTTCGATTCATAATCGTAGGGCTGCGTCTCTAAATGGTCGCCTTCTTGCCCGCGAATCCACTTCCATCCTGTGAACCCACGATTGAAAAAGAAGCCGTTGTTGATATGATGCGGTGTATCGGCGATCATCATACTCACAACTCCGGCGTCCGTTAAGTCATCGGCGATAACAGGGACATCCCGTTTGAGAGGCTCCCACCCTCTTCGACAGATGCTGACTTGCCCTGTCACAAGCTCGCCTCGGATTGGCACAGTCGGGAAACCACAGACATACGCTTTATCAAAAACAACGCATTTCTCGGCGAAGTCATTCAGTGACGGTGTGTAACCCTTGCCGCCAAAAATCGCGAGGTTATCACGTCGAAATGTGTCTGAAATAATGTGGATGATGTTCATATTAATTTCTCCATTGGTGATTGGTTGTTAGCAATTAGTGATTCGCGAATAGCGGATTGCTAAAAGCGCAGTGTGCTAACAGCAAACAGCGAACTGATAAAAGTGGAGCGCAGCGAAACGACCTAACTGCTAATTCCTAATTATACACTGTTTTTGGTTTCTTATGTTGCAAATTTAGGATGTGGTTTGCGAATCCACATGAAGTGTCTTTTCATGGGTAGCCATTTGTACGACAGCTGGCAATAGCCCGTAAATACCCCAGAAAGGCACACCAATAGCATCACCGTTCAAAAGATTGTTAACGGTAAAATGAACCATCAATGAAAGTTCGGCTGCCATCAATCCAATCACGATAGCGCGGTAAAAACCGTCATCTAACGTCCGGAGCGAACGAAAACCGTAACGTAAGAATGCGACATTGAGCCATATCCATACACCTAGTCCGACAATCCCCAATTCCGCCATAACTTGGAGATACTCACTGTGCGCACCAAGTTGGTACTGTGCGGTGTAACTTCCAACGAGTGCGACATCTTCCTCGTAAAGCATGGCGAACGCTCCATAACCTTTACCTAAAATTGGGTTTTCAAGGAACATTGCCACCGCCTGTCCCCATCGCAAGAGTCTCGCTCGGTTTGAAGCATAAGAGATATCCACCGCAGATGTAACTCGCTCAACAATAATGTTATAGACTCCCGGTAGGTTCAGACATGCGAATAAGATAAGACATGCGGCACCGACAAACATAATTTTCTTATGGGTAACACCTCTTCCAAGCTGCATTAACATGAAACCGACTGCGACGATGACAGACAACCAGACACCGCGCGAAAAGCAAAGCAGGAGCCCCACCCCAAAGCAGATAAACCACGCTGTCCATAGTACCTTATCATAGGGACTATTGTCAAATAGAAGACGACTGAGGCAGAGGAGAAAAAAGAGGGCAGTAAAGGCACCATAAACGGAATAATTTGTAAACGGTGCACTCCGATATGCACTCGTCCATTGCCATGCATCAATGTGGTAGATGAGAACAATAACTGTCCAGATAACGGCAACTGCTGCAGAAGGGAAGGCGGCGATAAAAAGCCGTTTCAGAGCAGTTCTATTTTGGATAACAGTATACACTATAACGCTAAATAGGATGTAAACTGTCGCACGGAGTGCCCCTTTGAAGGTGACAAAAAGGTTAGGTGTATTGATCGCCGAAAGGAATGTAATGATGATATAGCAGCAGAGCGGTAGAAGAAAAGGAAACTTGTTTTCGGATTTCGGCTTCCGAAGTGCCAAGTTAATTATTCTTTGTACACCATAAACGGCAACAAGCATACCCAATAGCGGCTCCGTCGGCGTTTGGATCTCGAAGCTGCCGGGTACAATATAACGAAACGAAAACGGCAGAGCAATTAGCAGTAGGTAGACCGCGATTTCCATGCCGAGAAAGACAAAAGCAGCGGTCGCAACCAGCAAACTTATGAGCGGGAGTGGAGTCTCCGAGTAGGCGCCCATAATACCGCCGAACACGAGACAGACAACAATAGGGATAATGCGTTTGCCATACTTCAAAGACATCCGTGGCATGGTTAACGGTTGTTAGTTGTCGATTTTCAGTTCAGAGACGTTCGTTTAGAAGAAACCTTTTGAAACTGACCCGCCTAAGAATTAAAACTGCATTTTAACACCCAGTCCGATTGCGGTGCCATCTAAAATCAGATTGAGCGGTGTAGTGCCGGTCGTCTCTATTGTCTTAAGGATCCGTTTCAACTCAAAGTTGAGTGAAAAGTTCTCTTCCCACTGAAACAAGTCTGCCCCGACGAGAACATACCCGGTTGGACCGGAAGAACCGTTATCGAAACTAATGCCCTGCGCTTCAATTAGGTCCAGTGCGGTTCCGCTAAAACTTGCGCCCAAAAAACCGACACCGCCTCCTATATAGATCGGCACCAACTCAGACAGAAGCACCGGACGATAGATGAACTGATACGAAACCGGAATAAGCGTAGTGGAGAGTTCCGCCGAAGTAGGTGGTGGAAAATCGAGTTGCATTTGCCAATAACCGAGCTCAATACGCGAACCAAATTCCGGCGTATGTTGAAATATAACTGAAAACATAGGTAACAACTCACTCGGAATTTGTGACACTCCGACACTCTGGAGGATATCAGTCAGTCCCCCTAACTGCGGCTTATAGGAAAACAGAGAGAGTTGAAAGGACGGAGGTTGAAGGTGTTCGGCTAAAAACTCCCGAACGGGTGATGGCCGTAGCGGAGGGGCATCGGCGGTATCCGCGAATGTTACGCAGTGAATTAAAAGGAGAAGCAAGAGAGAGAGAGATGCCAAACGCATAAACAATAACCCCTTATCCGAGGGACACTATAGGACAGTAAACGACGAGAGGGGCGGGCATAGGTCCCGCCCCACGTCGATATGATATGAAAAAAGTCAGCGTACATCACTGCGTCAAAGGCAACCAGCGTGTCATCAACCAAGGCATAGTTTACATGGGTTGATTTTCCGCACCAGCCGGCACCAGAATGACTTCGACCCTGCGATTCATGGCTCTGCCTGCGGAAGTGTTCTGTGGTGCGACAGGATCAGAGTGTCCCTTACCAACTGCCTCAATTCTGCTGGCATCGATCCCTTTGGATCCAAGATATTTTGCAGCCGAGTTGGCACGTGCTTGTGAGAGGTCCCAATTGCTTCTATAGCTGCCGCGTAAGACCGGCGTGCCATCAGCATGTCCGACAACCATGATCTTTGCATCCGAATCCGCCATGAGTTGCGCAACGATACCATCAAGCATCTCTTTGCCTTTGCTGGATACGCTGGTCTGTCCACTGGTGAACTGGACGGTAGCCACGATGGTCGGCTTTGCGGCGACCTCTGTCTTTACCCCAGCGAGTTCTTCTTTCAAAGACATCACTTGAGATTCAAGATTTTTAATCGCTTCGTCCTGGGATGCGTCAGCCTTATCCTGAGCATCAGCCCGTTGTTGCAATTTTGCGTCTTCGCCCTTGGCAAACTCCATTGCTTTTTGACCTTGCATATCAATAGCTTCGGTTAGGTCGGCGCGGAGCTGCGCATTCTGTTCCATTGCACTTTGTTTCGCAGCAGCGATCGTGTCAGCATCACCTTGCTGTGATGCGGCAATTGCCTCATCCTTTGCTGCAGAGATAGCTTCCTCGGCATCTTTAGCATGCTGATCAACTTTTCCTTCTAACATCGTGACTTTGTTTGTGATGTCAGCATCAGCTTGATTCATTTGTGAGACATGCTCATTCTTCCACATTTCAAACTCTTCTTGGTCTAATTTTCCGCAGCTACTAACAATAAGTGCAACTCCCAGAAGAGCGATAATTGTGAAAGCGGTTCTATTTGTCATGGATTCCTCCTAAGTTTTTTACAACAATGTAGAGCGTTGTTTGCCAACCGATATTACCTAAGAAGTCGGCTCTCAAGTTAAGCCCAAAAATCAATTTTCTATACAATTCTCTATTTTCCTCGGAATTCTGCTCAATTCCGCCTGAGTATGCGTATACAGACAGGATGATTCCTTTTCCTGCGCAGACAACAGTTTTTAATGCCCGAAACTGCATCACGAACTTGCCACATGAGAAACCCGTAAGCAATTCTCCCTCACAGGCACTTTTAACAAATTATACCACCTTTTCTAAAAAAAAGTCAAAAGTTTTTTAATCCTTGGCAGAGAACCCGTAACCAAGGGTGATAGCACCCACTACCTAAAGGTAGGGGCTTCGGTTTCGTAGCGACTGCGG
>JAPPNJ010000011.1 GCA_028818705.1 Candidatus Poribacteria bacterium
CGCATCGTTCATCTGCTGTAACTTCTGCAAGCTCGCTGTCCAGCGTTTACGGGCAGCGTCGGTCAGTATCCCTTCCCACACCCAATATCCATCGCGCTCAAACATAGCACGATCAAACGCCTGAAGCACTTCCGATCGTAACAGATCGTCCACACGGTTTTCCGGGGAACAGTTATGCATAGATAAGGTATCCATTCACGCCTCCTTTGACGCGGAAATTCAAGATGTTTCGGAATATTCCTCCATTACTCAGTTTTTGCTTCCCTTGACAACACTAAATTTGAGACTTTCCATTACAGAGCAATTCCAAGGACACAATCAAACCCTTCGAGAAATCCGAACGGTATCGGAATACCCCTCATCCGCCATGCCCCAAGTGATGTGAAAATCATCGCGTTGCTCAATCTTATAGAGAATCGCATAGCACGTCCGCGGTCGGACCCGGTTTTTAGCTGCCAAATGTGTGACGCGTTCGGTTTTATCGAGTTCAGCGTAAATCAAAAATTTCGTCGTCTGCAGTTTCACTACTCCTGCTTTTAACTCGGGAGTGAATCTTTTGCGTCTCGCCATCGGAGACTCCTCTCACTTAGATCGTTATTATACCACAATCTTGTTTTAGACAGTAGCCCGAATTTCCAATGGCAGTACAATTCTTTCGATTGCATTTTACATGTCAGAACAATACTATGATAAAAATGTTTTATTTACTTTTTTTCCTCTATATTATATTCTGATTTAACCCAGAGACGTAGATACGAAAGTAAAACATCCGTATTTTGGAGGAATTTGTTCAGTGAAATTTAAGTTATTGTTTCTGACGTTAGCTGCTGCGTTAAGTCTTTCTCTGCCTACCTTTGCGCAGAAGGCTGAAAAAGTTTACTTGATTTACTTTTACCCGGACGACCAACCCATCAATGACAACGAGAAAATGACAATAGCGACTCAATTGAACACCCTAATAGTGGATGTGCAGAATTTTTATAGAGATGAGATGATGAAATTCGGCTATAGGGACAAAACCTTCGATTTTGAACCAATAAAATTTTACAAAGGAAAGAAAAATCAAACTCACTATTTTAATTCTAACACTGGAAAGTTGAATATGGAGAAAGTTTTTAAGGAACTTGATATAGACGGTGGCATTCCTCTCATTGCTACAAATATGGATATTGATCGTAGTACTTGTGGTATAGGTAACCCTTTTGAGCATCTTCCTTTTTTTATACATCCGTTCAACCCAAAATGGAATAGATCGTGGGCGATTTTTCAATTCCCTCAGATACAGCGCCTTCAGACACCGGATTGTTCTGTTCTCGATCTGGGTTGGCTTATAGCTCACGAACTCGGACACGCCTTTGGATTGAAACACGATTTTCGGACAGGGAACAATATCATGTCTTACAACTTTAAAAAACTTTCTGCGCAAACTTTGTCTCGATGCGCAGCCGAATGGCTGAAGGTCTGCCGAGCTTTTAACGCCGATACCCTGGGCTTTTCAGCGGGACCTATTAAAATTTCAAATTCTACTTATTCACTAAAAGCAACCGATCTTGAATTCTCGTTTGAGTTGAACAATCTGGTGGGTGGGATTCATTCAGCACAATTGCATGTGGTGCCAACAACTGTTCCAAGGGGGTTCTACCCACCCACAGGTCAGCTAAGCCTCAGCAGTCGGGAAACCGAATGGAACAACTTGGATGTATCTGACAGAGTAACATTGTCCAAATGTAAATCAGTGAACACGAATCGTTTGGGGAAAGCAACAGTTAAATTTGTTTACTCCGACCTGAACAGCCATCCCATTACTCATGTTAGCCTTCGTGCAATTGATGATAGAGGGAAGCTCGTAGATAGTGGGCTGTTCGCAGTACACTTTCCCGACTTAGCGATTAAATCAGTTGTTGCAAACAAGAGTTCCCTATCTCCCGGTGAGAGATTTAGGCTGGATACCATAGTTAAGAACCAAGGGAAAACAGCATCAAGTGAAACAACGTTGAAGTTCTACCGCTCATTAGATCGAAACCTCTCAGCAAACGATACCAAGCTGCATGAAGTCCGCGTCAAGCAGCTAAACGCTGGTAAACAAATCACTCCATGGAAACGTTTCACGGCACCGAGAGCACCCGGGGTGTACTATTACATTGTCTGTGTAGATGATATTCAAAGTGAAAGCAGGACGGATAATAATTGTTATAAACCTGTCAAAATCACTGTTGCCACATCTTCGCCAGATTTGGTCGTTGAACCGCCTCGTGTTCAAAAGACCAATTTAGAACCCGGTGAACGTTTTAGATTTGAAGTGATAGTGCGAAACCAAGGCACAGAAGAATCGGAGAAGACATATCTGCACTACTACCTCTCAAGGGATGCAAATATTTCGGATACCGATATCCGCCAAAGAACAGACAACGTTGATTCTTTAGATCCTAATGAAACAGGTAAAGAATGGGCTACTCTCACAGCCCCCGATACGCCCGGCACTTATTATTTCGGTACTTGCGTAGAGGATATCGATGATGAAAGCAACACCAATAACAACTGTTCTGATGCTGTTAGAATCACTGTGCAAGCAGGACAACCTCCAGGGCTGCGTATAGGAGATGCTGTTGTTGCCCAAAATACAGTAGGTAATGGTCTTAGCGGTCTATTGGTCCGTAAGTATTTCGGACGTGGCTCTCCAATAAAGGGGGGTGTATGGGATGGAGCAACAGGCATTATCACCGCTGGACCCGAGAAGACAGAAGATGGGTTTACTTGGTGGGAGATCAGTTGGAATCCCTCAGACGCCGTCCGTTGGAATGACGAGTATGCTCCTAAATGCAAGAACAAACCTTGTGAAGGATGGAGTGTAGAAATTTTTCGTGGGTCTCGCGTAATTGCTAAACTGGATTTAGCAGCACCGCCCCTTGAGCTTGTGATTCCAAAAGAGACAACACTATTGTCCAACTACCCAAACCCATTCAACCCAGAAACGTGGATACCGTATCAGTTATCGCAGTCTGCCGAGGTTAGCATCTCTATCTTTGCTTCAGATGGCAAATTAGTTCGGACGTTGGCATTAGGGCATCAGTCTGCGGGAGTATATCACAGCAAAAGCCGTGCTGCCTATTGGGATGGGAAAAATGAAGTCGGTGAGCAGGTAGCGAGCGGGGTCTATTTCTACACACTCACAGCAGGAGATATCACTGCTACGAAAAAGATGCTCATTTTGAAATAGTACACACAAACGAAGTTAATAGATTCTCTGCCCTCTGCCTGCTATGACCATGACAGTGAACCGATGGTCATAAAGGAGTGAAGCAGGCTTGTTGTACCATGAGCCTTGCTTTCTTAAACTCAGGCGACTTAAGGTAGTCATCATAAGTTTTAGCCATTATTCTTTTCTTCAAATGTACATGTCACCTTCAATCATAATTGCTCGGTCGATGGTCGCCGAGAAGCCGTCTCTGTCGAGGGTTCACTTGGGCGAGAATCGATTCATCAAACTGAAACTTATTCAGATACGGCGGGTATTTCTGTGTGATCATCCGCATCGCATAGTGCACCTGTAAAAGGTAACGGGTTTCATCACTTGTATTGGCGGAACCACGATGCCAGACTTCGCTGCGAAAGAGCACCACATCCCCCGCATTGCACAAGATACTCTCTTCTGTCCGATTATTCCACTCGGTTGCCCCGTTTGGAGAACACCCGGAGAAATGGCTGCCCGGCACAAACTTTGTCGGTCCTAATTCTTCGTACATATCATTAAGATAGTAATGGGCGGTAGTGATGAAGATTGGGACCTTGACGCGTGGATCGGAACGAACGTCTGCCGGCAGACTGATTGGCAGCCAATCCGTATGTAATCCTTGATCCGGACGTCCCGGTCCTGTGATCCAGGATTGCATACCGATACAATGACAATCCTCACCGTGCGTCGCTTCGGCAACTTCAATAATCGGCGATTTGTCAAGGAACTGGAGATATAGAGCGTCTCGATTAAATGAGTTGTTAATAATTTTATTGAGGAATTTGGCGCCATTTTGGGGCGTTTGATGCCGATCCAAACACTCAGGAATTGTCTCTAATCGATCCATAGTGTCTCGCAATTCGGCAACTTCTTCAGTATTAAGCACGTTGGGGAAATAGACATAACCATCCCTTTCAAGTGCTTCAACTTGGCTTTCTAAATCATTGTGTGCCACGAGGGATAAGGCTTTCGCCATTTTTTATGCTCCTTGAGAATTTTAATCATAATTACTTGGTCGATGATCGCCGAGAAGCCTTCTTTGTAGAGGGGTTGCTTGGGCGAGAATTGATTCATTAAACTGAAATTTATTCAGATAGGGTGGATATTTTTGCGTAATCATCCGCATCGCATAGTGCACCTGCATGAGGTAACGAACTTCGTTGCTTGTATTAGCAGCGCCACGATGCCAGACTTCGCTGCGGAAAAGCACCACGTCCCCTGCCTTGCATAATATGCTTTCTTCGCCGCGGTTATTCCACTCGATTGCGCCGTTTGGGGAGCACCCTGAGTAATGACTGCCCGGCACAAACTTCGTCGGTCCCAACGCCTCGGACATATCATTAAGATAGTAATGGGCAGTAGTAATGAAGATTGGGATTTGGACGCGTGGATCGGAACGAATCTCTGTCGGTAAACTGATCGGCAGCCAATCGGTATGTAATCCCTGATCCGGACGTCCGGGTCCTGTCAGCCACGAATGCATACCGATGCAATGGAAATCCTCGCCGTGTGCTGCCTCGGCAACTTCAAAAACGGGTGATTTGTCAAGGAATTGGAGATACAACGGGTCTCGATTAAACGAGTTGCTGATGAGTTTGTGGAGGAATGGGTCACCATTTTGAGGTGTTTCGTCCCGATCATGAGACGCTGGAATCGCCTCTAATCGATCCATGGTTGCACGCAATTCAGCGATTTCATCGGCATCAAGTACACCGGGGAAGTAGACATAACCATCCCTTTCGAGGGCTTCAACTTGGCTTTCTAAATCGTTGTATGCCACGAGTGAGAGGGCTTTTGCCATTTTCGGTACTCCTTTCGGATGATAGCAACGGGGAAATGTTTTCGGATATGATATGTTAATCCCAATGCAGTTGTCAACATTTTTATGAGCCATTAGCCAAATAGTGGTCAGTCATCAGTACGGGTTGCTCCACAACTTTTTCAGTTGTCAGTTAAGAGGTTTTCGTTTAGGAGAGGTTTCCTCGTGTAACTATTGACTGAAAGCGAACCCAATGAGCATACTGATAACTGATAACTATAAAGTTGACAGCTATTTCAGTCTTCGTCAATAGACCAGGTGCAGTTGATATTACTGTCCTTGTAAAATCGCTTGAGTGCTGGCTTATCAAACCATAGCTGAATTTCTTTCCCTATAATATGGCCCACACTGCTTACCTTGAGATAAAGCCCACCCGCTGTCCAGCCGGGTATGATGTCGTATCGTCCGGTTTGTGCGGCGTAGATGCTGAGCAGTGCCAGCGGCTCCATGGCATCGAGGTTAGCGGTTTTATGCGTGTCCTGCAAAATCTCAATCACACTTTTTCCTTCATGCGACTCCTGTAACTTTGGTTTATCCATAATCCGGCTGTAGAGCACAAAATCGTCCTCAAGCGTAAAAAGCCCACTATCAGTATGCTGTCTACCTTGCAGCAGATTGTCCCCTATTCGTTCCGCCATTGCCAAAAATTCTGCCTTCGGTTCTACTCGATACAGATCAACCATCGCGAATATATAAG
This sequence comes from Candidatus Poribacteria bacterium, assembly GCA_028818705.1. Lineage (GTDB taxonomy): Bacteria > Poribacteria > WGA-4E > WGA-4E > WGA-3G > WGA-3G. Next base: position 5,749 of record JAPPNJ010000011.1, read on the forward strand.
CGGGTTCCAAGGCGGTTGTATCAAAATTCAGTAGCGGTTGGCAGTTTTTGTCAGCACCGATGTCTCCGATCCCAAATGCTCCAAACATCGTGCGTAAGTAGTCTCTGAACGCACTTTTGCCCCCAGAAACTCGATACCCACGGGCACAGACGGAGGTAAAGAGCGGCGTAATGTTTTGTGGCAGAAATGCGCCGCCTTCTTTCGCACCAAAGTATAACTTCGCATCTCTGAAAGGTCCCTTTATCCGAAAACCTGTGAGATCCGTCCCGTCAATAACGATGCTTTTCAACGTGTTGTTTTTCGGATCGTAGGAGGCATTGAGGAAACCGATGATGTGTTGCGCAACTGCTTCCTTGATATGCGCCATTTCGCCGATGCGACCATACTTTTGGGCATTCTCCACGATTGTAAGCATACCCATCATCTGGGTAATGGTATGGTTCAACTGGTTGCCTACATAGACTCGCGGTTCGGTCGCCTGCGGATATTGCCTGCCGAATACGTTAAGCCCGCGTTTGTTAATTTGTGGATGAACCAAATTCGGCCAGATGCCGGTCTCTGGATCTCGCTGCTGTATAATCAAATTCAATAGACGTTCGCCCCAAATCCGCGGTGCCTCCTCCTGCTTTTGGTAGCCCAAACTGTAAGCAGCATAAGCCAGATCCAGTGCCACACTGATAAACGAGAGGTCTGCACTGATTTCGGGTGCTTTGTATCCATCCCATGGTCTGTTCCAAGTGTTAGTGTGATCGACCTGCTTTCTGAAATCACCGTGGCGGTTGTAGTGTAAGGCATCCCAATCCTTGATATTTGCCTCCCAAATACCTTTCATCAGCATCTCGCCCCGATCAGCATCCACCGCTCTCAGCAGTTCCCAGTAAGGATATACATCCTCTATTTCGTGGACGACGCCCTTCATGCCGTACCTATTACCAGTTACCAAGTCCACATAGCCGTGTCCTCCCCAATGCAGAACACCACTTTCTGGATACCAATAGTTGTTGAACATGTATTCGGCGGCTTCGCCTGCGGCATGGACATATTTGCTATTCCCGGTAAACTGGCTTAAAGAGGCAAGCAACCGTATCAGGTTCTGCTGATTTTGAAAGAAACTCCAGACCGCCGGTTTCGGCTCGGTGCCTGTACGGTGAGATGTCATAGATCTGGGTGCCTTCAAATGGTCGGTATGAAGACAGTCGGCGAAGAGCGGCATATCTCTACCACTGTATCTATCTCTCCCGTGTTCTATAGCCGTATCTGCGAAGCGGCTTGTCGCTTTTAAGAAGCGGTTATTATCTATTTCGTCGGTACGCAATCGATCTCTGCCAATCCACCGATCCAATCGATTAGCAATGCTCATACATCCTCCATGTTACTTTTTCTCTGTTCCTTCGTCGGTTAAAACCTAATCCCAAAACCACCTGCCAGTAGGAATGGTGTTGTGTAATAGGGTTGAGCGTTTACATTATTCAGATATTCGTCGCCATATTGATAACTGAATCCCAGGACATTTCTTCGATTAGACACATTCCATATCTCAATGAAGGAGGTGCCTTGAAGTCTACGGTTCATCGAAAATTGCCATTCCACTCTCAAATTGAGATTCTCGAAAGATGAAAAACGACGGGAGTTGGTTTCTCCTCTGACCGGCACCCATCCACCATTTAGATTCCTTTCAGCGGAGACAATAGGGGTGTAGGGACGACCACTGGCATATCGAGATGTTAATCCGATAACAGCGGGCATATACCACTTCGACTTGTAAGGCTCGGGAAAATTGTATGAAAGTGTTAATGATAAAAGATGCCGTTGATCAAAGTCAAAATCATATTCTTGTGTGTCTAAATACCACTTGCGCTTTGCCACCGATAGGGCGTAACTCAACCAACCCACGAGTGAACCGGTTTTCTTTTGTAGGAAAAATTCAATTCCTTTAGCAAATCCGTGCCCATCGTTTGAATAATCTTCCAGAGTATTGACCATGACCAAATTTTGATAGTCCTTCTGGTAAATCTCAACCCACCCGCGAAATGCATTATTAAATTCACGGCTAATTCCGACGATATAATGAATCGCCAGTGAGGATTGAAGTTCAGGCTCTCTGGCGATGTCCTGCGAATTCGGAAATTGATAATAATGTCCCCAAGCTGCCCGCAGGGCAGTTTTTGAATCCAGTTTATAGTGTATGGAGAACCTGGGAGACAGGTCTGTCTTCTCGTTGAGCGAAAAATAATCAAATCGCCCTCCTCCAGTCAAGGTTAACACCGGAAAGAGTTCCCATGAATTTTGTAGATAGCCGCCCCCGGACCATGTGTCTTCTGAAAAATCGTAGGAGGTCAATTGAACAGAGATATCTGTTGGATCAATCTCCGAGGGGTCCAGGGGGATGTTCCCTGAAGTCTCAAAGGTCGTCTGTGTTAGTTCAAAACCGGTCTTTAACTCGTGATTTGGATGAAGTTCCCAAGTCAAGTCCTCTCGAACTCCAACTGTTGATCCATCAATCTCAAAATTAAGGTTTCTCCCAACTCCCACACTGTACGTCGGCTGCGCTCGAAGTAAGGACAACCTGGAGTAAAGATTAGCGTTGATGAGTGCTTTCCATTCAATGCTCTGGGTATTTAAGTTGCCATCCGTTAGGATTCTATCTGGTGAACCTGGGTCCGGATCGGCAGCGATAAAGTCAACATTTTCCTTGGATAGAAAACCATTCACGTCAATGTGATGTCCAGCGGCCGGTTCGTAACTGAGCTTGAAGTTAAAGTCGGCGAAAGAGGGTACAGGAAACTCAGCACTTTCCTTGAGTATTAGATCAAGGTAGATGCGGCGACCGGTAACGAGATAAGATGCCTTTGATGTGACGGGTCCCTCTATGCGCCCCTGAGTATTTATAAAACCGAAGGAAAAACCTCCAGAAATTCGTTCCCGATTCCCTTCACGGGTGGTTATATTCAATACCGACGAAAGGGCGTTACCATATTTCGCAGAAAAACCGCCCGTTAATAGTTCCGCGGTTTCCACAATATCTGTGTTGTAAATGGATTTCATCCCGCCAAAATACCAGGGCCAGTACACCCGGACCCAATCGAGCATGAAAAGATTTTCCTCTGGGGCACCTCCTCGGATGTAAATTTGAGAAGGTGAAAATAGATCACCCGGTGTCGTTACCCCTGGCATTGTCTGAATGACGCGTAAGGGATCCTCCATCAGACCATGTCTGGATTGCAACATCCGTTTCGTCAGTGCCATATCACTGACGGAAGTTCTCTCAGCTAACTTTTCAGATGACACAACGACTGGGGGCATAGATATAATTGATTCACTTAGCGAAATATTGAGTTTGGTACCTTCATTGAGAGAAACAGTGGCACTTAAAGATACCGATTCATATCCGATCCGACTGATTTTGATTTCATACTGTCCAAGGGGAACATTGATCAGCTTGTAAGAACCATCCTTACCGGTCATTGTTTCCAGCGTGGTTTCCATGATAACAATTTTGACGCCAGCAAGTGGTTCTTGAGTTGCTTCATCCGTTACAATTCCTGAAATTTGACCGGTTGTTTGCCCAAAGGCAGCATGCACGAGAAATAACACGCCTATCAGAATTAATGCAAGTTTTGTCATCTGTGCTATCACCATATTATCTCCACAACTTTCTCCGTACCTGAAATGTAAAGAATTTCATGTATAAGCGCGTGTACTTTCATGCAAAACATTTATAAGTGAGGTGGCGTTTTTTTAACGCAACTTAACCTTGCTGTGATTCGATCTTTTTCGTCCATACCAGAACAGCGGCTCCGAACACGGCAAAACCAAAGAAAGTAAAGGGCATCTGCCAGAGCAGAAAACTCATGTGCGTATGAATATATGAATGTGACTTGAAGATGACATACCACGATAAAGGTGCTAAAATTGAGAACCACATCGTCCAGATTAAGGCAATGTTCTGCTGCCGCTGCTTTGCAGTGCTACGGATAAATAGTAGAATAGACGTCACCAGAAAAAGTACGATTAGGTAAACATAGCGGATTTTCAATAGGAAGTTAGAGATAAATGAATTTGCTTGAGAAAGATAGTTGTTGAGATCAAAGAAAATACCGTTCATGTAGGTAATGACCACCCCTATCGTCCCAGCTTCCAGACTGGCAGCATATACAGCGGGATAGTCTTGTGGTTCTGCGTAGGTTCGCTTACCAAAAGACCAGATCACATGCTCAACCCCATCCATAAATCCGTTCTTCGCAGCACCAATCTGGAAACATAATATTATGATACTGAAAAAAATTGCCACGCCCGAACCGATTACAGCTGCAAGGGACCATTTCAAGCATTGGAGTCTATTCCATTTGTCCAAGATACCATAATAGATACAGGGCGTTACCATCATCACCAGAGTGGTTGTAATATACTCGTAGCCGTTGATGAAACACTTGATGAAAACCGAGATAAAGATCAGGATTCCAAACTTGATGAACTGGTGGTTCGCTGGAACTCTGTGGCGTTTAAGGAGGCACATGACGACAATCATCGGTAGGTAGAATGCCCACAGGCTCCACCAAAGATTTTTACCAAAGACCGTCAACCACTGGGAGAGCACCGCTGAACATAAGACGAATATCGCGACCCACCCGCCAAATTCGTCATAGAACCAACCTACAATCGCGGTCAATACGATTGCCGAGAGTAGTGCTGTCAACACATAGAATGACCATAACTTGATTTGGGGCGATAGGGGAATGAGTCTATCAAATAGACTGAAAATTATACCTTGCCCACCGGTTTGTGACATGTACGGTGAGAATTCATCAAAGGTGCCCCTGTTAAGATAGGTTGCATATTGATTATCAATCTGATTTTCAGATATCCAGTCCTGCTGAATATTCGTCGTAATTCCTGCTCCCGTGAGTCCGCCTACCGAGAAGATGCCATCTTGGCGAGATTTGACCATTCTCCCTATAATAAGACTTTCAGTGTCTCGCTGATGCGTATCAAACCATTCTTGTTCGGCAACGTGCCATAAGTTAAAAAGGAACCCCAAAGATAGAAGTCCAATTGATATTATCCAAATTTTACCCCCGGTGAAGCCCACACGGGCTTCATACCGTTGATTCGGAATGCCACACGCGCATTCTGACGTTGATTTACGGGTAAAATTTGTCTTTGCTTTACATTTGGACACCTTCCTTACGGGTTTCGATTGGCTGAGATGTTTGAGTTTCATCGTAAGTATATCAAGGTTGATTTACCGCCATAGTGCTACAACAATAACGCCAGTTGCTACCTTTGTAGCACAAACTGTTAGATTGTGCTTGGCAGCCCACAAACTAACAGTTTACGGTACGAAAACGTTGTGAATAATGAACCATCCGCTTTTATTTTTCAGCTACAGAATCCGCCCTTTTGGGATCTGCGAGTTGGGATACCATCGGGAATCAGAGGGTGGTGCTGGTTCGGGAGGCTGCAGAGAAGCGAATTCAGCCAATTTCGGCCGGATCTCGTCTTCCCAAATCCCCTCGACATCATCAAACGTCAGTGGGGTATGATTCGACCCTTCTGCCTTATAAGACGCCAGTAACTCCATCGTCTTATCACCAAAATGCGCCACAATATCTGTGACCATCTGTTCCCCGACGCGACGGCTCGAGGATTCATTGAAAGATCCCATTGCAAAATTCGGTGCGCGCGTATCATCTGTCGGCATCCGCGACATATCCACACAGTCGGGTGCGACTGCCCAAAGGACAGAGGTCTCACCGCGTCCAGCGTGTCCACCCAATCCTTTACCATCCTCGAAACGCTCAATATCTGCACCTATGCTCATCGTTGAATACATCCGAACGTCTACATGGGCTTGCATGATGTCAATCACCACCGGCACATCTAATCGATGCGGACCCGAATGTCCCGAAAATAGAATTGCGCCATGGAATCCCAATGCATCTACCGCTCGAATGTGATAGCAGATATTCTTCAAGAACATCCAAGGCGGTATTGCCGTTAGCCAGGGTCGCTCTTGATTAACTTGATTGTGTCCCCATGAACCGTAGCCGCTAATCTCATGGCAGTGCCAGTAAAACGGCGGGGCGACAATCCCACCGTGTGCTTGCGCTGCCTGACAGGAACATTCGTGTGCCCGAATGGCATCCATCCCAACTGCATTGTGCCAACCGTGCGGTTCGCACAACCCATAAGGTAGATACACCATTGGACACGCCTCGAGCGCTGCTTCTAACTCATCTGGAAACATCCGTTCCCATCGCACCTCATGTCTCATATAATACCTTCTCCGATTATTTGTGGAACCCTTTAAAATCTATTTCAATCAAACCTAAAGCGCATTTGCATAAATCTATTGAATATGCGATAATGTCAAGAGTCTAACAGATTTTTAAACTTGATGTCCATTCATTTTTATTAGGATCAATCAGTTTTCCGAACCTGTAGGTTATGGAGGGAAACCCAATGATACGTCTAATATTAATTGCCTTCAGTATATTGTGCTGCCTTGGTATGCTTGTGAAATACAGCAATGCTGAAATCGACCCGACAACTGCTGTTGGCGTGTGGCTCTTTAATGAGACGGATGGCGACACGGCATCCGACTCCTCTGAAAATGGCAATAATGGCACACTGATGGGCGACCCGGAATGGGTCCCCGGTGGCAAATTTGGCAATGCCCTGGAATTGGATGGTGCAGGCGATTATGTCAGCGTCCCTGACGATAAAACTTTGGATACCGAAATCAGTGAGATATTCTCAATCGTCATCTGGGTTAAAGGCACTTACAGACCCAACGATTGGCACGGGTTAGTGACAAAAGCACAGGGATGGCGGGTCGATATGTGTTACCTGTTGCAACGGGCTGCTAATGGCAAATTCGAGTTTGCGCTTTTTGGAGAAGGAGGCAACGACAGCTGGACAGCATCCGACATCCTTCCAGAAGATGACACATGGTATCATGTGGGTGCTGTCTATACCGGCGACGAAGCACAGGTTTACGTTGATGGCGTGCTTTCTGCCACGCGTGTCTTTTCTGCGGAGATTGCCGACACGAATGCCCCTGTGGTTATTGGAACCAATTACCCAAACGGCATTCAGCCAGTAAATGGCCTCATCGATGAGGCTGCAATTTTTAGTATTGCTCTGGAAGAAGAGGATATCAACGCCATAATGGACGACGGCTTGGAAGAGACACTCGGTATATTGGCTGTCGAACCCTCAGACAAATTGGCTTTGACTTGGGGTGACTTAAAAGTCGGTAATGATAAATAATGAATCCGCTGAGTTGATGACGAATCCGGTGGTACAATCCGATGCGAACAAAGGTTTATCCACCTATGCTATCACTGACCATTCATAGATTTCATACCGGAACGGTAAGTGATAGCATACAATTTAAGATTCAGTCGAAAGACTTTTACATCCGTTTTTCACCGGGTTTTCGATACTTTGACGAATAACTATCCCCTTCTGGATCATACGAAACGGACACTTGTCCACCTTGTACAACCAGTCGTGGTACAGTCCGGTGGCGACCATCGCGTTCGGGTCCTCGCATGACAGCGAATTGCGCCTCGGTCATATCTTCAACCATATCGCCCCAACGTTCTTGGGGATCAATCACACCACCGCCCCAATTAGAATTTTTCGACTGATACTTAATCAAAACACCGCGTCTGGGGATCGGATTCTGCCATGCTAAGGCACCGTGTGTGCAACCGCCGTCCATAAAGAAGAGAACATCCCCTGCCTTCATAGTAGGCTGTACCACCAACCCCATCGTGTCATCACACGTCCGAATCCCAAGAGGCCTGGAATACTGGGTTTTATGAGAGCCGGGGACACATGCAAAACCACCGAGTCCTGGCTCGACATCGCGCAATTGCCATGTAATGGTGACCGTCTCACAATAACTTCGTCCGTTCTTAAAATAATAACCGCGTGATGGACTCATCGGCTCATTACCATCGTGGAGTGCGTGCCCGGATGTGCCTTGAACGGCACAGAATACGGTCGCTCCACCCGTGCGATAGCCGCTACCGCCCATCCAATTGAGTCGATGTACCACAGCCGGATGCGCAATCATACGTCGAAACGGTTCGTTATAGGGCGCTGGCAGGTCTAATAAACCCGATAAGAGCGGGCGTCCTGTGCCTGCTTGGCTTACTGATCCGCCCGCCAATTCCTCACCTACAACCACGCGATCTTGAAATTTATCGACTGCCTCATTGGCTTCTGCCAGCCACTGTTCATCCATCACCCCAGGCACTATCAGATACCCATTTAGATCCCAGAAGTAAAACTCTTTCTCATCAATCCCTGAAATCGGGTCGCGTGTATAAATTGATGGATGAATGACGGTTGTATCTTCCTCCACCCACGTTTCTTCGCCGTCTGTATTTAACACCGGTGGTGGATTTGAATCTTTAAACCCAGGGGTATACATGACCGCCTTTTGTGCAGGCGTTGCTTCGTCCGCCCATCCGGGTAAAGATTCGGTTTTCGAGTAAGGTCCAGTCGGATTCGACTGAATTGTTGCACGCGCCGTATACCAATAAGTCAACAACCTTTTCGGCTCGTTTTTCCAGGGTCGAACGCCTTGGAGCGTAGACGCTGCGACCAAAAATAGATCTCCCGCCTTTAGTCCAGGCTGTAACACCAGTCCCATATCATCAACACCGGTTGCCAAGTCGCGCGGTGTTTCAACATTGCTCTTGTGGCTCGCCTGAACAACAACCAATCCACCGTCCCCCGACTCGACATCATCCAATACCCAGATCGCTTTCACACCCTGAGAACTTCGCTGACCGTTTTGTTGGAAGTATGCCTCGGATGGGTTTCTCGGTTCATCGCCTCCGGAGAGTGTCATGCCGATCTCATCCTCGCGATTCCCCAACAATCGCGGGGCTTGATCGAGTCGGAAACCGTGTCCGACAATCTGGTTCAGATACCACACCACTTTGGGGTGTACCAGTAGGGCGCGGAACAATTCGCGGTGTAGACCCCCTAAGAGCATCTCATTGTCTCCAACGGCATCCAACGCCTCGTTCAATGCCGCTACCTCTTCCTGATTCAGAACACCCGGAATGTGTAAGTAGCCTGCCACATCAAAAGCATAATTCTCTTCATTGCTCATTAGTTCGTTATCCATTCGTTTCTCCTGTTATTGCTCGTGTTCTGATATGCTGTTTATACGCCCGATTTTCAAATATTCAAGTGCAATACATGCAATCGTATTTTTTCAGCAGTATGATTATCACACGCCTCTCCGGTTTTGTCAATAACTGATTTCTTAGGGTTATTTATGGTAGATTTTGGAATTAACGAGACATTTTGGAAACCTCGCCTACCATTGATAGGGAAAAGACCAAACCCGCGCAATCTACAATTCAAAAGAAAAATAAGAGATCCATCAGGCACCGCAGCCCTTACTTTTGACATAATATTTACCAGATTTTTTGGAAATATGTTACAATCGCCAATAGGTAGTTGCAACGGTTTTCAACTCACTCTCAGCACAGCTAAACACGACGATACACATGCAAACACTTCTATCGACAGGCAGTGCTCAAAACCTTCTTATATTCGCAACAGGTCTGTATGCCTTTATGATGCTCACGCTCATAGGTTGCGGAGCGGCAGAAGAAGACCCATTAGAACCCTCAGCTCCTGAACAGACGCACAACGACATCAACTCTACACAGATGTCCGCCGTTCCCGCAGCACCCCCGGCACCTACTGATGGCACACCCTTCGTCAAAGAAGTCGGTTATTATCGCGACTGGAAACTCACACAACCCCTTACAGGCACCATCCCACCCAGCACGACGCTCTATACCAAAGTCGTCTTCTCTGAGCCGATGCAGCATCTCCCTGCTACCGACAACACCGCCCGCCCTATCCTCTACTATCGGATAAACCAGCAACGCACCCGCTACCGCATCGCAGCACACGGCGCGAGAGGTGAGGATTTCGTCTCAGGTGCTGCCAAACCGAGAGGCACTTCCACACAGACGTTTATCTGTAAATACACCGTCCACCCCGACGACACCGGCACGTTCAGGTTAGAGGTGGGTAAACGCAGTGCCGATAGACAAGGCAACCCACTCGCCGCATTCTATGTCCACAGTAGCACCCTCCAGTTGGGGCAGCCGGCTGTGAGGCGTGAAGAAGATATACACCTTTCAAACAACACCATAGATGAAAACAACGCCCCGAATGCAGTCATTGGTATCTTTGAAACAGAGGCTGACGAGCCTTTCACGTATAAAATCATAAGGGGTCCCAAGCGTTTATTTGCGATCAATGCAGCCAACCAACTGATTGCCAGACGGACATTCAACTATGAAGCCGGTCGTCCGAGGTATGAGATACGCGTGAGAGAGAAAGACGTCTCTACGGGCAAGACGTTGACGAAAGACTTCACGATTTTCGTGAATGACTTAAACGAGGCACCGACAGATTTAGAGTTGTCGAGTTATACATTTCCAGCGGGTGCGGTTCGTGGGACGCTTATAGCGGGTATACGTGTGAAAGATGAAGATGTGAGGGATACACACCGGTTCCACTTGATAGAAGGTAGTGAGTATTTAGAAGTAGAGGGGAATAGATTACGGGTGCGTGCGTCATTTCCTATGGGTTTAGAACAGATATTCATTCTTGTTGAAGTGATGGACAAAGGTGATGCGAGTTACCGTGAAGGATGGACGTTGCTGCGCGAGACCCCGCCGCCGAGTGAACCTGAAGCCGATACCTTAGACACAGATAGCCCAGACGATACAGACGCCCAAGAACCATCACCCCCAAGCAAACCTGATCCACCACGAAAACCACCAGGCGGTGGCGAACTTGATTAAAGCCCAGATGATGACCGAGACCCAGGCAATGTCTTCATTTGAGGATAGAGATGGCTTTAGCAATCAAATCCCAGATGATGACCTCGGTGGGAATGGCTTCTTTTAGGAAAGATCAGATGTTGAACTTTGAAAATGAGGGTAAAATAAAATAAACTACTTTCTATATTTCGCCTTGATACGCGCAATTACAAAAAGGCACAGTATTCAGGACTTACGCAATTTGCGTTTGTCCGTGCTTTGTTCCGCAGGATGGCTTCGGCTTTCGTGCCCTGCGTGGGTTCAGTTCCTGATGGCAATGGGGCGTTCGGGGCAACGCGCCTACCCGGACTTTTTCAGGGTTACACACCTGCTTTCAGGCGTTCTATTCCGCTTGGAGCCGGGCGACTTCGCTTTCTGCTTGCTGTCGGGCATTCGCTTCCTGATTGGCGCGTGTTTCAGCGTCTTCGGCAAAATTATAGCATAGTCTCAGCAGTTTCTCAAATTAAAAGTAGGGGGATTTATACGCAGCCCCAAACTAACAGTTTATGCTACGTTAGAACCAGCGAGGCATGTAAAGCTAAGACAAATTTAGTTTGCGGGTTTTTTGACCCTTTTAATGAGAAGGTCGCGACCAAAGGTCGCTCCTACAGGAAGAGGTTTGAGCAAAAGAGCAGAATTCTTGGAGAATTGAATGCTCCTATAAGGGAGGGTGTAAATATTTTTGCAGAAAAAAGAGGGACTGGTAAAACCAGTCCCTTTTGGCGTTTCACTGAACTTTGGATTTTAGGCTGCTAATGCCAAAACCGCAGCGTTCTCGCTGTCGAAGCGTTCAAAGAGGTTAACGATCCGACTCACCGCCACCAAGTCTTTGATGTGTTTTCCGACATTGATGACCCCGATACGTCCTTTCTTTCGTGCTGCAACGGCACGTGCCTCCATAAGGGCAACGATTCCTGAACCGTCGATCTTATTGACATGCTCGAAATTGATCAGTATACGTGGGGTATCAGCAGTCTCTATCTGTGGTGAGATCACTTCCCGTAATTCTGTTACCGAGGATCCTACTATCTTTCCGCTGGGTTCCAAAATTGCGATGCCGTTTTGCTGACGAATCTGCATTTTCATGATTGCTTCTCCTTTTTTATTTTTAAAACACTTGGGCTTTAACTTTTAGTGTTCAATTGATGTATTCGCTATTTTAACCCAAGTTGTTAGTTCACACAAAATGAACGAGATTGATTCGAAAGAACTGGGAAGTAGCGGATGCATTCTCCCATCCTTTCAGCCTTCACATTTCTCCTCACTTTGCCTATATAGAGGCCGTTCAGGAAAGAAAGATAGTAAAAAAATTTGTCAAAGGCTTTTTTTTGAAAAATCTGGGTTTTTATGTGTAGAACTTGTTAGATAGCAGCTTGGGTTAGAAAATAAAAAAACAGACAAAAAATTCACATCTTATCCAATGTATGCTATAATCTGGAGAAATCACGTTATGGTTCGTTAATGATTGCACAAATCTTTCAACTCGAAAGAGGGGAGATTATTATGAGCAGAAAAATAACTTTAATACTGCCTCTGGCGATCTTGGTTTTGCAGACGAACTTTGTTGAGAGTCAGGTCGTTAGAGACGGACTAGTTAGCTACTGGACTTTTGATACTGCAGATGTGGCACGGGACACTGTTAAAGATGCTATAGGCGGTAACGATGGAACAATTTTAGGTGCCGCTAAACAGACTGCAGGCAAATTCGCTCAAGCGTTTAAATTTAACGAAAGGCCGGATGCGATTGATATTGGCCATCCCGCCGATGGTAGTCTCGATTTTGGTACTGACATAGATTACTCGATGGTAGCATGGATTAAAGTTGACAAACCCCCAGAATTGGACGGAGGGCAGTCCACAATCGTTAGTAAGGGAGATGGCGGTGGCAACAGCAGAATCCTCTGGAAAATCATCGGGACTCACGTGAGTGTGACAATTGAGGATGCAAAAAATGCCGGCATCCACTTTCTATCAGACGGAGAGGTAACCGATGGGAAATGGCATCACGTGCTCTTTACTTGTGATAGATCGGATGCGACGCGCCTCTATATTGACGGTAAACTCGACGGTGAGGGAGGAAAGTCCAAAGACACGGATGTCAATACAGAATCTCGTATGTATATCGGTGCTTCGGTCCGAATCGGCGAAGCCACTCGAAGATACTTTGAAGGGCTGATTGACGAGGTGGGTATCTATGATCGGGTACTGACAGAGGATGAAGTCGAACGGAACTTCAATGCGAAGGGACTCGCCGTCAGTCCCCAAAATAAACTCGCCATCACTTGGGGAGAGCTAAAGGTTTTTTAACTATCAGGTTTCTTCCCTGCTCTCCAAATGTAGAGCAAAGGCAAATTATGCCATTTTTGGCTGCATTCCGCTTCGCCTGCGCGCAGGTTTCTGGTTTAAGTCTCAACTGGTTTTGGTAACTTCGGTGTTTCTTTTATCTTTGGAAACATTAAACCAAACTTGTAGCCTGCAACACCGGCGGAGGGTTTTTGCTTGGGTGTTTCTGCAGGTCTACGGAGAAGCACTTCATTCATCAAACCGACTTGACCGAACCGCAAGGAATAATTAAAATGACGAAAAGGGCGTTGGTTATCGGCATCGTCTTAGCTGTCTTAGAGTGTTTAATCGCGCCCTACAACGATTTTGTCATTCGTAACACTTTTCTGGCAGGTGGTCATTTTCCGCTTGCCCCATTTTTTGCCCTGACCGTCTTGGCGCTGGTTGTTAATTCCGTCCTAAGATTCCTGCATCCGAAACTCGCACTTTCTTCCCAAGAACTCATCGTTATCTGGTGTATCATGATTGCCGTTGCCGGTATTCCCTCATCAGGAATGATGCGAGATGCGTTGGGCGCTTTCGCGGCTTACAACTATTTTGCTACACCTGAGAATGAGTGGCGATCACTTTTTTTTCAATACATCCCCGAATGGCGTGTTGTGCGAGATGAGACAGCGATTGTCTCTTTCTATGAAGGCTTATCCGTTGGCGAAAGGATCCCTTGGGGTGCATGGTTGAAACCGCTCTCTGTGTGGGCGTTGTATGTTTTAACTGCCTATTTCGTTATGGTTTGCCTCGCTGTGCTCCTCCGAAAACAGTGGATCGAATATGAGAAGTGTACGTTTCCACTCGTTCAACTGCCTGTAGAGATCTCCGTTCATCGATCAGGCGTGGTCAACACATTCTTCAAAAACAGAAAGATGTGGCTCGGTTTCGCTATACCGGCGTTTGTCCACACCCTGAACGGACTTCACGCGTATTTCCCCACCTTGCCACATATACCCGTCCGCTATTGGCTTGACCCGTTTCTCGTCGGTAGACCGCTCAGCGCCTTGAGACCTTTTCAGATTGTCGTGTTGATGTCAATGATTGGATTTAGCTACCTTCTTACACTTGAAGTCGCATTCAGTCTCTGGTTCTTCTTCCTGTTTTTCAAACTCCAATGTCTCATCGGGAGTATGCTCGGTTTTTTCATAACAAAGGGTCCGGGTGTAAAATGGACGGCGTATTCGTTCAGTGCAGCACAGGAAGCGGGTGCGTGTCTGACGCTTGGCGCTTGGGCACTCTTCAAAGCAAGGGGGCACATCAAACAACTATTTTTAAGTGGCTTTGGACGCAGTACACCTCAATCTGATGCCCAGAACGAACCGATGCCCGCCTGGCTGACGGTATTTGGGGTGATCGGGGGCTTGTTCCTTATGATATACTTGAACCACCTGATGGGAATGTCCCTCGGATTTGCGGTGCTCTTTATAATCTTTTCGGTTGGCGTGTTTATCGCCTTGACCTGGCAGATTATCAACGGGGGTATCCCTTTTATCAATCCCTCATTTTCACCACAAAGCGTCTCCCTCACAACACTCGGAACGGCACACATGTCCCCCTCAACACTAACGGGGTTGTTCATGCAACCCACCGGCTTAACCTCGCACCTGAGAGAGTTTATGATGCCTAATGTGATGAACGGACTGAAGGCAGCAGATACCGTTAGAGCCAACCGTCGCAAACTCCTCACAGCAATGGGAGTGGCGATGGTCCTGGGATTGTTCGTTTCATATTATTCCATGTTGAAAGTAAGCTACCAACACGGGGCGTTATTCGTGCATACGGGAGGTAGTGGTGGAGTGCGCTGGTTGAGCACCGTCCTCACGAGCCCTTCGATGGGAACAGATTGGACGAACACCGGTTGGACGATTTTTGGGAGCGCGTTTACGATTGGGTTGATGTGGATACGAAAAGTCTTCGTCTGGTGGCCGATTCATCCGATCGGATACACAATGCTTAGTTCCTGGGCGTCGTTTAAGTTATGGTTTTCTATCATGTTGGGTTATTTTCTGAAATATGGCATTGTGAAATACGGAGGACTCAGAGCGTATAGGGAAGCGCGCCCGCTGTTTCTTGGATTGATTCTCGGTGAAATGACATGCGCGGGACTCTGGTCGATTGTTGGAATGATAACTGGCGTCCAAACCGGCTATCGTATTTTGCTGGATTGAAGGTTCATGGATGTGCGAAAACCCGAACAAAGAAAGGTGAACTATGCGTACGTATGATGATTTTTTAATGGAGTCGTATCAACTCAGAGAAAAGATGATCGCCGATAAATTTCGACCGAAATACCACTTCTTACCGCCAGCAGGTCGTTGGAACGACATTAACGGTGCAGTCTTCTTCAACGGCAGGTATCATATCGGCTACCTACAAAAGATAAAAAACGGTCCCGATGAGAGAGACTTTTCGAGTTGGCAACACATTTCAAGTCGGGATCTGCTACATTGGCAATACCACACAGCGTATCTCGACGAACCGCTTGAAGGGAAGAAGGGCGATTATTTTAATAGCGGCGACGTCATGGAAGGAATTGAACCACCAACAATTATCACCAATATGCCCAGAAAAGGGATCTGTATTTACCAATGTCACGATGCTGATCTCTCACACTGGACCCCGTTGGCGGAAAATCCAGTAATTCCAATCGATACGGACGAATTCCCGGAATGTGTGATTTTCGATCCGAGCGGCTGGAAAGAGGGGGACACCTACTACGCCTTAATCGGGAATAAAAACCATCGGCCCGGCTATGAAGGCGATTCGACGAGTCTTTTTAAGTCGAAAGACCTCAAGCAATGGAGTTATATCGGGCCCTTCTATAAATCCTCGCGTAAGTGGACAGCAGAAGTTGAAGATTGCGCCTGCTCTGACTTTTTCCGTTTTGGGGAGAAACACATGCTATTGATGCACACCCACTTCCCATTCAACAAATGTCAGTATTACATCGGCCACTATGAAAACGAGACGTTCTACCCGGAAATCAACGGGCAACTTAGCCATCTCGGCAGTATGCTCGCTGGTCCCGAAACACTCATTGACGATAAGGGTAGACGCCTCTTTTGGGGGTGGCTCAGCGATGCCCGCGACGCAGAAACGCCCGGCTGGCAGAGCATTATGACGCTCCCTTGGCACCTGAAGCCGACACCGGATAACCGCCTCAATATTGAGCCAGCCTCAGAATTACAATCCTTGAGACACAATCCATTTCAAATCGAAGATTTGTCTTTAGAAGCGGGGCAGGAGATTACCGTTGAAGGGTTGGCTTCAGACTGTATGGAACTGAAACTGACGATAGAACCATACTCTGCTCAGCGATTTGGGTTGAAATTGTTCTGTTCGCCAGATATTGAAGAAGAAACGGTGATTCGCTACGACGCGAGGCAGCAAGCCTTTGTTGTTGACTTTGAAAATGCGAGTAAAGATAGGACACTTTCATACCGTTGTGGGCGTGAAGCGTTAAAACCTGGAAGATTCAAGCAGACGGTGCCCTTTGCGTTGGAAAGCGACCAAGTCCTTGAACTTGATATTTTTGTTGACAGATCGGTAATTGAAATGTTCGTCAATTCTGAGTTGTGCATTGTTCAGCGGGTTTATCCGATGCGACCCAATAGTAAACAAGTACGGTTGTTTTGCGAAGATGGGCGAATTGCAATTAGAAACATCGCCAAATGGGAGATGGACGCGACCAACCCTTGGTAGATTGTGGCTACAAACACCACGCAGAGACACTTGCTATCATTAGGAGCAGATAGCACTTTACGTATCCGGCAGTGTATACACACCCCGTCGAACCTTTACAATTTCACCGATCGCTACAAGACGCGTGAGCTCTGTATTTATTGCTTTTGGATGTCCTTGAATCGCCTCCGTGAGTTCCGGAGTTCTTTTTTCTCCATCAGCGAGAAGTGCGAGAATTTGCTCTCGGAAAGGGACACGTGCACTTTTCCCACCCCTTAGCCTTTGTAAAACTCGGTTCGCTTGCCTTGGGGAACAGCCCAGAATCCTCTCTACCTCTTTTCTGCTGGATTCGGAGGTCAGGTTGTCGCGTTCGGTCTCAAAACGTTGGCGGGTCGCTATTACCTCGGAAAGTTTGTCTAATCCACCGGCGCCCTCGAAATCTTCCCAGTCAAAAAGGAGGGTTTCAGGTCTATCGGTGATCTCAGGAATTCGTAAACCCGTAATCAACATAATTTTTTTGTTTGCCAAACGATTCAGCTGAGCCAGTGCTGTAATCTGTGTGAACATATCGGCGACCTCTTTTTCATAAACGCTCTGGACGCGTTCGTCTTTGTAACGGTAGGATTCAGGATCCATTTCATAAGAGAGGGGCTCATCATCGTTTCCAAACAAGATCCGAGTGCGCTTCAAAATGGCGCGTGGTCCTATTTCCGGCAAGCCAACTATCCAGACAACTTGCGCTTCCTGAAAAGCGGTTTCCAATCCCTTCTCCCTTCGAAAACCCATCAAGAAACAGACGTTCTCATTTTTCGCGATATCTTTCAACTGTTCAATTGCGTGATCATAGGTTATAATCCCATGCTTAATATTCAGATCCCTTTCAATTTCAGCTTGGATACTCGAAAAAATGTGCTGTCCGGTTTCAGATACCCCAAGAACGTCCCAAGTGTTGTCGAGTTCTAAAATTGCTTTCAGTGGATAAAGACCCGTACGAATCTGAAAAACACAGTTTCCCGGAACCCACGCCATCGGTTGGGTGTGAAGGATCTCAACTTCTTCATCCAAGAATGCTCGACGTAGATGTCCGCCGTGGAGAGTCGAGGAGGTGGCTAACAGGTGTCTGATACTCGGATGTAGGACCGGCGGCACCCAAAACTGTAACACTTCGTCTTCCCATTGCATCGGTGCATCAGCGTTTCGGGTATAATATGCGAAGAAACGCTTGAGTTGATGCCAAAATGTCCAGTTTGGATGCCAACAAACCGTTGGGAACTCCTGAATGTTTTCAACAGTCGTCGCATCCAAAACACCTAACCTGACGGCATCCGCTATCGGCATCAGGATTTTCATGTCTTCGTTAGGCACAAAAGCGTCGAGCCGAAAAAAGGGCAATCCTTCTGCCGCCAGTTTATCCGCAGCCGCAGCGTCCAAAGGAATATAAGCGGAGATCCCTCGCGCAAACTCGATTGTAAAGTGTGCTAATTCCGCTCCGGTCTCCGCATCAATAGCCCCTCGTTCGACCACCCTGCCCCGGACATTAACACGGCACATCTGTTGAATGATTTCTTCTTCCCACCATTTAAACGTCTGTGTCACTGTTCGGAGACGTCTGATGAAGTCGGCATGGAATTTGTCACTGATTTCTACTGCATTCAGCAGGGCTATGGCAAATTTTCCTAAGGCACTGCCGCGCCAGTTAGCAACCCACTCCTCCAATGTGGTTTTTGATAGATTGCATTCAAGAAACAGTTGATTCTCTCTCCCGGCACTGATGATACAAAACCGCTGTGTGTCATCGCTCACTTCGAGAAGTTGTTCTCCTACTTTTGCGTATCGTGGGTCCAAAAACAGTCGATGATTCCCTAATATTTGCGCTTTGGTAGTTTGTAATGTAGCGGGTTGCGATAGATAGCCACGCTCTCGACATGTTGTATAGACGGGGCATTGTGGACAGATAATTTCATTCGGATCCCCACCCTTTTTCTCAAGTGCTTCGCACCGCTCAGGATCTTCGCAGACGTTTCCACGTTGAAAGGGAGTTGCCATGCGCACGTTGACAGGGATATCTTTCACCTGATCCCATAGATACATCCGATCTCGCCACCGTGCGACCGATCCCACATTTCGCCTTTGAAGAAGCTGTTCCGCTTCTGCCGCACGCGCAACGTTTGGAACATTTAAACAGATTGCCTCGTTATTCCGCAGAAACGATTCTACTTCAGGGTCTTTCTCTGGAGCTATATCGGCAATAAATCCAAGAACGCGTACGTTTCTATCGAAAGCGCGCTGCATCTGAACGCTAATTGCTTCGGGGGTCTCATGAATCTTTTCTGTAGGTTTGGATTTCTGTAACACGGGCGGGGGACGTTTTATTCCCAGCGGACTGAGTTTCCCTTCCCGAACCGCACGCACCTTATCGTCTATCGGCAGCCCCGCCGCGGGGAGCGGCGGTAAGATACCAGTATCGTTCCAAACATCTGTTATGAGCGTTGCCCTCGTAGGCAGCCCAGTATCAGCTGTAGATGCACAGACCCACACGCCTCCCTCGCGCTCCCACAATAATACCTCTTTGTTGCCAATCTCCACCCCTTGCGGGGTCCAATAGTGAAATCCATCCACTTGTCTGACGTAAGAAAATTCGCGCTTGAAAAACGCCTCTTTAGCGAGGTCAAGTCTAGCCGATCCGAGAGAGTAGGGCGCGTTGGGAATGCGTTCCTGGTGTCGTGTGCTTTGGGAAACCGGTCCGTGAAGCTTTGCACGAAGGGCATCGATAGGGGCAAAGAGAACCTCTTTAGGAATCACAGGCGGATCCAACAGATTTCCGAACAAGATTTCATAGCGTGCATCCCAGCAATTGTGTCCTTTCTCACCAAAAATTTCAAGATATACATCGTGTTGGTGCGGATTCCCTGCTGTCAGGCTCCCTTTATAAACATACAGCCTTGCCTGCTCGGTGTCCGGGTGCAGGTACCCCGGTACCCTGCAAGAAAAGCGCAGCCCACCAGACTTTGACACCGTCAACAACGGGTTCGCAACGGCATCAACAAGTGCTTGCACGCAAGCCAGAACGGTATCAGGTGCGGCACAGATGGCTTCATATTTAAAGTCGATGTCATGCCATGATGCCCCATCGCGTGCCGACGGAATACCCGTATACACATGAATTCCCCATGCCTTGCGCCATCGAGTAGCACTCCAGTCCATTGCCTGTTGGCGTTTCAAGAACCGCTCGCCCCCAAAAGACCGTGGGGGGCGGTCAGCTCCAGGCGCCTGCCCTATCGGCATAAAGGAAATGTTTGCCGCCTCCAAGTCTTGAAGTATCACAGGGTATTTCTGCGCACAATAGACTGTGAAATGGTAAGGAAGCCCTTTGTAAAGCGGAGGCGATAGGGTCGTCTTCCGTTGCTTAAGTGGCTCCTCGTGCCGTTGGTGACAGCGGGCAATTATATCTTGAAAGAAATTGGTTGTCATTGACATTACAATCAGGTGATTTTCTATTGCTGAACGAGGTAAATTCCGGCGCGTCTGTGGCAAATTCACGCTAAAAAAATATATGTTATGAGATGTTTATAAACTTTATATTTTCACATAAGTTAGTAGTGTATATTATCAAAAACCTCATTTTTGGTCAAATTTTAAATTGAATATAAAGTCAATAATCATCGGGCTTTAAGCACCAGTTAGATTGGGACATATTTTCTTTTAATTTAGAATATGAGATAGTCATATCCTGAGCAAACTTTTTGCGATTCACCCTATTTTTTGGGGATATCTCCGACAATATTTCACATCATATCCGAATTTGTGTTTTTTTATCGGCGGGAAAGGCGGCAATTTGTCGTGACAAGCCTCTAACAAATCCACATCTATATCACGACCTCTGAGATCCCCGCGGCTTTTGAAAAGAGGACTTTTCTCACAAAAAATTAATAAAGTCCCACAGTATTCTGCAATTTCCAAGCAAGATCAACAATTTTTATGGATATAACACGACGCCGATATCAACGAGGATGGCGTAGCCAATACCGCTGACCTTGTTCTGGCCGTCTGATTTATACGGGGGTTGGGAATTTAGGGGGTTAAATATAACGAAACACTCTCACTGCAAGACATTTTCAGCAAAATATTCTGTTTGCGTAAGCCCTGTAATGGTTAAATGAGAGATAGCCCCAACCAACACTTGGTAGATTGTAGCTACAAACACTATGCAGAAACGCTTGCTGTCATCTTATGCAGGTTTAACCGCCTCCACCTTAACACTGGCGACCTCCACCTGACGCATTTTCGCGTAGGCTGATTTACTGAGAACCTGAACGTTCTCAAATCCAGCCTGACGCATCGAATCTAAATATTGGTTTTCAGGTAACGCACCTGAAATACAACTCACCCATGCGCTTACTGCGGCTCTCGCCCATCTGGGCATGTTGTTGGCGACCATGTCGGACACCACCAATTTACCGCCCGGTTTAAGGACGCGGTAGGCTTCTTCAAACACCTTATTCTTATCCGGCGACAGACAGATCACGCAATTGGAGATGATCCAATCCACACTTTCATCTTCAACCGGCATAGATTCGATCTCACCCAGACGGAAATCAACATTCTTCGCGCCAGCCTCCTCGGCGTTCCGTCGCGCTCTCTCAATCATCTCAGGGGTCATATCGATGCCTATCGCCCTGCCACTTTCACCGACAAGGTGCGATGCGAGTAACACATCAATCCCGGCACCCGATCCGAGATCAACCACAACGTCGCCCTCTTGCACATCCATATATTCCAGTGGATTCCCACAACCAAAGGAATGTTCAGCAGCATCAGTGGGAATGCTGGAAATCTGTGCTTCGGTGTAACCATTCTTTTCTGCGGGACTATCCGTCTTGGTGTCCGGACAGCAGGTAAGTGATGAACAGCACGATTCATCGGTTTTTATTCTGTCGGCATAATGCTGACGAACAGATTCTTTAATTTGCTTTACATCTTGAGACTTCATAATTTTCCTCCAAAGTGAGGTATTGTTATTTTTTTAAGACAACCAATTCGTGGTGAGAATCTGGCTATAAACACCACGCATAAGGACCAGGACCTGTCCGACGAACCATTTCGGCGATCTGCTGGCGCATCTGCGCGATGCGGTTCTGGTGTTCCGGACGATCAACAACGTTTTGCATTTCGCCCGGGTCGGTCTTTAGGTCGTACAGTTCATCAATATCGAAGCGGTTTTGAACATATTTCCAGTCTCCATCTTTTACCATCACGTGAGCCGCCAACTCCTCTGGCGCGTCGGCGTTGTGATAGATTGCATCAAGGCTGGCGATTTCGGCGAAGATCGGTTGATGTTCAGGTTCCTGCCCGTTCAAAATCGCCTCCGCAACGGATCTCCCATCAATCGGCGTTTCTGGTGCTTGACTCGCGAAACTCAGCAAAGTCGGCATCAGATCCACGCCAGCCAGAGGGGTTGTGACCCGAAAACCTGAAGGTAAATGGTTCTGCCATGAGATCAGACACGGCACCCGCACCGAAGCCTCATACATCAAACACTTCTCGGTATAACCGTGGTCACCGAGCAACTCACCGTGATCACTCATAAAGGCGACAACCGTATTTGTTCCTTCAAGTGCCTTCAGTAGCCTTCCAACTTGATCGTCAATGTGCGTGATTAAGGCGTAATAGTAAGTCATCATTCGGCGGAATTCATTGTCGGTCACCGTTGAAGGGATACGAAATTTTCCTCGCTTCTGAAATTCGGGCTTCTCGTCGAGGGGATCGCGCAACGAGTCAGGTAGTGGCATCTCTTCTTCGCGATAGCGTCCCGGCAGGTCGGGTGGCACCAAGACAAGTGGGTGAGGGTCTTTGATACTCGCAAACAAGAAAAATGGGGCATCATCTTGCTGTTGAACAAATTCCAGTGCCCGGTCAATTGTCCAAGTTGTGCGTTGCTGTCGAGGATCCGTGATCGCGCCAAACGCCAGGATATTTCCGTACTGCGTCATTCCGGGTGCACCTGAGCGATATAAATTTTCCACACCCTCCGCATCAAAATAATCGAACAGCGGATCTGGATGGTCCCCGAGATAACGATAGGTAGACCAGAAATCGGTAAATCCGTGTTGTGGGCGATGGTCGTCTCCCAAGTGCCACGGTCCAACAATACCACAGCGATAGCCAGCACGTTTGAGCACATCCCCGATAGTCGTCCGGTCGTGAGGTAGGTAGCCGCCGAACTCGTCCATCCTTTCGGGTCCATAATTTCGCAGCTGTAAGTGGGCATGCGGATAGAGTCCAGTCAACCAACTCGCTCGCGCCGGTGAACAGACAGGAGACGCACAGTAAGCGTTTTCAAAGCAGACACCGTTCGCTGCCAACCGATCCAGATGGGGTGTCTGAACGACCGGGCTACCAGCGAATCCGGCTGCGTCCCACCGCATCTGATCACACATAATGAGTACGATATTGGGTCGAGATGTTGTCATCACTTTAAAACGGCTATGTGAGAGGGCATGAAAAATGTTCAAACCTTCGTCAGATTAATGTAGTATGTGTCACTTCTATTTCATTGCGTAATCTACTGTTACCAAAGCACTAACCTTCTTAGATATGGAGGAGACATCATCAGTACTCTTCTCGGAAATACCACTCGAATCTGCAGAGCGTACGCTGAACACGCCCTGACGCGCAGCACGGAGCGAACCGAGGTTCACGCCGCTCCCTTCAGCCAACGTTTTGGCCCGTTCTCGCGCATCCTTAGTCGCTTCTACCAGCAACTGACTCTTTAACGCATTCACTTGCGTATAATAGTAACTCGGCATTCCTGAACGTAGGGCTATGCCTTCTCCGAGCAGCGAAGCAATTGCTGTAGATAGCTTTGATATGTTATGTACGTCCCTTGATTTAACCCCAATTCCCTGCGAAAGCTCAAAGAATTCTATCTCATTTGTTTCATGCCCATTTTCTGCCCTTCTCCTGCGCTCATTTACAGAGACCGCGCGAATTCTTATCTCCTCAGCTTCCACCTGGTTGTTCTGTAAAAAATTTAATACTTTCTCCCGGTGTTCAGCAAGAACAGTGTACGCTTCTGCCATATTTCTATCTCTTGCTTTGACTGTAATGTACCATATCACCATATCTGACTCGACTGAGATCTCGGCATATCCCCTCACCTTAATAATTTGGTGAGACATTCGTATATCTCGCATCGCATCTGTAACAAGGTAAGTCGAAATCACGAGTCCAAGAGCGAGTATGAGACCAAATGGTATAAATCCTTTCATGTTACGTATACCTCCTCAATGAATGCGAACTTCAATATTTTGACCGCTGTCTATTATGGTGCGAAACTCGATCGGAGTTTGATACCCCAGCGTCCCGCTTCGTAGGTTAAGACATAGAGCGATTCATAGGAGGCAATGACCGAGCCATCGGCGCGATAGCGTGTGAACTGCGTATCAACATGGACTTTGGACTCCGAGATGTGGACAATGTTACGTCTGTCCCAAGCACTGTGGTGCCAACCCCTTGCAGTTAGGTTGGTTCTCATTCTCTCCGCATCCTGCTCACCCGGTTTGTTGAGTATTCGCATGTTCCCAGAAGCGAGACGGTAGTGCGGAAAGTGAAACGTTTTTTCCCATGCGATTATATCAAGACGATTGAAAGCCGCCATCCACGTGTCAAGAACTTCTATAACTTCAGCTTCGATTGTTTCTTTCATTTTTTTCACCTCAGGTAATTTTATCAAATTCGGGACGTTTCATTGGGACACGGATGCCCTGCCTAAGATCGTTTATTTTAACATAGATATCCTATCCATGCAAACAATAATTCTTGACGAAAGTTTGTTTTGTTGGGTTTCAACTGCGTTTCAACCCAACCTACTGACCACTAAACCCTGACCACCGAGAGCATTACGTAGGAATGCACCCTGAAAGGTTTGCGAAGCAAACCGCCCTGACCGCTGACTACTGACGACTGTCCGCTAACTCACTGGCACAATCTAACAGATTATGCTACAATGGTCGTAAATTGGGTAGGGAATGGAGCATCGTAAGTATCTATGAACATTGTCTTTCTATTTTCAGATGAACACGCCGGTACTGTGATGGGGAATAGTGGGCATCCCGTTGTCCAGACGCCACATCTTGATCGCCTCGCCGAGCAGAGTTACACATTCGACAACGCTTATTGCAATTATCCAATCTGTACACCTTCACGCCTATCTATGCTCACTGGACGCTATCCGCATCAGATTGAAGCGTGGGATTTGGCGGCAATTGCTGATGGGCAGCAGCACCAGACATGGGGCGACTATTTGACGGAGGCGGGTTATGAGACTGTGTTATGCGGACGAACGCATTTCAACGGGTCGGATCGACTGCTCGGCTTCTCCCATCGCTTGTTGGATGATCTGCCCCGGTGGTGTCGCTCAACGGGGCGTCCACCACGGCGTACGCCCGACGAACGTCGAGGTTCTAATTCGCACGTTACCGAATGCGGACCGGGAGACCACGAACACACGAGATACGACAGAAACGTCACGAACTTGGCAGTAGACTTCCTTAATCAGAAAGCAGATGCGTCAGATGATAACCCTTTCCTCCTCTACTGCGGATTCATGAACCCACACTACTGATTGCACCGCCCGAATTCTATTCACAGTACGACCCGGACACGCTTGAACTACCCGCCACGTGGAACGAACCGCTCGAATCTCAACATCCCATAATCCAACACCACCGTTGGGCGTGGCGAAACGAGATTCCACCACCTGAAGCAACTGTGCGTTGTGCGTTGGCTTCGTATTACGCACTTGTTTCGACTCTCGATGCTGAGATTGGACGGATACTTGAGGCAATTGACACGTCTCCGCTACGCGAAAATACGCTTGTCATCTACACCAGTGATCACGGTGAGATGGCAGGACACCACGGCATGTGGCAAAAACAGTGCTTCTACGAACCAGCAGTAAAAGTGCCACTCATGCTCCGCCTACCTTCGGGTGAGAACGGTCGCGTGGCACAAAACGTTTCTCTGGTAGATGTCTTACCGACGCTGTTGGAGGTCGCAGGTCTGGAAACACCGCGCGATTTACCGGGGGACAGTCTGCTAGGAATAGCCCAACACCAATCAGACGAAACGACACGTTCCGTCTTCTCAGAGTACCATCACATGGGTATGCTGAATGCCGGTTTTATGCTCAAGCGTGGAAATTACAAACTGTGTCATTACGTCGGGAGCGAATCGCAGCTGTTCAATGTGGATATTGATCCGTTAGAGAACGATGACTTGGCATCAAAGCCCGAATATGCAGCGACACGTAGTGAAATGGAAGTTGCCTTGCGTGCCGTTCTTGATCCAGAACGCGAAGATGCACGGGCAAAAGAGAATCAAAGCGTGCGTAGATTGAAACTTGGGGAGATCTAACTCTTAAACTTCGCCATCCCAATAACTCAGGCTTGGGTCTTTACGGTAAATCTTCCCAACAACATAAGGCAACACTTTGTTGGAATCTGGATACTCGCTCACATCGTGGGGTGTAGTGGTGCCGAGTATAAATAACACAACCGCCGCATCGCTATTATTGACAAACTTATGCGCGCCGATTGTGCCGGGCGGAAAGGCGATGAAATCCCCTTCCCTTACCTCTGCATCGCCTCGTGGCGTTTTGAGCGTGCAGGTGCCTTCCATTACGTAGCACATCTCCTCACCGAAATTGTGAAAATGCATCGGGAAACTCATCTTCCCCGGTAGGAGACGGATAACGCGATACCCCAAATTCTTGCCGCCGATAAGCGGGTCAATGTCTTTATCTTCAAAATCATAAGGGTGTGGTGCATTCTTATACTGCCACTCTATTTCATCAATGTGAATCCGATTGATGTAAATATCTCGCCGCGCTTGCAGGCAGTCAACGAGGTATTGACGCGCATCTTTAAAGATGGAGTGCCCGTCGCCAACAAGAATCGTGTTGAAGCGAAGTCCCAAAATTTTACGCAGTTCAAGTGCCGCTTTAGGCGGATCAGCCAACTTTTCATCGGCGAGTAAAGTCAACGCACCCATCGGTTCGCCTACTACCAGATCTCCGAACAGAACAGCCCCTTTCTCTGGAAAGTAGAGTGCAATCTCGCCAGGGCTTTTTCCATAACTGAGATGAATGGCATGTAAACCTGGCACAATCGCCTCTCGGTCCTGAACAGTTCTTGTTGGCGTGATGCTCAACGCATCAGCATCCGCTTCATGCACAATCACTTCGGCACCCGTCCGCTGCTGAAAAACAGCCGCTTCACGTTCATGATCCGCATTTGTCAGCACAATCAACTTCGCGCCGCCGAGTGCCGTTAGATGTTCATAGTCAGCATCGGACATCGGAACTGGGTCTATGAGAACATTGCCGTCAGGACGCACCCACAAATGCCCGTTAAAATCTACCTGCCGTTCAGGACTAAAGACACCCCAACTGTATATATCTTCAAAAATCAAGCGTTTCATCTGTATGCCCCTCTGGGGACCCCTCCTTTGAGACAAGCCCGTAGACCTCAATTTCGTGGACAAAGGCTCTACCTAACCGGACTCTCGATACGACTCTACCATGCATCGGATCAAACTCGCCTCGCATCTTTTCATCTTCGGTGGTACCACTGATGTAGATGCGGAGTGCATCCGTTACAACACCACTAACACGCATTTGGACGACCGGACTCTCGTTATTTTGAACTTGCCGAATTGGGTGCCACCGTCCCTCACCTTCTAATTTTTCGTATATCATAAAGCTTGTGATGTTCGTCCCGCGGATGGTGATCCGATGAATTGCTTTTTGTGTCGGCAAGTTAAGATGAATCCACCGTCCGGCAGCGTATCCTCTCGTTTTTTCATCACCGTCTATCATTTCTGGGGCAGTGCAGGTGACCCCTTCCGTGACGGCATAGTTGTAATACTCCTGTGGTTCAAACAACATTTGCAATACCTTGGATTGGCACCCCGAAAAAAGTGCCACGGCGCAGAGCACTGGAAAGATAAAGAGGTAACGTCGCATTTCTCTCCTCCCGTTATCCGTTCCCGTTTTTGTGGAATATTATAGCACACTTTTATTCTTCTTTGAACCCGAATTTTGCGAAAGCGTTGTTTTAAAATCGAAACTGCGATATAATAATCCCTTACAAAAATGAGCCTCTAAATCATGGTCACAAAGTTGCGCGGTTTCCTATCGCGGCAGCCGAAATGGGTCTCACACAGGAGAAAATTATGTACAAAAGCGCGATTTTAGGATGTCGTGGACGTGCACGTGGACACGCACGCGCCTATGAACACGTCAAGGGCGGAAAACTCGCCGCTATTTGCGATATGCAGGAAGATTTGCTCAACGATTTCGGCGAGGAATTCGGGATTGATGCCCGCTATACCGATCTCGACGAAATGCTTTCAAAGGAGAAGCCGGATATGTTGCATATTGTCACCGCACCCGTGCTACGCGGCAGCAATGAACGCATCCGCTACCCACTAATGAACCAAGCCTCTGAGCACGGCGTGCCTGCTGCGATTGTCGAGAAACCGATCGCCGTCGAAAGCGAAGACTGGCGGCAGATATCCGAACTCGCTGAACACACTAAAACGAAATTCGTTGTCAACACACAACTCAATTTTCACCCGCAGAACCTCGCACTTAAGCGGGATGTCGCTGAAGGAAAAATCGGCGCAATCAAATTTATAGAAGCGAGCGCACGCAACCCGCCCGTTGATCAGGCACCACACGTCCTACAACTCGTGTCATCGTACATTGATAACTCCCGTCCAGTGCAAGTGCAAGGACAAATCTCTGGATCAGAACAACTCGATTCAGCGCAGCCTTCGCCCGCCAATGCCACAGCACTCGCAACCTACGCAAACGGTGTGCAAGTCTCGCTCGCATTCGGTCCGGTGGTGGCACCACGTGTGCTACCCGACACCTCAAATAACAGGCACAAACGCGTCTGTGTGTTCGGCGAACAAGGGTTTGTTCACTGGCGATTCGAGAGTTGGGAACGCAATCTACCCGGAACCGGTTATGAAGGTGGTGACCTGAGCTACGGCGACCAAGATGTCATCGCGCAGGGCGGACTCACCGACGCAGTCTTCGAGTGGCTCGACGACGAGAGTAAGGTTCATCCGACGCATCTCAAGCAATCCCTCGCTGAGTTCAATTTGCTCTTGGGTATTTACTATAGCGGCTTGACGAACACTGTCGTCGAATTGCCGTTCGATCCGCCCGATGGCATGATTGACATGTTCCATGAACGCCTTTAGCTATATTCATTGCCATCCCGAAATTGTAGGGCGAGGTCCCTGTGCCTCGCCACCCCAAAAGGACCAGATCGTGAACAATATCATCTACATGGACAATCATGCAACAACGCCGATTGCCCCCGAAGTGTTGGAAGCCATGATACCCTACCTCACAACGCATTTTGGTAATGCCTCGAGCACACACTCGTTCGGCACGACGGCGAAGGATGCGGTAGACAAAGCACGTCATCAAGTTGCTGATCTGCTCGGATGTTCAGTGGAGGAGATCGTCTTCACCAGCGGTGCAACTGAATCCGACAACCTTGCTATTCGAGGGATCGCCTACGCTCGTAGAGATAATGGAAACCACATCATTACAAACACAGCAGAGCATCACGCAATCCTCGATACATGCCACGCCTTAGCAGCAGAAGGATTTGAAACCACATATCTCCCTGTGGACAAATACGGGATGGTAAGCCCAGACGATGTGGAAGCCGCGATAACCCCGAAAACCGTTCTGATGAGTTTCATGTATGCGAATAATGAAGTAGGCACGATAAACCCAATATCCGATATTGCTACCGTAGCTGCCAAACACGGTGTGCTTTTCCATTCAGATGCCGTGCAAGGGATTGGGCAGTTATCATCAGATATGGAGCGATTGGGTGTGGATCTTGCATCCCTGACGGCGCACAAGATTTACGGTCCGAAGGGGATTGGTGCGCTTTATATCCGTCGAAACATCTCTCCACCACACTCGCTTTTTCACGGCGGTGGACAAGAATTGGGGGTCCGACCCGGCACACTAAACGTCGCAGGGATAGTAGGTTTAGGTGCAGCGTGCGAACTTGCTAAAAATTACATGGAGCAGGGAAAAAATGGCGTCTCAGCCTTGCGCGACACCCTCCATCAGAAGCTAAATGTCTGCTTAGAAGACATCCATCTCAACGGACACCCTGAACAACGACTACCGGGTAATCTGAACCTCTGTTTTGCGAGTGTACAAAGCCACGCCTTGCTAATGGGATTGAAAAGCGTTGCGATATCAACCGGATCGGCATGTGATTCTGAGTCGGTGACAGCATCACACGTTTTGGTTGCAATGGGAGTTCCGAATGAACTCGCGTTGACTGCCATCCGTTTCGGCTTGGGACGCTATAACACGGCTGAAGAAGTGGATATTGTTGCGGATGAGGTTATAAGAGTTGTTAACCGGCTACGGGCTTTGGCACCTGAATAGCAAGGCATTAGGAACTTTGTTCCATTTGTGAGGGGTTTTTGGCCACATGCTGGGCAATCAATTCGCGTACAGCAGGCACTAACTCTATGGGAACTTCTATCAGCACGCTGGATTCATCCGCAAACGCTGCTTCGTCTTCGGCAACGGCTTCATCTTCTGTCTGCTGCTCGTAGTGTGTAATGACACTCTGGACGCGTTCTTCATCCCAACCGGGGGGAAATTCATTTTTTTTCATCGTCTGCCTTTCCTTCTTTGTCGCCGGCGGTATGCCGTTAAAGGTTTTCCGCTCAATTCATAAGCCGTAACCACAAAAACACTATTAGGTCGTCGATCTTCAACATAGACAATTCGTAAATAGCGACCACTCTGTGTCTGACCTATGACAACTTTTGACCTTCTGTCTCCTGATCTCTTTTCACCAGGGTTTAGTAAAACTTCCTCTACCTCATGCTCCGTGACACCATGGTTATAAATATGGGGTAAGCCGGTTTCGGGATCGCTGTAAAAGCGAATGTTCATTTGTCACCTAACCATTTCGTTGATTAATCAGAATAATTATAGCATAGATCAATGTAGACTGCAAAAGATATTGATCGGTAGCCGCAATCCGCTGATCGCCTCTTTCGCTGGCGAGGTTTCCTGGGGAAATACCCAAGGAAAAATACCTCGCCTTTTTTATCTTTTGGGGTTATTCAGTTTTCGGTTTTTTAACCTGTTTCGTTAGAAAGTCGGGATTCGGAGAAATCAACGGTATCTATGCCTGATGGCATAGCCCGCCTCCTACAGAAGAATTGAATCTTGACTTCCACCTATTGCAGTTTTCCCTATATCATGGTATACTTTCGATATTATAAGATCTAAAAAGGAAACGTTTGTTTCATGCTAACCGTTGAACAAATCACCGCTTGTGGATTAGAAAAAAAGGAAGCATTAAAAATAGCAGAAACCGTTAATAGGCTATTATCAACTCAGTCTTCGACAGCCTGTTGGTACGAATTATCGCGCTACATCCTTACACCACAACACCCTTTTACGCTCCACCAATTGCTCTATGCGACGGTGTACGCCGATTTCGATCGCGCAACGTCCGGGCTACCCCCCGCATGGTTTCCTACTGACGAAGACATCACCGAAGCGAATATCACCCGTCTCATGAGGAAATTATCCATCAAAACCTATCCCGAATTTCACGCTTGGTCAGTTGACAATCGCGATATGTTTTGGCAGATGATGATTGACACATTGGGCATTAAAACAATAGCCACAAATACCGAAGCACAAAAAGACGCAACAGGCACCGCAACAAACCTCGCTAAACTCAATATCGTTGACAGCTGCTTCAGTGGTCCCAATGATGCTACCGCGATTATTGCACAACGCGAAAACGACGAAAATCTCGGAACACTTACCTATGGCGAATTGGAACGCCTTACCAACCGAGTCGCAAACGGACTTGTGGATCTCGGTCTGAAACAAGGGGACGCAGTAGCGGTCGATATGCCGATGAACGCTGAATCCGTTGCCATCTATCTCGGAATTGTCAAAGTGGGATGTGTCGTTGTTGGCATAGCTGATAGCTTTGCGCCAGATGAGATAGCCACCCGTCTCCGCATCGGAAAAGCAAAAGCAATCTTTACACAGGACTATATCAACAGAGCGGGCAAGCGTCTGCCGCTGTATGAGAAAGTAATCGCCGCAAACGCTCCGACAGTCGTTGTTTCTTCGTGCGTGGGCAGCGATACTGTTGCACAGGTCCAGCGCGAAGGAGATATAACGTGGAACGACTTTTTGAGTGATATAGAGACCTTCACCGCTACCCCGTGCGATCCAGATGCACACACTAACATCCTCTTCTCCTCTGGAACCACCGGCGAACCGAAGGCGATTCCGTGGACGCATACCACCCCGATCAAATGTGCTACAGATGCCTATCTACACCACGACATCCATCCGGGCAACGTGCTTGCGTGGTATACAAACCTCGGTTGGATGATGGGTCCATGGCTCATCTATGCCAGTCTTATTAACAAAGCCACCATTGCGTTGTACGACGGTGTGCCGACAGGACGTGAGTTTGGGGTCTTTGTCCAGAACGCCAAGGTCACTATGCTCGGTGTTGTTCCAACCCTCGTTCGCGCCTGGAAAAACATGGACTGTATGCAAGGACTCAACTGGCACGCGATTCGAGCGTTTAGTTCAACGGGTGAATGCTCTAACCCTGATGAAATGCTGTACCTTATGTCCTTGGCTGGCTATAGACCGGTGATTGAGTATTGTGGAGGCACCGAAATCGGCGGCGGCTATGTCACTGGCACGCGCGTGCAGCCCGCTGCGCCTTCGATGTTCACAACACCCGCACTCGGCTTGAATTTCTCACTCTTCGACGAGAACGGAGAGCCGACCCGAAACGGCGAAGTCTTCATCTCGCCACCGTCCCTCGGTCTCTCTACAACGCTTCTCAACGCTGACCACAACGAAGTCTACTTTGGAGGGGCACCAGGACCGAACCTGCGTCGCCACGGCGATGCAATCGAAGAGTTAGGCAACGGTTCTGACACTGAACCTTGGCTGGAAGGTGTCAAGTATCGGGTTCTCGGTCGCGTTGACGATACAATGAACCTGAGCGGTATCAAAGTGAGTTCTGCAGAGATCGAGGAAGTGCTTAACATCGTCAGCGAAATCCAAGAGACCGCAGCAGTTGCCGTCTCATCCAAAGACGGCGGTCCCAGTCAACTCGTCATCTACGCCGTGCTAACAGCATCAGAATCTGCACCAACAAAACAGGAGATTCACGATGCGTTGCAAGCCGAACTCTCCCAACACCTCAACCCACTGTTCCGCATTCGCGATGTCGTCATCGTAGATGCCCTCCCACGAACCGCCTCCAACAAGGTCATGCGCCGATTGCTGCGCGATCGTCTGTAACCCTATAGGGTCATTTAGTTCTTCTGTAGGAGGGAACTCCGATTCCCGACTCTTCCTTGTAGGAGCAAGCTCCCACTCGCGATTTTTCAATGAAAATGCGAAAAAAAACCGAAAACTGAATGACCCTGAGGAACCCTACTATCAGACTTGACAATTTTCTCATAAGATGCTACTATTTTACAAAATCATCCACCCGCACTGGAGACCATAATGGAAAAACAGTTCAAAGTTAGAGCAGCACACTGCGATTATCGCGCCACGGAAGAGGAAATTTATCAGACGCTCCGTCGTATCACCGACCCGCTCACTCGTGCTTGGAAACCGATTGAAAACGCCAAGAAGGTGGTCATGAAATTCAACATGATGAAGCCAGCTGAGCGGATTATCTATTACGAGGGTCGCCGCCGAGAATTAGTAGATGATGCCACTTGCCGTGCCGTCCTACGCTTGATTAAGGAGCACACTACGGCGCAGCTTGTCGCTACTGACACGAACCCTTATACCCATGGGCATCGGATGCCGCCCAATTTCAACTATGAACATCATTTGAAAGAATTCGACGTGCAATTTGTCGATTCCAACCTCCCTCCGTTTAAGGACTACGATGTACCCGGTGGCGGTTCAATGTTCGATCGCTACACACTGAGTGCCTGTTTCGACGATGCCGATGCAGTCGTCTCGGTAGCGAAGATGAAAAACCACGCCTTTATGGGTATCACGCTATGCACGAAAAACCTGTTCGGATTACCGCCGATGCTGCTGCCAGAAGGTCGAACACGCAGCTACTACCACCATCTCATCCGTCTCTCCTACGTACTCCCAGATTTAGCACTCATCACGAAGCCGTGTCTCAATATCATCGATGCGTTGACAGGACAGTGGGGACGTGAGTGGGGCGGTGAAGGCAGAATCTGTAATGCTCTCATCGCTGGCGATCACCCAATTTCCACGGACACTGTTGGCATGCACCTGATGGGACACGATCCGCAGTCCGACTGGCCCACGCCTCCGTTCAAACGCGATAGGAACCATATCCTCATCGCTGCACAGCGTGGATACGGCACCGTCAACCTTGACGAGATCGATTGGGAGAGCGAAGTCACAGCACCTTTGGCGGAATTTGATTCAGTCGAAACGGATACACCGGAAACGGTTGCTAACTGGCGGCGCACGACGTGCGAGCAGGGGTTAATCTATCAAGAAAACCAGAAAGCACTCATCGACCGGTATCGCGACAACTTCATTTACATGCAAGGCGGCGAAGTCGTCTGGGCTGGACCCGACCCGTCGAATCTCGGCAGTCGTCGGCAGCTGAGCGGTGATAAGAAGGACAGCGCACTCTGGCTCAAACTCGTGGATGCCGAAGAACACGAAGGCGAACGTTTCAACGTCTATGGCGAGTGCCTAAAACCCTTCGCTGCATAGTTTAGGCCTGTTTGGCGAGGATGGCTTCGGCTTTGGTGCCTCGCCCTTCCCTATACCCACTGACGGCGTTTTCTAACTGCATCGTATAGTTCAGAATTGTTCGGCGAGGATGGCTTCGGCTTTGGTGCCTCGCCTATTCTCACACCTACTGGCGAGGTTTCCAAATTATGCTACGAAAGCATAATTTGTCTTAGCCTTACATTCCTCGCCTATTAAGGAGAACACAAAATGGGCATCACCGACGCACAAAAGAAACAATTAGACGAGCAGGGATGCATCGTCATTCCCGATGTGTTCTCCGATGCGGAGATTGAAGTCTACAGAGCCGATATACTCCGGTTAGCAGAAGCGGAGAAGCAGAATGGGTTGGCGCGTCAACACACTGACGGATATGGACAGCACGTCCGTTGGTTGGTAAACAAGGGACAGATGTATGAGAAACTCGTCGCCCACCCAAAAGTGATGCCGTTCTTTGAACACGTGCTCGGTCCCGACTATACCCTCAGTACACTCACCTCTAACATCATCGATCCCGGCGCGTCTGATGGCGGCTACCACGTCGATAGTGTATTAGGCACAATGCCGGAACCACTGCCCAGTTTCCCACTGGTCGCCAACAGTCTTTGGTTGCTTGACGATTTCACACCGGAAAATGGTGGCACACGCCATGTACCAGGCATCCATCTTCAACGAAAAAAACCGCCGCCCGGCACGACACACCACCCCGACGAAGTCAGATTGTCCGCCTCGAAAGGCTCTGTATTTCTCTTTAACGGTGCAATTTGGCATTCCGCCGGTGCCAATAAAACCGACGAGCAGCGTATTGCGCTCATCTGTTTCTGTTGTCGTTCATTTGTCAAGCCGATGTTCGACTTCGTGCATCACTTGAAACCGGAGGTTGTTGAGCGTGCTACGCCTACCATGCGCCGCATCTACGGGTTTGATTCCCAACCACAGCCACCGGATCAGCCCACTCAGTAATTACCTTTGCTGGCGAGATTTCCCAACCGGAGGTATATCTACACAAACTTAGTCCCGTAGGGCCCTGCGTCAGACTGCCAACCGAGCCCGCGAAGTAGGACAGATATCTACACAAACTTAGTCCCGTAGGGTTTATTTGCTTGGGTATTTCTTCAGTATGTTTATAGCAAACGTTTCTCTCAATTCTTTAGCCCCGTAGGAAATTGTGCCATTAAGGCACAATTTGTCTTTGCTTTACATTGGCATGCATATAGCACAAACATACTAGCCATCGAAAATTAATTCTAAGGAAATATTATGCCCAACCGACGCGAAACAACAATTACAAATGAATTGGTAAATATTCTACGAAACATGCGCCACGGTTGGGAACTCGAAACAGAAGTCAACGCCTTCATCAAAGGCAACAGTGAACTGGATGCCCTCGTAATTGAACGGGGCAGAGAACCTATCGGCATCGAAGCCAAATTCGCCACAACCACCAACGCCAAAAACCTCATCAAACAAGCCGAAACAAGACTCGTCTATGAACTCGAAGCAGAATACCATACCGCCACGAAAACCCTCAACAACGTCATGGCAATTTTGTATCCTGAGCGTTTTAAAACGATGCCGGGACGGGACATCAGCTCACAACTCCGTGAGGCGGATGACCTACAGTACAAACTCATTAGTACCCTCAGGGGCACCGTCGGACACTTTCCAGAAAATGGATGGGCAATTGGCACGGTGGGAGACATTGCGAATGCGTTACACGTCGGCGCAATGCCCAACTCTCAACTGGAACAAGCAGCAAAAGACATGGAATATAGTATTGACAGCGCGGCTCACTTACTTGAAGACGCAATCGTCAATCATCGTGCTATCGGGACCAAAATTGAGACAATTCTTCACCAAGAAGTCTTTGTAGGAGCGATTTCCGAATCGCGACATCTCAACATACAAACCCTCCGTATGGCTGCACTGATTATCACCGATGCCTTTGTTTTTCAAAGCTCACTTGCCGGCAAAGCAGAAATGGAATCTGTCCGATCACTTCGCCAACTTTTGCCCACGATTGACTACGCCCATGTTATCGCTGATTGGAACACCATCCTCAAAGTCAATTATCGTCCTATCTTTGAGGATGCCCGTAATCTCGTTGAGGCACTCGCTACTGATGATAGGTTGGTTAAACCCATCTTAACCCTCCTTTGTGAAGCAGCTAAAGACCTCGTTGACACCGATATCGCACAGATTCACGAACTTGCAGGCATCGTTTTCCAAAAACTCATCACCGATAGGAAATACGTTAAGGCAAATTACACACTCCCAGAAAGTGCTGTACTGTTGTCAACCCTTGTGATGCCCGAACTGCCCGAAGGTAAACTCCCGAAAGTGGCGGACTTCGCCTGTGGGACCGGTGCGCTCCTCAACGGCGTATATCAACGTATCCTATCTTTATACGAACAACAAGGTGGAAACGGGAGGGATATTCACCAGAAGATGCTTGAGGAAAACATCGCTGGTGCCGATGTTATGCCTAATGCTACACATCTTACAGCGGCATCTCTTGCAAGTACGTATTCAGGTATCAAAATCGGTGACACTCAAATACTCACCGCCCCCTATGGGGTAATGGAGGATGGAAGTTACGCGATAGGTTCATTGGAATTGCTTGATGACGTGTCGTTACTGGACACTGATGCTGAACAGATCGGGGGCGAGGAGAACACAGTGGTTAAACTTCAACAGCAATTCCAGCACGGTGATATTGATATCGTGATACAGAATCCGCCCTTTACAAGACCTGGATCGGACAGCAACACCAACATTCCAAAGTCTATATTCCAAGGTAGTGATCGACCCAAGGTAGAACAGAAAGCAATGCAGGCTATGCTGAAATCTAAAGACAGAAGAGTAGCAGAGGGAATTTCTGACTTTGCACCCAATTTCGTTGACCTTGCGGATAAGAAACTTAAGCGCGGCGGGACAATGGGATTTATTCTCCTATTGACAGTATTGAGGTCACCCATTACACAGAAAATTAGGGATATGTGGGCAACCGAATACCACAATGTAGTTGTGATTACTATACCTAAGAGGACGGCAAAGGATTGTGCATTCTCTGCCGATACTAAGAAAGCGGAATGCATCGTCGTCGCAACGAAAGGTATCGGGGAAAATACAGGGCGAGGTACATTCGTCTGCTTAAAGCAGAGACCTCAAAGTACACTTGAAGCAATGGAAATCGCAAAACAGATATTCGCGAGCAGTAGCACACGAAAACTTGAAGATGTTCCTAACGGTGGGAATATTATCAGCATAGGAAACACCAATAGCGGACAAGTGATAGATTGCCCCATCAAAGATGGCGTGGAATGGGTTGCAACACGGACGCGATCAATGGCATTGTTACAGAGTGCCCACAAACTCGCTGCTGGAAAATTACATCTTCCAATGGAAAGAGAACCTATTCCCATTGACATCTGCAGAATGCAAGATATAGCAAAAATTGGATCAGCTGATTTGTACAGAAAAGACGGATCATTTATTATGGTAGAAGGATGGGAACCTAACAGTGATGGTTACGATGCCTTATGGAAAGTTAACGCGCCTTTACAACGAGCTATGGTTGCCTTGCCAAACTCTAAAGCGATACCTCGTTCAACTGAAAACGCTACGGTTAAACGAGCCTTAGATTGCATGAGCAAAACCCATTATCATATCAATCTGAGATTCACTTCAAATTCAATTATATCCTCCTTTACTGAGGATCCCTCCATTGGAATCCGATCAATGATAAATGTT
The DNA here is from genome assembly GCA_028818705.1 of Candidatus Poribacteria bacterium. Classification (GTDB taxonomy): domain Bacteria; phylum Poribacteria; class WGA-4E; order WGA-4E; family WGA-3G; genus WGA-3G. The sequence goes on from JAPPNJ010000011.1 coordinate 44,248, forward strand.
TTACTCAACAACCCGCGACACGAAATTGCGTGGACATTGTGGTGCAACTCAACACTAGGAATCTTCTGTCACTGGTTACATAGCAGTAAACAGGATATGGGGCGCGGGACCCTGCGTCAGCAGACATTAGGAACACTGCCGACGCTGGATATTCGCAGTCTTTCCGATAAACAGTTAGCAAAAGCTAGGATGCTCTTTGAGCGACTGAGATATAAGCGTATGCTGCCAGTCAATGAGTGCGCCCATGACCTTATCCGACATGATCTGGATACAGAACTGCTGACAGAGGTGCTTGGCATTAATAATCTTGGTGTCCTCACAGCCATGCAAACTCTCCGTGAAATGCTCTGTGCTGAACCAAGTGTCCAAGGTGAGAAGAAAGATAAGTGCAACCTTGACGCGGAGTTGGCGATGCTTAAGAAGAAGGAGGTTGCGTTGCCGAGTTGGTATAAAGATGAAAAACTAAACACCTCGGTAAAGAACACTCCAATTTGACGTTCCTATATTATGAGTGTTATAATTCCAAAACGACGGTCAACTTAGTTCAGGCTATAAGGCTATCCAAAGCGGGTTCAATTCAGACTTTATTCGACGTGGAGATATAGACATGCAAATCGAAGACTACTTCAACGTCGAAAAGGAACGAGGTTAGGAAACCTCGTCAGCGGAAGGAGCGTAAAGAGTGAGGTCAGAGAGAACACCATCAGTCATTAAGGGTCTAAAAGGACTTTTTTAGTGTTCCCCACGTCACCGCAAGCTTACCCGATGCCTCAACTGCCAACGCATCCCGCATATTCATGGTGATGTCCTGGATTTCATCTTCAGTGAGCGCCTGACTGAACATTGCGACTTCGTCAAGTACACCTGACCAGTAATCGCCTCTTGGATTGCCCCAGCGTCCAATCCTCACGGGTTCCGTATTGTGGTCGGGCGGAATCTCAGTCTTGGTTTCACCTTCCATCACACCGTCAAAATATGCCCGAAGCACTTTACCGTCAAAGGTTGCGGCAACGTGATGCCATTTGCCATCGGCAGCGACTGTCTTACTAAAGGCAGTCTTCCATGCCCCACCTGTGGTATAGTTCACTCCGAGCAGATTTGTATTACCCGCGACGAATATACCATAGTTCCTGGGGTTCCCAGCGACTGGCTCCTTGCCAATCACGGTTTGCCACTTACCCGTCGGCTCGGTTTTGACCCACGCCGATATTGTGTATTCAGTGAGATCAAAATCGGCATGATGTGGGATTTCTACGATATTACCATTTCCATCGAATTCAAGAGCGGTTTTTATTTTCCCCTGAAGCCACTTCGCACCGATAATCTTACCGTCATGCCCGTTACCGGAAGCATCTTTTGCGGTCCCTCCTTGATTCTCATCAAAAAGCCATACACCAACAAGGGCATCCTCTAATACATTCGCTACGCATACACTGGTGCTGCACAGCAGTCCAATCAGTATTATCAATAGAATCATAGGTAATTTTTGAACAGTCATCATGTTCTCCTTTCAAAATACCATCAATCGGATTCAGGGATAGGTAGGACATCGCGTTCGACTTCGTGAACCTTGTCGGAGAAGGTCTTACCACGAATCCACATGACAGGTTGTCGCTTCCTGCTATTGCGTGCCTCAGGACGTGCCCATTCCGCTGTGGCACTGAGGTAGTGGATGACATAACTCCTGCGGAACCGTAGGCTATGGTTGTCCGTGCTCTTATGTAAAAGATGGCTGTGGAACCAGATCACCGCACCGGGTGGCACCTCTACAGCAACACTGTCTTCGTCGCGTACGCCGCGTGCCAACTTGAACTCCCGTTGTTGAGAACCTTCGAGGTCGTCGTGCTGAAAAATATCCCATTTGTGGCTACCCGGAACAACGTAGAGACAGCCGTTCTCGCGATCCGCTGGGTCAATAGCCGTCCACGTTCCGATGGTCGTCTCAGTTTTAAACCGATTGCGGAAATAGAACTTGTCTTGATGCCACGGGAAGCCGAGACCAATCTTCGGAGCCTTCCAGATAAACAGATTATTGATGCCGAGGATGTCCGGACCGAGGATGTCAACGAGCGGGTCTGTTAAACGAGGGTCGCGCACACGCGTAAGGAATTCCGGGCAGAAACAACTCGGATGATGGATTTTGTGCATCGCATAGATGCCTTGCTCTTCTATTTTTCCGTCTCTGACGAGTGCGTTCTGATCAACGTGTGTCGATGGATATGGACGTTTCTGATCCACAACATCTTCAGCGACTCGACGGAGCATATCGTTCTCTTCAGCCGAGAATACGTTCAATCGGACGAGGTAACCCTTCTCGTTCCAACACGCCACCTCATCTGGAGTCAAGGCAAAAGGTCGATCTTGTGGTGTCAATGCTGTACCCATTAATACCCCCTTAATGTCCCGTGGATTCCGGAATAGGCAGCACAGCGCGTTTCACTTCGTTAACCTTGCCGGGGAAGGTTTCACCGCGAACCCACATGACCGGTTGCCCTCTCCTGCCATTCGACCACTCCGCTTGTGCGCTGAGATAATGGGAGACGAAACTCCGGCGGAACCGCAGGCTATGGTTGTCCGTACTTTTATGCAAGAGGTGGCTATGGAACCAGATGACCGCACCCGGCGGTGCTTCTATCGCAATGCCGTCTTCGTCGCGCACACCCCGTGCCAACTTGAACTCCTGCTGTTGTGAACCTTCGAGGTCGTCGTGCTGAAAAATATCCCATTTGTGGCTGCCCGGAATAACGTAGAGACACCCGTTCCCTGTATCTGCTGGATCAATCGCCGTCCACGTTCCGACAGTTGTTTCGGTTTTGAACCGAGAACGGAAGTAGAACTTGTCTTGATGCCACGGGAAGCCGAGACCAATCTTCGGTGCTTTCCAGATAAAGAGTGTATTGATACCGAGGATATCTGGACCGAGGATGTCAACGAGCGGGTCAGTGAGACGCGGATCCCGTACACGGGCAAGGAACGCTGAGTCATAGCAGCTGGGAAAATGGATTTTGTGCATCGCATAGATGCCTTGTTGCTCGGTTTTGCCATCTCTGACAAGCGCGTTCCGATCAATGTGTTCAGGTGGAAACGGACGTTTGCCATCAACAATATCTTCAGCAACCTGACGGAACGCATCGTTCTCTTCAGCCGTGAATACATCCAAACGAACGAGGTAACCGTTCTCGTTCCAATACGCTAATTCGTCCGCGCTTAGCGCAAAACGTCGGTCTTGTGGTGTCGATTCTGTAGGCATTGCTATCTCCTATTTCTGAGTTTGCGGGAGCGAGAAAACCCGCTGAACCGCTGTAAATATAATAACACATCAGACGAAAAAGTCAAATCCATTTTTCCTAAGAGTTAGGGTTATTTATGGTAGATTTTAGAATTACCTTTACATTGCACATTGGCAAGGAATGTAAAGCAAAGACAAATTTTGCCTACCAAGCGAAGGAACTTTCCCTTGCCGACGACTGACAGCTGATAGTCCACACTAAAGTTTTGAGAAATACGCGAAATATGCTAAAATAGCGTACTTTCTGGTTCAAGGTCACTGTCTAACATAGGGAGGAACGACAATGAACACGAATGCATCACCAGTAAAAGAGACCTATCGCGCCCCAGCCTTTGCTGATTCTCTACCCGAACTTTCTGCTCCGGGTGCCACACCTGAAAGACTGGCATTCCTAAAGGAGCACGGCTTTCTTATCATTACCGACTTTGTCGATAACCCTTGGATCCCTATTCTTCGCGAGGCAGGTCGCCGTGTTACCGAGGCGACTGCACCCGAACATGTTTACGATAAAATTGATTGCTCAAAGGGCTACGTCCATCGTGCTGCACACGATGAACCGTGGGCAATCCGAGGACTCATTCACCCCGCTTTCAATGAACCATGTTTCTCTGAATTCCATGGTTCTACGGATTTCCTCGATTTCGTCAGTTCATGGTGCCACGGACTCCAGCCTGAGGACCTGACATTCAGTGGTATGCTGCTCTGGGCAAACCCACGGAAACAGGAGAACGGACCGAGTTGGCACCGAGATGTGACGTGGTGGGGTGATGGCGCAGGTTACTTCTCACAGCGAGAAGTCCGCGGAGAGACCCCTGAAGACTATTCCGAAGAGGTGGAGCGAATTCGCTGGAAAGAAATTCAGGAAAGTAATGAGAAGCGAATTACCGAACGGAACAGCGTGAGCATGTTTTTGGCACTCGTTGACGATGAATGCCATGAAGTTATCCCGGGGAGCCACCACCGATGGCGCACGCCGTATGAGCATGACGTGCTACTCCCGCAATCCATGAAAGATCAGGGTGTCCCATATACACCGAGTTGGAACGGGACCGACCCATTGCCCGGTCAAGTCGCTATCCGGCTCAAGGCGGGAGAGGCACTCATCCGCAATGGTAACAACATCCACACTGGACACACTGTACCTGAACGCGAGCGTAACACATTGTCGATCGGCTGGTCGAAATGGTCAGGTGAATCCACCGATGAACCTTCGGTCGCGGACGCACGAAACGCGTGGCAACTCGATCCTGCTGTCCGGGAGGCATTGCCACAGGCGTGGATGCAGACAGCGTGGGATCGGTGGGCAGAAACCCAAAAACTTGGAGACACGCTTGAGGACCGGTACGCTGGATATGATATTCGGCAGATTAAATCCGGGAAAGTCGCCGGGTGGCGCACCGAGCTGGAACGCCAAGCCGCGGCAGCAGGCGAGGCATGGGAAGCATTCCAAACGGCTGTCTAAATCCATGCCTATAGTAAACTTAGGATTATCGATACATTGTACCAGGCGAGGTTGGAAAACCTCGCCTACCTATTTTGGAGAAAAATGGAAGGATTTCCAAATCTCAATGCTCCAACTGCCAACCCCTAATCGCTATTAGAAAATACCTATTCGTTAAATAAAATATAACCAAAAACCGCTTTCACGGAGAACGCACAATTCCAAGTTCAGAAACCCAGTAAAATCAAGGCTCCAAAAACACCTCCGTGAAACCTCCGTGAATACCCCTGTTAAAATACAATCCTTGGTAAAGTTTGAAAATAACTAAAGTTTGGACAAATATGCTAAAGTGTGATAAAGTAATCACAAGTAAACAACACGTTTGAAGTAACAAAAGGAGCGGGCTTTCCTCCATTCTAAAGACTGGAGCTCCCAAGCCTGAAGAATCTGATGACAGGATTTGATGGATACAACACTGACGGATTTTATGACGAGATGTTCGCGCCCGATGGAAATGCTCGTCCCGCCGCTCAGATGTTAATGGAGCGAATAGAAGGTTTTCCTGACGGCGAATTGGCGCGCCGTCAAATAGCCGCTGAATACGCGCTGCTTCGGATGGGCATAACCTTCAACGTCTACGCTGATGAACAAGGCATCGAAAAAATCTTTCCTTTTGACCTCATTCCCCGAATTATTGATGCCAATGAATGGAATTGGATAGAACGCGGTCTTAAACAGCGCATCCACGCCCTGAATCTATTCATCGACGATGTTTATCACGATCAGAAAATTATCAAAGACGGTGTGGTTCCAGCAGAGGTTGTACTCTCATCAGAACGGTATTTGCAGCAATGCATAGGGTTAGATCCGCCGCGCGGTATCTGGTGTCATATCACCGGCACAGACTTGGTGCGGGATAGTGACGGACAAGTCTATGTCTTGGAGGATAATCTCGGTTGCCCATCCGGTGTCTCTTACGTGGTGGAAAACCGGCAGTTAATGAAACGGACGTTTCCACAGCTTTTTGGGATGTCCCAGATTCAACCCGTGGAGGACTATCCGAGTCATCTGTTAAATATGCTTCGCTACCTTGTAATGGATAGAGTGCCATCCCCGGAAGTTGCCCTCCTCACACCAGGGATCTATAATTCTGCCTATTTTGAGCACTCTTTCCTGGCACAACAGATGGGGGCTGAATTGGTTGAGGGGCGCGATCTCGTCGTAATGGATGGGTTTGTTCATGCCCGAACCACGAAAGGGTTTGAGCGGGTTGATGTCCTCTACCGTCGCATCAACGACGATTTCCTTGACCCGAAAGCGTTCAGGTCCGAATCAATGCTCGGTGTTCCCGGTTTAATGGAAGTTTACAAAGCTGGACGTATCGCGCTCGTCAATGCCCCTGGAACCTGCGTCGCCGACGACAAAGTTGTTTGTTCGTTCGTGCCACAGATTATCAAGTACTACCTCGGCGAAGATATTATCGTCCCAAACGTCCCGACTTATATGTGTTGGGAAGACACAGACCGAAAATACGTTTTGGAGCATCTTGATGAACTCGTTGTGAAAGAAGCGAACCAATCTGGTGGCTATGGGATGCTGATTGGTCCGCATTCAACACAGGTAGAACAGGAAGAGTTTGCCCGCCGTATCAAAGCCAATCCGCGTAACTACATCGCGCAACCGACACTCTCGCTTTCACGTGTGCCAGTACTTATTGATAATGACCATTTTGAAGGACGACACGTTGATCTGCGTCCGTTTATCCTTTATGGCGAAGATATTTACGTCCTTCCGGGTGGATTAACACGGGTTGCCCTGAAAAAAGGCTCACTGGTTGTCAACTCGTCTCAAGGTGGCGGTAGTAAGGATACGTGGGTCTTGTCAGAAATGTAAAGCAAAGACAAATTCTGCCCGTGTGGGCAGAATTTCCCGTGTGGGCAGAATTTAGTATAGGAGGGTATAATGCTCAGTCGCGTTGCAGAATCAATTTATTGGATGAGCCGCTACATTGAACGCGCCGAAAACGTTGCCCGTTTTGTCGATGTCAACTTGCATCTTATGCTCGACATGCCGGTTGGCATGCAAACGCAGTGGGAACCGCTTGTTGCCACAACAGGCGACGATGAGGTGTTTGCCGAACGCTACGGTGATGCATCCCGTGAATCGGTGATCCGATTTCTGACCTTTGACACTGAGAATCCGAACTCAATTACCTCGTGCCTACGAGCTGCCCGTGAAAATGCACGATCCGTCCGCGAAAATATCTCATCAGAGATGTGGGAACAGTTGAACGATGCCTATTTGCTGGTGACCAACACCTCTGAAGAATGGGCGATGGCGGAACCTCACGAATTCTTTAGAGACACCAAACTCGCGTCGCATCTCTTCATGGGACTGACGGATAACGTTATGTCGCATGGTGAAGGCTGGCATTTCAGCCAACTGGGACGGCTCATCGAACGTGCCGATAAAACATCAAGAATCGTTGATGTTAAATACTTCATTCTACTTCCATCCGTTTGGGACGTGAACACGTCGTTTGATGATATTCAGTGGGGTGCGCTCCTCCATTCTGCCAGCGGTTTTGAGATGTATCGCCGCACTTACGGACTCATCTCTCCAGATAATGTCGTTGCTTTTCTCCTATTAGACCGTGAATTCCCGCGTTCAGTGCTCTATTGTCTCTCCAAGGCGGAAGAATCATTACACGCTATCTCTGGCACGCCCTTGGAAACTTTCTCCAATTCAGCAGAACAACGTTTAGGGCAGCTCCGCGCCGAATTCGCCTATGCCCAAGTCAAACAAGTGCTTTCAAGCGGTCTGCACGAATTTCTTGACGCATTCCAAATCAAACTCAACTCAGTCGGGGACGACATCCACAAAACGTTCTTCGCATTGCGACCCGTCAACGGAGAATTTACGGCGGAAGAGCCGCTACTGTAGGTGCGTTCACAACTGCACAGGTCTGAAGGGAGCGCGACAAACATGTCAATTCGTGTAGCTATCAACCACAAATCTCTTTACCACTACGATCGGCTCGTCAACTTGTCGCCACACGTTTTTCGACTGAGACCAGCGGTGCACTGTCAAACGCCGATTGAAGCATACTCACTCAAGATTGAACCCGAGAATCACTTCATCAACTGGCAGCAAGACCCCTTTGGCAATTACCAAGCCCGCGTCGTCTTCCTCGAACCCACACGCGCCTTATCTATCGAAGTTGATCTCATAGCGGATATGACTATTATCAATCCGTTCGATTTCTTTCTCGAATCCAGTGCTGAACACTACCCATTCCAGTACGAAGCGCAGCTTAAAGAAGAACTCACACCTTTTCTCGAAGTCAGGGAAAGCGGTCCACTCCTTACAGCACTGCTTGCAGATATTCCCCGGACGAAGAAGAAACTCAATGATTTTCTTGTTGATATCAACCAATCGCTCTGGGAAAAGATAAAATACACAATTCGGATGGAACCGGGTATCCAGTCTTGTGAAGAGACTTTAGAAAAGCAGATCGGTTCGTGCCGAGACACAGGGTGGCTACTGGTTCAGATTTTGCGTCATCTTGGCTTAGCTACTCGCTTCGTCTCTGGTTACCTCGTACAACTCGTCGCCGATCAGAAACCTATAGAGGGACCCACCGGTCCACCCCAAGACTTTACCGACTTGCACGCTTGGTGCGAAGTATACGCACCCGGCGCAGGATGGATAGGTTTAGATCCCACATCCGGTTTATTCGCTGGTGAGGGACACATTCCGTTGGCATGCGTGCCAGATCCAGTGAGTGCCGCACCGGTTACCGGCTATACAGATCCGTGTGAAACAGAATTTACCTACAGCAACACCATCCAGCGTATCCACGAAGACCCGCGTGTAACAAAACCTTACACAGAAACACAGTGGGCAAATATTAATACCCTCGGTCAACAAGTCGATGCAGATATAATCCGAAACGATATTCGGCTGACTATGGGCGGCGAACCCACATTCGTATCAATCGACGACCCAGACGGTCCAGAATGGGACACAGAAGCAGACAGCCCAAAAAAGAGGGAGTTGGGCGCAACACTGTTGCGACGGCTGCGAGATAGTTTCGGGCCCGGTGGAGCGCTGTATCATGGACAAGGAAAATGGTATCCGGGTGAACCACTACCGCGTTGGAAGTTCGGATGTTTTTGGCGAAAAGACGGCGTTGCTATTTGGCAGAACGACAAACTTCTCGCTGAACCCGACAAAGATTACGGCTTCGATATTCAAGACGCTGAACGATTTACACATCTCCTCGCGGAACTATTGAGAATCACGCCAGATTGGATAGTCCCGGCTTACGAAGATACGCTCTTTTTTCTTTGGACAGAAGGTAGACTCCCTATCAACGTCGATCCTCTCGACTTTGACTTCAAAGAGGCATCCGAACGTCATCGACTTGCACAGCTGCTACAGACAGAAACCCTTGGTGAACCGATCGGCTACACCCTACCGCTACGCTGGAGTCGTGTAGACGAGGGATGGGAGAGTTGCGCGTGGAATTTCAGAGGCGGACACATGTTCTTAGTCCCCGGAGATTCACCCATAGGACTCCGTCTACCGTTAGAATCCATAGAGTGGGTGCCAGATGAAGAGCGAGCGGATGCTTATGAACGCGATCCGCTTGAAACACGAGAGGAAAACTTAGATGCATTAGAACAGACAAACTCGCAAAACACAACTACTACAGAAAACGGGGAAGAAGAGAGGATTTTTCACACTGCTCTGTGCGTTGAACCACGGGATGGACGATTGCACGTTTTTATGCCGCCCTTGACACATTTAGAACACTATCTCAGCCTGCTTGCAACAATGGAAGCGACGGCTGAAGCCTTAGACATGCCCGTGATTATCGAAGGGTATGAGGTACCGCACGATTGGCGAATCCAATCGCTGAATGTAACCCCTGATCCGGGTGTCATTGAGGTCAACATCCATCCAGCAGCAAATTGGAACGAACTCGTCCATAATACCACTACGCTTTACGCACAAGCACGATTGGCGAGGCTTAGTGCTGAAAAATTTATGTTAGACGGTAGACACACTGGCACCGGAGGCGGCAATCACATTATCGTTGGCGGTCGAACACCCGCTGACAGTCCACTGCTGCGGCAGCCTCACCTGCTACGCAGTCTTGTTACGTACTGGCAGCACCATCCCGGTCTGTCCTACCTCTTTTCCAGTGCCTTCATTGGTCCGACGAGTCAGGCCCCGCGTGTAGATGAGGGACGCGATGCGCAGCTTTATGAACTCGAAGTCGCTTTCGAGCAGATAACCGAAGCGTCGGAAAATCAAGGCGAAGATACCCCGCCTTGGCTAATTGATCGATTATTGCGGCACCTGATGGTAGACCTCACAGGCAACACACATCGTGCCGAGTTCTGTATTGATAAACTCTACTCTCCCGACTCGGCAAGCGGACGGCTTGGGCTGCTGGAGATGCGGGCTTTCGAGATGCCACCACACGCCCAGATGAGTATCGTTCAGATGCTTCTGATTCGGACGCTCATCGCCAAATTCTGGAACACACCTTACAAAGGAAGACTCGTACGTTGGGGAACGGAATTACACGACCGATTCATGCTTCACCACTACGTCCGCGCCGACATACAGGAAATCGTTAGCGAACTTCAAGCGGCTGGCTATCCGTTTGAAATGGCATGGTTTGACCCCTTCTTTGAATTCCGTTTCCCGAAATTAGGAACCGTTAATATACGAGATATTGAACTGGAATTAAGGACGGCAATCGAGCCGTGGCACGTGTTAGGCGAGGAAGTGACTCGGTCAGGAACATCGCGTTTTGTCGATTCTTCTGTTGAACGCTTGCAGGTGAAGGGGTCTGGACTGACCGACTCTCGATACATTGTCACATGCAACGGGCGACGCTTAATTCTCCACAACACAGGAACCCACGGAGAATACGTCGGTGGGGTGCGTTATCGCGCATGGCAACCTCCATCAGCATTACACCCAACCATTGGTATACATTCGCCGCTCGTATTTGACATCATCGATACATGGAACGGGCGTTCAATCGGGGGTTGTACCTATCACGTCTCCCATCCGGGTGGCAGGCATTACGACACCTTCCCGGTTAACGCTTACGAAGCAGAGACACGCCGGACAAGCCGCTTCGGAGCAGACGGGCATACACCGGGTGTTGTTCAACCTCAACCCGCAGGTCCAGCGGCTGGACAGTTTCTGGCTGAAGGGCATCCGTCTGGTCCGATGGCTGTCCCGCCAGAAGAGACAAATGCCGAGTACCCGTATACATTAGATCTCCGTAGGCGTTTTTCAGACTGAATAGCTGTTGGCACTTAGTGGAAAGTGTCTATTTTTAGAATGCCCATAATTAAATCTAATCTTATAGAACACGTAACATAAATCAAGTAGAAAAAATGCAACGCGCAGATATAACAAATTCAAAGGTGATTGGGGATAGTTATAGCACTCCTAAATTTGCTAACGTCCGGCACGGCAAACAGATCGATGAGATGCTGAACCGGGATAGGCAAATCAACCCACACTGGCACAGTTTCATACAGGCACTTGATACGCTCGGACTCCCAGAGATGGAATCTCGACACGCGGAGGTTCAGCGGCTGCTGCGTGAGAACGGGGTCACCTACGTCGTACACGGCGAACAGCAAGGGCATCGCCCGTGGGAATTGGATCCCATCCCACTGATTATCTCGAATATGGATTGGGAAGCTATCTCTGCTGGACTGACACAGCGTGCGGAACTGCTAAACCTCATCTTGAAGGACCTCTATGGGGAAAGAACGCTAATTAAAGATGGGTTGATACCGCCAGAAGTGGTTTATGCACACGCGGGCTTCCTACACGCCTGTGTCAGGTTCACACCACCCGGATTCCCATTCCTTTTGAACTACGCTGCCGATTTGGCGAGAGGATCCGACGGTAGAATATGGGTACTTGCTGATCGAACACAAGCACCATCAGGTGCCGGCTACGCACTTGAAAACCGTACAGCACTTGCCCGCGCACTGCCAAACCTTTTTGGTGAAGTTGGTGTTCATCGACTCTCCTTCTTCTTCCGCGCGCTACAGAACAGCATCCTGGACATGCAATACCAACTCGAAAGCGCTACTCGTATTGCACGACACCAAACAGACAACCCACACGTCGTTGTGCTGACTCCCGGCCCGCTTAACGAAACCTATTTTGAACACGCCTACCTTGCAAGCTATCTCGGTTACACGTTGGTACAAGGCGACGACTTGACCGTGTGGGATGGACGCGTTTGGTTGAAATCACTTGACGGCTTACGACCCGTCGATATTATTCTGCGCCGAGTTGACGACACTTTCTGTGACCCGTTAGAGCTTCGACAAGACTCACGCCTCGGTGTCGCTGGGTTGTTGGAAGCGATTCGACAAGGCAATGTAATTGTGATAAACCCACCCGGTAGCAGCGTTTTGGAAAATCCGGGCTTAATGCCGTTCCTACCTAATATCTCACAACATCTAATAGGGGAAGACTTGCGACTCCCTTCTGTTGCTACGTGGTGGTGCGGGCAACCTAAACAACGAGACTATGTCCTCGCGAATCTTCAGCATTTGGTCATCAAACCCATCCATCGCCGACCGGGGGAACGTCCGCTATTTGGAACCGAGCTGAGTAGTTCTCAACGCGAAACACTCCGTTCCCAAATTATTGCTGAACCACATCTCTATATCGGGCAGGAACATGTCCACCTTTCCACAACCCCTTCACTCATTGAAGGCAAACTTGAACCACGGCGCGCAATCCTGCGGAGCTTCTTATTTAGAGAAAAAGAGGGATACGTCGTGATGCCGGGTGGACTCACCCGATGCACAAGTGAAAAAGGCGAACTGACCATCTCAATTCAAGATGGCGGCATTAGTAAAGATACTTGGGTCCTCGCGCCTGAACCAGAACCGCATATCAGTTTATGGCAACAGCGCATAGGACGGATACAAACCGTAGATGCATCTGAGGGACTTTCAAGCCGAGCCGCCGAAAACCTATTTTGGGTTGGACGCTATGCCGAACGCGCCGAAGGACAAGCACGTCTACTGCGGATTATGCTCGATAAAGCCAAAATGGGGAAGATGGGTTTAGAAACTTCGCGCTTAGGACGTGTGTCACCCGCAAGACTCTTCACTGAGACCCTTGGAGAAGACACCAGAGAGGTATCCGAGCTCACTTATCTATGTAGTATGCTCCGCTCTCTGACCGGATTAACCTCCTCACACCCGGGTTTCGCAAACAACAGCGAACAATCTTTAGAGAACGAACTTCTTTCGATCATGCTCGACACAGAAAATAGTGCGAGTTTAGTGTCAACACTTCAAGCACTCGTAAGTGCCGCATACGCAGTCAGGGACCGCTGGTCTACTGATACCTGGCGCGTTATGAACAGCATTGAAAACTTATGTACAACACTTGAAAAGAGCATTCCCGAAGATCAAGACACAGGTGTACAGATATTAACAGATTTCGTGTTGCGAGAGACGGAATTGGCTTCACTCGACCAACTTATGATTTTTCTCGCAGCGTTGAGCGGACTGAACGCCGAAAGTATGACACAGACAATCGGTTGGATTAGTTTGGATATAGGACGGCGTATTGAGCGCGCCCTCCTTCTCATTGTGCTGTGTCGTTCAAGCCTCGTCGCTGTGAAAGACGACTGGATCGAGGATCTGCTGCTTGAATCCGTACTCGCTGCCTCTGAAAGTCTAATCACTTATCGGAGTCGATACCGCTCAGCACTTCATTTTCCAACGGTACTCGAGCTGCTACTCCTTGACGAAGACAATCCACGCTCGCTTCTCTATCAGCTCAAACGACTTGAAGAACAGATCAGTGTGCTACCCAGAGAAAAACTCGGTTATCGGCTTAGCGAAGAAGAACAACTTATTTTGGAAGCTTTAACCCAACTCCAACTTTCTAACACTCTTGATCTTGCCGAGCACGCCGAGCACACAACACAACGGAGAGGCTTAGAAAAACTCCTGGTTCGCCTTGCACAAATACTGGTCGATATTTCTGACGTACTGACCCAGACGTATTTCAGTCATGTCCAAAGACCTCATCAACTAATTACAACAAACAGCAATTAGTAATCGGTGAATGGCTATCGGCTATTGGAAAACTGCAGGAAGAAATTCTAATTCCCGATTGCTAACCGCTAATCGCTAACCACCAACAACTACCATGAATTATAAGATTACTCACAAAACTGAATACAATTATACTCATCCGGTGAACCTCTGTTACAATGAAGCACGTTTGACCCCGCGCAATTTCACAGACCAAGTGTGTCGCAACAGCCAATTCGTCGTCGAACCCGAACCCAAAGAGTGCCGAGAACGTCAGGACTTTTTCGGAAACACCGTCTACTATTTCACAATCCAACAACCTCACAACCAACTCACTGTTACAGTTACAAGCCATGTCGATGTCAAAGGCAGAGAAAGACAACGAAACTTCGCTGAGCATTTGGCGTGGGAAGAAACTCATCGGCAGCTACACACAGATTCAGATCCAGAAATCCTGGAGATGCGACAATATATTCTCAACTCCGCCATGATTCCGGCTATGCCTGAACTTCGCGCTTATGCTGAAAAGTCCTTTCCGAAAGGGTGTCCGCTACTGGAAGCCGTCGAAGATTTGACCACTCGTCTCTACGCCGACTTTACCTACGATCCAGGCTTCACAACAATCGCTACACCGCTTGCAGATGTAATAAGATACCGTCGAGGCGTTTGTCAAGACTTCGCGCATCTCGGCATCGGCTGCCTACGCGCTATGGGACTCGCTGCCCGTTACGTTAGCGGCTATATCGAAACAGATCCACCGCCCGATCAAGAACCGTTAGCAGGTGCTGATGCATCCCACGCTTGGTTTTCCGTCTATCTCCCACAACTCGGCTGGATAGATTTCGACCCAACCAACAACCAAATACCAACTGATCGACATATCACTATCGCTTGGGGCAGAGATTACACAGATGTAACACCGCTCAAAGGTGTCGTTTTCGGCAGTGGCACACATGCATTATTCGTGGCAGTCGATTGTGAGCGGATTTCCGAGTGAAAGCAGACTTTCATGTAGACGCTGGGAGTATTTCTATACAAAGCGTATAGTTAAAAAACGTTATAAGGTTGGACATCAATCTTTGGTGGAGAGGATGAGACTTGAGATCGCAAACACCCTTGTTAATATAGGGGTCCCACCCCAGTCTCCTCCTGTTACTGGGAAGGAAAATCTGGCAAACAGTGGGAATCCTTTAAGAATCTTCACGCCTTAACTTGGAAGTATGTCAACTGTGCGTTATTCCCTGATAAACAACGCACCTTCTTGCGTCGCACATATAAGTTTTTCACCATCTGGGGAAAATGTTAACACTTGAATGATACCCTCTTGGACCGGAAACGTTGATATAAGCTCTTTGGTATCCACACGCCATAATTGCAGATAACGATCTCTTCCACCACTTGCGAGAATATCACCATCATTGGAAAATGCCAAATCAGTGATCGAGTCGGTATGCGCTCTTAAATTAGCGAGTAGGCGTTGGCTGTCCAAATCCCACAGCCGAACAAGGGTATCTGAACCACCTGTCGCCAGCACCTCACCATTGGCGGAAAATGCCAGTGCCAAAACGAGACCATCATGTGCTGAGAAAGATGTCGAAATCCCCCCTGTCTCGACTTCCCACAATCGAATGCGCCCGTCAGCACTCCCACTCGCAAGCGTTGCCCCATCCGGGGAAAATGCCAAACTTCTAACGCGCCCGGGATTTTCATTCGAGGAGGCGAGCAACCTTTCCGTGCGAGGATCCCAATTCGGGAGCGGAATACCATCAGGCGACGAAGATGCCAATGCCTGCACCAAATTGGAATCTCCCGCCAGCGTTAGCACTTCGCGCGCTATCTCCGTATCCCACAATCGGAGCGTATTGTCTTCGCTTCCGCTTGCAAGCAGAGAGTTATCCGGCGCAAATGCCAATGCGCGAATCTTTTCTGTATAACCAGAAAGCATCGCAAATTGCGCGCCACTGGCTACATCGTATATCCAGATACGCCCATCACCGCCCGCAGCGAGTCGCGTGCCGTCTGGTGAAAACGCGAGATCTGTCACCTGCTTCTTGTCCAGCCTTGACTTGAGTCCCGGCGGCAATTCAGATTGGATGCAGTTCTGGAACAATGCCGTTTTTTTCATAATAACCTCTCCTAATCACCAATCTAATCCGAGGTCCAATCTAAAACAACCCCTGTATACACATTCGGTTCATTGAGGAGACCATCGTAAGCCTGCTTAATCTGCTTGGGTTTGAGCCGATGAGAAATTAAAGGTTCAACTTGTAGCTGTCCACGCGCCATCCAGTCAAAAATGGTCTGCTGTTTACTCCATTGTGAAGTTCGATTGCCGACATCAGGATACATCGGAACACACCATTCTAACGCCCCACGAATGGTAATCCATCGCAGATGGGTTTCGGAGAGAAGATCTGTCAGATCGCCAGGGACTGAGACCCGCGGTGTACCGAGGATAATGATTTGTCCGTGACTCGCGGTAGCACGCAGTGCCTGCATAACTACGCCACTATGCCCAACGGCATCAACGGTAATATTGCCGAGATCGCCATTCGTAATTTCCTGAATCTGTGCTTGTGCTTCGTCAGCATCGCCACCGACAGTGCGCGCAATGCCACACCGCTGCGCGAGCACCCGTCTTTCTGCTACCGGATCCACACCGATAACACGGCATCCATGAATCCGAAACATCTGTGACACTAAATTCCCGACGAGACCTAATCCGAAAACAACAACCCACGGGTTCGTGCCAATCTCACCAACAACAATTGCAGTCATTGCAACGCCAGCCATCCGCGATGCAGCAACAACAGCTGGATCCACCGCTTCTCTAACTGGGGCAACCAGGCGGTCTTGTGAATACTGAATCGTCGAGGCGTGTCGTCCGTATGTGAAGACCCGATCACCGGGTGCCGCACGCGTAACGTCTGCACCAACCTCACGGACGATACCGACATTCGCATAACCGGAACGCCACGGATACTCACACCATTCCCCCTTCTGAAAAACTTTCGGTTCCCTTCCAGTATAATTTGCGAGCTCTGTTCCGCTACTGATAAATGTGTATTCCGTGTCTACCAGAAGCTCATTGGAAGCGAGATCTCGGGTGTCTATTTCGGCAGTTTGCAACTCCACTTGATTCTGACCGGTTACAACGACTTCTCTTATTCTCATGATGGACCTTTTTTTTCTAATTCCTTTAGCTCTTCTTGTTTAATCTTGTGAATCAGTGCCCGCATTCGTATGAATTTCACAAGCCCAAAGAAAAAGGTTACAATACCCAATAAAATAAAGATAAAACCTATCAACTCAACGATAAAAGGAATCTCTGAACTGAGTATTTTGAGATGTACGAAGGTTAAACCCGCAACGAACAGTGTTAGTGCCGTGCGGATATACGCGAGGAAAGTTCGCTCGTTCGCAAGGATGGTCCGGTCAGCCGCGAGATGATCTCGTAAGATAAGCTGATCCTCTAAACCTGTGTAAGGTCTTGATTCATCTTTCATGCGTGACTTCCCTGCTGCCTAAAAGAAAAAATTTAAAATAATAACACCAGCGAGCCATCCATAGAGCGTCCACATGCAGCGCAGCCTTCTCGCTATTTTTCGGTATTCGGCTGTATAGCACGCCGGATTTTGGAAATAGAACACCAGCCGCTTCGACGATGACAAATCTATGTTGGGTGTTAAAACACTTACAACGATAGCACTTACAGCCAACAAGACAATGTTGACTGCTGGTACAATGCTAAGAATCATACCGAATACTGTCCAGCGCCACCTTGAAACACTTTGCGATGCGTCCGTCCGTGCCATACAGATTACCGATGCAGATGGCATCCTTGTTTTAGGGTCCATGCATGACATCCATACTGGTGCACGCGGCACCATTGCCTCAAGATTTTACATTATGCAAACGTCTCGACAGGCGGCACAAACTACCCTTTGTAGCGTAGATTTTTCCCGTTATCAGGACCATCCTGATGCCATACCCAAACATCTCGGAAGTACGCCTGTTTTTCAGGAGGCAAACCCTCAATTACATCTAACGGAACTGACGGTCTGTGAAACTGACATCCAACGAAATTATAAGAATTAAAGACTGCTATTCGCGGTCGATCTGGATTTGTCCACGCAACGCCAGAATGACAGAGGTTTTCCGTGAAAATAATGACAGAACCCGGCGGGCAGCTGTACGTCTCAAAGAGCGGAGAATCTGTCTGCCTATGCACTTCAGGGATTCGGAAATTCGCCTTATGGCTTCCGGGCAAGAACAAGATATCCCTTGAGATCAAAGATAAATTTTTGCTCTTCAGCCATAACAAATCCTTCCAGCAAACCGTATTTCCGATTGCCTCAAGTATTATATCAAATTTCCCGTTTAATTCAAACTGGTTTTTATAGGGAATTATCAAAACATATAGACCTCTCGGTACACTGCAGAAGACATTCTCACATCAACCGTGAGGCTGGAAAACCGCACGCTCTCTCAGTCTTAAAGTCATGGCTTCCCTGTTTGTCCACTTCTGATGAGATCCGAGATTTCCTATCTCGCCCTATTATAAATACGCATACATCGAAAAAAAGTTGACACTCCTCCGGTGATTTGTCTAAGATAAAAATAAACCCATATCTGTTTTTTTACGGAGAACAGGGACATTCAATCTCAAGAGCCCTTATGATACCTACACTCAGGAAATTCTCCGTGAATCTATAGAAAACTGAAAACTAAATATCACAGAAAATTTATCATCTTCTTGACACCGATGCCCACGCTATGCTATACTAAAAACATGTCACAGATAACACTTTTCGGCACAGCCTGCAAACGAAATCGTGCGACACAAGCACAATTCATCCCTGTCTACATTCAACCTGCTCCGAAAAGCGACATCTTGCTTTGAACTTTACTTACAAAAAAGAAATGGAGTAACTCATTTAATGGATTTCCAACAATCATTAGATAGTAAAATCGCAGATCACAACTTACTCAATCACCCATTCTATCAAGCGTGGAGTGCTGGCGAATTGTCGCTCGTAACACTGCGTTCCTATGCCCGCGAATACGGTGCTTTCATCTCTACTATACCGCAGGGATGGGAGGCAGTTGATGATGCTGAAATCGCAGCAGAAGAAACCGAACACATCGACTTATGGGCTGACTTCGCTACCGGTCTCGATACCACTGTTTCTGAAGCACAGATTCCACAGGTGAAATCACTCGTCGAAACGGCAAATGAACTCTTCTCCGAACGCCCGACGGCACTTGGGGCACTCTATGCCTTTGAGGCACAGCAACCTGCAACATCACAATCGAAATTGGAGGGTCTGCAGACGTTCTACCAACTCCCGAAAAAAGTAGAACCCTACTTTGAAACGCACGCCCACAACGAGCATGAAGCGGAAATACTACTTGAGCAAATCGATGAATTGCCACCGGAGTCGCAAGCCATGGTTGTCGAAGCATGTGAACAGATGAGTGTTGCCTTGTGGAATGCCCTCACAGGAATTCACGATGCGGAATGCGCATGATACAGTAAAAGCGTATTTTGACGCGCTTATTGCCAGAGATGCTGAAACCCTCATTGCGATGATGCTGCCTGCCTCCCATTATGTCAAGATCGGCACGGATGCTGATGAAGTCGTTGAAGGCAGCGCAGAAATCGCTGCGTACTACCAAGACCATGTCGCAAGCACTGAGGATTTCAGCATCACGTTTATTAACTTCGATGTTCAAGAACGAGACGATGTAGCGTGGTTCTACACGCGCCAAGTTTGGCATCTCAAATGGCAAGGTACACCAGAGGAATTCGTGATGCGGATGACCGGGGTCTTGGAAAAGATCAACGAATCGTGGAAGTTCGCACAGATCCACGCCTCAATCGGTGTTCCAACATCCTAATCTCTAACGGAGGGACTCTTGCAAATTTCGGCAATCTCTTTTGACGGTGATATGACCTTATGGGATTTCCTAAAAGTGATGCGTCATTCACTTAAACATACATTGGCGGAGCTGCAAAAACAGCGTCCAACGCAGCGCGTCTTAAACCTGACAATTGATAAAATGATTGCTATTCGCGATGAATTTGCGGAAGAGGTAAAGGGAGAAGTCTGGAATTTAGAAGCAATCAGACGAGGCGCATTCGAGCGGACGCTTGAACATGTGGGTTGTCCAGATAAAGACCTCGCTGCCCATCTGAACGCGATATATCGGAAGCATCGGTTTGAAGATATAGAGTTGTACCCAGATGTCGTTCCGACCTTTGATATTCTGGCACCGCATTTCAAACTGGGATTGCTCTCGAACGGGAACACCTATCCAGAACGCTGTGGACTTGACGGACGTTTTGATTTTGTTGTTTTTTCTCAAGATGTTCAGCTCGTAAAACCCGATCCCAGAATCTTTGAGATAACGGTGGAACGCGCAGGCTGTGAACTAACCGAAATGCTACATGTAGGAGACTCCCTTAAAAATGATGTGGCTGGTGCGCGGAATGCCGGCGTGCCTTGTGCCTGGCTCAATCGTGAAGGCGTCCCGAACGACACAGCAACGCAACCCAACTATGAGGTCGCTTCGTTGTCTGAAATCCCTGCGATTTTAGGTCTGTAGAGGACAAAATTAGGAGTACACTTGTCTCCTGCTGGGGTTAAAGTTAAGGCTAACATTGCTGCTATAGACCTGTCGCCTTGCTGGGGCTAAATAGTAGATTGACAAGAAATTTTTCTGTAAACAGATTTCCTTCCCTGTAGTGCTCACGAATAGAAAATTAAATAGCCCTAATAGAACCCAAAAACACTTTGCATAAAACTACTTCCTTATGGTATCATAATAAACATGGAGAGCAGGAACGGCGTTACATCAAAAAATATCCTGAATATTACAAAGCCGAAAGAATCTCGAACTGCCCTCGTAGAAAGCAATACACCAGATGCCTTCCGAAAACTACGCCAAGATTATTGGACTTGGCACTTTGATGAATCGTTGTCGGATGCAGCCCGGCTGCTACTTAGTACAGACCTCGGTTGGGAGGCGATGCCACAGCTTGAAGCACCACCGGTGGGCGAAGTCATTTCGCCTCTCGGTTATGCCCTCTCACATGAGGACAAGAGTGTTCGTGATGCCGCACTACAGGCATTAGATACAACCGTTTACATCCCTGCTGGGATAGCATGTATCGGCGAGGCGCGAGCACCGCTGGAGGTGGATGAATGTAGGGTAGGCGTCTACCCTGTAACCAACTCCCAATACCAACGGTTTGTTCAGGATACCGGACACGCGCCGCCACAGGATTGGACAGACGGCAATTATTCGGTAAACAGAGGTGATCATCCCGTCGTCTGGGTTACGTGTGAAGATGCAGAGGCGTACGCTCGTTATGCAGGTGGCAGATTACTGACGTTCGAGGAATGGCAATACGCTGCACGCGGTGTCGATGATAGGCTCTTTCCGTGGGGATACGAAATTGACAAGCCACGGTGCAATACCGCTGAACTCGGCGCTGGAACGACAACACCGGTCGTTGCCTTCAGAGACGGTGTGAGCCCTTTCGGCTGCTACGATATGGTCGGAAACGTCTGGGAGTGGACAGATACACCCTACGACGATGCAGGAAATTTCCGGGTAGCCTGTGGTGGCGGATGGTACTACAATCACGACTATAGTACCTGCACCAGTTACGATTTTTTTAGCAACGGATATGCAGAGTTCGTGATCGGATTCCGGATCGCGCAGTGACCTTACACAGCGGATCAAGATTTATTCTACAGGAAAAGATTTATGAAAGACGGCAAAACTGAGGCAGGACACGCTTTGACACCTGATGATGCCGAGGTGTCTTCCAGTGGTTTACAAAAGGAACTCATCCAGCGTGGACATGTCGATATTCATACGCACCAGACCGTCGCGAAGCACCTGAAACAGGGCGCGGATGCCTTAAAAATCCGAGACTACGGAAAAGCGATTGAAGAATTCCAACTGGTAATTCAACATAATCGTGAATCGGCAGAGGCACATTTTCATCTCGGTTTGGCGCACTTTATGATTGGGGCTTACGAAAAGGCAATAGACGCATACAAGATGGCGGTGGCATGCGAACCGAGCGAAGCGATAGTATACCTCAATCTCGCTGCAACCTATCGTCTGCTCAAACGCTACGATGAGGCAATTGACGTTTACACACGTGCCATCCGTTTTATCCCAAATCACCCTGAACTGCATTCCGAACTTGGGAAAGTGTATACATTTCAAGGCAAGCGACGCGAGGCGGTCAGTGCATATAAAACAGCGATGCGACTTAAATTGCAACGCGTCGTAAACGCACCTTCATAAAATGAATGTCAAGCAAGAAAACTACGAGGTATTTCCCGGTGTCAGCAGTCATCACGGAGAACATTATGTTTGTTTCAGACGAAGACTTAATGATGAAATGCCGTAAAGGGGATATGAGTGCGTTTGAGTTGCTGGTACGACGCTACCAAAATCCGTTGATTAACTACATTCACCGCACTGTCAACGACTATCACCGCGCTGAAGATCTCTCTCAAGAAACGTTTCTACGGGTCTTTAAGAGCGCAAGCCGTTACGAACCTACAGCGTCGTTCAAAAGCTGGCTTTACACTATCGCCACCAACTTGTGTCGAAACGAGGTGCGGAATCGATCACGGCGGAATACATACTACCTTGAAGACCTCGTTGAGGAAGGTGAAGACGTCTATCATACAGACATGATGCGAGATACGCGCCACATGCCCGATGTCCTGTTAGAAAAAAAGGAACAGCGGCAAATTATACGCAAAGCACTCGCACAATTACCAGAAAATCAGCGTGTGGCACTAACGCTCGTCACTTACCAAGATTTGCGCTACGAAGAGGTCTCAGAAATTCTCGGATGCTCGGTAGGTGCCGTGAAAGCACTGATCCATCGCGCTCGACAAAAAATGAAAAAACTCCTCACCAAAGCAGGAATAGGGGAGGAAAACATCAATGCGAAAATATAAACACACCGAATTCCCAAATTTATACAACGCAGAATGCGAAGCAGAAATTGCGAGTGCAGATGAGCTGTCAGCCTACATTGATAAAGAATTGCCGACCTGGAAACGTTACCTCATCAAGCAGCACTTAAAAAAATGCCAGATCTGCGCCGACTACGTACAGCGGTTGCAAACAACCGACAAATTCCTACGCCAAAGTGGAGAGGTAGAGACCTCTGCTGACTTTTTAGGAAGCGTCATGGCACGTGCGTCATCTCTGACGCAATACCAGCGACAGCAAGAGTCGTTCTGGTCGCGCGTCGCGCGATATATGGTATCGGGGTTAGAAACCCCTCCTACAAGATGGATGCGACACATTTCACTATTGGCGGGCAAACTTCGCCACAACATTCAGACGCGCAGCCCAATTTACATATTTGCCTTGACCTTCTGTGTCTTCACGATGGTGGGGGTAACGCTTTACCCACCGCGTAGCGACAGAAATGTAAAGCAAAGACAAATTAATGTAAAGCAAAGACAAATTCTGCCCGTGTGGGCAGAATTTCCCGTGTGGGCAAAATTTGGACAATCGGCGCATGCGTGGAAGAAGTCAGATGACCTGCACAGTGGAAAGTTAATATCATTTGAGGTCATCCGTCCTGAACCTCCTAAACGCTTACTTACGACTACCCTTCAGCAAAAGTAACCGGGTAGTTGACGAATTTCATCCATTACCCACTGGCAATCCAAAAAATGAAATCGGTAACTCGGAAAGCGTTATTATTTTCGTTTATATTTCATATCTTCTTTTTCATCACGGCGTTCTATGTCGCGGTGCAGAACCAGCCGATAGCATCGGAGAAGGCAGATCTCGCGGTGGAACTGATCTCAACGGAAAATACCGGTCAACTGAAACCCCTGCTAAAAAAAGTTTCACCTCGTTTTCGCGCACCTACACGTGAATTGGTAAAACCCATCTCTCCGCAGGTCAGCACGGCGGAGTCCTTGCCATCTCTCGCAGCTTCATTCTCGGTCACAACTGAAACTTCGCGCCCTGCTTTAGGTCGTAACTTGCAAGCCGACATTGATACAGAAGAGCCTTCAGAATCTCTCGACATTTCAAAAGAAAACTGGGGAGATGTCAGCACTGCAACGCAGACGCTTCGGGACATCAAGGAAGATTTATCGAAAACAGAAGCCACAAGTCCCGCTGGCAACACAACACTCGGTGCGAAACGTCCGGGTCCACCGAGAATTCAGCGCACACCAGAGATAGCACCCATCAAAATAATCGAAGAAGAGGTAAGTCTTACTCCTGCACAATTGGCAGAGATTCGCGAAAAACGGAAGACACTACCACATGTTTCGTTTCCAAGGCTTATGCAAAAACTTGCGCGGGAGATTGTCGAAACAAGCGACGGGGGTCCCATTGATGTTGTCTTCGTTATCGACGCCAGCGGCAGTATGCGCGACAATATTAAAGCCGTCGTCGAACATCTCAAGGAGATGGTAGACGTATACAAAACCTCCAAAATAGACTACGCTCTCGGTGTAACAGAATTCTGGGCACAGAAAAACCGAAACAGAATCAGAGTTGTCCAACTAACAAAGAGTTTCATAAAATACAAACGCACGCTTCAAGAAATTACCGTCCATCAGGACGAAAATGCCCTGGACGCTATCGTGCAGACTGTCAAGGAGCTCCGATTCCGTGCGACATCTAAAAGACACTTTATTCTTGTCACCGACGAACCTTTCACAAGCCGTGAAGGGTTAGAGGTGAAAGACGCAATCGCCTACTGCCGAGAGTTCGGTATCTATGTAAACGTCCTCGGACTCCCTATCGATGAACACCAGAGCCTCGCTGCTGCAACGGGCGGCACGTGGCATGTCATTCCTGAAGAACAGCAACCTCAAATGGCACAGCGAATCAACGTGCAAAAGACGCCGCGCGGTAAAGCAGTGTCGCTACGTCAAGCACGATGGGCAGATGTCACAAAAGTCGGCGATTCCGCACTCCAACTGAGTGGTAAGACTCCTGTGGACATTGTTCTGTTTGTTGATAGTAGCAAAAGCATGGACAAAAAATTGCCACATTTCTTGCAGCAACTCAACCTCATCGTCCGCGATTGGGATAATGCCCTCATAGACTATCAGATAGGTGTAGTGCGTTTTCGGTCGCGGGCATCTGTGAATATAGTGAACGTTTTTAATCCACCACAGACACTCAAACAGATCCGGAAAATTGTTGAACTGCCGTGCCAAGAGAATGAAATGTTATTAGATGCTGTCGCGGAGGGGTTAAGGAGGCTTAAGCTCCGCCCGAATGCGCAGCCCTATTTCATCCTAATTACAGATGAACCCGCAGCCGGCGAATACTCGCCACTCGCAATTATCCAAATGTTACAGCAGAAGCACATCCTCGTCAGTGTCGTTGGCACTTACGACGATTTCCAGCAGCAGGTAGCGAACAAAACAGGTGGTATCTGGGTACCTATTCCAGAAGGACACACAACAAACAATTTGTATTGGTAAAGGATCTGAATTGAAAGTCGCAGTCCTCGTTTCAGGGAGTGGCACTAACCTCCAAACCCTCATTGATCAACTACACCAAGATGGAACAAGTGGTATTGACATCGCAGTTGTGATTAGCGACCGAAAGAATGCCTACGCACTCACACGCGCCGAACGCGCCGGTATACCGACGCACGTTGTTAGAACCCAAGATTATGAGAATCGTGTCGATTTCGACACAGAAATTTCAAGGCTCATCGAACAGTATACTGCAGAACTGCTTGTGCTTGCAGGCTTTATGAAACTTTTCCAACCCCCTTTCGTCCGAAAATACCAGAATCGCATTATTAACGTCCATCCAACGTTGTTACCGGCATTCCCAGGTGCACACCCTGTCGCTGATACATTAGCATACGGCGTAAAAATTGCGGGTGTGACTGTCCATTTTGTTGACGAAGGTGTTGACTCTGGTCCCATCATTGCTCAGGCGGCTGTTCCCGTTTTAGATACGGACGATGAGGAGAGTTTACACAACCGAATTCAAGTCGAAGAACACAAACTTTATCCAGAAGTGATTAAGTGGTACGCACAAGGGAAATTGAAAGTCAAAGGAAGAAAAGTAATAGTGGAGTAGTCGGTTGTCAGTTGTCAGTTAAGAAGTGGCTTGGGTAAGTCAAAATCTCTCTAACCGATGACCGATCGCTGATAACCAACCAAAAGATGTTAGCAATCTCAACAATGTGGAACGCCTTGAAGCAGCCTGATGGTGCCGCGCTGTTCGATGAACTCAAAAACCTCGGTTTTGAGAAACTCGAACTCAGCAGACATCTGACCCTGGATCAGGTTGAACAACTCAAGCCGTACCTCCATGAAAATCCGCCCTGCTCGATTCACAATTTTTGCCCCATCCTTCCTGGAACATCACAGGCAGATGCGGGGCAGGATAAAATTTTACTTTCCAGTCTCAATGCAGATGAACGCAAGGAGGCAGTTCGACGCACTATCCAAACGATGGAGCTCGCCGTTGAATTGGAAACGCCAATTGTAGTTTTACACCTCGGCGAAGTCGATACCTACGATCGCTCATACTTGATGGTTGATCTTTACAATTACGGTGAGCGTGAGTTTGAAGCCTTTCACCAGAAGGTAACAGAAGCCACCGAATGGCGAAAACGTAAAGAAGAGAAACACCGGAATGCAGTCCTACGGAGTCTTGACGAACTCAACGAACGTGCCTTGCGGATGGATCTCTGTATCGCCATCGAAAATCGTCCGCATTACTACCAAATCCCGAATTTTGACGAAGTCGAACTGTTTTTTGAAGAATTTTACGGAAGCCCGATGCGCTACTGGCACGACATTGGACATGCCGCACGACAGGAAAAACTCGGCGTATGCTGGGCAGATAAATGGCTTCAGCAGTATGAGGCATATCTCGTGGGTGTGAATCTGCATGATCTGCAAGGTCTTGAGGCGTATCACCCTCCGGGGATCGGGGACCTGGCGTGGGACGATATCTTCGCGAAGATGCCTGCAGATGTCCTGAAGGTATTAGAAATCCGTCCTTGCGAGGCAGAACCAGTAATAGCGGCGCGAGAATTATGCGAATCCTTATCGCAATCAAGTGAGCAACTGGATGTTTAGAGAAACGCCACAGGATAGTTATTTTTTCACGCAAACTGAACACAATATTCTCAAAGCCCTGTGCGCGTATATGGTCGGAACCTCAAATGACGCAGAATTGGACATATCGGTTATCACGATAGACGCGTTCGTTCAGCAGTTGTCTAAACCCTTACGGACGCGGATCCGTTTCGGACTCCACTTATTTCAATGGGGCCCGCCGCTTTTCATTCGGAAATTGCGCCTCTTTACACAACTTGACCCGCGCGATGCGGTGAGATACATAGAGGGTTGGGCACGGAGCCGCCGCAGAATCCGCCGTCAACTCTTCCGCGGTTTACGTGACATCGCCTTCCTCGGCTACTACAGCGACAGACAAAAATAGGCGTGCTTAGAAAGCGTACCACCCTCTGCGTCCCATCTACTTCCGTATTAACATTTTGCGGGTAGCCGCGAAATCACCGGCAGTCAGCGTATAGAAATAAACCCCACTCGCAACCGACTCACCCACTTCGTTTCTGCCGTCCCAATACACCGCACGACTCCGACCCCGATAGATACCAGGAGCCTGATGTCCCAACGTCAGCGTCCGAACCAAGACACCACTAACAGCATAGATATGCACTGTGACTTCCGCAGAATCAGCGAGTTGATAGGGTATCCACGTCTCCGGGTTAAACGGATTCGGATAGTTTGCCAGCAGAGCCGTCTCGTCGGGACGCAATACAGGTGCGGCAGGCGTATTACCTCCCACAATAATTGTAAACGCCAGCGGAGTCGCTCGGATTTTTTCTCCTCGACGAGAACCTGCTTGGAAGTTATCCGCTGTTAATTGGCTTTCACCACTCCTAACAGCCCTAAACCTTACCGAAAGCAACGTCCCTTGCCTGTCCATATCGCCTTTGGAGAGTTGCACCACTCTTACACCGGCAATCTTACCGGCGGCGTTATTAATCGTGCCTTTCGCAAAGAAAGTGTCCCCACCATCCTGCTTCAAGAAATCGCCCTCACTGACACCGAGTGCTGTTAAGACTGCGGGGTTAAACACGATATCAGTTTGCCAGCCTGCCAAATCGTCAATGTTTTCTGTTTTCAGATGCACAGTGAACGTATCTCCAACATTAATTTCCGGTACATCCGTAGAAAAGGAAAAATTAATACTCCGCTGGAACACTTCATATTTCGCATCCCGTGCGAATCCAAAGAAGCCACTAAACCCACCATGCCCGTGGTTGTCAAGCGCGACTAATAAGACATTTCTCCCCTGTTTTAGGGTGACAGGGAAAAAGTCTTGGTAATCGTCAGCGCCACGCGCAACAAACGCCCTATGAACCTCTTCGCCGTTGAGCCAAACTTTAACCGCATCATCGCTACCGACCAACATTGTTGTCTGCTGTTCTTCCGGTGAATCCAAGACGACTGAACCGTAGACAATATGGTCGTATATCTCCTCACGTGTTCCCCAACCGAGGGCAGCCGTCATTCGATTTATGTTATCACCACCGGCAGAAAGTCGATGAAGCGTCCAAGTACTTCTTCCAACAGCCTTTCCTTCTTTGGCACCGTTGGTAGACACCTTTAACTCTGTTGCTGCGTCGTTGGTCGCCAGTGCCAAGAAATCCACGTCGTCCTCAAGACGTGTCCCGGGGACTATCGCCCACAACCAAGGTCCTGTTATTTTCGGACCGCCAGTGGGAAAACCCGGATTGCCTTCCATACGAACAAAAGTCTTCTCGGGTAATCCATCCAAAGGTGAAAAATCGGATATCGCGTTATTCCGAAGGTCGAGTCGATCCAAATTTTTGAAGCCAGCGAGGGATGATACGTCCGATATAACGTTGTTTTCAAGATACAGCACTTCCAAGTCTGTCAACTGCGCGAGTGCTGATGGATCGGATATGAAGTTAGCATCAAGGTTCAACGTCTCCAAATTTTTCAGTGTCACCAACGGAGAAACGTCTGATATCAAGTTATCAACTAATTCTAACCACTGTAGTTGTGTTAACTCCGCCAATGGTGAAAGGTCTGAGATGGTGGTGCCGCGGATCTCCAGTCGTCTCAGTGCTCTTAATCCTTTTAGAGACGGAATCTTCGTCACAGACCTATCATTACCAAACTCTATCCACCGCAGCCTCGGTAACCTTGACAAGGCGGAGAAATCTGAGACAGGTGTGCTCCACGCCGCTACCCCTTCCAAACTGACTAAACTTGCGAGAGGTGACACGTCGGATACAGGATTGCCGCTAATTCCTATTCCATTCAGTTTTATCAAATCTCGCAGCGGCGATAAGTCGGTGATTGCGTTCTCCTCAAGCCCCAGCCAGTCGACATTGGTTAATTCGGCAAGTGGAGATACGTCGGTTATTCTATTTCCGCGCAATTTAATGTTATTCAGCCGTATTAATCCCGCCAAGGGGGAGAGGTCAGATATAGAATTGCGGCGGAATTCTATTCGTTCCAGCCTTGTTGCATGCTCCAGTCCTGTTAAATCGCTTATACCTCTTTCATCAGCGTCAATACGCCTCAATCTCTTTAAATCTGCTTCCGTAATCGAGTCACTGGGTGCCTTACCGAGTGCTTCTGCAATCACGGCGTGCAAGTTTGCCTCTGGAATCAGACCGCCAGGACGGGGGGTTGGTGTCGGTGTTGGTCTTGGCGTTGGTGTTGGTGTCGGAGGCGATACCAAGCAATCATTACGGTGCAAGCAAGCAACCATCTCGCTAAAGTTAGATGTCCACGCGTCACGTTGCACGTTCCCGCCACTCAGCAGCCCCGCCAAACCCAAGTTTTGTAAGCTTGGGTTATCACGAATCGCTTTAAGGAACGCTTCAGTGCCTAAACCGACTGACGCAGCAGCATGCGCCGCATCAATCGGACCATGAAACTCCTCGTAGAAGCGATGCACCGGTTCAATACCACCAAACACGCCTCCAGTCAATTCCAATGCATCCTTGTAACGCTGCGTATCCTGTTCCCGGAGGGAATCAATCACAGCTTCTTCTACATATAAACGCAAGGCTTGATCCTTGTCGTAAGACGGATTCGTTGTCTGTTCAATCACGGAGCGAACACCATCTTCAAATTCCTTCATCCCTTCCGTGTGGCAACCGATACACGACAAACCGTTGCGAACAGCCGGATCGCTCGCCGCAGGATTGGAAACGATCTCCGTCGGTGCCACATCTATTCGATTACCCCGTGCATCCGAGATATAATACGCCTGCAAACCGTTTGGAAGATTGAAGATTACTTCGCCGCCATCAGGTGTGAAAGACAACGGGTGTGTGAAGATATTCTGTGTCCCTATACTTCCAGCAAAATCATAACTCTTCCAATATGCACCATAAGGCGATCTGTGCCGCTCAACAACACGGTTGTGATTCGACACACCTGAATCGTTGAATCCGGCACGCCAAACGCGCACACCGGGTGAACTCTGGAGATTTCTCACGACATCTATACCAAGCTCTCTTTCGAGTTCTCCATCCGTTCTTGGTAAATCCAGAATAGCGTGATATAACGGTGGCAACGACGCAGTCGCAAGAAACCAATCAATATGCACAAATGGTTCTCGACAATCCATTTCTCCACGCAGGTACGTCAGTTTGGTAAGCAAACTGAATTGTTTTACAGGATCAAATTCAATGGCGTACGGATATGCGTCCTCAATCTGCGTCCACGCGTCGCGGATATCCCATTCATAATCGCGTAAGTCGATGTAGAAGATGGTCTCTTCTGCGTCAATGGGTACTGGATTGATAATCTCAAACCCCCAAGAGAGACTGTTCACGAGTTTCGAGAGCGCAACCCGATAGGCACCCGGTGCTTCTGGTCTCTCGCCAGCGTTATGGAGGTGGGTCATCGTAAGATAACGGGCAGAGGGACGGTCAAACGGATCCAGCGACTTGAGGTGATTCTGCATGGCAGTGAGCATCTTATCAGTTGTAATGAAGCTGACGTCGTGCGGGATATCCCAATCCGGCGCACCTACTTGAATCCACTGCCGAATCGTGGCAATCGCTGCCTGGGATAACGGTGGTTGCAGATATGGCATCTGTGCGCCACTTGCGGTTGGTCCGAGAAGTCGCTTATAGAATTCGGAAGCATCAGGATTTCCGGGCACAACAACCCCAGTAGCAACCAAATCGGGTGCCGACTCAATAATGAGTTGCTCAGTAAAAGATCCGTGTGGTCCGTGGCAGTTGAGGCAACTTTGTTGAAAGATAGCATACGCCTGTTGTGCGATGTCTACTTGGGCATCTGCTGTTCCAAGTCCGAATCCGATGAGTGTTAAAACAACTAAAGTAAGGTATCTGTTGGTTTTCATCATCATTTTTTCTCCTAATAGATTAGTGCTACATTCTTTTTAATGTTGCTCTTGGCTGGATGAATATAAAGATTGACGCTACTTTCTTATTAACATTTTCCGTGTTTCTGCGAAGTCACCCGCAGTGAACGTATAGAAATAGACCCCACTCGCGACGGATTCACCGAGTCCGTTTTTACCATCCCAATACGCTGCACGACTGCGTTCCTGATAGCGTCCTGCGAGCTGATGTCCCAAATTTAGTGTCCGAACCAAGGCACCATTTGCTGCATAGATACGAATCTGGACATCGGTAGCGGTTGCAAGTTGATAAGGTATCCACGTTTCTGGATTGAATGGGTTCGGGTAGTTCGGGAGCAGCACCGTTCTTTCGGGAATCAATGATGCTAAAAGCCTCTGAAGATTCGCAATACCTTGTTGGAAAACAAAGGAGCCGTCGCTCTCAGCACGTGCTTGCGCTATCCACGCGCGTATCATTTCTGGAGATATTTGATTGCCTGACACAAAGCCAGCGGGTGCAGCGGGTATTGTCGCGTCTATATTACTTGCAACAAAGCTAATGTCTAAGATGTTAACCCTTCCATCACCATTTACGTCCGTTCGCGGATTACTGGGTTTGTTTCTTTCAAAATCACGCGCTACAAGAATCAGATCCAGAATGGTCACACTGCCATCTTCATTTACATCTGAAATACGTAAGATCCTAAAGGGAACTGGCGGACTCTGCGTCCACACCGTATATTTCGTCGCATGATCAAACCCGAAAAAGCCACTCCACCAACCCTCACCTTCGTAAACAGCAACGAGTAAGATATTCGTTCCTGCTTTTAGTGTAACAGGAAAATCCTCTTCGTAATTGTCAGCATCTCGATCAGTGGCATTATTATGAACCAAAATACCGTTGAGCCAGACCTTAACAGCATCACCACTTCCAACGAACATCCTTGTGTTTTGGGCACGCGAGACGTCCAAATTCACCGAACCGTAAGCCACATGATGATCTATATTACCTGTTCCCAATCCGATAGCATTCACAAGCTCATTGATGTTATTGCCGCCTCCTTTGGAAATTTTACCTAAAGTCCAGACTTTATCTCCAACAGCATCTCCCTCAGTCGCCCCTTGTCTCGCAATGGTCAACTCTGTCACAGTGCCACCACTCATCTGTCTCAGAAAATCTGTGCCAGAATCCGCAGCTTTTGCGCCGGACATTCCCTCTGTCGGTGCGATAACCCACAGCCAAGGCCCCTCTATTTTGGGAGCATCGCGCGTAAATCCGGGATTATTATGACTAACGATATTGACATTTCCAGGAAGCACATCCAAGGGCGAGAAGTCCAATATGTTATTGTTCTCAAGGTTAATCGATGTCAAGTTAGGTAAAGATGCCAGCGGAAATACATCAGATATTCGGTTATTTTCAAGCCCCAGACGTGTTAAACCAGTTAAAGTCGCCAATGGAGAGAGGTCCGAAATCTCGTTGCCAGCGAGATAGAGTTCTCTCAAACTTGTGAATCCAGCCAGAGGTGAAAGATCAGATATGTCTCCACCACAAATATCTATCTTTCTCAGTTTTGGTAGTTTCGTCAAGGCAGAAAGATTTAATATAGGCGTGCCCCAAGAGTGAAAATTTCGCAGACTGACCAGTCCTGTAAGTGGCGATAGATTTCCGATTGGGTTCTCGCTCATCCACATCTCTCTTAACCTTATTAGACCCGCGAGCGGTGATAAGTCAGATATGACATTATCCGAAATATCCAACCCGTGCAAGTTGATTAATCCCGCAAGTGGTGAGAGATCAGATATATTGTTATGGGGAACAACAACCCAACCCAAGTTGATTAATCCCGCAAGCGGTGAGAGATCAGATATCACGTTATGTCTAAACACTACAACATGCAGCCTTGTCAAATCTTTAAGCGGCGATAGATCAGAAATCAGATTGTCATTACATCTTATCTCTTCAAGTTCTGTTGCAAATTCGAGACCTGTTAAATCAGTAATATTGGCATCATGCGCTTCAAGATGTCTTAGCGTCGCCATCTCACCTGCCGTAATTAGGTCTTCGGGTGCCTTATCGAGTGCTTCTGCGATTGCAGCACGTAGGTTCGTGTCAGGAATCCTCACGTTCTGGGCTAATGTTGTTAGTGAAAACATCAAGAACAGCGCTACACTGAGTATTAGCGTACAGGTTAATATCCGTCTTGTTTTTATAAATTGCATAGTACAAAGCAAACCAAATTTGGCTCTCCGCATATCGGCAAAATTTAGGTTTATCTCCTTTTCTACTGCTGTAGTTGGTAACACGTTTTGAAACTAAAAATAACCCAAGTTACCACCCAAACAAAGCATTGATTAAACCTTGAAAAACTATATAAAGGTGATTAGATTTGTAAGAAGAACAAACATTAACTGGAGTCTTTATACAGGCAATTATGACGTACCTTAGAACTAATTATCAAGTGAAATTTCAGAACTCGAACTTTGTGCAATGCAGTACAATTTATACAATTATGTTCTTAACAATATTAAAGACACAATTTTTAGGCAAAACATTACAACACGTGAAAAAAATCTGAATTATGTGAAGGCGGATTGCCAATTTGCTCCAAGAAATCTATGATCTACGTAAGTTTCATTTCAATCAAGCTGATTAGTGACCCAAGTGTTATTTCCAATTTCGCAGCTTACCGAGATGCCTATATATTCTGATATTCATAAAAAATAAAGCTGGTAACTCGGGTGAGAAACAGATAAAATTCGCGCAAGTTTTCTGAATAAAGAATACCTTAAAATTTGAGTTAACGTCAACATTTATCTTCTGATTCTGAAATTTTAATTTGACAAAACTTTGATAATTTTTAATAATTAATAAAATATCATAATCGTAAACTTGAGGCACCCAATGTCTGTCTCAAAAACATCTACCTCCCTATTCAACAAACTACAGGGGGCATTTTATCAGGAGGGAAAAAATGATTCGTGTATTTGTTTCCACAGCGTGCATCGCTCTACTGTTATGCGTGTTGTTTCCCATCGTGCCAGTAGACGCACAACGGGATGAAGGCACAGTTGCTGCAATTTGGGATTTTAACAACGGAAATGCTGACGATAGTTCAAATAAAGGACTGGACGGCAATTTTACTGGAAAGCCGCAAGCTGTCGATGGTATCGCTGGCAAAGCCTTAAAGTTTAACGGCAAAAAAGACGGTATCAAATTTCCAGACTCTGTAGATATTAACACCGGTGGACCTTACACCAACCGGACAGTCGCTGCGCTATTCAACTGCGATGATGTCAAGATTGATGATCGGAAACAAGTCATCTTCGAAGAAGGGGGCGCGACACGTGGCTTAATATTGTATGTGCACGGTGGTAAAGTCTACGCCGGCGGTTGGAACCGAGCAGAATACAACTGGAACGGTGCATGGCCTTCCGCGGACATTAAGTCAAAACGTTGGTATCATGTCGGTTTAGTTATTCGCGATGCGAAGGACAAAGTAGAGAATAAGAAGTTTGAGATGTGGCTCGATGGCAAACGCATTGCCCAAGAAAAAGGCGGTCAACTCTTCGCACATGGCGATGATATAGGCATCGGTCATCTCAACCAAAACACCGTCTATCATGATGGCGGTGGTGGTGGGCAAACCGACGTTGACTGGTTTGGCGGTATAATCGACGAAGTGCTTGTCTACGGGTCGGCTTTTGACGAAGCAGATTTTGCTACACTCGCGGAGCCTTTGAGCGTTGAAGCCCAAGGCAAATTCACAACAACGTGGGCAAATCTGAAAGCCCAACGAACCGAAAAGTAGTCTCAGATTCCAGATTGAGGCTAAATAATAACAACCTATAAAGGAGATATACCATAATGGTAAAATATCGTTTTATTTTTCTATTTAGTGTTCTACTCATGTTTATCGCTGCAGCCACTTACGCAGCGAAAGACGAAGCGACCATTGAAGGAGAGTGGAAGCTTGAAGACTTGGATGTTGCCGACACGTCCGGGAAAGGTTTGGATGGCGAAATTGCAGGAGACCCTGAGATCGTTGACGGTATTGTTGGCAAAGCATTACGTTTTGACGGTATAGACGATGCGGTCAAACTCCCTAATGACGTGGGTATTAATACCATCGTAGCACCCGATTTCTACAGTGATCGGACGATCGCCTGCTACTTTAACTGTGACGATGTGGATATCGCTGATCATAAGCAGGTACTCTATGAGGAAGGCGGTACAGCGCGCGGCTTTAATCTCTATGTGTTCAAGGGTCAACTCCATATAGGGGCGTGGAACAAAGAAGAATACGGTTGGGATGGTGCGTGGCCTTCCATCGCAATAGATTCTGGGGTGTGGTATCACGTGGCTCTGGTTTTACGCGACGCCACAAATGCAATCGAATCAGACAAACTCGAGATGTGGGTTAATGGTGAACGCGTCGTGACTGAAGACGGCGGCGCACTTTTTGGGCATGGTGCTGGTATCGGTATCGCTCATGTCAACGGCGACACCGTTTTTCACAACGATGAACTCATTTCAGGCACTGATATCCACTACTTTGGCGGTAGCGTAGATGAAGTGATTGTCTACAATTCCGCTTTCGATGAAGCCGATTTGGCTGAGTACGCTGAACCAGTCGTAAGCGTTGAACCGCAAGATAAATTCACCACGACGTGGGCGAGTATCAAGGCACAACGCACACTGCGATAGCATTTATTTCGATTTACTGGAATGTCCATTTATTTATATAATTCACCATAGTTTACCTTGTAGGGCGGAGGCTCTGTGCTTCAGCCCTACATTTTTTAAGAGGTTGAAATATGTTAGGCGCAATTATCGGAGATATTTCCGGTTCGATCTACGAACCGAAGGATCGCCGAATCAAAACCAAAGATTTCCCCTTTTTCAGCGCGGACTGCCGTTTCACAGACGATTCGGTTTGCACGGCAGCTGTCGCCGATGCCCTCTTGCATAATCTCCCACCCGCAGAAACGATGCGGGACTGGGGTCGTCGGTATCCAACCTGCGGCTTCAGCCAAATATTCAAACAGTGGATCGCTTCCCCAGAGGACGCCCCTAACTGTACCTTCCGCAACGGTGCAGCAATGCGTGTTTCACCAGCGGCGCTTCTGAACCGAGAAGACCTCAATGCAGCACTTCTCGCCGCTGAGAAAGTAACCGTTATCAGTCACGACCATCCTGAAGGCATAAAAGGAGCGCAGGCAACAACCCACGCTATCTGGCTTGCCTATCGAGGTGAAAGCCCTATAGAGATTCGTGAAACTATCACTACTCAATACGGCTATGACTTGACTCGGACGGTGGATGACATCCGGTCGAGTTATGCCTTTGATATGACATGCCAAGGGACAGTCCCACCGGCTGTGACCTGTGCTTTGGAATCAGAAAATTACGAAGACGCCGTGCGTAATGCGATCTCTTTAGGCGGTGATTCCGACACCCTCGGTTCAATAGCAGGGGGAATTGCTGAAGCACTACACGGAATTCCTGAAGACATTAAAGAAGAGGCAAAAAACCGCTTTCTCTCTAAAGCACCGGATATCATAGAACTAATGCGGGAGATGTACGACACGGTTAGCACTTAACCATGTGTAACAAATTGTCCCGATCTAATCCGTTTTTCCTGCCAAATTAGCACATCGGATGCCAAAGTGTCACAGGACGGGTAGGAACGCTTTCAATTGTGATGCGTTTATAAAGGCGATCCCTCGATTGGGATATGTCTTCGGTGATGTTGTACATAGGCTTTCCGTATGTACTGAAGCCTCTCGTTATCCAAACTCTATCATATCTCAATGCTCAGAGAGAACTGGTATAGATTTTGCTATATCTATAACAGAACTGACTTGAATTGCTATTATAACCCAAGTTGCTACTTACAAGAATGTAGACATGCAAACCTCGTTTTTTACGCAAAAGCGTTGAGGATCGGCACGGTTTTGTAGCGCAAACTGTTAGTTTGCGGCACTTAGAGGCACAATCTAACAGATCATGCTACATACTGGCAACTCGCGTTATTATAGTAAAATCCGAAAATAAGTTTACATTTTGGAAAACCCGTGCCCTGCTTCACAAACTGTGTAGGAGGGAACTCCGATTCCCGACTCTTCCCCGGGTGTATAAGTAATTACGGGCTCTACTATAAAATAAAACATGCAGCAACGGAGGCATATTATGAGATTTGATAGACTTACAATTAAAGCACAAGAAGCATTACAGACAGCACAAAGTTTAGCCTCAGATACCCAAAGCCCGGAACTTGGTGTTGAACATTTGATGTTGGCACTCATTAGACAGGCTGATGGAATTGTGCTACCAATTTTTCAGAAATTAGGTGTTGAGATTCCAGGAATCACTGCGGCAGTCGAAGCCGCTGTTCAGAAAACACCGAAAGTGCAAGGCGCGGCTGCTGAAATGCGCATCGGTCCAGCACTACAATCCGTTTTGGATACGGCGTTTAAAGAGGCGACGGGCCTTAAAGATGAGTACGTCAGCACAGAACACCTCCTGATAGCCTCTGCTGAAGCAAAGCAGGGTGAAATCGGCAAAATCCTGCGGGAAGCGGGTGTAACAAAAGATAAAATCCTCAAGGCACTCGTTGACATCCGCGGCAACCAGCGGATAACCGATCAGAACCCAGAGGATAAGTATCAGGCACTGACCCGGTTTGGCAGAGAACTCACACAAGAGGCAATTTCAGGCAAACTCGATCCGGTTATCGGACGCGATGATGAAATCCGCCGCGTGATGCAAGTGCTCTCCCGCAGACGGAAAAATAATCCCGTGCTCATCGGTGAACCTGGTGTCGGGAAAACAGCGATTGTGGAAGGGTTGGCACAGCGCATCGCTGATGGAGATGTCCCAGAAAGCCTACGCGAGAAACGTCTGATTGCACTCGATTTAGGAGCACTTATCGCCGGTAGTAAATACCGTGGCGAATTTGAGGACAGATTGAAAGCCGTTCTTGCCGACATAGAACAAGCCGAAGGGCAGGTAATCCTCTTTATTGATGAACTTCATACTATCGTTGGCGCGGGTGCTGCAGAAGGTGCGGTTGACGCATCAAATATGCTCAAACCCGCACTGGCACGAGGTGAACTCCGGTGTATCGGGGCAACCACGCTCGATGAATATCGCAAGCACATTGAGAAAGATGCCGCTCTGGAACGGAGATTCCAGCCTGTTCAGGTTGAAGAACCGTCTGTTGAAGACACGATTGCTATCCTGCGAGGTCTGAAGGAACGCTATGAAACCCACCACGGCGTGCAAATTCAGGACAACGCCATTGTCGCCGCTGCCACCCTCTCAAAGCGTTATATCTCTGAACGTTTTCTACCAGACAAAGCCGTGGATTTGGTGGACGAAGCTGCATCGCGCCTGCGGATTGAAATTGACAGCGTCCCAGAGGAAATTGATGAGGTCGAACGTCGTATTATCCAACTCCAAATAGAACAGCAGGCATTAGAAAAAGAACAGGATAGTGCGTTGCAACAACGTCTTGAAAAACTGGTTGCTGAACTCGCCGAACTCAAAGAAAAGGCAAACACGCTCAAAGCAACATGGCAGAATGAAAAAGCGAGTTTGACGCGGATTGGCGATCTAATGGAGCAGATCGAGGCACTCCGTATTGAATCGGAGCAAGCCAAACGCGCAGGCAATCTCGGCAGCGCTTCAGAACTCGAATACGGTAAGATACCAGAACTGGAATCACAGCTCAAGAGCGTCCGAGAAGCACTGGAAACAGACGCGCAAAGCACACAAATGTTAAAAGAACAGGTCGGTGCAGAGGACATCGCCGAAATTGTAGCGAAATGGACGGGTATCCCTGTTTATCGGCTTATGGAAGGCGAGACGCAGAAACTCATCCACATGGAAGAGCGTCTGCGTGAACAGGTCATTGGACAGGATGAGGCGGTGAGTGCTGTTTCCAATGCCATTCGACGCGCCCGCGTCGGTCTCGGCGATCCTGATCGACCTCTTGGCTCTTTCCTCTTTATGGGTCCAACGGGTGTCGGCAAAACGCACCTCGCTAAATCGCTCGCCGAATTCCTTTTCGACGACGCAAATGCGATGGCGCGTATCGACATGAGTGAGTACATGGAAAGACACACCGTATCTCGATTAATCGGAGCACCGCCAGGGTACGTCGGTTACGACGAAGGCGGACAGCTGACTGAAGCAGTGCGACGACATCCTTATTGTGTCATCCTGCTTGACGAGGTTGAGAAGGCGCATCCAGAGGTATTTAACGTCTTACTCCAGATGCTCGACGACGGCAGAATGACGGACGGACAGGGACGCACCGTCGATTTCAAGAACACGGTTGTTATCATGACCTCTAACATCGGCAGTCAATGGATTAGCGATGCGCTCCTGGACGGAAAGGAAATCCGACATAAAGTGATGGAAGCCGTGCAAGCACACTTCCCACCCGAATTCTTGAACCGTATTGATGACCTGATTATCTTCGACCGACTCGGTATTGAAGAGTTGAAGCGGATCGTCACGCTGGAACTTGCGCAGTTGAGTCATCGCTTTGCGGAGAAGGAGATGACTTTGGCACTCTCTGAATCTACAAACGAGGAACTGGTGAAACGCGGATTCGACGCAGTCTACGGCGCACGTCCACTTCGACGGACAATCCAACGGGATATTCTCAACCCGTTGGCTATCCAGATATTGGAAGGCACTTTCCACGACGGTGATGCAATCACTGTTGACCTTGAAGATGAAGGGTTCGTTTTCAGGAAGGCGTGATTTAACTAAACCAAAATGTTGTTAAGGGTGGCCTCCGTGCCACCTTTACGATACACCACCTTCTATTTCCGATGGCGAGGTATCCATGCCTCGCCTATTTTTTTCTCAAGGACAGTCCTGCCCCAGACTCTTTCTTGGTGAAATGCGCGAAAATTTGACATCCGCGCGATTTTATGTTATATTACAGTTTATAAATCCGCGAAAATACAAGGAGTTATCTCGTGAAAAAATCGAACTGTGCACCAGCAGAAATTCCAGTCAAAGCCCCAACATCCGGCTCGCGGAAAGATGATGTTGAAATTGCAAACAGTGATATTCCACCTAAGAAAGAGCGACAGGGTCCTGTCCCACCTCCAAACTATACCTTGGAGGAACTCTTAGCTAAAGTGCCAGAACCCACAAATAGAGGGCCAGAATCCAATTTTTCGGGTAAAGTTGACACGGGTCCACCAGTCGGCAAAGAAGTATGGTAAGATTAGTTTATGTATGTGCCACGACACGGTGATATAATATGGGTTGACTTCAATCCACAAATAGGACATGAACAAGCAAAAGAACGTCCAGCACTTGTCCTATCGGAGGAGCTCTACAATCGCAGATTGCAGTTGGCGATTATGTGTCCTATTACGACGAGTCAGAAACCTTATCGCGTAGACCTTGACGTTTCTATACCTCCGGGAGTGGAGATTCGTAACAAGGATAATACGGGCGTTTTTGAACTCACCGGAGTCATTCAAGCCGATCATATTAAGAGCCTTGATTGGTGGGCAAGAGGTGCCAAGTACGCAGGTGACATGCCAGATGCAACGGTTATTCAAGTTTTGCAAATAGTGGGGAAACTCGTGAAAATTTGGTAAGGAAAACTAACAATGAAACCCCCAAACTGGACAGATACCGACTCACGTAAATGTAAGCAGATTTGGGCAGAATACCAGAAACAGCACGATATCACAGATAGGATTGGACAGACAGCCGGTATTGACCCAAAAAGCGGAAGAATTTGGTTCGGTGATTCTGCCTTAGAAATTGTCGAAAAGCGCGAAACTGAATGCTTGACCTCCCCGCTTTTCTTTGAACGTGTGGGCTATGAAGCCTATTTTCGGAAAGGACGAGGAAAAAATGAGGCGTTTCGGCACCCCAGGACTTGTGCATCCATGAGGGGGAACTGATAATGCTTAAACACATCATAGATCCCGAAGTTGAAGAATACGAGGATGTCTACAATGACGCTGAATACGTCGCAGCCCAAGAGCTGCAGCAACAGGAGGGAATGCTCTTGAAACAGGGCAATGAATTCAAAGCCTCTGTCTGGCTAACATCTGAAGACGCAGAAATTGTAATAAGACTTGCTGAGGAACGCGGGATGCCAGCGGGTGAACTTATTGAAGAGTGGATTTATGAGCGCATTAATGAAGCGTTAGACATAGGGATCTAACCTTTTACACACCGCCCGGTGAATTCAATTTGACATTGCTCAAGTTTGGTGGTATTCTGTAGTTGGAAAGCCTCGGTCTCAAACTGCGCTTGCAACAGAACGGAGGAATCAACGATGAAACCCCAAATTGGACGGAAACCGATTCTCGCAAATGCAAGCAGATTTGGGCGGAATACCAGGAACAGCACGATATTACTGAACATATTGGACAGACAGCTGGGATAGATCCAAAGAGCAGACGAATTTGGTTCAGCGATTCCGCCTTGGAAATTGTCAAAAAATATATAATAACCCAAGTTGCTGGTTGCAAATCCATGAGGTATCCTTTATAGCGTTTTTAACCACGAAAACCAAAAGGAGCATCCCATAGATTTGACTATTGTAGCGGTTTATACAATTTGTGATGACCTTCTCATAAAACTTGGCATCGTAACTATCGAAACGAGCACCTGCTCGCGCCCTCCTCGAAAAATTCACAAAAATCGCA
Organism: Candidatus Poribacteria bacterium; assembly: GCA_028818705.1. Classification (GTDB taxonomy): domain Bacteria; phylum Poribacteria; class WGA-4E; order WGA-4E; family WGA-3G; genus WGA-3G. Next base: position 86,225 of record JAPPNJ010000011.1, read on the forward strand.
AAAACTAAATAGCCTTGGCAATTTTTATGGACGTAATTTGTATTTTCTGATAAAATATCGCACAATATCATAGTTAGATATAGAGTTTCATACATGTTTTAATTTACTAAAATAAATATTGACCTATTATAACTTAATAATACAAGTTTTCTATTCTCACTGCGAAGCAATATCATCCCTGAATCAGAATCAGAATCAACGGTATAAAGCCTATAAAGGCTTTACCGGGGTATGAATGCCTTATGGCATTCACCGGGGGTGAAGAAAGGACCTGGCAAACTCCATTAAAATGCTCAAAATTTGTTAGTAGCAACTTGGGTTAATTATAGCATACGGATATATCGACAAAATAAGGAGGGTCAAAATGACCACCAAATTGTATCAAGCGTTTGTATTGCTGTGCACAGTGGTAGCGATAGCATTCTTCTCCTCTTCTTGCGCAGAGAAAGATGACATCCTGCTGGAAGAAGAAACGTTGGCAGAAGAGGTGCAACCGGAAGAAGTACCGATAGCCCCAAAGCCTGACTGGGATGATGGTGTTATGACTATCACGGTCGGAGGAAGGTTTCAAAGCAAAGAACAGATGCTCCGGGAATTGGAGAAACACTTCCTCATTAGCCACTTCATGAGAAACAGCATCATGAACGAAAAATTCACTCCAACACCGCTGGAAAAACGGTACACTGTTGACATTGCGGTAGTGACCATGCTGGAGGCAGGTATCACTGAACCTGCCACCCTGCAAGAGATCAAGGATGCGTATTGGGAGAAGGGGTACGGACCCCTCACCTTTGAAGAGGTGTTGGAGCTGCGACTCCAACTCAAGGACCAGCCGAGCAGTGCAACAGGACACAGGATGAGTAATTTTCTCACCCTTCCTGCAAGTAATTACACCACACCCAGAGCCTACCACATCCAAAATGTGGTAATAACCAACAAGGAAGCAAAAAAAGAGATAGGTGCCAGCGGTCTTCTCAAGGGTAAGCATCTCTATAACCAGAACGAGATATTCTTGAAAACAATTTTCAAAAAGTGGAACAAACTGGTGATGGGTCAGCAGGAGCTGCCGATTCGTTTTGCCGTCACAGTACGCGGATCAATGACACGACAGTAACCCCAACAAAACTAAACGCACGACACAGTCGTGCGTTTTTCTTTTGCGCCACAAGATTACTGCTGCCGATACCTCGGCGGCAATTCCTGCAAAAACACACCCAAAGCGCGGCCGAAATACGCATCAAACCGAGCGCTATACTCACTCTTATACCGCTCTTTTGCCTTATCAGGAGTAAGAAACCCGAAATGCTCAGTAGGAAAACGACCATCACTCTCATCAACAAACAAAAATGCCAGCAACTGGTACCGCCGCAGATTCTCATTATTGTTCAGCGCCTGTAATACTGACGCACTATCCGAACGCCCCTTGCCGTCAGGGTCAGGAACAGTGTATGGCAAAGCGGACAACAAGTCCTGTATTGAAAAATACGGCATGCGAATGAATCCGGTATACCACCCTAAGAAATATGTGTAATACAGTGCCGTACTCATCCTTTCAATACGCTCATTAGCGTTCACATCCGATAATAGGTCGTTCATATACCCATGCAGCGTCGTTCCATCCTGATGTTCCGACACTGTCACAGTCGCCGTAAGCATATCCGCGCCAACAAGAGTATTATCTATCTCAATGTTACTTCTATTGGCGGGGTTTTCTAACCTCACCTACTTTTTTATGCGATGATTTCTGGGACACGTCTGTAGATGTCTTGCAAAGGGAGTTCGCATCGGATGGAGTTAAGAGACAATACATCTTCATGTCCGCGCAGCTCGGTCTGAACCCATTGCGTCTTAACAAGACGATAGTGTTCAACGCGAATTCTGTCTTGTGAAACGAGAATGTATTCCTGCAAAGAAGCGAGTTCTTGATAATGCCTAAATTTTTCGCCTTTGTCATACGCTTCAGTTGATGGTGAAAGTACTTCTATCGCAAGAATAGGGTTGAGAAGTGTGTCAAAGACATTATCCTCAAAGCGGGGTTTGCCGCAAACAACAACCACATCTGGATAAAAATAGGCACCTTTCGGACTAGTTCGAATGCGCATATCACTGGTGTAGACTAAGCATTCACGCCCTCGCAATTGGATGTTAAGTTCAGTTCCTATATCCAGTGTAATGAGATTGTGGGCACTACTTGCTCCGGACATTGCAAGTATTTCTCCGTTAATATATTCACTTTTCAACGTCCCTTTCCGTTCTAAGGCAAGATATTCTTCGGGTGTTAAGAGCGTTTCTGCCGCGAGTGATGACATTTGTCTCTCCGTAAATATTGATCAACCTGTTGTGCCTTCATGCTCTTGATAAAAATATAGCGTAAACAGCATTTAATGGACGGTTAAAATAGATTAGCATATACTTTTAGTGTAGTCAAGCCGTTTTGTTGAGGTGCTTCGTGAAGCACTCGAAGCATTTATAGCAATAGGCTAAGGGTCCTGTAACCAAACATATATCCTTGACAATTCGACACATGTAAGGTATAATTGAAAAAACATCTCAACAGAAAGCCGAAACCTAACCATATCCATGAACCGAATTGACAAAAAATTTCAAGAACTCCGGGATCGAGGTGCCAGTGCATTTATGCCTTATGTCTGTGCCGGAGACCCAAACCCTGAACTTACTTCTAAACTTTTCCTCACACTTGAGGAAGCAGGTGCAGATCTCATTGAACTCGGTGTCCCCTTCTCCGATCCGATTGCTGACGGGCCCACTGTCCAACGTGCAAGCGAACGTGCACTCACACATAACATCTCACTCGAGCAGATTTTGGCGATAGTGGCAGACCTCCGCCCGCAGACGGAGATTCCTATCGCTTTGATGAGTTACTATAATCCGATCTTTCGGATGGGTGAGGAAGCATTTTGCAAAGCTGCACACGAGGTAGGTATTGATGGCCTTATCGTCCCGGATCTACCACCAGAGCAAGCACAGTCCCTCCTTGAAATCGCGCCGAACTATAACCTTGCTACGATTTTTATGGTCGCACCGACAAGCACACCTGAACGGATGCAATTAATCGCATCGGTCAGCACTGGATTCATCTATTGTGTTTCAGTAACAGGGGTAACCGGTGCGCGGGCAACGTGGTCAGACGAAGTCACGCCGATGGTCACAGAACTGCGAAAACACACGGACAAACCAATCAGCATCGGGTTTGGTATATCAACACCTGAACAGACAACACAGGTAGCGCAAATCGCTGACGGGGCAATCGTGGCGAGCGCTATCATAAATGCTTATGAAGCGCACATAGACGACGAGGCGAAATTACTCACCACGGTGAGGCAATTCGCCTCAGAGTTAGCGGCTGGTGTAAAGGCGTAAGAATCTTCTGAATTTAAGGAATGGAGGTTCTCGCAGATGGCTTACAGTAATTTCACTTTAGAAGCAGTCAGGGAAACATTTCAACTCGAAGCGATTCAGGCTGTAGGTATCTTTTCCGAAACAGAGCCGATCGAACCCAGCGTGGAGCTTACGAGCGCGTTGGCGAAAAAGGTTCCATTAGCCGTCGCTATAGGCACGGAGAAGGCAAAGTCGGAGATGATTGTTGCTGACCTTCTTGTCGAACTCCGGGAGCATTTTGAGCACCGCATCAGTCTCTTTTCAGGTATTGATTTCAATGTGGATACGGAAAACGATTTGACAGGGGTATGTGATTTTTTGGTGAGTCTGTCCCCAAATCAGTATTATTTGGAGGCACCTGTCATTATCCTTGTTGAAGCAAAGAAGGACGATCTCATAGCAGGCCTCGGGCAGTGTGTAGCGGAGATGATCGCCGCGCAACGCTTTAATGCCGAAAAAGGGAACGATATTCCGTGCGTTTATGGTGCTACTACGACGGGAGTCAATTGGCTTTTCCTCAAATTGGAAGGGAAGCGACTCCACATTGATATGTCTACTTATATGCTTGAGCGATGTGACAAAATTCTCGGCATTCTCGCGAGCATGGTGTCGCAAAAGGCATGAAACAACCAATTACATCCCACGCTTGATTCCGAATTCCGCCTCAAATGCTTCCCAAATGTCTTCCGAGATGTCAGCCGTTGCCGCTTCATACCCGTCTTCGACCTGTGCTTTATCGGCGGGACCGAACATCACGACCCCGTCTATAGGGGCAGCGAGACAAAACTGCATCGCCAGATGACGGATGTTGACATTGCGTTCCTGACACCATTTCCACAT
>JAPPNJ010000175.1:0-13730 GCA_028818705.1 Candidatus Poribacteria bacterium
ATCCTAAAAATCGGAAAAGCAGAACTCAATATCATTAGTTAACCGAAAACCCTCTAAAAAAAGGGGCCGTGCCCTCTGGCTGTGAAGGGAGTTCTCTAAACCCAAAACTGACCGCCGCTGCGATCCCGAAGAAGAGAGCCGTTGCCGCAAAGAGCACAGCATAACGCGGCGGACTCACAGAAAACCAACGCGGTAGCAGGTAAAAAGCGACCCCAATCGCAAGCGTACAACCGATGATATTGGAATAGGCGAGCAGCCTGCCCCGTTTTTCAGGACTGATGAGTTTTCCCTGCAGCGTCCCGTTTGCCAGATGATTGCAACCCACCGCGAGCCAGTGCAGGGTACACAGCGCGAGAAAAACAGCGACAATAACGTTGGACGACCAGCGTGTTAAGCTTAACGTTGCGGACAATATGAACCACGGAATCGCAAAACCGAAACCGGTGAAAACAAAGAATCCATGTTTTGTAGGCATCCGAGCGACACGTTGTGCCACCAGAAACTGAGGCAGACTTTGCCCAATTCGCAGAATGAGCGGCAGCAACCCGCGGATAGTTCCAGACGAGGTATAGACATCAATAAAGGCTGGAATGACGACAGATTCGGATTTGAACATCCAACCGAGACGCATCAGAATCTGGTTTAGCGCGAATACAATTAAATTGCGTTTTTCATGCGGATAGGATTCTACCGAATGACCGTTGGTCTGATCTGATGCGTTTTTATTCATTGAAGTTCCATTCGTTTGCTAACAAGTTCACTTGTCCTCCCATTTTTAGTGCCGGATTTACGGTGTGAGCGCGCCTTCTTCGAGCCGCTGCGCTCCATATTTTTCCAAAGCCTCTTGTTCCTCCGGTGTTAAGGTCTCTTGCTCGGAGAGTGCTTCTGCAATTCGGTGGAACCGTTCAACGTCTCTCAATCCCATAATCGTTAGATGGACACTTTTATGGCTGAGTACATAACGGTAGAATTGTTCTGGAGACGGTGCGTCTGTGTCCCCAAAAAGTCTGTCATTCCGCGAGGCGTTCATAATGACGACACCGGTATTATGTTTGTCAGCTGCCGGGAAAACTGTCCCTTCTGGTGTTTTCATCGCACAATTATACCAACAGAGAACGGTATCGAAATGCCCCGTTGCGACAGCGTGCTGAATCTGGACCCAATCGTGTCCGGTAACACCGATGAATCGGATAAGCCCTTCATCTCGTGCTTTTTGCGCCATCTCCAATGCGCCGCCGGGTGCTAACGCTTGGTCTCGTTCCTTTTTCGTGTTCAAGTGATGCAGTTGGTAAATGTCAATGTAATCAACGCCGAGCATCTGCAACGATGTTTCAAGTTCTGTCCGTGCGCCTTTTGCATCGCGCTGAGCGGTTTTCGTCGCAAGAATGAGTTTATCGCGTTGTCCCTTTATAGCGGCTCCGATGACCTTTTCATCCTCGCCATCTCTGTAGGATCGTGCCGTATCCATATAATTGATACCAGCATCAATTGCTTTCCGGTAACCGTCAACGGATTCACAATACGCGCCGCCGCTACCGAGTCGGGTAACCGTTAAACCTGTGCGACCTAAGACTGTTTTCGGAATTTCATAAGCCATGATGTTTACCTCACAAACTCCAAGTTAACATTTTAATTTATCAACAGAAAATATGCTACATATTTATTGAGGGATCCGATAACCGCCCCCAACATACAGTAGCTGCCCTGTGAGCCATCGCGCCTGTTCAGAACAGAGAAACACTGTAACATCAGCCACATCTTCAGGTTTGCCGACCCTTTCTAACGGTGTAGATTCTGCGATCGTTTTTTCATCCGCTGGTACAATGTAACCTGTTTGCACCGGTCCAGGCGCAACGACATTCACCGTAATACCATATTTCCCTAACTCACAGGCAGCGGAACGACTGTAAGACTCAATGGCATGTTTACTGGCAGCGTAACTAACGTTCAGCGGGTGACAGTGTGCGGCATCCGTACTGGTATTTACAATACGCCCCCAGCCCAGCCCATTTTCAAGGTATTGATTCAGATATGCTTGCATCATCAATGCAGACGCTCGAGAATTAATAACAAAATGGGCATCAATGTTTGCAGCAGTGGATAAGAAAATACCGCTCCCTTCAGTTGAAATTTGTTCAGGGTCAAAAGTCTCCAGCACACAGTGGGTATGATTGTTAATCAGGATGTCAACAGGACCAAGTTCTTCCTTGCATGCCTCGAAAAGTTTTGAGATGTTTGTTTCATCAGCGAGGTCTGCCTCTAAGACAGATATGGTCATCTCAGCGTCTTTAAATTGGTTAACAAGTTTAGAAATAGGCTTTTGTTGCATGGCTTGGTAGAGGATATCGCCACCGATACCTGCTGCTTCGGCATGTCTCAATTCTGCTTTGCTGTATCGACACGGTGGATGAAAAAATGAAGCGAATACTTTCACGCCTTGTTTACCAAGAGCTAAAGCCGTTGCGGCACCAATACCGTGGTTGGCACCTGTAATTAGTGCTACTTTTCCTTTTAACTTTGGATCAATCATAAGACGGTCTCTCAAAATGCGGGTGCCATCTCCCACGCCTGAACGGATCGGAAATGTGCCTGTCCACCTCGGCTCACCAATTTTACAGCGGTGCTGTCGGCTCGCGTTGGGTAGACCCGCTGTGTGATGCACTGCCTACCGTTCGCGAACACTTCAACCACAGACTTATCAACATAGATGCGGAGTTGAAGCACTTCGTTGTCCTTCAGTTTAAACGGGGCACATTGTGCGTCAACGAACTGTTCTGATTCCGGTAGTCTTGCAGTGCCACCCGCGTCCCGATAGTATGGGTAGCGGATTGCTTCGTTTAAGGTAGAACGACTGATGTCTATTTTTAAAGTGCCTTCCGCTGGGACGTACAGAATCCCGGTGCGTTCAGCCTGATCTGGTGAGCGGAGTACTTGAACGCCGACTTCGGTTGCATCGCCGGGCTCAATTTCAACAGCCAATTCAAGGCAGTTTCCTTGAATATCTTCTAAGTTCATATCTTCATCAGCGTTTAAGGTGATATTTTCACGCGTTTTTGGGTTCATCCGTAGGCATTCCAATTCTGGCACGGGTTCAATCAGCAGACTACCGTCTGTTGCGAGGGACAGGATGCGTGGCAACGTCATAACGCCTGACCAACCCGAAGCACGTTCCTGTTCAACGCCACGGATTTCTCGAATCCAATCGAAAAAGATACGCCGTCCTTGGGCATCTAAAAGTGAGCGGGGTCCACCGAGCAATCCACCTTCCCAACTCATCCGCCCGTAGGTTTCGACGTGATATTCCTCATTTTCAAATCGTCCGATGTAATACTGTGTGCCTTGCCAGTGGCTACAAAAGAGTAACATGTGCTGATCGCCCAACGGATAGAAATCAGGTACTGCACAGTCCTCTTCAGCGTCTGTCCACTCGCGCCGCGATTGATAAAAGGAGTGGACAAATTCCCAGTCTACGAAGTTAGACGATTTAAACAGCGCAGTTCCGTCTCCGATTTGTCCCGGTATTGTGTTTCCGATGAGGGCGTAATACGTATCGCCTTCCACCCAAGCACACGGGTCAAATACAATATACTCGCCGTGTCCTGTCTCACCCGTTTTTGGCACTGGAATCACTGGGTTGGCAGGATGCTTATCCCACGTAATGAGCAGGTCATCATCACTTGTTGCGATACACGTGCCATCAGGAATTCCGTGATAGATGAACGTCGGGACACCCTCCAGATTCACGAGTGCACCGCCGCTAAAACATCCGCCTCGGTCTGGTCCGTCAAGGTCGGGTGTTAAAGCGATCGGGTGATGCACCCAATGTACGAGATCGACACTCGAGGCGTGTCCCCATTGCATCCACTTCCAATAGCCACCTTCAGGGTTGTGTTGATAGAAGATATGATAGCGTCCCTTCCAAAAGATGGAACCGTTGATATCGTTCATCCAGCCAAATGGCGGTGTGAAGTGGTAGCGCGGTCGATATGGATCGTCTGTATACATCGCGCCGAGTTCTCGCGTAGCCTGAATAAGTGCTTCTGTTTTTTCTATAGCTGTGCTCATAGTTTTGATGTTCCTTGTAGGAATCGCGAGCACAGCTCGCTCCTACAAACATAGGTTTAAATTGTGTCCAAGTTGTGAGCGTTATTGCGACTTGGTGTCAGTGTATCAAATCAGTCAGTGAACCAGAAGGCGTAAATTTCTGCCTCAAGTATAGAAAAGCGAAGGCGCACGGTCTTACCGCGGAGTTCAGCAAGGTCAGCCTTCTCCTTCCAACGCATCGGTTCATCAATACTATCGACCATCGCCGGAATACTTTCGTCGAAGGTGTATCCCGGAAAGGGTTGACCATTATCGGCATTGAGAACCTCTATCTTAACCCGACCACGCCAAGAATCCACATTCACACGCAGTTCGTTGTCTTCCACGACCATCGGTTTGGTCAACACTGAACCCCATTCAATGCCACCCTTAAGCGACACAAAACCGTCAACACGAAGTTTGGCGAGTGACATGGCAAAGTTGTTGAGATACTTTCTGTTTATTATGTCTGCCAAAGGTTGGCTACGGTGTCGAACGCCGAGGTAATAGAACCAGAGTTCATTGTTCCGTCTGATCGGTCCGTTGACGACCGAAATCTGTCCTGTATCGTAGGCACTGCCTTCCCCTACGGGTGATAATTCAATAAATGGCGTGCGGTTCCCGACCCGCTCCCATTGCCGTAGATCGCGACTTGAAGATAGTTCCACCGACTTACGACTGTCTACGTTTTCATAGAGTGGCGGGTGCTTCCCTGTCCAATGGTGCATCACAGGCAGCCCCAGATATAAATCCTCGTAGCGAAATACAGGAAAATTATAAACGTCGGTGCGCCATTCTTCAGGTCGGTTGTATATCGGAGTCAGATAATCGGGATCCTCAATGAATTTACGGATCCTTTCTTCGCCGTTCTCTTGATCCATCTGATCGGCGTGGAAAACCAATTCTATTCCGCTCCAGTTTTCAAAATCTTCACTGGTACTCAAACAGAAGCTGCGCCCATAAGGTGACCTGCCATCGGGTCCGGCGTGCTTAACGGTCGCGATAAATAGACCGTTCTCCTCGTCATAACCGAAATGTGCTTCGTCTGAACTTGGGACAGGTGGCACATCAAGGTAGGTCCAGTGCAGGCAGTCTGGCGAGACTGCTGGCGTTAGTCCACCGCCTTTTCCCCATCCCATGCCTTTGTAGCGGCGTTGTTCATCAGGGTCGTGGGGGTCGTAAATAGGTCCGAGTGGCACGCCTGTCGGTAGGATATTGTTATCTGTGCCGATTGCGGTGCCTCGCCATGTGAGAGCATCATAATCTTGAAGCCCTAAAGCCGGTTTCTCCCAGTTCACACCGTCTTCCGAGGTCGCATAGCAGATAAAACTCCGCCCACCCATCGGCGCACCCGTTACATCGAGTTTAACCTCTGGATCATCTGATTCTGAACTGGCGTAGTAAAGCACCTTGAAAACCGCTTCATCGGGAACCCATGCGGGAGTTGTCCACATCATAATACCGCAGTTTTCCCAGCGATGCTCAGGTCGAAGCACTGCGTTCTTTTCAACTTTTTGCAGTGGGTGTAACTTCCGGGCGAGGTTGTCGATTTCCTCAACATCATGGTCATCAATGAATAACGTTTTCATGTGAGCACCTCACATCAGATGGGAAAAGTAAGAAGATCGCGAGCGACAAGAAATACCCAAGCAAAACACTCGCTCCTACAGGAAAAATTCGACTCAAACTCCTGTTTCTCGGTGTCGGTTAATTGTTTCACAAAAATTATCTCCTTTTGGACGATTTGAGAGGCATAACAACGGTTAAACACTTTCATTACTTCATTGACGCTTATGCTACCTCACAAAGTGTCGCTTCACATTACCCCGAAGAAACCGGAACTAATGGCTACCCATAAAGTGTAAGTTAATCCGAATGCTATTGATATAAAAGCAACGGTTTTCATCACACGGTTTTTCCAACCTGTCATCGTGAAGTTAAAAGCAATGTGATTGAAGAGTAGCATCAACGCAACCACAAGGCTCATCTTGATAGTGGTGGACTTGTTAGATTCCGAATTCCCTAAAATGAAAAAAAGAAATACGTTGAAAGCAATCAGACAAAGAATAACTCCAAGGATCCTATGTTTCCAAAGCTTACTTCCTATAAACATGAAACACTATCTCCTTTGCTCACTTTGCTAAAATTAGTGTCAACCTCAGCGATTCGCCTACCGTCTGTTCTTCAAGCAGGACAAGACATCATATAAATTTAAAATTATGTGGTCCGGTTGTTCGTCCGCTGTTTCTGGTATCAGCCTATCTAATTTTCGGTCGATGAGAACACTTGTCATACCCGCACGATTGGCACCGACGATGTCGTTTTGAACGGAATCACCGACGTACACTGCCTCTTTCGGTAAGACATCAGCGCGTTCACAAGCGACTTTGAAGATTTCAACCTTCGGTTTCCTGACACCGATTTCACCGGAGATTGTCAACGACTGAATACGTTCGCTGAGTCCAAGATGTTTCACTTTAGAAAGTTGGCTGTCGGTGTGTTCATCGTGGGCACCGTTTGTAATGATGCCGACATGGTATCCGGTCAATTTCTCAAGGATCGTGACATCGTCGTAAAGACGTAAACTTGTGAGGTAACGCGAACAGAAGAAGTCGCTGAGTTCTTCCATGACTTTACCTGCGGGTAAACCCAATTCTTCAAATAGACACTGGAACCGTGCGTCTCTCACTTCTGCCATAGAAAGTTTCCCCGCGCCGAGTTGCTGGAAGAGTCTCTGATGAACTGTTGTCCATGCCTTTGTAATAGCCTCTTCTGAAATACTTGGCTTCTGCTTGCATAACAGTTGAAAAGTTTCCCTTTGCGCGATGCTCCATGCTGTATCGGAGTCGCAGAGTGTGCCATCAAGGTCAAAAAGTACTGCCTTAATTATTATTTTTTTCATGTTTCGCTTCTATTTCACGTATGAAAAACTCCATTTGCTCAGGTGCTTTTCTGTCATCTTTAAAAGAAGAAATAGCCTCTAATGCAATCTCCACAGATTTTTTTTCTTTATCCATTCCGATATACTGTCTACCTTCGGTAATTGCCGCTATTGCCGTTGTGCCGCTACCCATAAAACAATCCAGTACGACATCATCGGTTTCTGAAAATAACTTTATGATTCTTCTGGGCAGCTCAATCGGGAACTTTGAATCGTGATCAGCATTGCTTCGGACAGAAGGGATTTCCCAAACAGCCCTTGACCCCCAATTTACCCATTCTTGTTTCGTCAGTCGGGAGCGATCCACCTTCGTAGTTCCTGGCTTCCAAAAGATATAGATATATTCAAATTCATCAACAGACCGGTAAGAGATCGTATGCCATCTCGAATTTTCCCATGCTGCATCTTTGACCCAGACACGCCGGTCATATAAATGGAAGCCTGCCTCGTTGGCGGCTCCCTCAATGAGACCTCCAACCAGAAAAACTCGCGTTTGTGTCTGGTACTTTCCGCCTCTAATATTATTTCCATTAAGCCTTCTATCAATTGTCTGTTCACTACAGCCAAAATGCGCAGCAAGTTGGTGCCTATTCCAAGTCGGATGTTTTTTCTTTGCTTCTAATATTTGTTCCTTGGTTACGCCTATTTTTCTCCGGGATACGTTTTCTGCCATGATTTTTGGCATTGACGCATCTTTGAAGCATAAAATATCGGCAATATTGATAGTTAGGAATCCGCCCGGCTTTATAATTGGGAAATGGAGTTTGATGACCTCGCGCAGTAAATCTTCCCAGTCAGAAAAAGACAAATTTTTCTCGTACGCCTTCCCGACAAAATATGGAGGTGACCAAACGCTGAGTGCTATTGATTCAGGCTTAATTTTTTTCAAAAGGGTTCTGGAATCACCGTGATAAATGTGATTTTCTTTTAGGAATTTTGTAACGTCTATGGCTGCCATTCTCCTTTGCACTCCTTAGTAATTTCATCATAGTTTATAACTTGAACTCGCCATGATGCTTTCTCTTTCAGTTTAGCAAAACTGACACGAACTCTGAAATCTTCTCCACGGGTTGGCGCGTTTCGTCCAGCGAGCCATATTCCATCATCAACAGTCGGATTATATCTATCTTGTAATTTGCCATTGGGAATCGCCGTAATTTTAACTTCCTTTAAGTGATGCACATCCGTTTCATCCTCGTACAGGAAATGCACTAAACAGGTTGTCGTTAGATAATGGTTATCTCCATACTCAGATATTTCTGGAAGAAGTCCTTTTTCATTTACAGCACGCCCGCTTCTTCGCTGTCTTACCCACATAGAGGTTTGAGACATCTGTATAGTGGCTGACCGATTCTCTTTTTCCGCTTTTGAATCTATAAAAAGAGCTTGTCTTACTGTTTTTTCTGGTAAAATGATATATCTAGCCCGTTTGTAATCAACGTTTCCGTAGATCCTCTGTTGGACATTAAACCCCGGAAGGCGATCAAGTAGTTCTCTGGTAATATCTTCTGCAATATCCTTTACGTTATCTGGTGACTTTAAGAATACCTCATGTGCTTCCATTCCAAAATCAAGAACCGCTTGAAAAATCCAACGTAGCGTGAGTTTTTCAATCTCTTCAATTGCATCTGAATCTAAATTTGATAGTGTTTTCTCATTCATGTTATAACCAATCTAATGATGTTTTAACTCCTGACGAAAAACTCAATAGCGAACAGAGCACCTACCTAAATAGCCAGAGTATGTAAACCAATCCAAATGCTATCCAAACCCATGCGACCGTTTTCATTACAACGCTTTTCCATCCTTTTGTTGTGAAGTAATAAGCGATGTGATTGAATAGCAGTACCAACCCGATCACGAGACCACCGTATTGGTCATAACCAAAATCGCGCGATCCGATCAGATTGATCACGCTAAAGGCAAGTAGACCAAAAACAATCACGAGGAAACCGTATTTCCAGAGTCGCCTTAGCGCAAACTTTCGGAAAATCCCTGTTTTTGCTGATGCCTCTTCAAAGGTCTCAGGTAGGTCGGGATTCGTTTCTCGAAGAGCTTGTTGGCGTTCCTTTTCTTTTTGAATTTTCGTTTCAAGTTCTTGTTTTTCAGCATCGGTTAACTGCTTCACGAAAGTTACCTTCTTTCTGGCGATTTAAGAGGCATTACAAAAGCCAAACACTTTTCATCACGTTCCATAGGCTCGACAGCAAACCCCATAGAGAGTTTGAGGTGATGGTTTTCAGGGTAATTCTCACCGCTGACGGACCGCACTTGGTAGCAGTCGAACAATTTCGCTTGCTACAGTTAAGTTTCCTAATTTACTTAAGTCGCTACTTATTCCAGAGAAACTAAGTTTCCAGCCTCCGATTCACAGATATAGAACAAATTGGTCGCGTTTTCGCCCAATTTGTGTTAATTCATCATAAAAAACTCGGTTTTTTCTCCTTCAATTTAGCCATTGTATTCGACGACAACATCATCACCATCAACTCTGACAGGATAAGTCGCTACGCGCAATGTCTCATCGACGAGACACTGTCCGGTGGCAATGTCAAATGTCCACTGATGCCATGGACAGCGTAGCACTTCACCTAAACCGTCAACAGAGGGCATCACGCCTTGAATTGAGGGCGGGGCATTGGCTGCGAACCTACCTGTCAGTTCACCTGTACATAGAGGGCCTCGCTTATGCGGACAGATGTTGCGTACAGCGTAAAAGGTGCCATCAACATTAAAGACACCAATACCTGCCTTCCCACGGAACGGCACGACGATTTTGCGTTCTCCCGGTGGAATTTCTGATACTTTTCCCACAACAACACGTGCCATATTTTTAGCTTACCTTGCGGAGAAAGGACAGAAGTTTGAAACTTCAACTGCTTTTCTCATGAGTCGCCTGCGCCGTTGTTGCAGGCTACGGCTTTGTGTTTCGATTAATTTGCCACTGGTTTCGGGGAGCCGTTGGCTTCCTCTAAATCCAATCGAAGGATGTCCAGAGCGTTTTGGGCAAAGATGCGATGGTGTAAATCCTCTGGAAGCTTCGGGAAAACCGTTACGGGGTCGTTCCAGTCAAAATGTGGAAAGTCTGAGCAAAATATAAGGGTCTCATCCGCATGGAGCATCTCTAACATCTGGTACATCTGTTCCGGTTTCTCAGGTTCATGCATCGGCTGCGAACCGATTCGGATGTGTTCACGGAAATACTCGCTCGGCAGGCGTTTGAGCCAAGGTGTCTGGTCCCGGAGTGCTTTCCAATCGGTATCCAGATGCCACATCACCGGTACTGCCCACATCTGTTGTGCTTCAATTAGTGCGAACTTGAGGTTGGGAAATTTTTCAAAGACCCCTTCGCAGATGAGAGATGTTGCATGCGAACTGGCGACATAAGGTCGGCTCATTCGAGATTCCATGTAGTAAGTGGGATGTCCGACCGGGGTCGGTGTATTCCGCGTTGCGCCGCCGCCACCCCCGATATGGGAGACGATAGGCAGCCCATGTGCTTCACACGTCTCCCAAATCGGATGGTAAAAACGGTTGCCGAAGGGACGACTTGTGCCCATTGGCACCATAACAGCAACGGTATCCTTTCGGTCTGCGAGTCGGTTAATCTCTGCTACCGCTTGCGGTGGATCGGATGGCGAAACGAGGATGGCGTTAACGACGCGTTCATCGCGTTCCAGCCAATGTTCGATTGTCCAATCGTTAAAGGCACGACAGAGCGCGGCCGCCCAATCAGGATCTGGTAACCCAGAATATCCATAGAATGGCGGTGGTCCCGTAAGCAAAGCGACATCTATATTCCAGACATCAAGGTGTTCTTCTTGGAGGAACTCTAATGTGAAATTGAAATCTCTTGGATCACCGCCGGAGTTCTTGGGTGTCGATTCAACGGCATCTTTGACCCTCCCTTTGAGATCGACGCGGTTACTCCGAATCGGGATGTTGGGATACCCACCGAGATGTAGCCCTTGATCGAGGAGATGTTCCTGATAGAATTTTGACAAGTAAGGTAACAGCTGCGTCGGGTGACGAAAATTGTGGTGAACATCACAATCGACGATAGCGATCCCTTCCTTCGGTTTCGCAGTCCAACCCGGTGCGGTAACGGGGGTTGATCCAATTTGACGCATGCGAACGCCTCCTTTTTTAATGGCTTTCAGTTTTCAGTTCGGTTTTTCTGCGAAAAACCTTTCAGTCCTCGGTTAAAGAGAGATTTGATGAATCAGAGTCCTCTTTAACCGATAACCGAAAGCGAAGCGTACCGAGAACCGATAATCATCTTTACGATAACTCTCACTGCGAGGCAAACCGAAAACTATTAACTAATGCCGATACGCCTCGCCGATCAAATTATTGGCGGCACGGACGGGTCGGAAAAGCGTCTGTCGCTTGGCGGGCATTTCTTCAAGCAGCTTTGGATGCGGATCCCAGTCGTGCCATTTGCTATTGACGGTGTTGTAACAGCTGAAAATCGCGAGGCGGTCGTTTTCTTGATTCGTCCACGTGTGGGTGCTATGTGTCAACGCCTCCGTGAAAAAGAGGAGTGACCCAGCGGGACACTCGTATGTATCCCAGATAAGCGAATCCTGGCTTCGGATTGTTTCGGGGGCAGTGTAGACGGCTTTATGGCTTGCCGTAATAAAGAGCGTGCCCCCCTGCCGATATTTGACAGGATTCAGTTCCCAAACGATGCGGGTTAGCCCGCTATAGCCTCTGCCCGGGATGCAGCGATAGAGGTGCGAATCACCGGGAAAACGGAGCATCCCGTTTCCGTTGTGGGGTCCAAAGTTCCCGTCGCCGACAGTGCGGTAGAATAGGCTGCACGATTCCATCCGGAAGCCGTAGCACTCTTGGCTTGATAATGCCGGATGTGCGAGGAATTCGTTGAGAAAGCCGATGACATTCGGATGATCAGCAAGGCGTTGCATGGGACCCCCGAGCGGCGAACGTTCATGCTCTGGAATTGAATCCGGTTCGTGGCGGAGTTTATAGCCGAATTCCTGCATCTCAGCGAGTTCATCACCTGATAGTACACCGGGGACTAAGAGCCAACCGCGCATGTCAAAGAGGTACTTTTGTTCCTGCGTCGGTGGGACAACAGGTGTCCCATCGGAGGTGGTTTCTGTGAGTTGTGCATTCTCAATGTCGAGTGCTGCGCCGAGATTTTTATCAACGATAAACGGTTTTGTGTGGTTCGTAGTTTCTGCCATAATAGATTTCCTTTGTATTGGCTATCAGCGGTCAGAGGAATGGCTATGCAGCTTTGGCGCGTTTGAGTGCGTCCTCAGAAACGCTGAGTGTTTTCGCAACATCTTCATCGGTATGCGACATGGACATGAACCAAATATGTCCTTCTGGTAGATATAAGCCGCCATCTAAGGTCGCTTCATAGAAAGTTTTGTGGAATCGCTGCTGTTTTTCGTCATCGCTGTTGGTACTCAAACCGAAGTAGGGCATGGGTCCGATCCCGCCGATGCGGGCGTTATCAATACCGAGACGTGCTGTCATCTCTCTGTAGCCATCTAACAACTTCTGTCCCTGTTTCCACATAAAGGCGACACCGTCTTTCGCCTCAAGTGCTTCAATTGTGGCGATCGCAGCCGCAACGAGGGATACCTCTCCGTGGAAGGTTGCGGCGACCCAGACATCGCTGACTTCATCCATGATCTCTTTTTTTCCAACGACGACAGCCGTGGCAAATCCGTTCGCGAGTGCTTTGCCGAAGACAGACATATCCGGTGTGACACCGAAGTATTCCTGCGCGCCGCCTAAAGCATAGCGGAACCCGGTTTTGACCTCATCGAAAATCATCAATGCCCCGTTGGCATTGACAAGTTTCTTTGCTTCTTCAAGGTATCCGTCTTTCGGAAGATCGTGTCCGGAGGGTTCCATAATCAAACACGCAATCTCATCAGGGTGCGCTTTAAAGAGGGCGGCAAGTCCTTCAAGGTCGTTGAAATCGACACTGAGTGTTGCAGCAGCGGCACCCGACAAGTGCCCGCGTGCGTGGCTACACCAATCGTGCCATCCGTGATAACCGGAGCGAATGACTTTTTCTCTCTCGGTATATGCGCGAGCGAACTTAATCGCGCCGGTTGTTGCATCCGAGCCGCCCACAAAATAAGCGACTCTGTCCGCCGATGGAATAATCTGAACGAGTTTTTCGGCGAGTTCTACTTCGAGTGTATGCCCGAAATTATAGACATTGCCACGTTCAACGAGGTATTTCGTGACAGTATCAATCACAGTCGGGTAGGCGTGCCCAAGGATCATAGGTCCGTATCCCATGAGATAGTCGATATAGTCGTTGCCATCGGCATCCCAAAAATGCGCGCCCTTCGCGCCTGCGACCATAACAGGTCTCGGGGGTTGGCTCTGTTTGTGGGGTTGCCCCCCACCGACCAATGCTGCTTTCGCGCGTGCTTTCCACGCGAGTGATTTTTCAAAACTCCGTCCCATCCAGGAACCTCCAATTTCGGTATGCTATGCGTTAGGATCTGCTTTGATTTTAACTATTTTAGCATAATTCTGGATTTACGCGGAGAATTTTTTTCAGAGACATTTGGTTTGTAAATTAGGCAAGCGTTTATTGCAACATGCTCTTGAATTTTGATGCTAGTAGTCTTTCAATGTTGAGTTTACGATAAAGTTCTTGACTTTTTGGAGATTTCGTGATATATTCTTGCTATGATTTGAATCCTATCTC
>JAPPNJ010000175.1:13740-14069 GCA_028818705.1 Candidatus Poribacteria bacterium
TCTATGGAATAATAAGATAACTTGAGTGTTGTAGATGGAAATCATAGCAAGTTTCGGAAGAGAGGGAGAATAAAAATGGCAGAACATCTCTTAAGTGACGTGCAGATGCGGCATTTCATTGTGAACGGGTTCGTGACCATTACCACTGAGCTGCCCGCGCAATTTCACGATGCAGTCTATGAAAAGACGGTAAGCGTCTTTGATAAGGAAGGGAATCCCGGTAACAACCTTTTGCCAAGGATACCAGAGATTCAGAGCGTTTTTGATGACCCGAACGTTAGAGGTGCCTTGACAAGTCTGCTTGGACCGGATTACTACATGCAGCCACA
>JAPPNJ010000019.1 GCA_028818705.1 Candidatus Poribacteria bacterium
TCGCTTTTGGAGAGATAATAGCCGTAGGGTGAATGTTAGTTTCTATCACAAAATGTCCCTCCTCATATCGAAAATCCTGCCAGTTATCTTAAAAGAACCGCGGTTCAGACAGACGCTAATACAATTGACAACTCCGCCTCTGTAGCGAGTGCGTCTCCTACATAAACGCGTCCTTCAATGCGGGCAAGCCTGCTCCTGAGTTGCGCAACCTCTATCTCCAACCGAAGTTGATCCCCTGGAATAACAGCACGCCGGAATGTAGCCTTGTTGATGGAACGAAAATAGCCGAGTTCACCTTCCTTACCGATGTCTCGAAGCACAAGCCACGCGGCAAGTTGTGCGAGTGCTTCAATCTGCAGCACCCCAGGCATCACAGGTTGGGTCGGGAAATGTCCCTCAAAAATAGGTTCGTTATACGTCACATTCTTGATCCCAACCGCCCGTTTCTTACTTTCATATTCAATGACTCTATCCACCATACACATCGGATGGCGGTGCGGCAACACCTCATAAATATCCATTACCTCAATAGGTTCTTGGACAGCCGACTGTTGAAGATGCCCCGCCTCAACGAGGGCTTGCACAAATTCAGCATGAAACGCATGTCCTGTCCGCATAGCAACAACATGCGCCTTCGGTAAGCAACCCGCCAAATACAGATCGCCAATGAGATCCAAGATTTTGTGTCGTACAAACTCATCTTCAAATCGGAGCGGTGTGCTGGGTTCACCCACTGCATTAATAACGAGGACATTATCATAACTCGCTCCCTTACCAATACCGAGTGCTTGAAGTGCTTCAATTTCATCTTCAAAACAGAAACTCCGAGCCGGGGCAATGTCGTTCGCATACGATTCTGGGGTTATTTTGAGGGTTAAGACTTGTGGGGTTGCCTGCGGATGTGCATAAACAAAAGTTACTTCCAGTGCATCAGCGGGAAGCAGCACGAGTTGTCTATCTTCCGAAGAAAGCGCAAAAGGCTCAGTAACCTCAATAAAATTGCGTTGGGCATCTTGTGGGACAAGTCCTGCCGCCTGAATACTTTCGACGTAGGGACCCGCCCCCCCATCAAGCCCAGGAGGCTCTGGTGCATCTAATTCCACTACCACATTATCAACACCAAGTCCACCGAGTGCAGAAAGAATATGTTCAACACTACTCACTGTGGTATCACCGCTGCGTAAACTGGTGCACCGAGGCAGAATGTCTGCCCAATTCTCTGGACATACCTTCACCTCTGGTGCGTCTTCCATATCTACACGTCGAAAGACGATACCGAAGTCCGCCGGTGCCGGCTTCAAGGTTAATGTCACAGCTTCCCCTAACATCAACCCTTTTCCCGTAATTTTTATTTCGTTTTGAATTGTTTGTTGTGAATCTGACTTTGCCATTTTGTCTTGTCACTTTCTGTGCCTTCAGCCGCAATCTTCCCAGCAAAGCATTTACTGGTTACGAGAGGCACGCCGCATTTTTCTCACCATCCTATTATGTTCTGAAAGTGTCTTTGAAAAATGATGTTTTCCATCGCCTATTGCCACGAAATAGAGATACTTCGTTTTTTCGGGACGCAGCGCCGCTATAATTGAACCAATGCCCGGACTCGCAATAGGCCCAGGCGGTAAACCTTTATATACGTATGTGTTATAAGGCGAATCTACACCCAGATCCGCTTTCGTTAAAAGACGTTCTGGGTTTCCTAAAGCGTAAAGTACCGTTGGATCTGCTTGGAGCCGCCAACCTCGCTTGAGTCGGTTATGAAAAACACTCGCAATTCGAGGTCGCTCAGATTCGGATTGCGCCTCTTTCTCAATAATTGAAGCAAGTGTTAAGATTTCATGCTGGGTGCGTCCTAAATCGCGTGCCTCTTCATCAAACGTCTGAATCCATTGTTTTTTGAATTCGCTGAGCATCATCTCAACAACTTTCTCTGCTGTTGTGCCTTTCGCGAACTTGTAGGTATTCGGAAATAGATAACCCTCCACCGTCTTGTCTTCAAGTCCATACCTCTTCAACAAACTTGTCGTTTCAAAGGCTTCCTGAAATACTGCAGCAGTCCCGAAGCCCCTGGTTTCCCAGAGCGCTGCGGTAGCGCCCATCGTTAAACCCTCTGGTACCGTCCAAGTAACAAGCGTAACGTGTCCCTTTTCAAACTCATCCAAGATATCCGATAGTGACATGTTCCGCCGCAATACATAAGTTCCTGCTTGCAAACGTTTGCCTATCCCTCGGTATCGAACGACTAAACGAAAAGCATATTCGCTTCGGATTAATTTTTCTGCCACCAACCGTCTCGCGATTGTTCGCGAATTGCTGCCAGTCGGTACATCGAAATTGACGACTTCTCCTGAAGAGGTTGGGGAAGACATCAAAAACACCCCTATTAACGAGGCGATGAGGCAGAGAATAGCAAGACTACACAGCGTCAATATACCTATTCTAATTTTCCCCATTTTTCCCATTTTCACCACGTGTCTCGTAGGAGCAACCTCTTAGTAACACAAATTAATTATTCTTCATCGATGCTGGAGAAGCAATTTTTTGATCGCGATTCAAATAATCTCTCAGAATAAGGACGGCTGCTACCTCGTCTACGAGTCCTTTCTGTTCTCTCGCGTCCTTACCAAGCTCACGCAGAATCTCCTCCGCTTCAGCCGTTGTGAATTGTTCATCCTGAAACTCAATCGGAATATCAATAACATGCTCCAAACGTCTCGCAAACTTCTGAATCTTCTCCGCCTGCATGCCCAGAGAACCGTCAAGTGAAATAGGTAAACCGATGATAACGCGTTCAACCTTGTGGATAGAGACGAGATCTGAAATAACAATCAGATCTACTTGGCGATTTTTTCGGGTTAGCGTGCACAGAGGGTGCGCTGCAACGCCAAGGGCATCACTAATCGCGACACCAATGCGTGTATCTCCGATGTCTAATCCGAGCAAAATTGACATGACCGTCTCCTTTTACGCTCTCAAAATTAAACCTGCAATCACTCCAAAAAATACACATCCAAAGGCAACCATATCTCGATTTACAAGCCCTTCTGCTAACGCCATCAAGAAATCGTAGGTTTGGCGATACCATTTTTAAAATTCTACACGAAAAATTGTGTGCAGTCAAGAAAAATCGCACACATTCAAACATTGGAATTAGAAGGATTGATAAATTAACATAAGGATGCTATAATCTTGCCAGAAAATACAGGAACAAGCAGCAACCAGCATAGTAAACTAAGATAAACTACCTTTCTGCCTTTGGCAAAAGGACAATCTCGCACGTGCTATCTTAATTGAAACAGGATTCCAGTATGCCTAAACACCACCTCTATTACGGCGACAACCTCGCTATTCTTCAAGAATATATTCCTGATGAAAGTATCAACCTAATCTACATTGACCCACCTTTCAACACTGGTAAATTCCAGCAGCGAACAGCAATTCAAGTCAAACTGGATACCCAAGGTGACCGGGTCGGTTTCCAAGGTAAAACCTATCGAACCCACAAAGGCAAGACCACATACTACTCTGATAAGTTTGAGAGTTCAGATGCCTATTTGCAGTTTTTGAGACCCCGTTTTGAAGAGGCATCCCGGGTGCTGCATCCACACGGGAGCTTTTTTCTCCACATTGATTACCGAGAGGTGCACTATTGTAAGGTGATGCTCGATGAGATTTTCGGGCGAGAGTCATTCATGAATGAGATTATCTGGGCTTACGATTATGGTGGTAGATCAAAGTCGCGGTGGTCTGCTAAACACGATAATATCCTATGGTACGCCAAAACACCGAAGCATTATACCTTCAACTTCGATGAGATGGATAGGATTCCCTACATGGCACCCGGCTTGGTCAGCAAAGAGAAGGCCGCACGCGGTAAAACACCGACTGATGTCTGGTGGCATACCATCGTCAGCACAAATGGACGTGAAAAAACCGGATATCCCACACAAAAGCCGCTCGGTGTCCTTAATCGCATTGTCAAGGTGCATTCATCACCAGATGATACACTCTTAGATTTTTTTGCCGGCAGTGGGACGCTTGGTGAGTCTGCAGCACTGCATAACCGTTCCTCAATCCTAATTGACAACAACACATCCGCAATCAGACACATCATGGATAGGTTAACTCTTTACGGTATCAAACTCGTCAATACCAATTACGATGCTTTGTAGCGTCTCATTTATCTGAAAAGATTACAAAGATGCCTCTCTTTTATCTCAGGACTTACGCAAATTGAGTAAAGAAGCAATATATTTCACCCAAAAATGCCTCGCAGTGAGAGTATTCCAGTGATTTAACCCCCTAAAGAATCAACGGTATGAATGCCTTAATGGCATTCACCGCCCCTTATTAGGGGGACTTTAAGAGGAAATGCGTAAGTCCTATATCTTTTACAATAGCAGGATCTCTATAAAAGTGAAGACCACATTGTAGCGGCTCTTGAGAAAACAGTAAGGTCCCAAAAGGTAAAGAGTTCGCTTGATTCTCATCGAGAAACTGTGTATAATAGACTATGGAGGCAAGCAAATGAAAAAACTTACAGAAATCTCAGAACAAATTCGAGAGAGTATAATCCAATTTATAGAAGAGGCAGAAGGCACCGAATCTACCCTTAACAAAACCGTTGTCGATATGAAAAAGCGGATTGCAGCGGCAAAGGAGCTTGTCGCTGCAGCAATCGCTGAGGAGCAAAGGCTCAAGCAAGCCTACCAAGAAGCCACTGATACCGCGGAGATATGGGCAAAAAAGGCAGACACTGCGCTACAAAATCGAGATATCGTAGCGGCTGGAGAAGCACAACAAAACAAGCAGCAACAGACGCAACGCGCAAACGATTATGAACATCAAATCCATGTCCAACAAGCAGTCGTATCCTCACTCAGAACCGTCCTGAATGAATTTTATCAACAATTTCAAAACACAGTAAAGCGGGCGGAAACCTTAGACCATCACCAAAAACAGGCAGAAACACGTCTTGAACTCCATAAATTGCTCGCAGAAATAGAACCGTCCGTGTCAAACGCACTCGAACAGGCTGAACAAAAATTGAAAAAGACCGAAGCAGAAGCAGAACGCTGGGAAAAACGGAACCATCGCACTGAAACCCAAGCGAAAACAAACGGAGATGCCTTCAATCTGGACCAAGAACTCGCAAAACTCAAAGAAGACATCTTGGGCAGTAAAGAACAATGATTGAGACCTCGAACCTGACGAAGTATTTCGGCAAATTGTGTGCTGTAGATGCGCTGACACTACAGGTAGACACCGGTGAAATATTCGGGTTTCTCGGACCCAATGGCGCGGGGAAAACAACGACAATCAACATGCTCACAGGCTTACTCCGCCCCACATCGGGCACGGCAATGCTCGGTGGATACGATATTCAGAGGCAGAGTTTACAGGCAAAAGCGATTCTTGGATTGATGCCAGACACGCCACAACTCTACGAGGCTTTGACGGGTAGACAGTTCGTCCGTATGATCGCCGATTTATATGAGATACCACCGAAAAAAGCGGAAGATGAGATAGGGACACTGCTTGAACAACTCCAACTTGCCGATGCCGCTGATGACCAAATTAAGGCTTACTCCTACGGCATGCAAAAGAAAATTCTGCTCATCTCGCTCCTCGTGCATCACCCGCAGATTCTCTTCCTCGATGAACCCACCAGTGGATTAGATCCGAAAAGTGCGCGCACCGTCAGAGAAATTTTGCGAGAACGCTGTGAACAAGGTTGTACCGTCTTTATGACAACACATATCCTCGAAATCGCCGAACGCATTTGCGATCGGGTTGGTATTATCAGCAAAGGTCAACTTATCGCCATCGGGACGCTCGCGGAACTACAGCAGAAGCAGCGAGAACTACACACACAACCGACGGGGATAAACCCATACCAAACCGAGACGTTAGAGGATATTTTTCTTGATCTCACAGCAGATGCCTAAACCAAAAATGCTTTTTTGATAGCGCGGCTTCCAACCACGCCAACTATCCAGAAACTCAAATGTTAAAAAAGGTCAAAATTCTCCTAAAAGCGGATGGGCAAGGGTGGCTGAATAGCCTAAAACACGATGGAGAGGCGCGGCGTAAAGGCATTTTGAAAAGCATCGGCTACCTTGTTTTCATCGCTGCACTATCCGTGCTGGGCAGCTCCCTTTTCACGCATTTACGGTTAACCGAGGCAGAACCTACGCTCATATTGCGCGTAATTAATGGATTCATGACTTTCGGAATTATCATCGTAGCAAAGGAGTTGATGGAAAGTTCGCTAAAAATTTTGTACGAAGCACCGGAAACAACGCTCTTACATACCGCGCCAATTCAACCCGTGGCAACCTTCGGATACAAATTCATTTATCTCACCATCACGCGCTTTTTTAGCATCCTCTGTTTTTTAGGACCGCCCTGGATTGCCTTCGGCATAATATTTGGACTTCCATGGCATTTTTACGTAGGACTATTCCCGGCGTGCCTGTGCCTTCTGATAATAATTGCAAGCTACGTTACTATCAGCATGATGGTGATTGCGCGCTTCTTTGCATCGGGCGGACTTTTTACAACACTCAAGGCACTCGGCACTATAGTAGGCGTGACGATGGGGTTTCTAATATCGTTGACGCTGCTTACTGGGTTTGAGTCGGCGCGGATAAAACAATTTTTGCTCAACTGGGCTGCTACCGGCGCAACAGACACAGCTGCCACGTGGTATCCACACGAATGGATGGGAAGGCTTCTGTTGAGTTGGACGACTGAATCCACAGTCGGAGTCCGATTACGATTGGTACTTGGAGCGGGCGGCGTAAGCCTCGCTTCTGCGGGATTAGCAACACTCATTGCGCAATGGATTTATCAGCGGGGCTGGGAAAACATCCAGTACTTGAAAGCCAAACGCAAACCTCCACGAACAGATACGGATTCTACAACCTCAAACCTAAAAGGTATCGCACTTATACTCGGCCGCGGCAAGATACGATCCATGATGCTAAAGGACTTCCTCATTTTTGTCAGGCATAGTGGACGGCTCATCGCCATTGCAGCACTCACGGTCTATTTGGTAGTTCATATTGTCATTTTATTTGTTCAAGGGAATGCCGCGAATACGAATGCCGCTGAGATTCTTACCGTGCAAATAGTCCTTTACAGCATTCTCATCACCTTCGGTATTAGTTGTAACGGGATTCGGGATGAAGCGAAAACATGGTGGATGCTAAAATCTGCGCCCGTCACACCGAAACTCGTATTCACAAGTAAATTCCTGACTGCGCTGCTCTGTGCCTTAGTTTATGCGGAATTTTGGTCCCTGCTTGTCATTTATCTCCTCCGAATTCCACCGGACAATTGGGGACCGGTGCTACTAACCCCTATCATAACGCTTCCAGCGGGCTGTGCAGTGAATACGATGATTGGTACACTATCGTGGATGGCAGAACTGACAAACCAACCAAAACCGTTCTTGCGAGTTTTAACTTTCACTGTGACGCTTATTGTTGATATAATACTTGTCATAGCACCCGTAATAGCGTGGTATACGCAGAGCCTCACCGTGTTCATCGGATTGATATTTTTCCTCGCGGGTATACTCGTGATGTCTTATCGGTTCGGAATAAGTAACCTCGGCAAACTGTTAGTTGCACAACAGTAAAATCTACACGCCATAGACATGGTACTCTTATAAAGTGCTTAAAAGGAAATTGTGCTATTAAAGCACAATTTGTCTTTGCCTTACATCATGTTTTTATTTGGCGATAACTAATAACCAACACGCGAAAGAAGAAAAAATGTTGATAGAATATGAAGGCATAACACCGAATGTACACCCGTCTGTTTTTGTCGCCTCAGGTGCGATGATTATCGGTGATGTAACAATTGGTGAAGAATCGAGCATCTGGTTCAACAGCGTACTCCGTGGTGATTTAGAGCCGATCCGAATCGGATGTCGCACCAACGTTCAGGACGGTGCAGTAATACACATGGACAAAGAGATTCCATGTCTTATTGGTGATGATGTTACGATCGGTCACGGTGCGATTCTCCACAGCTGCACCATCGGCAACGAGGCACTCATTGGCATGGGTGCGATTCTCTTAACGGGTTCGGTAATTGGCGAACGCGCCATTATTGCTGCTGGTACGCTCGTACGCGAAGGACAGAAAATTCCACCCGGATCCATTGCAATGGGAGTCCCCGCTAAAGTACGTCGTGAGGTTACGGAAGCCGAACTGGAACGCGTCCGACGTGGTAAAGACGATTACGTCCTACGCGGCAGACTGATGCAAAAATAGTTATCAGTAGGCTCACTACGTGAATCAGAATCAAATCAACGGTATGAATGCTCTATAGCATTCATACCGTTGATTCAACTGATAACGCATATAAAAAGGAGAAACAATGGCAAAACGAACGTGTTTAATGATTGGTGGTAGTGGTATGGCAGGTGGCTGGATTAACAATTTTACTAACAATTTCAGCGACCGCATTGAAATCGTCGGCTTGGCAGATGTGAGTACAGAGGTGCTCACAGCACAAAGCGAGGCACTGGGACTTAGCAACTCACAACTCTTCACAGACTTTAACGAAGCGTGTGCAACCGTGAAAGCAGACTTCTGTGGTATTGCTGTCCCACCGCAATTTCATAGCCCTGCCGCAATTGCCGCCATGGAAAATGGCATGCCTGTTATTTGCGAGAAGCCGATCGCTGATACATTGGATGCTGCAAAAGCGATGGTACGCACCTCGCAGAAGACCGGATTACCGTGTGCCATAATCCAAAACTATCGCTATGCAGACAATAAACAGGAATTAATTCGCATCCGCGACGAAGGCAGATTGGGCCGGCTTCAGCACATCGTAGGCAGATACGCATGCGATTACCGCCGCTATCTCTCGTGGGGCAAAGCATGGCGACACGATATGGATTTCGGACTCTTGTTTGAAGGCTCCGTTCACCACTTAGACATGCTGCGTTTTCTCTCCGGCGGCGACTGTGAAACTTTGATCGGATTCGGATGGAATCCGGAATGGTCAAGCTTCCAGCACTACTCCAGCGGTTTCTACATGATGCGGATGGACAACGGCGTACACACCTCCTATGAAGGCAATAGTTCATCAGCGGGTATTGTTAACTGTTGGAACCACGAACATTACCGCGCCGAGTTTGAGGAGGGCGCAGTTGAAATTGCAGGTGGAAACCAGATGACAATCCACCGCGTCGGCGGGGAAACAGAAGTCTATGAGGCACCAGCAATCCCCTATCAGGCACATCAGCATCTGTTCGATGAATTTCTGAATTGGCTTGATGGTGGTGAACCTTCTGACACACGGATTGAGGACAACATCAAAAGTTTCGTTCTGGTTATCGCCGCAATGGAAACAACGCTTGATGGACAGCCGAAACAGATTAACGATTACCTCAGCGATTTGGAGTTTTAAGGCACACACTGACGTTCAGGTGGATAGTGCCTCGAACAGATACAAATTATGTTCAATTCAAACCCTGAAATACCGACCGTCCTCGAGGATATTCCGGAAGCGGAACAGCGCGCTCTACTTGAGCGGGTGGCGACCTGGATTGTGCGGCGACGTTTGACGGCTCCAGCAATTCTTTTCTTAGAAACCAGTAAACCGCTTAACTTCTTGGGCAGTCAACTTTTGATTGCATTCAGTCCCTTTATTCAAGTAATTTTCAAAGGAGACGAATATCAAAAATTTGCGCTTATTCTCGAAAAGGACACAAATGTTGAATTGCTGATTGAATTGATTGAGGCACACTCATGATGGCTTCTTTGTCTGACAGGCAAAACCAGTTTCATCGAACTACAAGGGAAATTAAAAAATGGCAATTGAATTGCGAATGCTTCAAATGGACCAGACAATGACGAAGGGAAAAATCGGGAAGTGGCTCGTCCAGGAAGGCGATACCGTCGCCCAGGGACAACCTTTACTTGAGATCGAAACCGATAAAGTCGTCCACGAACAGGAATCCCCGACTGACGGGGTTATTGCCCAGTTACTTGTTGACGAGGGTGCCAATGTCCCTGTAAACGCCATCTTAGCGATTATCGGGGCACCCGGTGAGGAGGTAGCACGTGTTGAGATAGATGCTGCTACAGAACAGGCAACACCGGCTCAACCCGAACAACCGAAGACAACCGCATTGGCAACTTCCGATATAAAAGCCTCTCCAGCAGCACGCCAACTCGCCGAAAAACTCGCCATCGACTTAACAGAGGTCCAACCCTCTGGACCCGGGGGCCGCATCCTTGAAAGCGATGTCCAGCGGTATATCGACCTGAGGGTAGAAGCACCTGCCGAAACCACGCGCCTTAAGGCATCACCCCTCGCACGGCGCTTGGCAAAAGAACACGGACTCGATCTCAGCTCAATTATCGGTTCCGGTCCGGACGGTAGAATTGTTCGCGATGATGTGCTACAAGCAAGCGCAACTGCTCCCACAACTCCGACAGTTGTAGAAACAGCAACACCTCAGCAGGCGACTGAAGTTATCCCTATGAGCGGCATCCGTGAGATTATCGCAGAACGGATGACGTTGAGCGTCCAAACGAATGCCAGTGTCACACTTCATACGGAGGTCGACGCAACAACTTTCGTTGAATTACGCGGCATACTCAACGATAAACTACAAGCGAGGGAGGTGAGCCTTACCTATACCGATCTGCTTGTGAAAGTCGTTGCCAACGCTTTGGGGGAACATCCGCGACTCAACGCAACACTCACAGATGAAGGAATTCAGCTATTAACAGAAATTAACATCGGGGTAGCAGTCGCCTTGGAAGATGGTCTGGTGGTGCCAGTAGTCCGAAACGCAGATAAGGAAAGGCTATCAGAAATCTCGGAGCAAGTGAGAAATTTCGCTGAACGAGCTCGTAGCAACCAGTTGACACCCAGCGAACTTCAAGGTGGTTCCTTTACAATCACAAATCTTGGAAACTTCGGAATTGATGCGTTTACGCCTATTATCAATCCGCCGGAGAGTGCTATTCTTGGAGTGGGACGGATTCTGAAGAAGCCGGTCGTTCATAATAATGAGATTGCTATCCGAAGCATGCTGACGCTAAGTCTAACGTTTGATCACCGTGTGATAGATGGTGCGCCTGCGGCGCAGTTCTTACAAACGGTTGCCAGCTATATTGAAGATCCGTATCTTTTGTTGGTGTGATGAGACTGTGGGATGACCTCTACCGCATTATCTTCCTGCTGCTCAAATCCTGTCAAGGGTTTTGGACCTAACAAATCTATTATAACGTGAGTTTGATAATTAAAAATCCGAATGTAGCCCCCGTAGGTTGGGTTGAGCGATAAAAGACAATGGGATTCCAATTCATTTATACGGGACGTTGCGCTTTTTGAAGTGCCACCCGTGCTATGGGCATAGCGAAACCCAACATTCCCCAGGTTGTTGGCGTGAGGTTGTGTTGGGTTTCACTGATATTTTGGTAGTTTTCAGTTTATCAAGGACAATAGGTTATTTTATGTATAGGATTTTCAATAAGTTCCCATTCAACCCAACCTACGTGCTTTACATGCCTCGCCGATTCGTGGTCTGTATGTAACCACAAAATTCACTACAGATAGTCGT
This sequence comes from Candidatus Poribacteria bacterium, assembly GCA_028818705.1. Lineage (GTDB taxonomy): Bacteria > Poribacteria > WGA-4E > WGA-4E > WGA-3G > WGA-3G. The sequence continues at coordinate 11,597 of JAPPNJ010000019.1, forward strand.
CGCCACCGCCGAATGGGTCACCATCTGGGACTTGATTGAATTCGCCTTGTGGGAGTTGATCGTCATCGCCTTGTGGGAGTCGACCGTCATTGCCACCGCCGGGTGGTTTTCGTGGTGGATCAGGTTCGCTTGGAGGTGATATTTCTTGCGCGTCTGTATCGTCTGTACTGTCTGTGTCTGTGTCGTTTGCGGTATCGTCTTCAGGTTCACTTGGCGGTGGTGTCTCGCGCATCAACGTCCATCCCTCACGGTAACTCACATTACCTTTATCCACTACTTCAAGCAGAATGGATACCTGTTCTAAACCCATAGGAAATGACTCTCGCACTTGTAATCTATTCCCCTCTACTTCTAAATACTCACCACCTTCTATCAACTGAAACCGGTGTGTATCCCTCACATCTTCATCTTTCACACGTATACCCGCTATAAACGTCCCACGGACCGCACCCGCTGGAAATGTATAACTCGACAACTCTAAATCTGTCGGTGCCTCGTTTAAGTCATTCACGAAAATCGTGAAGTCTTTCGTCAACGTCTTGCCCGTGGAGACGTCTTTCTCTCTCACCCGTATCTCATACCTCGGACGACCGACTTCATAGTTGAATGTCCGTCTGGCAATCAGTTCGTTGGCTGCATTGATCGCAAATAAACGTTTGGGCCCCTTTATGATTTTATAACTCAACTGTGCACCAGCTTCTGTTTCAAAGATACCAATGACTGCATTCGGAGCGTTGTTTTCATCTATGGTGTTGTTTGAAAGGTGTATATCTTCTTCACGCCTCACAGCCGGCTGCCCCAACTGGAGGGTGCTACTGTGGACATAGAATGCGGCGAGTGGGTTGCCTTGTCTATCGGCACTGCGTTTACCCACCTCTAACCTGAACGTGCCGGTGTCGTCGGGGTGGACGGTGTATTTACAGATAAACGTCTGTGTGGAAGTGCCTCTCGGTTTGGCAGCACCTGAGACGAAATCCTCACCTCTCGCGCCGTGTGCTGCGATGCGGTAGCGGGTGCGTTGCTGGTTTATCCGATAGTAGAGGATAGGGCGGGCGGTGTTGTCGGTAGCAGGGAGATGCTGCATCGGCTCAGAGAAGACGACTTTGGTATAGAGCGTCGTGCTGGGTGGGATGGTGCCTGTGAGGGGTTGGGTGAGTTTCCAGTCGCGATAATAACCGACTTCTTTGACGAAGGGTGTGCCATCGGTGGGTGCGGGGGGTGCTGCGGGAATAGCGGACATCTGTGTGGGGTTGATGCTGTTGCGCGTCTGCTCAGGAGCTGAGGATTCTAATGGGTCTTCTTCTGCCGTTCCGCAACCTATGAGCGTGAACACTACCAAGGCATACAGACCCGTTGCGAGCACGAGCAGGTTTTTAAGTGCTGTTTGTTGACGGGTGCTGCCTGTCGATAGAAGTGTTTGCATCTGTATTTCTGTGTTTCATTGTGCGGATAGTAGTTGAAAGCCGTTGAAACCACCTATTGGCGATTATAACATATTTCCAAAAAATCTGGTAAACATTATGTCATCTGAATCATAGATTGCGCGGGTTTGGTCTTTTCCTTATCAATGGTAGGCGAGGTTTCCAAATTATGCTCTATAGCATAATTCGTCTTAGCTTTACATGCCTCGCTGATTCTAACGTAGCATAAACTGTTAGGTTGTGCCTCCGTATAAATCCCCCTAATTTTAATTTGAGAAACTCCTGAGACTATGCTATAATTTTGATGATGCCAGTAAGCTTTAAATCGAAAAAACACTACGGAAAAGGAGACAGACCTATGGGACATCCAAATACGCTCCAACTCCCTTCCGCACCCACTGAAATCGCGGACCTATATCCTGAATCGGATGGTAAACCCATGGCCGAAACCGAACGACACTTTCGAGAACTTGTCAAGAATATGAATCGTATTGAGAACCATCTCGCACCTATCCCTGATGTCTATGTCCTCGGGGATATGATGATGTATTATGAAGAAGGCAATCCCCGTAAATCCATATCGCCTGATATTTTTGTTGCTTTCGGCATAGGTCGCAAGGAGCGGCGCATCTATAAGATATGGGAGGAGGGGAAACCTCCCGATTTCGTCTTAGAGTTTGCGAGCAAAGGCACGTATCGTAATGACTTGACGCGAAAGGTAGAACTCTATGCGGAAATTGGCATTTCTGAATACTTCGTTTACGATGTAGACCGGCGTTATTTACCGAGGCCATTGATGGGTTTTCGTCTCGTTGGCGATGCTTATGTTGAAATCTCCGCACTTGCGAATGGTGGCGTTCCTGCTGCGACCTTGGGTTTAGAGTTCCACGTTCTCGAGGAGAGTTTGGGCATCTACGATCCGGAGACAGAAGCTTGGCTCCAAACCGCTGCTGAAGCTGCAGAAACACGCGCCGAAGACGCTGAAACACGCGCCGAAGACGCTGAAACACGCGCCGA
>JAPPNJ010000183.1:0-13790 GCA_028818705.1 Candidatus Poribacteria bacterium
TTATTACCGAATTAAATTCTGAAACTTCATATAGGCATGAACCGGGTATGAATGCTATAGAGCATTCAAATCATTCTCACTGCGAAGCAAGAATGCGCGTGTGGCATTCAAATCAACGGTATGAAGTGCTTATGCACTTCACCGGGGGTATGAAGCCCGTGTGGCATTCACCGGGACAAAAAATATAAAGCAAAGACAAATTTTGCCGCGTATGGGCAAAATTTGGATTGCGTTTAGACTGCCATTGTGATCGCACGAGAGGTAGGTGAACCCCACCCAGGGACGGCAATCGTCCATCTGCCTGCTGGGCCACCAGCGACCATTAGAAGCAAGTTATCTGCGGAGTATTGTTCTGTGTTATCAGCGATGTACCGCCGGACATCGGCTTTGCTGAGTCCGTCCTCCGAGATTGTTTTTGCGTGCTCAACCCCCATAACAAGGAGTGTTTCACCACCGGTGTTGCCTGGAGCATCAATGTTCTTCGCAACCGTGTTGAGGATGCCTTCTGCGGTGTTATTGCCGTGGTCGTTCACGGCTTGTGGGGCAGCAGCAGCAAAAATAGTGACAGTGCTATCATCGGCTTGGAATCCACGATCAACATGCAGTGCCTGCCACGGACTTCCTTCCTCTTTTTCAGCGATGCAGCAGGTATACTTCCCAGCGTGCCCGAACGCAGCGCGGTCGAGTTCACCGGGTAAACCACCACCGATGTTCGTACAGACGAGCCGCAGCGCACGACCGATCGTAGCGTTTGCTCGCCACCCTTGTCCAAAGAGGTTAAACCCGTCGTTAATTTCCAATTGCTTCCGAATAGGTCCGTTTACAACGACCATCGGGGCGACGTGAGAGGTTGTGACTTGAACCCCGTGGAGGTTGAACTGTTCGGAGATCATCGCTTCTACCGCAGTGAGGATAAGCGGTAGATACGCCGGTTTGCATCCCGCCATGACGGCGTTGATAGCGACCTTTTCGACGGTGGCTCTGCCCCATTTCGGCGGAACGGCGGCGATGAGTTCATCTGGATCGCGGTCTGTCCCACCGAGCATACGTTCGACGCGTTCAGGCGTTGGTGGAACGACCGGGAGCCCATCTGTCCAGCCATTCTCATAACAGACCTCAACAAGATCCTCGGTTTCATCAATTTCTAATTCTGTGGAGTGCCATTCTTGAGCCATAGATGTTTCCTTCCTATGCGAATTAATTTTGATATACCCGTTTAAGGTATGTTATCATATTAGCATAGGTTATTTGAGTTTGCAAGAAGGTATTTAGTTTTTGTAGGGTCATTCAGTTCTTCTGTAGGAGGCGGGGAAGCCCACACGGGCTTCATACCCCCGGTGAAGTGCATAAGCACTTCATACCGTTGATTTGAATGCCACACGCGCATTCTTGCTTCGCAGTGAGAATGATTTGAATGCCATTAAGGTATTCATACCGTTGATTTTGATTCTTTCCTAATCCCGACTTTTCAATCAAAATGTTGAAAAAGCTTAAAATGAAATGCTACTATAGTTTTTGATTATTTTTTTAAGGAGTCATTGTGGGAGTTATTACATTTCAAGATATCATTGCTGCGAGAAAGGTCGTAGCACGATTTTTAAAACAGACACCCTTAATTCACTATCCAGAATTGTCCAAGCAACTCGGATTTCAAGCATATATCAAGCACGAAAATCATCACCCCACAGGCAGTTTTAAGGTGCGCGGCGGTGTGAATTTCATGCATCATCTACCAGAAACACAACGGAAAAAAGGTGTACTTACAGCGACCCGCGGTAATCATGGTCAGTCTATTGCTTACGCGGCGACGCAGTTTGGCGTCAAGTCAACTGTTGTTGTGCCACACGGAAATAACCCAGAAAAAAACAGCGCGATGCAAGCGTTCGGCGCGGAGTTGATAGAGCATGGTGCGGATTTTGACGAGGCACTCGAATTATGCGAAAAACTGCAAGCGGAACGAGGACTTCACTACGTTCACCCATGTATGGAATCTACACTTTTTCACGGAGTTGGCACCTATTCGCTTGAGATTTTTGAAAGCCTTCCAAATGTGGACGCGATTCTTGTGCCTATTGGTGGCGGAAGCGGCTGCTGTGGAGCCATTACCGTCTCTAAGGCAATTAACCCCAATGTTAAAGTCATCGGTGTGCAAGCGGAAAATGCCCAAGCTTTCTACCGTTCATGGAAAACTGGACAGCGTGTAGAAACCGATTCTTGTGATACAATCGCAGATGGGATAGCGACGCGTGTGCCATTTCCGATGCCCCTTTCCATTATCCAAAAAGGCATCTTCGACATTGTCTTGCTTAGCGAGACAGAACTTCAGGAAGGCATGCGCGCAGCGTTGCGCTGGACACACAATTTGGCAGAAGGTGCGGGTGCGGCACCAATTGCAGCAGCGCATAAACTCACAGAAATGTTGGCGGGTAAAAACGTGGTGATGGTGATGAGCGGTGGGAACTTGGACACAGAAACGCTTAAGTCCGTCCTCGGCACACGCTGAACCGGCGAGGTTAGAAATCTCGCCTACCACAATTAGGTCGGGATTACAAATCCCTCCTACAGGTTTTAAATCTACCAGTTGTGAATCACATAAACCGGGGCAGAGCCTTCAGCTAACTGGAGGCTTGCCCACTCTGCCCCTTCTACGAATTCGTTGCGGAGTGCGTTTGTTAGGTCGGGGTGGATGTGTAACAACGCTAAATCCCAACGCAAATTTTCGCTCTTTTCCACGACGATATTCGGAGCCTCAGCAATGAGTGAAACCCGTTGCAATCCACTACTTTTCCGGGATAATCGGACTGCTGATAAGACATAGTGGATGGTCTGTTTCGGATCTCGCATCTCAGCGCTGTAGTGTGGGTCTGTGGAGAGACGGTAATGCCCAAAACGCATCAATTTTAGGTTACCAAGAAACTGATCCGTCTCGTATGCGTCCGGACGCGGTAAACCGCCGTAGATGATGATATGTCGGGCGTCGTATTGTTCCAAAGCGTAGTCTACAGCGAGTTGCCCATCTGTCCAATCCTTGCTTGTCTGTCCAATCCACTCCTGAACGGTCTGTTTCGCCTCCGTTATGCTCCCTAACTCTGAGTCCATATCCCCTATGTGTACATCCGGAACAACGGGAACATTTCCACTCCCATTCAATTCGTCAAATATACGGATACCGCCATCAGCACAAATGAGTGGGAAACGATTCTCCACTGCGCTTTCAATCTCAGACCGGTAAAAATCGAGATGGCGAGAGTCGTAATAGCCGTTGAGAAAAATAAGAGCTGCTTTCATGTTTTCGGTTCAGGACGATCTGTCAGAACTCACCACACTGTATAATGGAATCAGCTGGATAGGGTGATAGGAGTGCTTAACGCGCTTTAGACTTTCCAATCCTGAATCGTCCATAGCATTAATCCACTTGTAAGTCCCCATCAACTCACAGCAGAATTCGCGATAGATAAACTGCGCCAGTCCCCTTATGTTGAGGTCGGCAACTTCAAACAACACACAGAATGTATCTGCATTTAGGGGATAGCCGAAGGTATAAGCCTTAATTTCACCATCTATACGTACAACTCTACCGAGAAGTCCAAGAGCGTCTGCGTATGTGATAGCGATTTGGTGTGCCGACCGAGAATCGTTAAGCATCGCGCAATAGATATCGTCGCTACATTGCGTCGCCCGCGTGGTTCGCCACGCGTCATAGAGCATGAGACACGCATCGCGATCCGTGTAGCAATAGGGATCAAGTGTTGCTGACGGGTAACGTGTAGCAAACGCGTTATATGCACTCCGTTTGCTCTTGTAGCGGTTGCCGCTTAACCTGCTAAGTGCCTCTGTTTCATAGAGGTATTCGGTGTCCTTCAATGTAACACAAAACCCGTTCTTTTTAAAGAAAGAGAGCATCTCCTGCGTCACATTTTCGATACGAGCGATGTATGGATTTCGACTTAATTTCAACATCAACCGATATGCCTTATGAACCACACACAAATAACTACAACTGTTAACCTCATAAGGCATAGGCAAGATCGGCATGAAATAGTCGTCGTTCTGCTTCGCGAAAATACAGAGGTGCCCCATCAGGTGCGTCCAATAAAACTGAAAATGTTCCCGCCAAACATAGAGCGAGGAAAAGGCATAACTGGATAATCTCGGACACATCTGATGCACATACTCGTCAAACATTGGTTTGTCATTGAGGGTGAGCGGTTGCAGTTGCATTTTTCATTGCTTTTTAATCGTTTCGATTAAGAGATCACTTTTGCTGAGCGTGTGAACAACCTTCACGAGGTCTTGATAATCGCCGACGATGCTCCAATTGGCGATGATCTGTGTGGTAATCTCTTCGGATTCAATGTAATTGATAACATCGCGAATGTGTCGCTGAAAGGCTTCTGTTTCGAGATATTCCGCTCCAAACGGACAGAGGGTATCTACACCGAGTACGACCTTGCTCCTGTCCTCACTGAACATTAAGGCAAACGGATAGAGTTGGCAATCGAGCGGACGGGTCGGATAAATGGTGCAGTGGCTTGTTTCTGGGTCAAAAAAAGGGCAGATGTAGAAATCTTTGTGCGGTATTAGTTGGATCTGCGCGCTTTTTCCGTCTGTTTGGGGATGGAACAGTGAAGGATCGGCGCCCTGGGCTATCACTTCCTCTGTTTCCGCTTCCGTGAAGATGGGCGCGAGCGGGCTGTCCACCTCTAAGAATCGGCAACAGACATCACAGGAAAAGCAGACCTCAGTGGGAATAATTTGGTAGAGTGTGGTGTTTGCAGGGTTAGGTGTCTCCATTTTCTGTTATAATACAGTCTGAACCGGCGAGGTTGCAAACCTCACCTACCTATTTTATGGGAAGCCGAGAAATTATTTCTATCGTTGGATTATCGTCCCACAATTTTTCCTATCTCATCAATTACGATATGAATCTCTTCTTCGGTTAATGCGGGATGAAGAGGAAGGCTTACGACGCGCTCAAACGCTGCTTCAGCACACGGAAAATCTCCCACGTGGTAACTGTATTCTTTCTGATAAAATTCGAAGAGGTGTAGTGGTATATAGTGGACACTGCATTCAATGTTTGCCTCGCGCAACGCTCCGATGAATCCGTCGCGTTCACCCGGTGGAAGTTGGATAATGTAAAGATGCCACGAATGCTCGCTGGGATTATCTGGGACTACCGGTGTGCTGATCTGTGGAAAATTCGCCAGTTCGGTTTGATAAATCTGAGCGAGATCTCGACGCCGTTCATGTTGCTTGTTGAGCTTCATGAGTTGACATAACCCCATCGCCGCTTGAATATCGGTCATGTTGTATTTATAGCCCTCAGTGGCGATGTCATACCGCCAGATGTCGCGCTGCGATTGACGTGCCCAAGCGTCCTTGTCAATGCCGTGGAGTCGCATTGTACGGAGCGGTTTGGCGAATGCGTCGTTGTTAGTGGTAACCATACCACCTTCCGCTGTTGTCATATTCTTATTCGCATAAAAACTGAAAGCGGATAGGTCGCCGATGCTGCCGATATATTGTCCATTGTATTCGGTTGGAATCGCGTGGGCTGCGTCGTCAATGAGTGTGAGATTATGGTTTCGACAGATGTCTTGTAGCGCATCCATATCACAGGGGAGTCCCGCGAAATGAACGGGTAGTATCGCCTTCGTGCGCTGTGTTATCGCCTGTTCAATCTGGGTTACGTCGATATTCAATGTATCGGGCTGGATGTCTACAAAAACAGGTTTTGCGCCGACATAGCGGATTGCTTCCGCGGTGGCAGTAAAGGTGTAAGGTGTCGTGATGACCTCGTCGCCGCTACTGATACCTGCTACAACGAGGCTCAAATGTAACGCCGCGGTGCAGGAACTGACAGCAATCGCGTGCTTGACACCGAGGTATTCGGCGAAGGCGCGTTCAAACTCACGCACCTTGGTCCCCGTACTAATCCACTTGGAGGCGAGAACTTGGCTGACGGCTTCGATTTCGGTGTCATCAATCCAAGGGCGACTAAAGGGTATAAACGGTTTTTTTGCCATTTTTTTGACTTTCCTTGCGGTTCAGTGACGGACGTCTGAAGTTCCAAGATCGTCTCCGTATATCTGAAGAAACACCCAAGCAAAAACCCTTCCACTTTGTTTCAGGCTTCGCGTTTTTTAATTTTCCTTAGTTCGTTGTAAAATCTGGATCATTGCCTCAAGGGCGAGGGTGTAACTATGTATTCCGAAGCCACCGATAACACCGGTGGCAACCGCTGATACGTAGGAATGGTGCCGAAATTCTTCACGCGCATAGATGTTGGAGAGATGTATCTCAACGACGGGCAGTGCAACGGTGGAGAGTGCATCTCGGATGGCAATGCTGGTATGTGAGTAAGCTGCGGGATTAATCAAGATACCGTCTGCCCAGTCGATATGCTCCCCAATGATAGAGACGAGTTCGCCTTCGTGGTTAGATTGGAAGATTTTGAGTGTAATCTCATGCGGCGATGCTGCGGCGTGTCGGTCGAGTGTAGCGTTGATATCTGCTAACGTTTGGTGTCCATAGATCTCCGGTTGGCGTTTCCCCAAGAGATGTAGGTTCGGTCCGTGAAGGACGAGTATGTTCATATATGCGTTCCCTTTTTTCGTGAAATATTGCCCTTGCCGTGAAGAGTATATAGTGGGTTGGAAAAATTTGCAAGGATTTTTCAGGGATTGGTCAGGGTCATTTATGGTGAATCCTAAAAATAAACGGACATCTTGTAGGGGCAGGTCTTGTGCCTGCCCACAAATACACCATCCACAATGTCTAAGTAATTCTAAAACTACCATAGTTCTGCTGTAGGAGCGAGCTCCCGCTCGCGACTTTCTCATTAAAATGGACGGAAACCTGAAAATTAAATAGCCTTAGATTGAGCCTCAACTTAACTTGTGTTATATCATATAATGTGTTAGAATTCAAGTTGAAGGGACACGCTCAGCAGAGAATCTTGGATATGGAGATGAGGGGTATAATGATGGAGCGATTTAGAACGTGGCATGAAATTTTGATGGAGCGTCTTTCTGATCCAGAAGATGCTATCGGCTACCTTGAAGTTTCTCTTGAAGAATATTTAGATGATCGCGACAAGGCATTTTTTCTCAAGGGAATAAAGAATGTAATAGAAGCACAAGGTGGGATTCTTAGCGTTTCAGAACACGCTGGCATTGATCCGAGGTTTCTTTCAGACATTGTAAATAATGGATCCATGCGACCTTTTCATATCTTTCGTTCAATTTTCACATCTTTTGGCGGGACATCTCTCATTAATCTGCTAACGCGCCTTGAAAGACTCATGATGGAGGTTTAGGTCTTAGCGTTCAGCGAGCAATTGAAACGCAAATCCTATATGTAATTTTTCTGGACAAATAGTTTTACTATAGCTTGGACAATTTGTTTTTGTTTCAGGTTGTATTTTCCAATATCTTGGTGTTTTTTAGTGAGTTTTCCCAGAAACGTAGGTTGAAAAAAAGGGTTTCAGGCACGAATATAAGTAGCCCCAGCAGGGCGAAATGTTTATAGAAGTGTCATATCCCGCCAAGGCATAAGCCCCAGCGGGGCGGAATGTTTATCGTTAAAATTGTCCAAACTTTAGGTTAAATTAGAAGGAATACAATATGTCCAAAAAATTTGATAAGAGACTGATTCTATCATAACGCAACCCTGCAGCGCATAATTGAAATTGCCTTCGTAAAAGAGAACTTGACATGAACGGTAACAAAATCCGCGAAATCCGTCAAATCCGCGAAAATCCGCGATTCAGACCTTATCCTGAATATAAAGGGAGTGGTGTGGAGTGGATTGGGAGGATACCGCACCATTGGAAAAAATCTCGACTCAAATATGAATCGTTAGTACCTGTTCAATACGGTTTGAACATAAATTCCGATCTCTATGTCGAAGAGGGAGTAAGGTTTATAAGAACGACAGATATTACAGATGATGGAGATCTGATTGACGATGGGGTTTATCTTGAGACGGGATCTGTGGAAAAAATTTATCTAACACAGCCAAATGATTTCCTTATTTCGAGAAGTGGAACTTTAGGAAGAACCTATCTTCACCTATCAGATGAAAAATATACTTATGGTGGGTATTTAGTTCGGTTCAACTTTAGGTGTTCTGTCAAATCGCGTTTTATATTTTATTTTACTCGATCCCAATGCTTTGCGAATTGGATAGCATTGAATACGGTTCAATCGACGATTGGAAATGTAAACGGTCAAAAATATTCCAACCTTGAGATTCCTATCCCTTCATCTTCTGAACAAACCCAAATCGCTGACTTCCTTGACCGCAAAACCGAACAGATTGACGAGCTCATCCGCATCAAGGAGCGACGAATAGAACTGCTGCAAGAACAACGCACCGTACTAATAAATCAGGTTGTGACAAAAGGACTTGACCCGAATGTGGAGATGAAACCATCGGGTGCGGAGTGGATTGGGGAGATACCAGCACATTGGAAAGTCAAAAGACTCAAACACGTTGCGGAGATACTACCAAGTAATGTTGATAAACACATCTATCCAAATGAGATTCAGGTCAGATTATGCAATTATACAGATGTCTATTACAACGATTACATCACAGTTGATACCGTTTTAGCAAAGGGGAGTTGTAAGGAACGCGAGTTTGCGAAATTTGCTTTGAGGAAAGGGGATGTTATTATTACTAAAGATTCTGAGACTCCAGATGATATTGGTGTTCCGACATTTGTCAAAGACGATTTAGAAAATGTTGTCTGTGGTTATCATTTAACGATGGTTAGACCACTCGCTTGTCACGAAGAGTTCATTTTTCGATTTATTCAATCCGATAGGACAAGAAGATATTTTGAGTTGGAGTCCAATGGAATTACCAGATATGGCTTGGGAAAAGCATCGATTGAAAATCTATTCTTACCCCTACCTACTGATTCCGAGCAGCGGCAAATCGCCAACTTCCTCGACCGAAAAACCAAGCAGATTGACAAACTGATAGCAACAGAGCAGCGAAAGATTGAACTCCTCAAAGAATACCGTCAATCTCTCATCTCCGAAGCGGTGACCGGCAAAATAGATGTCCGAAATGAGGGGTAGACTCTATTTGATTTTTTCGGTATTTCTACGTTATACTTCCAAAACTTCCAAAACGTTTTTTCTTGAACTAATGTCCCTATGAGATTTAATCATTAACCGAATCATTAACCTCTATAAACCTTGTTGTCGTATAGCATCATAGCATAATCATCAACCTAAAATTGTCATAATCGTCAACTAAATCATCAACCTATTTAAACCCTGTTATGTTATAGGGTTACAGCATAATCATCAACCAAAATCAGTTAGAAATCATCAACCAATAGATAATGGGTACCCCGTCCCTTTCCTTTTTTTGTGAGTACTCCATTTTCCAACAGCGTCTTTTTAACTTTGCTCAATCTATTTGCGGATCAAGCGCGTCGCGGAGGGCATCGCCGAGGAGATTGAAACCTAAGACGATCAGGAAAATGGCGATACCCGGAGCGGTGACTGTGAGCGGCGCACGACGGATAAACTTCCTATTTTCATTGAGCATTGCACCCCACTCTGGCTCGCCGATCTCCGCTCCGAGTCCTAAGAAACTGAGTCCTGCTGCATCTAAAATCGCCGCACCGATACCTAAAGTGGCTTGGACAATCAGGGGGGCAATGCAGTTCGGGAGCACAGTTGTCACGAGGATTCGACTGTCACTCGCACCAATCACCTTTGCGGCGACAACGTAGTCTAACTCTCGGACTTTGAGGACCGCAGCGCGCAAAATTCTGGCGTATTGGGGGATATAGACGATAGAAACAGCAATAATCGCATTCGTGAGGCTCTGCCCTAAAATGGTGACAATGACCATCGCGAGGAGAATGCTTGGCATGGCAAGCATCATATCCATCACGCGCATAACCAAGTTATCAAGTCTACCACCGTAATAACCAGCGATTGCCCCAAATAGTGTACCGAACCCGATCGAAAAAGTCATAGCGATGAGTCCAACCTTCAGAGAGATACGCGTGCCATAGACGATCCTGCTGAAGATGTCTCGTCCAACGCCATCGGTGCCGAGATAATGCGTATCCGACCAACCTTTAAGGCGTTCAACAACGTTCGCGTGTCGCGGATCGTGTGTCGCTATGAGCGGGGCAAAGATCGCAATCAAAACAAAAAATAGTATAATGGATGCCCCGATAGTGGCAGAACGATGTCGCAGTAACTTCCGCAAGACATATCGTTGACTGGTAACGGTTTCCGGCGTGTTCATCTGGTCGCCGCCTCCACTCGGATACGCGGGTCGAAATAGGCATACAACATATCTACGATAAGATTGACGAGCATAAAAATTGCTGCGACGAAAAGCACACCGCCTTGGACGGCGCGGACATCGCGTGCCTCAACGGCGGCACGCAACCACGAACCGAGTCCGGGCCAAGAGAAGATATGTTCGGTTAAGATTGCACCACCCATGAGGTAACCGAATTCTAATCCGATAATCGTCAAAACAGGCACCATACTATTTTTCATCGCATGCTTGCTGATAACCTTCCAACGCGGTAAACCTTTCGCATACGCTGTCATAATATAAGGCTGATTTAGGACTTCAAGTAGACTCGAGCGGGTCATTCGGGCGATAATTGCTAACGGGATCGTGCCTAATGTAATTGCGGGAAGGATTAGATGGGCGATGGCGTTCCGAAAGGCGGCAAAGTTTCCTGCAAGAAGCGTATCAATAAGATAGAAGCCTGTACGGGACTGGATGTCTAAATCCAAGACGACATCTAAGCGTCCTGTGCTTGGGAAAATCGGGAGAAAATAGGAGAAAAGCAGGATGAGCATCAATCCCAGCCAGAAGATGGGCATAGAGATGCCAGCGAGGGAGACGGACATGGAAAAGAAGTCCCAAAACGTGCCACGAGAGACGGCAGCAATAACGCCAGCAGCGATGCCGAAAAGGATCGAAAAAGCCATCGCTGCGAGGGTTAGCTCAACTGTTGCTGGGAAGTAGCGTCTGATTTCGTCGATTACGGGTTGTTTTGTTTTAAAGGAGCGTCCAAAATCAAGGTGTGCGATATCCCACAAGAATTTACCGTATTGATAATACAAGGGTTTGTCGAGTCCCATCTCCTTTCGGAGCTCGGTGAGTGCTTTTTCCGTAGCACGTTCCCCCAAAATAGCGACAGCGGCATCGCCCGGAATGAGATGCACCATGAAAAAGACAAGGAGCGATACCGCTAAAAGGGACAAACCGATCGAAAGAAAACGTTGGATCAGATAGGAGAACATTTTAACGATTATGTCTGAGCGATGCCTCCGTTGTCGGCATCGATCTAAAATTGGCGAAAAATCTGTTTAGGGTCATGAATGGCTTTCTAACTATTAGAACACTGCAAGGACGTAGGACGCAGCAGCTCAGAAGCAATCGTTAAAAAATTAGAAAAATGGGTTGTGTAATTTCTCCTCACCCACGGTAGTAGAAGGACCGTGGCCTGGAAAGAGTCTAACCGTGTCAGGAAGTGAGAGTAGGTTGTCCCGGACGCTGTCAATTTCAGCCTGTAGAGAGATGTTGGGACCTCCAACAGAACCGGCGAAGATCGCATCGCCGACGAACGCTGCGCTCTGGGTCAGGAAACTACAACCCCCAGGCGTATGCCCGGGTGTATTGACAACGGTTACCATGAGTTCGCCAACAGAGAGGATATCTCCGTGGGCGACTTCAAGCAGCTGCTTGTTACTCCGCGGTTTCGGTTCGTTCTTATGGATGTAAGTTTCGCATCCAGTAGCGGTTTGGAGTTGCGTTAATCCATCGGTGTGGTCGCTATGGGCATGTGTCAAAAGAATTGCGGTTGGATTTACGTTGCGAGCGTCTACTTGTTCCAAAACGAGATCCGGGTGTGCGGCAGTGTCGATAATCGCGGTGTCATCGGTGGCTTTGCATATCAAGAGATAGGCGTTGACGGGCCATCCACCGACGGGAGCACTAATTGTGATAACCTCAAGATTGGCGTCGCTCGTCAGTTGAACGGGTTCTGGTGCCCATTGCTCTGTCGCAATATCAAGTAATTTGTTAGCATCTAAATTGAGGATTTCCGCGAGACGAAAGACTTGCGATTCTGTCGGTTTTAAGGTATACTGTTCCATACGCGCCAGTTCTGTCTCTGTGATACCAGCAGACGTGGCGGCTTGGCTCTGAGATAAGTTTTGCCCGCGTCGGGCTTTACCAATGATGTCACCAAATTCGTCTTCAAGTGCATAAGCCATGATGGTATTCTCCTTAACGCTTTAATTTGGGGAACATTATAGCAAAAAATCCGGTATAATACAATTGAAAACGGCCGCATGAGAAAAGGAGACGTTCTGATGAACATACCGAAAAATGGTTATGAACAAGCAGTGCTATCCCTTGCACCTATAGAAACGGACATGACACTGGAAGAATTCCTTCAAAGCGATTTAGAAGGCTATGAATATGTGAAAGGGAAATTAATACCGATGGCACCACCGACAATGGAACACGGTGATATTAGTATGAACCTCAGTTTTCTTTTGAGTTTGCATGTTCGTGAGAATCAACTGGGGCGTTTGTATCCGGCGGATACGGATTTTAAATTAGGGTACCGATTGGTTAAACCCGATATCGCGTTTGTTTCAACAGCGAGGTTGCCTGAGAACAGACGCCAGGTATCTCCTGTGCCTCCCGATCTCGCCGTTGAAGTTGTTTCCCCAACGGATATCCAGTATCGTGTTACTGAAAAGGCGTTTGCCTATCTCAATGCCGGAACGCGGCTTGTCTGGATTGTCGAACCTGTCGGAAAGACGGTAACTGTGTACCGTTCTGAAATAGATATCAAAATGCTTACATGTACAGATACCCTTAGCGGTGAAGATGTCGTCGAAGGATTTTCATGTCAGGTCGCACAACTTTTTGAATAAAAGGAAATTTTATGAAACTTGGTTTAGTTACCTACAATATGGCTAAAGATTGGGATGTTCCCACAATTATTGAAAAATGTGTGGAAACAGGATTCAAAGGTGTGGAATTGCGGACAACGCACGCCCACGGCGTTGAAGTTGAACTTTCGGCAAGCGAACGGGCAGCGGTAAAGCGACAATTCGACGACTCCCTCATTGAGATTGCTGGCTTAGGCTCAGCGTTTGATTATCACGCTGTGGATCAGGCTGTGGTTCGTGAGAATATAGAAGGGACAAAGTTGTATTCCCAATTGGCGGCTGACGTTGGCGCCCCCGGCGTTAAGGTGCGTCCGAACGGCCTCCCCGAAGAAGTCCCTGTTGAAAAGACACTGGAGCAAATTGGACTATCATTGCGAGAATGTGGCGCATTCGCCGCAGACCTCGGTGTGCAGATTCGGTTAGAAGTACACGGCGGTGGCACCTCTGAACTTCGGCATATCCGTACGATTATCGATATCGCCGACCATGAGAACGTTTACGTCTGCTGGAATTCCAACTTTGGTGAGGTGGAAAACGGCTCCATCCAGAACAATTTCAACCTCGTGAAAGGCAGGATCGGTTTGGTGCATATTACGGAACTGCACCGACGCGAGTATCCCTGGCGGGAACTCTTCACATCGTTGAAAGCGTCTGGATATTCGGGATATACCCTGGCAGAAATAGCGGGAAGTTCCGATCCTGAGCGCGTGATGAATTTTTATCGGGCGTTGTGGGAAGAGCTGTCAAGATAAATAGTTCTCATAGAAGTCCAGAAAGGAGGCGTGCTGATGAATACGCTAAAAGCCGGTCACGAACAAGCGG
>JAPPNJ010000183.1:13800-13973 GCA_028818705.1 Candidatus Poribacteria bacterium
TGAAAGCGATTTAGAAGGATACGAATATGTCAAAGGAGAATTAATACCGATGCCCCCGACCTCAGGTGAACACGGGGATATTAGTGCCAATTTATTTTTATCTTTAGGACCGTATGTTCGCGAAAATCAACTGGGACGTGTCTACACATCGGACACCGGTTTTAAGATTGGCG
>JAPPNJ010000070.1 GCA_028818705.1 Candidatus Poribacteria bacterium
GGATTCGCTGTGCGGAATGCCGGATAAAATTCCTTTCGTGGCACATCCGGATGCTGTTGCGATACCTCGTCATACACCTCAGAGATATTGCCACTGAAAGCCTTGACGAGCAACTCGCCACACCGCTCCGCAAACCATTCTTTATCTTTTCGAGAAGCTTTAAATCTTGCCACATCAGTTCACCAGGGAATAGTTACCAGTTACCAGTTACCAGTTATCAGTTAAGAGTTTTGTTTCTAACAACCACAACAGGATGATATGAACCCGTTGCGATCGGGAGAGTGTCGGGAATCGGAGTTCCCTCAACCCCCTAACCCCCCTTATCAGGGGGGAAGAAGAGGTCGGGAATTGGAGTTCCCTCCTACTCTTTTAGCGCACGATCAAACATCTTCAGGTTCAGTCTCTTCCTCTTCTTCAGTTTCGGGTGCTGAGAGATCCGCTTTCTCGTGGAATTCGTCCATAAGAGTACCGATCTCTTCATCAGAGAGTTCCGGATAACGCTCCCGAAGTTGCGATTCAACGGACGTGATATAGTCTTCAGGTGTCAGATTTTCCGCCTGCATGATGGATTCAGCGTCTCCAACAAGGATATCAACAAACTCAGAGGGGCCTACTTCGTCATCGGGGTTTCCACTGGGAACAGTAATTTCACTTTCAGTGGAATCGGAATCCATCGTAGGGGTTTGGTTACCCAACTCCGATTTGATAAAATCCGCGCTATCGGTCCCATGGTTTATAAAGAAGTCACCGAGTTCAATCTGCTCCTTGATACTGGCGTATTCCTCTTCAGAAAAAGCACCTTTATTTTTTTCAAGGACCTGTAAAACCTCTTCTTTGCTCGCGGCTACCTCAGCATCAGAGGCATCTACGCCAAATTCTTTGTTCAGATATGAATCCAGTAGGAGCGAGCTTTGCTCGCGATTCATCTCTTCATTCAGATATGAATCCAGTAGGAGCGAGCTTTGCTCGCGATTCATCTCAGGTGTCTCATCGAGTGCTTCGATCGCTTCAAGTTGACCTAATATGTCATCAACCGTCGCATCTTCCCCTGTCCGGAGACCAAAGAATTCATTTTCGAGGGCTGTATGTAGTTGTGCTTTGCCTTCATCAGATATATCAAGTGCATCGATACGCCTGCTTTTTCCGTCAAACTCGATTGCCGCATCTTCCCTCTCTTTCAGCCCCTGCTCGATGTGTGGATATGAATAACCGAGATTCTTACCGAGTCGAACCACTGCTCGCCCTTCCATTGCGATCTCGTTATCAATCTGTTCCATCTCCTTCGGAGCAGTCGCTCGGTTCCGTTCCCGATAAAGCGATTCCAAACGGTCGTGCGTTTCTGCTAACTGCTGATGCCACTCATCTTTATGTGCTTGTTCTGCCTGTAGAGAATCGAGACGCGCCTGTTCCATTTCCCTTGCTGCAGCACCTTCCGAAATCGCCAGTCGCCGCTCCTGAAGATCCAGCCTTTTCAAGCGGACGTAATGATCCGCGATCCGTCTCTCGCGACCCGACTTCGCTTCACGCGCCATCCGCTTCGCTTCCAGCACACCCCGGATACCGACCGCCAATCCGCGCAGCGCATCCGATGCGACATGTTTACCGTGTGAATACTCGAAACGCCTCTCTTCCGCCATCTTTACCCTCCGATATTTTTTTACTTATCAGAGTACTGGTTATCAGTACGCTGCGCTTTCAGTTGTCAGTGGTCAGTCACAAGAGGTTCGCGATAAGGATATGCTCTTCTCTTTAACTGGTAACTGGTAACTGAAAACTATTCACGACTCCCCATCGCCTCATAAAGCATCTTGATCGCTTCAACGAGTTCAGATGTATCATCACCCGCCTCTGTCGCTAACGCCAAATCGCGCGCAATCGCGCCCAGATCATCAAAGAAACTCCCATCATCCATCAGTAGGGACGGGGTAACCCCGCCCCTACGACCTTGCAGAAGCGATTGATTCGCACCCGGTAACGCCTGAAGTGCCTGCTGCTGCGCCACCTCAAAAGGACGTTGCTGTGCTTCCGAAATAATCTGAGCACCAGCACCCGACCCACCGAGTCCGCGCCGCGCCACATTCGCTGCGATCTGATTCACCTGCGGTTCCGCAGCACCGGCGATAGCTTGTCGCTCAGCAGACGTAAAATTTCCAAAGGCTTGTCGCGCAAGTCTATCACGAAATTGCGTCTGCGAGTCTAAAACGTCCATCTGAAGTTCACGCGCCCGATCCGGATTGATCCACCGGTTCAAGCTGCTGATTAATGTTGTCCCGATCGGGATAGACCATTGCGGATTTGCGAGTGCCCATTTACCGATTGTTGCGAGTGCTGCTGGAACTGCCATGGTTTGCTCCTAAATCATTTCAAGCCAAGTTATTTACAGTCTTCTCAAACCTTAGTTGTTACCTGTTGTCAAAAATTGTATAAACACCTGATATAGATATAGCAGCAAAACCACTGCCATCTGTCTGATCAACTGCTATGCAATCAACCTGTACTGAGTTCTTTATAGTTTCATTTGTTAGGTTTCCGTTACTATCAACGCCCGAGCCGTGATCACCTACGGTAACGTTTACAGCAAACCAACCTGCATGTCTGCTAAAAGGCGTTCCCATTCCATGTGCATCACCAAGTCTTTCTCCTGAAAACCTACCGTGTGGGGGCGATATAAATAAACGGGCATGCCTTACTTTGTCATTGAGTTGGCTTCCAATATCAACGTCGAAACAAGCATAAAATAAAACGTGATTGCCCCACTTGTAATAGGTGCCTGTTTCTCCAGTGATACTAATATAATTATTGTTGTTATTAACTATGTTGCGCTTTCTCCATTGTCCATTAAGGTTATGATAATGAATTGAACGGAGTTCTGGTGTAAATTGGTTGGTAGTCATTTGGACGTTGCCGATACCGTCTTGCCCGTCTTGCCCATCACTACCTTTAATATTTTTTGCGTCTGCTATATCGTCAACAAGTCCGGTTTCACCAACATATTGTCCAGTTTCCGGTTTATCACCTTCGCCACCAAAATAGTCAACAACTTGGTGTACTTCCTCATTGCCGCGTGTAATAGTTGCGAGTTCTGGTGTCCACCCATCATCACCGTCTGTTGGTGTTTCTCTGTCCTCACAACCCGTTAAAACAACGTACCTGAAGTTACTATTTGCGTGTCCGCCGGTATCTGTTAGTGTGCGAGTGGCTTCTGTCCAAACAACATCGCTTGATGCTCCGACTCTGTAAGCCCTGCCATTTACCAACGCTTCAATCTTAATTGTGTTAGATCGAATCTCGTTGTTTTCCATGATAGCAACGTAAACATCTTTAAAATCGGTGTAATTCTCTGGCAACGCAACAGTTGTAGCGTTTTGCGCACCTGTTGGATCGTCTAAGATCACTTGCTCGACACAATCTCCACCACCGCTTACGCCATCCCTGCCGGGGGGTCCTGGCGGTCCCGGCACTGTGGAATCTTCTCCGTCTTGTCCTGCCGCGCCGCGAATATCAATACCATCCGCAATAGCCGCTACGAACCCAGTCTCTCCGACATACTGCCCAACATCCGGTTTTGTGCCACCGCCACCGAACCAATCTGCGACCTGTAGCACACGCCGCGCACCATCAGACACTGTCGCAAATTTCGGACTCCAGCCCTCATCTCCAGCTTTCTCATAGACAGAACCGAAAGCACCAGCGAGATAGATTTTCACTCGGCACTGTGTACTTGGAAGTGAATCGCCATAGGCACGAATAATGATTTGTGCCTTGTAGTCCTTGTTTCGGACAGTGAAATACAGGATAACAACATCTGCACCAACTGTTGAAGATGCAGGTTCACGCCCGAAATGGATAACATGCCGAGATATGAAATAGTTTGGGTTGTCATCATCTTCTAATCCACCAACGCCCCATGGTATAAATGTTGGTCGTATTTCTCTATCACCTTCAGCGTGTGATAAGTCTTCAGTAACCGCCCATAGCCCAAGCACTTGATCAGTAACAGGTTTATATGGGACGTTGAGTATCCCTATGTCCGGTGACGCTAAAACAGTGAACTTATCCTCGTTACCAGTACTACTTTCGGTTGCCGGTGTTGTGTCTACATAGCCAGACTTTGAGTTGAGTGTCCAAGCAACGGTCCGCGCCATATTCCCATTAGCCGTTTGGGGAATATAGCCGGATGTCGCTATGAGTTCTCCACGTGTTACCAGCGGGTTGCCGTCACTTCCTACACCATCTTGACCATCTTTCCCGTCTTGGACATAGTGCCATTCGCCAAAGTCTGTCTCGCCGCCGCTTTTACCGCGCACGCGAATACCGGGTGCGTTTTCGTTATCGGACGGTGTATCTTCTACCTCAATCTCGGCGTGCCTACCATCCTCGCCTTCTTGGCCCGGTTCCCCATCCATGCCGTCACGAACATGAAACCAGGAGCCAAAGTCAGGTTCACCCCCCGATTTTCCCCGAACACGGATACCAGGTCCGTTAGGATCATTCGTAGGTGTATCCTCAATTTTAATCTCGGCGTGTTCACCATCCTCGCCGGGCGCACCATCTTCTCCGTCTTTTCCATCCTCTCCATCCTTACCTGGTGCTCCATCCTGTCCATCTCTGCCATCTCGGACATCCTGCCAAGGTCTGAAGTCAGGTTCACCGCCAGACTTCCCCCGAACACGGATACCCGTATCGGTATCTTCTACTTCGATCTCGGCGTGTTCACCATCCTCGCCGGGCGTGCCAATACCGCCTTCACCATCTTCACCCGGTCGCGCCTGCGTAAATCGGATGACGTATTCATCTTCGATCTGGAGTTCAGGCAGTTCCCTATCAATTTCGATTCGATCATTTGTTGCATCATACGTTGAAGCAATACCAGCAATCGCTATGCGTACCTCGTCTTGAAAGAAACCGACAAAACCATCCTCTATCAATGACGCTATAAGCCGCCGATCTTCACTATTAAGCGCACCGATTCTGAGATAATATCGGTTATCAACACCTTCAATCGTGAAGTGCCCTTGCTGTGCGTCAAAATCGGTTGCGTCTGTATAGATACGCGTTGCCATTACAAATCTGGTTCCTTTAATTCTGATGAAAACACGATTTCGGCTTCCGGTTCAAACCCACCAATAAAAATCCATTTCCCATTCAGCCGTTTATAGAAACCGTCGCCGCGGTCGACCTGCTCCGGGGGTGTCCCTCTGTATATCTCATCCCCTTCAAAACCTTTATTGGGCAACGCCTCAACGATCGCAATCTTATTGCTCTTTTCTCTATCCGTCCGCTGCCCCTGAAGATCGCGAGTCCTTTCAATTTTCATTAGTTTCGAGTTACCAGTTACCAGTTTCGAGTTACCAGTTA
Organism: Candidatus Poribacteria bacterium; assembly: GCA_028818705.1. GTDB lineage: Bacteria > Poribacteria > WGA-4E > WGA-4E > WGA-3G > WGA-3G. The sequence goes on from JAPPNJ010000070.1 coordinate 5,359, forward strand.
CCAGAAAAGAGCTTCTTAACTGGCCACTAACAACTATCAACTATTTTATTTGCGTCTTAAATGACTATCTCCACTCGTATTCCTTGAATCTTGACCCGTCCCGTGCCAGAGAGTTTAAACCGTAATCGGCGTGCGATCCGGTTGATCGGCACGCGGACCGGAATCAGGTTCGCGCGAGATTCAAAAGTCTTCTCTACCGCGGGCTCATCCTCGTTATCCTTCCAAACCTGTAACATCATCGCGTTATCCGCCTCACCCGTAAACTGAAACTGAGAATACCGTTTGCGTCGATTCGCCAATCCAGGACCCGGTTCATCAAGGAATTGGCTTGTCCAAGACCACGCAACATTTTCTTCCTGATTCGCGGTAGAATTCCAATCCAACCGCTTCAGCTGCCCAGTCCCATCCGCCACCAGCACGAGTGTCAAAGACCCTTCCACGATAGTTGCCGACTGCATGAAAGGCAGATTCCAACGCACCCAGTAGCCATCCTCACGTTTGAACTGGACATCCGCTGTGTTTCCATGGCTATCTTCAAGCGTCACCGAATAGAGCACGTCGCCATCTTTAAAGAACGCCACAGCACCCCGAACAACCTTCTTATCCTGGAAGAAGCCATCCAGCACCGTCTCAGAAGCACGGATAACCTGTGAGGCATCCGTCATAAACAATCCGCCCTCACCCACGAACGCAAGTGCATCCATGATTCTGCTCCACGCGTAGCCATCAATAGGACCTGCATTCGAGATTTGTCCGACAGCAAAATTGTACTCGGTGTTTCCCGCGAGTCGCCAAATCCCGTCTCGTGAACCGAAAAGCAAGACTTCATTGATTTCCGCACAGAAATGGACGCTACCTTGAACGCGAATGTCATTTTCTTTAGGAAACGCCCACGGCACAATTACACCTTGCCTAAGATCTGAATAGATCAGCCTATCACCCGCTGCACCAAAAACCAAATCATTATATTCGGAAATCTGCTTGACTTCACGAGGCATACGGTCATTTGTCGTTTCAAGGCGTTGTCCCTCTGCCCAATCCGCATCGCTCATCCCATCATAAAAATCTAAGGTACCCGAAACCTGCGAGATTTCCGTTTCAAGCACTAAGCGATAGTCGAGATTGCTAAAGAGTTGCTTAATCGTCCGTTGACGCTCTGCTTCTGTGATAGAAAGGTCGATAATTGCGTTTTCTATGGGATTTGAACGGTATATCCGAATATGTGTCGCTGGCAGCGGTTTGACAAAGTTCAACGTCAACTTCACAAAACTTTCATTCTCACGAAACTGAAATAAATTAAACGCATTAACACCGCTGTAGACCAGCCCACGCGCCTCTGAAATATTGGTAATCCCGTCAATTAAAGTGTCCACGAGTTCATTCTGAGGCGGATTCGATTCCATCCCGTACCAAGGCGATTCTTTGTCATCAGGTAGTGAAATGATTGTATAGAGATAGTGATAGTACGTGTTTTCTGAGAGTTCTGATCCTCTGTTGGGTTTGTTGTGGAATTTACTGTCGAGATTTGACGGAATTTCGTTTACGAGTCCGACCGTGTACGAAGAGGGTCCCGGTTCTGAAAATCCGAGTGGGTATGCTTGATAGTTCTCACCTTCCCTTAAATCAATAATATAGCCTTGATCCGTGCCCTCGCTGGTCAGTATGACATAAGTATTGAAACTAACGAGCGAGATGCTTCCCGAAAGATTCTCAACCCCTGTGATTTCGATTTCACTTGCAAGCGTATCAACCTCCCGCACATAAAGCCTGCCATCGGCACGTAGCGTGAAAACATGCTTCAGTGTCGTCGCCACCCCTGAGATGGAGATGCCATGAGGGTCCATCGCTATGATATCCGACCGTAATTGCAACCATCCCTCGCCGTCAACACGCAAATTTTGCATATCTTGGGCGAAAAGATGTCCATCAGCAGTTTTCGATGGCTGTGTGTGAAGACCTTGAAATGAGGTTTGTCCCCATGATAAAGTAGGCATAATAGTTGTCAGTATTCAGTTTTTAGTCCGATTTCCCCAGGTCCGGTAGGTACGGTTTGGAACCGCACCATAACTGTCAATTTAGGGGTTTTTCACACTATTTTGTAGTAGGGTCTCCACAAATGCCGCCCCTACGGGGCTTGACTCATATATTACGTCGATTTCTACACAAATGCCGTCCCTACGGGACTAAAGAGGCATTCTGGCGTGTGCAAAGTTTATGGTTAAAACCCGGCGCAGCATCGTAGGTTGGGTTGAACGGATTCCACCAAAACCGTGAAAATCATAGAAAAACGAACTTTTCTCCAGACACGCCACATCCGCCGCAGAACGAGTGAAACCCAACGCTCTTGGTCTGAAGTGCCACACCTCCGAGGGTCCGTATGAAGTTGGGTTTCACTCTGTTCTTGAGTGTATATCGCAGCGTCTTAGATTTGATGTGTATTTGAAACACGCACATCTCCCTCTCAACGCCGTTCAACCCAACCTACAAGAGCACAGAAACCCTAAATTGACACCTATGGGTACGGTTGCAAACCGCACCTACCTGACTTGGGGGTGCGCGAATAACCCTGAAGTCCGTGAGCGGCAAAATCGCCTAAGAAACGAGAGGTATGCCAATGACCCTGAATACCGTGAGAAACGCAAACAAAAAAGTCGTGAATACTATGAAAAACGCAAACATCAGAAACCTCCCCATAATCAATAGGGTTTCAAATTCCAGTCTGCGGTACGTGAAATAGTTTCAGAACCTCTAATGGATCTATTGCGTCCGCCCGCTCTCCATGATGAAATAAACTGTCGGATTCTCCTGCGCACCGGGATAATTGCCCGGTAGTAGTCCGTCTCATACTTTATATCGAACGCCTGGGTCGCCGCGCTGTCCAATCCATGAGCATCCAGCGAGGCGTAGAACATAATCCGATGCCGCAAAGTGCTCGCAAACTCCGGGTCGATCTCAAGAGTATCGTTCTGATCATCGATGCGCTGCTGCGTGATCTGTTGATGCGAGCGGGCGAAATATAAAAAAAGCGATTCTGTCCCCGTTTCGTCCGTCGTTGTCGGCGGGGGCGAAATTACGATGTTCTTCCTCGAGGCTTCAGGACTGAGTATTCTAAAATTGTCACCCACTTGCATTCGATTATCCTCGCCGCCGGCAAGGTCCTCAAAGGTCACCTGTAGGAAGTCTGAGGATACGGTTTGTACGATCCCCTCCGAATCATCGGTGATGTTTATAACTCGATCTCCCCGTAGCACGCCATGAAGCGGCACAGATGAAGTGAACGAGGTTTCACCGGATGGGTCATTCGTATTCCGGTTTTCAACCACCGTCGCCACGTGCCTCTCAATATGCGCCTGCCCCCAGATTGTATACCGCCCCGGTGTGAGTCCCGCGGTAACGTCATCTATAATCGCAGGCAGCGTCGGGCCCAAGTCGGCGTATTCTAATTCCCGCCAACGTCCCTGATGGACAACCCCCACAATATCCGCCTCGAGGAAACTCGCAGGTAACCCGTACATCGATTGATCCGCAATCAGCCGATGATAAGCCGGCGACCGCAACGAACGCGAACGGTCACAAATATCTTCCAGCGCAGCATTCAGATGCAGCAGCATTTTTTCGTCTGAGTGGTAATCACCGTCCGGATCACCAAGAAGCGTCCGGACGTGATTGATAGTTGTTGAAGCTTTCATGTTGAAAAAGAGGCAATCGGAAACCAAGAGGTAATCAGCAAAGAAAACGACGATGCACATAAGCCATCTTTGCCGATAGCCGACAGCCGATAGCCATTCCTCTTACTTGACTTTATAGAATCAACTCTCCGTTATCGTCTCGGCTATAAGGCTTATCCTTGATCGGGTACCGATGGGAGAGCTCATCGTTTTCAATCGTAAAAATCATCGGTTTGAGGCCTGTCTCAGCGGCATCGGGGATCTCGTAAATGGTATATCCAACGACAACACCTGCGGTGCCACCCCGCACTTGACCGGAAGTGGCGGTTCGGACGTTCGTGTCCACACCCATAGCAGCATTACCGCCAGGGTCAGCAATGAAATCGCCGACACCGAGACCGCGTTGAAGAACCCAGCCATATCTCTCTTCGTTTGTTGGGACCACGAGATCATCTTCCGCTTGAAATACACCACGCACGCGGGCGGGTGTCGCAATTGATTCACTCACACGTCCCGGTAGACGCAGTGTAAAGGTTGAACTCGTCGTAAGCGCTGTTTCCCACCCCGGATTGTTCCCGCCTTTCCTTTTACCGCTTGCATCCGTGATGAGCGCGATCTCAAGCGTGTCATCGTCGATGCGTCGGATAACTTGGAAGACCTGTCCTGTGCCTTCTCCTGTTGCATTTGTGATAACACCTATCGCGCCCCGTAGCCAACCGTCATTCGCGAATTCCCCGCTGTCTACAAGTAAATTTGTGTCCTTCGCTGCGGCAGTTGTGACGGTACCGCTAACAACAGCAATATCACGAACAATGCACCCTGGTTTGTAGGTGCCTGCCGAAAATCCAACATAACTCCATATCCTGCCCCAGTCGTCCGGAGCACTGACACCGAGCCGATGGTGCTGTTCTTTGGTGAATTCGCCCGGTAGAATCCTAATTGATTGTCCTGCCATTTTTGTTTTTCTCCTTTATACTGCTTATTGTTAAAAAAACATTTGATACCGTTCTAAAAATGTGGTAAATTAATAGTATCACACTGGCAGACATGCTAAGCATTGTCGCTTGACAATGTGTCTGCCAACCCACTTAGCAGGGGTTAAAGGTGTGATGTGTGATAGTCCATAAAAACACATAAGCACAATCTATCCCTCGAAGGGGCTTTATAATGGGTTACATCTACAAAATCACGAATACGACCAACGGTAAGTCTTACATCGGACAGACGATCAAGAAAGTTGAAAAGCGGATTAATAGACACTTTAATCTTAATCACAATAGGTGTCCCGCTATACACAACGCCATCCAAAAATACGGACGTGATGCCTTCACCGTTGAAATCCTCCATGAAACGCTTGATATATTTCTTGACGATCTGGAGATCGCTGAAATCAACAAGCATAATACAATCGCTCCCCACGGTTACAATTTACAGAGTGGCGGCAACGCGGGTGGCACGAATAGGGTTGTGTCCGACCAGACCCGAAAGAAAATATCCGAAGCGAATAAAAGGCGAAAGCCTCCATCTCTTGAAACCCGAAAGAAAATGTCCGAAAGCCAGAAAGGTAAAACCCTATCCCCTGAAGCCCGCGAGAACATCTCTAAATCAAATAAAAAGCGTAAAGGCAAACCGCTTTCAGCCGAACATCGCAAGAAAATCTCCGAAGCAGGTAAAGGTAGAACACACACACCCGAAGCCCGAAAGAAAATCTCTGACGGAAATAAAGGCAAAACACGCACGCCTGAGATTCGAAAGAAACTCTCTGAAATCAACAAAGGTAAAACACTATCCCCTGAGATTCGTCAGAAAATATCCGATGGGCACAAAGGTAAAACTTTCACACCTGAACACCGCAAGAAATTGTCTGAATCGGCTAAAAATCGAAAGCCGCCATCTCTTGAAACTCGCAGGAAACTGTCTTTAAACCGTGCTCATCCTGAGCGGGCTTCTGCATTTGAGATACTCAATTCGCTACCCGAGAGCATGCCCTTAAACGAAAAACGTAAACACCTTCTCAAGAAATTTTCAAAGATAAGCGAAGGTACTGTTCGGTATTGGGTCAAAACGTGGTCCGAAACCTCCCCATAATCAATTAGGCAGAAAGGTTATTTACCTCAAGCTGATGCCCGCGGACGGTGCACACAAGAGGGATGCTTGCTAAGCGAATCTTAGAAGCCACCGCATCCTCGTAGCGCGTGTCGCGGTACCACTCGTCGCCGAAGAAGGGTGTTTCACGCATATACCCAAAATCCATCCCACGGGGTCTATCCATCCGGTCAGATTTCGCCTTCGCCTTCATCCGAATTTCTTCGATCGGGCTTGTCAAAGGGTCCCAGTAAAAGGGGAAACACGATCCATTTTCCTGACCTGGATCCCCGACCTCCAGCACACGAAGAACACCCTCAGACGCGTTCGGATCCGCAATAATCGTCGTCCCGGCGATTTTGACGCAATCAATATCATACTGCCAACCATAACCGCCCATCGTCAACTGCGGAATGTTCTGGTTTTTACCGAGAATCTCACCAACGAGCGTAGAGAACCCGTCTGCCCACATATAGCCGAGTTTCCGGCGTTTCACGACCATGTTGTGTTGGCGGAGGAGTTTATCCAGGACTGCAATAGAAACAGTTGTGCCATCAGCAACAGAATGGACCTGTGGGCAGTGACGATATTTTTTCGAGCCGATATTATTCGCGTGATTTCCGACAGGATTTCGTCCCCATACATGATCCTTGTCCCAGCTCCCTAATTCTGCTGGATCCACACCGTGCCACCGCCCGTTAGGATCAAAGAGGTCGTTCAGACTCTCAGGGGCGCGTTGGATCTCATCCGAATCGAGCGTGAGATAGTCGCCATGTAAGCCGCTGACCTTACGCGCCTGTGCACCTGCAGCGCCGGTTTCGTAGGCGGTGTTGAACTGATTTAAAAGCATAAGTCTATCGCTCTCATTGAGGTGTCCGAGCGAGTAGTCTTGACGCACCAGTTGTGCGGTTGTCATACCCGTTGTGCGCTGTAGGTCGGTTCCAACCATTACCACCGGGACCGACATGTCGCTGTAATATGCGAAATGCCTATCGACTTCGTCGTTTTTGTCAAGCGATTGTGCTTCGTCAAGCCCGCGGTAATAACGAGCAGGTGCGCGTCTGGTGAGGACAGGAATTGAGACACCCAATCCCATGGCACCCCCCGTCTTATAGCGTGCATAAGAGTCCAGAATACTGCCTACGTAGTCGGGAACGTCGATGTACTCGCTTCTCAGTGCGAGCATGATTTCTCTCACGTGATTTGCAATTTGATTGACAATAATTTGAGTACCCTATATCCTTGTATTATGAGGCTTTCTCTGATAGACTATAGGAAAGCCTCCTTAAACTCGCGACTTTTTTCAAGCTGGCGCGAGCGTGTATTTAACTAACAATGTGCATTGATTGTGTCTATCAGGACGAGGAGTAGGTTTAGATTTGGGTCGTTTATGCGTTCTTGAGGATTCATATTTCGACGCGCCTCGATTAACCTGTCTCGTTCGGCTTTCCAATCATCGCACATCGGCGATGGCTGTTTTTCTTCTTCTACTTTCTCAAGGTCACCTCTCCCTTGATTTTCTCCTTCTTCTAATGGCATAAGATTCTCCTGTAGTTGGTGCGCCATTTTTTTTACGCTGGCGCTGGCATATATTTTTTTGTTATCAGTCACCAGTTAAGAACCTCTTTTCTGGTAACTCGAAACTGGAAACTGAAAACTATAAAATGGGCGGCGCAGCACCGGAGGAACAACAGTGCCGACCAAGGCACCGCCCATATTCGGGGAGTGGTGTTAATCCATGGCAATGGTCGTGGTTACAACTCCCCAAATATTAAAAGTCTTTCTACCAGCGATAGCCGATCGTGGTGAGCACTGCTGACTCATATTGAATACTTTGCTGGTAGAACTGCGTTGCTACCTGCAGACCAACAATAAGATCAACATTCCCGAAAAGGTTTCGATTTGTTTCAAAATCGGCATGTATCTGATGTGCTTTATCGCCTTCACCCGCTACCTCGAAAACACCTTTTAGATCTACTTCAAAGTTGCCTTTTTCAAGGCTTGTGCTGGCAAACGCGATGACGGAGTTCCCAGACTTGAACGGAATACCTTTAGGCGCAGGGTGAACTTTGTCGAGTCCTAACGCCTTGAGTTCATCTTCGTTATAGCCCTTCGGCAGAAGCTCATCAAGCGCGTTGGGTTCGCCCCACGGATTAGAGTTTCGTCCGCCGACACCGATATCGAAATCGAGATCGCCGACTTTCACTGTTCCGGCAAGTCCGTAGTTCTGTTCTCGACCGAGTCCGTCAAGTGTGTAGCCCTTCGCAGTTATATCGACGAAAGGTTTCAAACCGATAGAGTTTCCGAGACGAAAAACGACTTCAGCGTGTGCTTTGCCGCGGTAGATGTCTCCAGATTGAAGTTGTCCATCAATCTCGAAATCAATTGTTTCCCCGTCATGTTCGTATTCTGCCGTAACACCCCCACTCTGGTCATCAATAACTTGGCTGTAGGTGAACCCGATATTGCCTGCCCCATGCACAGAATCTGTAATCAAAGCAAACAGGATAGCAAGCATCAAGAATACAAAGACTTGGTTTAAATTCAGAATTTTCATTTTTTCTCCTTATGTATAGTTTTTCTGTTTTTTTATACAACACATCAAGAGCGACATGGATAAAAGTTATAATAGAACTCTCACGGTTTCCGCTGGCGAGGATTGTATCCTCGCCTTTCTACAAGGTCTGATTAATTGTAGGTTTTACTATAATGAACTTGACTCAAACAATTAAAGCTTGAGAAACGTCGCCCGGCTTTCCACG